>JAJTWZ010000099.1 GCA_021463145.1 Blastocatellia bacterium | reverse complement strand
GGCCGTGCGCTGACGCCTGCACTCTGCCCGTTTCATTCCAGGGGGTGCGCCGCAGGCGTGTGGGGAACTATTATATCGACCGCTCCGCGGTCGCGGACCCGTTTGCTTCTCGGAAGGCCAAACTCGAAGCATTTACAGGTTGACAGGAAACACCGTTGCTCCGGCGCTATCGATCGCTCCGCGGCCGGGACGATCTGGGTGGGCGGACTTGGGGGGAATCGCAAATCCGAACGCGTCAGCTCTTCCCACTGCGGCGAGGCGGCGCCTGTGCCACGGTCGACAACGCAAGACGTCCGTTGGAGCTGACCAGCAGACGAGGGTTCTGCTTGAATTCCGTCTCGGTCCGGACACTCTGCCGAACGTATCCGAACAATTCCTCCACGGTTACGAGCCCGTCCCGATCGCGGTCCGCCTTGCCGCCGAGTCCCTTCAGAACGAAGTGCGTGAACACACCGTGGCCTCCGCCCCACTTCGCATTCTCGAGCGAGCTCTCGCTGACGTCGCTGGCCGTCAGGACGGCCTTTCCCTCTCCGGCGTAGAGGAGTTTCTCCGCATACAGGCTGACGAGATTGTGGGTCAGTAATCGCGCTCCGGGGACCGGCTCGATGATGCCCGCGCTGTGGCACGCATCCACGAACAGCACCATCCTTCTGGCACGACAGTTCTGCTGGAGTTGCGAATAGAACTCCGTCATCGAGTATCCGGTGCCGGCGATGTCGTTGACCTTTGTGTCGCTCGCCACGAAGTAGAGGTTTTGCGGTGCATATGGATCGTGCGTGCCGTGCGTGGCCAGGAAGATGACAAGGAGGTCATCCGGCTTCGCGCGACTGACGAACTCCGACATCGCGCGCCGCACGGCGGACAGGCTTGCGTCCCGGTCGACCAGCACTAGCGTGTCCTCCGCAGCAAATCCACCGCCACGTGGCGTCTGAAGGAAACTCCGGACCGCGCGGGCATCGTCATCCGCATACTTGAGCTGGGTTATCTTCGAGTCTTCGAAGGCGGAAATCCCTACCAGCAGCGCATACTTGCGGCCCTGGAATTTCTCCGCCGGCTCCGCGGTTCGGACCGGGATTCTGACAGTGGTCCGATTACCGCTGGCGTCGGTCGCCACGACGGCGATTGTCGTACCGGCTCGGGCCTTGACAGCAATAGCGAACGGCCATCGGTCGGCATCGGCGGAAAGGACGAGAGAGCGCGCGCTCGTTGCGGAGGGTTGGCGCCCTACCGCAACTCCATCGACTGTCACCGAGCTGATCTTCGCCGCCGAAGTTACCTGACCGGCAACCCGTACCTGAACCGTTCCGCCAGATCCCGGCACTACGACATCGCCTTCGGGTTCCTCCAGCACGACGTCCGGAGGCGCCTGCGCTGTCGAAGCCGTCCCGATCGGCCCGGCGGCTTCAACTCGATCGACAGTGAACTCGAAGTTGGTCCGATTGTCGGTCGATGTCACGAGTACGAAGTTCGCGTAATGAACCCGGCCCCGGACGTCGGTCGCCTCGACTTCCAGGACGTTCCGGCCCGGAACGAGCCGGTACATGGCGACCTGGTCGAGACGGATCTCGAGGCGCTTACCGTTCTGACTTCTGGAGCCAGCGGTAACCGTCGCCACG
This sequence comes from Blastocatellia bacterium, assembly GCA_021463145.1. Taxonomy (GTDB): domain Bacteria; phylum Acidobacteriota; class Blastocatellia; order UBA7656; family JADIYM01; genus JADIYM01. The sequence continues at coordinate 13,473 of JAJTWZ010000099.1, read as the reverse complement.
GCATCCGCATTCAGCTTCGGCCGGATAGCTCCGTATTCGACCTTGCTGGCCAGTGGTTCGCGAATATGGACGACCAGTCGCGTCAAACTGGCCGATGGAATCCGCTGGAGCGCTTCTACCGATGGCGGGCGGCCAAGTTCCGGTATCTCCAACTCGAACAGGGAGGGGTCATCCGAACTCGCCCCTATCGACCCCGACGGCAGGACAGGCGCACTCGCGAAAACGACGAACCCGAGGCACGCTGCGAGCCCGCAACGTGCCCGGGCCCTTCCGAAGCTGATAGTCACGGGCGCCTTCGCGGTTTGGCGGCCTTCGGCGCCTCTTCGACGGGTGGCGGCTGGTCGTTTGCGGAAACGCGGCCGACCGTCACGCTGTCGCTTGCCGCACTCAACCTCACCATGGTGGGCGGTGACGGGACCCACGCTGGCTCGCCAGTATTGCGAAGGTAATCGTAAATGAGCGCCATGTGCACCGGAAGACTCTCGTCGAACCTGAGCGCAGTCTGCTGCTGAGCCTGGTACGACGCGACGTAGTCCTTGAGCAGAGTCCGGGCAAGCGACTGCGACGCGCTGTCCGTTTTCGACATTACCGCCAGCGCCTGCTGCAGTCTGGCGTCCGGAATCAGGTTCCTGGTGTCGAGCCTGACGGCCGTGATCATATATTGATTGGCGCGCTCCAGATCCTGGTCCGTGCGGCCCACTTGCCGGAGCACGCGGCCGAGATAGTAGTTGGCGAGCGCGTCATTGGAGAGTAGCCCGATGGACGCCTCGAGGTTCTTCTTCGCGAGTTCGAGCATGTCGTATCGGAAGGCCTCGATCCCGTTGTCCCGTTTGAGCGTTGCCATCACGGCGCTGTACTCGCCGGACGTCCCTTGAAGGCCGCCCCGGCCCAGCATAGCCGAGACCTTTGCGCTGAGCGGGCCGCTCAGGATCTTCTCCGAGGTCGCGCGCCGCTCCCTGAGTCGCTTTGGGCTGCCGATGAAGCCAAGCTGCGCACGTGAATCGGATTTTGCTACGCCTTCCAGACTGGCAAAGACCTTGGGTGCTTCACTGGCGTCGAACTCGGCGTCGAGGACCGTTTGCAGGGCAAACTGGTCAGCTGCGTCCTCCTGCGCCTTGTCCCAGTCGACACCGATCTGCCGGTGCATCGCCGCGGCAACTGCGTAGCCGGAGACACCGCCGATGATCGCTCCCAGCATCGCCCCGCTCGCGTCGCGAGTGATCGCTCCGCCTGCGACGGCGCCAAGTCCCGCAAAGAACATCCCCCATTTCGCTCGCTTTCGGGCCTGCTTCGCGTTGTACTCGTCTTCCGCGAGCGCCATCATTATCTTCGTCTTCCAGTGATCGCTATGCACGTGGCCGAGCTCGTGCGCTAGCACGTAGGCAAGCTGGGCTTCGTTGTCGAGCAGTGAGACGAGTCCGGTAGAAACGAGCACAGTCCCGGTCGACAGCGTGTAGGCATACGGAATCGGACTGTAGACCACCTTGAAGGCGAAGAGTTTGTCCGACCCTGCCGGAACGAGCCTCTGACCGAGACGGTTGACGTAGTCCTGAACACGCGGGTTGTCGTACAACGTGCGTCTGACTTCGAACTTGTCGCCGTCGGCGTCGTTGCGCGCCAACTCCGCACGCTTGCCGGTATTGATGGCGAAGGCCTCCATTGCGTGCGACTGAAGAAGCTGGAGGTAATCCTCGTCCACGTTGTCTTTGAACTCTGAGTCGTTCGAATACAGTTCCAGTCCGAAATCGAGAAGCGACTGATACTGCTTTTCGTTACGCGTGCGGTTCCGCTGATCCTTCTCGGCGCGCTCCCGGGCCTTTCGATCGGCTTCCTCCTGCTGCTTCCGAAGCTTCTGCTCCTCCTTCGATTCCTGCGCCAGCACCGGCATTGCCGAACAGCCGAGCAGCAGGGCTACCAGCATTCCAACTGCAGTCAATCTGATTCGTGAGGAATAGAACATTGCACGCTCCTTATCTGTCGCCGAGGGCGGCAGCGCTACGGACACATTTCGAATAGATCGCGACGACAAGTTGAGCCTCGTCCCTGGTCGCGGTCCTCGTACGGAAATTCCATTTCCTGTCGCCAATTCGGATGTGAAACAGGCCGCGCGCCAATCTGTTCGTATCGACCTCGCGTACCTCGGCGGCAGTCACGGCGAAGGCGTGGCCCGATTCGGAACTCTCGAACTCGACGCGCCCCGATCGGAAATGCAGCCATCCCCGGCAGACGTTTACGACCTCCGCGTCTGACATCACCTCATGGGAATGCGCCACGATGAAACTTGCCCCACCGCCAGCGGCGAACGCTTCACCGAAGTCCTCGAGCGAGTCGTAGAACCGGCGATCCCTGTACATCCGGGCGGTGGCAAGGTACGTCCGCGCTTCTCCGCTCGTGTCGCGACGGGCGAGTTCCTCGAGATCCTCGGCCGCGTAGGCGTATTTCCCGCGAACAATGGCGTCACGCGCACCTGCGATCGAAGTGCCGATCTGGGAAGAACAGACAGTGGGCGCGAGCAGAAGCACTACAGCGCAAATCGTGATGCGTGTCACGATAAACACCTCCGAGATGAACGAATTGGTTAGCCGTTGCCAGCACCCGAATTCGGGCCGGCGTTCGCTTGAACCTGCTGAAGTAATGCGAAACGAGTAATCCGAACCGGAGCCGGGCCGTATAGCGAAAGAACCCAGCCGCCGTAGCGGCCTCTGGCGAGCCGCGCTCCCTCGCGCGGCGAGGCGCGCCGCGCTATGGTGTGTTATCGGCCGAACCTGCCAGCAACTTTAGCGAGGGAAGGAAAGGCGGCCTTGCCCGGAGCAGGTCTTCTCCGCTCGCCGCACGGCCGGGCTCGAACCCCGCCCCGAACGCAGAAAACTGCGCACCTGCGGCGGCTAACCCTCCTTCAACGAGGCCATGTCGATCGAGAAGCGGTACTTCACGTCCGACTTCAGCAATCTCTCGTATGCCTCGTTGACCTTCTGGATCGGAATTACCTCGACGTCCGCCGTAATCCCGTGGGCGCCGCAGAAATCCAACATCTCCTGGGTCTCCGCGATGCCGCCAATGAGCGATCCGGCAATGCTCTTGCGTCCGAAGAGCAACCCGAAGGCCGATACCGCGTGCGGATCGACGGGCGCGCCAACCAGCGTCAACGTTCCATCCCTCTTGAGCAGCTGGACGTACGCATTGACGTCGTGGACCACCGCAACGGTGTCGAGAATGAAATCGAAACTCCCCGCGTGCTTCTCCATCTCGGCCGCGTCCGTCGATATCACGACCTCATCGGCCCCGAGCCGTCGCGCATCGTCTCGTTTACCCGGGGAAGTCGACAGAACGACGACGTGAGCTCCGAAGGCGTGCGCGAACTTCACTCCCATGTGACCAAGTCCCCCGAGGCCCACCACGCCGACTTTCATTCCAGCTGATACGCCCCAATGCCTCAACGGCGAGTAGGTCGTTATTCCGGCGCAGAGCAGCGGCGCCACACCCGCCAGATCCAGGTTCGCGGGGACTCGGAGCACGAAGCGCTCGTCGACGACGATGCTGTCGGAATAACCGCCGTAGGTGACGCCGCCAGTGTGCTTGTCGGGAGCGTTGTAGGTGAATGTCGCGTTCGGACAGAACTGCTCGAAACCGTCGAGACACTGCTGACACGTGCCGTCCGAGTCAACGAGGCACCCGACGGCCGCAAGATCGCCGGGACGGAAACCCGTGACGGCGGAGCCGGCCTTCGTGACGCGGCCGACGATCTCGTGCCCGGGGACGACAGGGTAGACGGCGGGCATCACGGCGTTCCACTCGTCGCGAACCTGGTGGAGATCCGAGTGGCAGATCCCGCAGTAGAGGATCTCTATCTGCACATCGCTTGCTGCCGGTTCGCGGCGCGAGATCGTCGTTGGCGCCAGCGGCGAAATTGCACTGGCGGCCGAGTAGGCCTTCGAGTCGTACATGTCCGGTACTCCCTTATCTGGAATTCACTTACCACACTGAATCGGGATCGACATTCACCGAGCGCCGTAACTCTACTCGATCTCCCACAGCGCACGTATCGGAACCGCGAACAGGCCGTCGCCGAATCCGGCGGATACCTCACCGTCATAAAGCACGACTCCCGACACGAATCGCTTCCCGGCAATCTCCTTCAGCTTCCTCAGTCCGCGGAAGTCCGAGTTCGTGACTGTAGCGCCCGCCTTTATCTCTATGCCGGAGATCTGCTGCGATCCCCGCTCGAGGACGATGTCGACTTCCAAGTTGTCCTTGTCGCGATAGTGGGAGAACGAAATCGGTGTCTCTTCCCAGCTCGCAAGTCGCCGAAGTTCCTGGAAGACGAACGTCTCGACTAACTGTCCATAGGCAGTTCGATCGCCCATCAATGTCCTTGTGTCGAAACCGAGGAGCGCGCACCCAAGTCCCGTGTCGCCGATGTGAAGCTTCGGCGACTTCACCAGACGGGAGAGCCGATTCGTGTGCCAAGCAGGGAGTCGATCGAGAAGGAAGAGTCGCTCGAGGACGGCAACGTACCCGTTAATCGTTGGCCTGGAGACTTCGAAAGGTCCGGACAGGTCTGCGATATTCGCCAGCCGCGCTGTCTGGCCCGAGACGGCCTCGAGAAGGCGCGGCAGGACGTCCAGCGAACGGATGCGCGTCATGTCGCGAACGTCGCGGTCGGCGATCGTCCGAGCATAGTCGCGGTACCAGACGGCCTTCCGCCGGTCACTTGCACGGGTCAGTGCAGCCGGGTAGCCGCCAGCGACGATTCTCGCGGCGAGATCCGGACCGAGGCGCTGCCACTTCGAAACCTTGAATCTGCGCTCGAAGAGGCTCTCGAGAAAGCGTGACGGCGACGATACGAGCTCCGACTGTGAGAGCGGGTGAAGTCTGAGGATCTCCATTCGTCCGGCCAGTGAATCGGCAAGGGTCGGCAGCAACAGCACATTCGACGAACCGGTCAGGAGGAATCGGCCGGGCGTTCGTGATCGATCGACCCTGGCCTTTAGACTCGTGAAAAGTGTCGGAACACGCTGCACCTCGTCGAGGATCGCGCGATCGGGGAGCTCGTCGACGAATCCGATGGGATCCGTTTCGGCGGCAGCGCGCGAGACATCGTCGTCGAAGGTGAAATACGTGTATCCGTGCCTGGTCTGGTCGAGCGCAAACGTGGATTTTCCGCACTGACGCGGGCCGTGAACGAGAACGACAGGGTTGTCGGCGAGCGCTTCGTCGAGTCGCGACTGGATGAATCGCGGGTAGCTGGGACCGTCGCTCACGACCGGCCGATAGTAAGGTCAGGCAGCGGCTAATCGCAAGGTTGTAGTGCGGCCGACTGAAAGGTTTGTATGCGGCCAATTGCAAGTTTGAGGTGCGGCCGGATGAAAACCCGGAGCCGCGGCCGGAGCGCCGGGCCCTCCTGGCGAATGATCAAGTCGACGAGGAACGTGTGGGCTATCCGCTGGTTGACCATGCGTTCGAGACGCAGGAGCCGTTCGCGCGTGAAGAACAGGCGGCACAGTCGCTCAGGCAGTACGGCGACGAGCCTGTCGATGGCGCGCTGGATGTCGTTTTCGGAATTGAGACCCTGAGCCATTCGTCGTGTGGCACTTCATACTACGTGGCAGCGCGGGAATCCAGTGCGGAGCATCTTCGCTACAGGAGCCTCCACCAGGGTACGGCCAGGACGTCCGGTGCAAGCCACTCCAGCGTATCCCCGGCGTGCACGAGCAGTCCCGCGCGAGCGGTCGTTCCATACTCCCGCCGAAACGAGCGCAATCGCTCGCCATCCGCCAGCCGCGGTCGCGTCGTGGTCTTGACTTCGATGGGGATGAGACTGCCGCCAACTTCGATCACGAAGTCCACCTCTTCACCGCTTGCCGTCCGCCAATGACCGAGCTCGGCGCGTTCCAATCGCCCGTCACGCCAGGCAAGAAGATCGCACAGGATGAGGTTCTCGAGACTGGCGCCGTCCGGATCGGCGCGTCCGGCGAGATGCATAGCGACACCGGTGTCTCCCCAGTAAAGCTTTGGCGACTTGATCAGCCGTTTGGTGCGATTCACGGCATATGCCGGCAGGCGCACGAGCATGTATGAGGTTTCGAGAAGATTGAGCCATCGATGCACCGTTGCCTGCGGAAGCGATACATCGCGGCCCAGTTCGGTCTGGTTGACGATCTGACCGACTCGAAGGGAGGCCGCACGCATGAGCCGACGGAAGTCCGGCAGCGAACCGATAGAAGCGAGGTCCTGCAGGTCGCGCTCGAGATATGTGCGAACGTATCCGTCGAACCAGATGTCGCGTTCTCGCCCGTCACGCAACTCCAGTGCAGGCGTCGGGAAGCCGCCACGCTGCACGAGCGGACGCCAGTCCTCAGGCTCATCGTTTCCCGTCGCCAGCACTTCCCGCCAATCTCCGTCGCAGGCCGAGAGTAACTCTTCCCAGCGGCCAACTCGCCCCTCTCCGCGCTGCTCGCGCCGTGTCATTGGCCATAGGGTGAGGAAAGTCGCCCGTCCGGCGAGCGACTCGGACACCTTTCCCATCAGGAGGAGGTTGGCCGAACCGGTGAGCAGGAAACGTCCCGGTCTACGGTCACGGTCGATGGATCGCTTCACCGCCGACAGAAGGGACGGCTCACGCTGGACCTCGTCCAGCGTCACCGGTTCTACACCGCCGACGAGCACCTCCGGATCGCGCCGCGCGGCATCAAGGACATCCAGATCGTCGAGCGTCGAGTAGCGCCGCCCGGATGGCAGGCGCTTGGACGAAAGAGTGCTCTTTCCGGTCTGGCGTGCTCCGGTAATTACAACCGCTGGCATTACTTGTAGCCGTTCCGCCAGCGCCGACTCGACATGCCTGGGGAGAATACCCACGTCGCGGATGATAATCATTCACGCAATGAATGATCAAGCAGAGAGCGGGAAGGACGTTGAAACTCAGGAAAAGGCGTCAGAGCTTTTTCGGCGTCAGACTCACGCGCAAACTCTGACGTTGAGTTTCGCGCAATCAACCTGCGCGAGCGCATCGTTGGTGATATAGAACCTGCACGACAACATGACCCACTTTCCCTGCCTCCAACGACGGGTGTACGACTCGCCGACTACTCCACTTCGAAACCCTGGCTCGTGAACTTCAACGAACGGCCGTTCTCAGTCACGATTCGGACGACGCTCTCCGATACCCCTCCCGGCACAATGGCTTCGATTTCGAGGGTCACGGTGACATCGGCGCCCACCAGTCCGACAAGATGCGCAATCACTTCTTCCGCAATGTTCCCGGCATCCTTACCTACACGCGTCGGGTCGAGCGTCACGCTGCCGTGGAATCTCGTCGGACGGCGTGGACTTTCCGCCGACTCATCATTCGGTTCGGCCGATACGGCACCGTCTCCCAGAACGCCCGGCTTATCCGCAACTCCAGTCGCTGAACCAGGCAGTGGAGTCTTGCGTGCAGCTTCCTCGGACTCGAGCTGACCCAGTGCAACGCGGGGTCTGACCAGCAACCCGGGATCGTCGGCCGTGATCGAGATATTGCGGCCGGCCTTGTTCGACGATCTCGAAAGTGTTCTCGTCGGCGCGGAAAAGCAGGCGCTCGCCGAGCCTGCCGGACGGGTCTCTGTACGTGAGCTCCAGGGCCTCGGTGCCCAGCCAGCCGACGGAGACGACCGTTACCAGGCTGTTCGGGAGGATGCCGCCGACGGCAGCGTTAGGCTTGAGGTCTTCGAGCTGGGACATTGGCTGCAGTTGGATCGATGACCGTGCATCGACTTGAGCGAGTCACTGGCGATGGGAGTGGTTCAGGATTCCAGCGGGACCGATTATGGACTGTCCTACCGGAAGCCGGCAATCCACCCCATTACTCGCAGCGCTGTTGGTGTGTGCAAGTTGAAGGATTGGACAGTCCGGATTGTCAATCGATGATCTCGCCGGCGTGCAGGCGACGGACGAACGTCTCGACGGGAAGGACGCGGGTTCCATCCAACTCGAGTTCCGCGTCGCCGCGATAGACGACGAAACTCCGGGGTTTGACTGAACTCCCCGCCTCGAAGCTCCGGATTCCCGAAACGAACTCTCGACGGAAGCTCCGGCTTGCCTTGACCTCGATCGCAACTTTCGCGGAACCGCGCCACCAGACGAAATCGACTTCTCCGCCGCTCGGCGTGGCCCAATAGCCAAGCGATCCTTTCAATCCCTGGTAGTGGATTCGCGTCTGTAGCTCGTGCAGGACGAAATGCTCCATGAGCACGCCATCCCAGTCGGCCGGCATTGGCTGGTCGAAGCCACCAGCAGCAGAGTGCAACACTCCTGGGTCGAACCAGTAGAACCTGGGTTGGGCGACTTCCTTGACCTTGGCGCGGGGCCGGTACGCCGGCAGCCACTCGCCAACAAGCGTGTCTGCAAGGATGTCGAAGTATCCCCGAGCGGTCTCGCGGGATACCGATGCATCGCGTGCCGTCCCCGACACGTTGACGGCCTGTCCCGCAGCAAGGGCGGCCACTTGGAGAAAGCGGCTGAATCCGCCGAGGTCTCTGACCAACCCCTCGGCACGAACTTCCTCGGCCAGGTAGGTCGTCACGAATGCCCTCAGATAGTCTTCTCTGTCACGATCGTCTTCTGCAACGACGCTCAACGGCATCGATCCAGTCCGTAACAACCGATCGACCGGGACGGAGAACTCCATCTCCGCCGTCGACAATGGCAAGAGCTTCCGCAGTGCCGCACGTCCCGCCAACAGGTTCGCGCTACCGCGTTTCAGCTTTCTTGCGGAAGAACCGGTCAGCGCAAACTTCCGATATCCCTTCTCCTCCATCAGGTAATGAACCTCGTCAAGCAATCGGGGCACGCGTTGAACTTCGTCTATGACAATCCAGTCCGAAGTCGGACGAGCGAGCACCTCAGCCCGGAAGAGAGCTGGGGGCGCGTTCGTAACGGATCGTGCTATCCGGGGTCAGGAGATTCACTACCAATGCACCGGGAAGTCTGGACCGCAGCCAGGTACTCTTGCCAGTGCCCCGAGGGCCGAAAAGAAAGAAGGAAGACCTGGGCGTACCGAGCGATCGTGTAAACATCACCACCAAATTTACGGTAAATCTGGTGGCGACATCAACAGCTCGTCTCGCAGGGTGCCTCCAGTGTCGAGCGGTTTTCAGGTGCCCGGTCGAAACCTCGACGCCGGGGCGTGGAGCGCGAAGCGGGCGTCTTCTACACGGACAAGCACGTAGGCCGGAAGGTACGGGTCGACCTCGACGGTCGTGCGGTCCGCGAAGCGAAGTGCCAGGGCTTCGAGCGCGAGTGACTTCGCCAAATAGGCGTTCGCGCGCGCGTGGTACACCGCGGACTTCGCAATGCGGTTTGCCCGCCTTGCCCTTCGCATCAGTGCATCGGCGTTCCGGTCCGCAAGCCTCGCGACCGTGTCGCGAAAAGTGGATCGCTGCTGCTTGTGCACATTCATTGCTGCCTCCTTCGGTAGGTCGTTCTGGCATCCTGTTTGACGTGTCGGGATGCTTCTCATGGTTACGCTCCGTCTGGCTGCTCTCTGGCTGACCTGTTCGCCCGACCAGTATGTGCTCTCCGATAGGACACGCAGTGGGGGAGCGAAAATATTCCGGCTCCCCCACCCCAGCGGAGTCAGTTCACCGCACCCTTCGCGGCATAGGCGTCCGGGCCGTCTCCGTAGACAGGCAGTTCTCCACGATGCTCCTTGGCCACGTTCGTCGACTTCAGTCGCCGCTTTCGTTCGGCTGAAGCCCGATTGACGAGGTCCGGGTCGGCCTTCAGCGAACCAAGTGACTCGAACCAGCCCAGTTCGAAGTCGCTAAGGGTCTGGACCGGTGCGAACTCCGCCTCCGCCTTCTCGATTGCCCGATTCTTCGCCGCGAGATCGCCTGCTTCACTTGCGATTCTCGCCTTCAGCACGTAGTACGCGGCGCCTCCTCCCCGGTCGATCGCCATGTCGATATACCGGCGGGCGTCATCCAGCTCGTCGCGCTTCCACTTCGCCAGAGCCAGATTGAACAGCGACGCATAGTGCGTGGGGTCAGTCGCTGCGGCTTCGAGGTAGTACTTCTCCTGGCCGGCGTCGTCGCCGAGATGTCCGCAGATCAGTCCCATCTGCAGAAGAATTCCTACCACCGGCTGTCCACGCTTCTTCAGTGCCCGGCGATAACGGTCCAGCGCCTTTTCGCGGAATCCGATGTCTGCATAGTCGTCGGCAAGGCGCTCGAGCTTGATCCAGATCCTGTCCGGCTCGACCTTCCCCGCCGCAAGTGCGCGTTCCGTCTCTTCGATCCGAAGTCGTACGGCACCCGGATTGATCACACGCGTCACCGGATTCTCGATGCGAAGCGAAAGCGGGTTCGCCTCGCTCGACGCCGGCACGAGCATGACCTGCAGAAGCTTGTTCTCGTCCATCGCCGCAAGAACGCTCAACGACTCGCCGCGTTCGACGGGCGCCGGGATCTCCCAGATCCGGCTCTCGAGCAGGTTGCCGTCGGTACCGGCCTCGATCTCGACGCGCAGATCGAGCGTGCCGGTGTCGCACGATCGCGGCACGCGCAGTTGAGCCGCCTCGTGCCACGTGCCTACTTTCGGGAACGGAAGTTCGGTTCCCTTCGGCACGATTTCGACCCGGCCCGATGTCGTCTGGATCGAGATTGCCTCGTGCACGGTCGGCCGCACCATCGGCCGTCCGAACAGCTCGAGCGCCATCGCGTGATAAGCCGCACCGCGCGAGACCGCCGTCTGTGCGTCCTCCGAACTAGAGAATGCTTCGATAGTGGCTTCCGTGAACGCCTCCCCTATCGCCTTGTCGATGTTCGGCACGAGTCCGGCGCCTCCAGCCAGCAGGACCACGTCCACGTCGTCGCGGTCCAGTCCCGCGCGATCGAGTGCGTCCTCGATCGGGGCGAAGATCGACCGCTCGGTCCGATACTCGTTGCCCGAGTCCCACGTCAGGTCGAGATCGACGAACGGCTCGACTATCTCGTCGAACCGAGCTCTTGTGAGCTTCGGGTTTGTCAGGCGCAGCGACCTGCCGTCGTGCTCGACCTTTATCGTCCGCTTCTGCGTTGCGCATTCGAGATCCGGCGATCGCGACAGTTCGATCTTGAGACTCTCGGCAACCGAGATCAGCAGGGGCTCGAGCACGTCGCGCTTCGCGTCGTAGCCAAGGTCGTGCTTCGACAGTCCGTTCTCGGCGACGAGTTGCGGGATCAGCTCTTCGTACACGATCGCCCGATCGATATCGCCCCCGCCGAGCCGGTGGTAACGCGACACCGCGAGCGGAGAGATCTGGGGGCGCCGGTTTCTGGCGAATGTAACCGCGAACACCGCGACGTCACACGTGCCGCCGCCGAAGTCGAAGACGAGCACGTTCTTCCGGCCATCGCTTTCGGCCAGGCAGCTCGACTCGTTCATCATCGACTCGACGAAGATCGCAACAGGCTCGTCGAGCAGTTCGCCCGGGGCGATGTCCAATCCTGCCAGGGATGCGCCGTGGACCGTCTCTTCCCGCTGCCGCGTCTCGAAGGACGCGGGGACGGTTACGACGACGCGGTCGGCCGGTTCGCGATCGGTGGCCTCGGCGTAGAGCGCGCGCAGGACGTGGCCCGCGATCTCTCCCGGAGTACGGAAGCCCTCGGGAGCCTGGTAGTAGATCTTGCCGATGCCGATGTCGTTCTTCGTCTCCGCGAACAGAGATTCGGACTCGCGCAGGTGGTAGGCGTCCGGCGTAGCGCGGAACCGGGCAGCGGCGTGACCGACGACGGGATTGCCGTTGACGAAGGCGACGACGGATGGGACGAGTGCGCCGCGGATGGTCTCGCCGAACGCGTGCTGCTCCACGGAGATTGGTTCGGCGAAGGCGATCTCGCGGGAAATCGGGTCGTAGCGCAGTTCGGACACGGTTGAGTTCGTAGTGCCAAGATCGATGCCCAGGACGCGGATCGGGCGGTCCGGCGGTTCGTTCCCGCCAGCGATGGCGAGACCGAGTCGTTCGATGCGTTTCATGGTTGCTGCCTCCAGGTCTGGTCGTCTGTTGTCCGGACACAGGATGACAACCCCGCTCGGACATGGAGTGGGGGAGGTCTCGGGGAATGAAAAAAATGGAGACCGGGTGGCGCGCCCGTGGCCCGAGTGCCAGGTCTGGATCGCCAGTTCGAGGCCGCAACGGGCGGGAACCGGCCTATTCCAGCTGCTTCAGCACCGCTTCGGCCTCGCGGCGGATTTCCGCGCGAAGCGTCTCGGGCGCCACAACCGTCACCCTCGACCCGTACTGCAGCACGTAGCGACGGACCGCTTCGATCGAAAGGACCCTCATCGAAAGGCGCAGCCGGCCGCCATCGAGCTCCTCCATCGTCGCGGATTCGTGCGGCAGACGCCGTTCCCGGATCCAGCGCGCCTGGTGCTCATCGAACTCGAGGACGACGTCGACCGGGTCAGATCCAACGAACATCTGGAAAGAACTATCGAGGAACTTCGCGACATCGACTTCGGCGCGTGCCTCGCACGGCGTTTCGGTCACCTGAAGATCGCGGACTCTGCCGACGAGAAAGACACGGACTTCGCTTCGCGCGAAGTCGTAGGCGACGAGGTACCAGTCACCCTGATAGTTGCGCAGGTGGAGGGGCTCGACCCGCCGGGTGGTGGTTTCTCCGCGCGTCGCGGTGTAGTAGACCATCTCGACGACGCGCTGTTCGTGAATCGCACGCGTCAGGTCTCGAAACGTGGCCTTCTCCACCTCGATCGTCGGCAGCGACTCGACCGACCACGACGCGGGAAGGATGCTGAAATCGATCGAGACTGCTTCGGTCAGTGCACTGGCGACCTTTGCCATCGCCTGATGGATCTCGTCGGCGAGCGGCGTGCCGGCGTACTCGCGAGCAAGGCGCTCGGCCATGAGGATCGCCACCAGTTCGCCTTCCGTGACGACGACGGCCGGCAGCCCCGAGAATGCCTCGGAATAGAAGAACCCGCGCCGTTCGTGACTGTACTCGATCGGCGCGCCCATCCGGTCGCGCATGAAGTCGATGTCGCGCTGTGCGGTCTTACGGGTGATCTCGAACCGGTCGGCGATGGTTCTGGTCGAGGGATACCCGCCCGCCCGGATCTGGGCGTCGATCCATCGGAGGCGCTCGGTCGTGCGATGGTGCTGACGAGGCATGGAAAAGCTATAGCACGAAGGGCGGCCGGAGCGGACCACGGAATCCATCGTGCAGTCCTGGGTGTAGCGGTGGCGCCGGACTCGAGCCGCGCATTGCACGGCGGTTCGATCGAATCGTCGGCTCCGATTGCCCGGTCCGGAGACAGGCCGCACGGCTGCGCCGTCCGGAGCAACGAGGCCGCCGGTCCCCATTGCGGCACGAGGACGGGAGTTCGGTGCGACCGCTCCGCGGTCGGCGCGGTGGGGACGGCGTTTCCGCGGGTCGCGCGCCTGGGCTCGTTACACTCGCCCGCGCGCGACCCACGGCTATTTCATCGACCGCTCCGCGGTCG
>JAJTWZ010000098.1 GCA_021463145.1 Blastocatellia bacterium | reverse complement strand
CGAAAGCACCAGAGCCCACGGCGTAAGCCGTGGGTATAGCGCCCCATTTCGGTCGAGCCCCGGAGGGGCGAAACACGAATCTGGACTTCTTTCGCCCCTCCGGGGCTTCAGCCACTCTCAATCCGAAACCCACGGTTTACGCCATGGGCTCTGGTGCTTTCGCCCCTACGGGACTCTACCGAAAGAGGCTGCCGACCGACCGGTTGCTATGAAACACGGCTGTGCGCTCGCGCCTGCACTCCGCCCGTTTCATTCCAGGGGGTACGCCGCAGGCGTGCGGGGAAGTATTACATCGACCGCGGTCGCGGACCACGGTCCGCCGTGCTCCGGTCCGACTACTCAGGTGAAGCGGTCCTTTTCGTGGCGCTCGAGCGCTCCGCAAGTTGCGTCAGCCCGCATTCTCGCCCGAGTCCGGACAAGGTCTCCCGGAAGAGTTGCCCGCCAAGGTCGGACAAATGCTGCGGGAAGATTCGCCCGAGGCCGCACAAATGCGAACGGAAGAGCCGCCCGTCAAGGTCGGAGAAGTTTCCCGGAAGAGTCGGTCGAGACCGGGAGATTCTCTGTAAAAAGCGGCCCGAGGCCGGACAAATGCTGCGGGAAGATTCGCCCGAGGCCGGACCAATCCCCTAGGACGCGCAAGAGCCAGAACCCGCGGCACGACCCGTGGGTTCTGGCTCTCGATCAAAGAGTACTTTTCGACGGCGCCGGCTATCCGCCGTAGCTCGCCAGGGCCTCCGATTCGCTCTCGAACGTCTCGAAGACCGTCAACAGCTTGGTGATGCTCAGGAGGTCCTGGATCTTTTTCGTGAGGTTCAGCAGCTTGAGCTGGCCACCCTGGTTCTTGGTCGTCGTGTAGCAGCTGACCAGTTCGCCAATGCCGGAGCTGTCCACGTAATCGACCTTGCCCAGGTCGATCAGCAGGTTCTTGTGGCCCTGCTCCAGAAGCTTACGAACGGCTTCGCGAAGCTGAACGCTCCCGTCGCCGATCGTGATCTTTCCATCCAGGTCCAGAATCGTTACGTTTTCGGCTGTGCGCTCGTTGATCGTCAGATGGGCCATCGCTTCCTGTTTCTCCTTATCCGTTACCGTTGAGTTCTGTCCGTCTCTTCGTCATCCGCACGATGGTACCGCCATCGGCGTGCCGCGAAAACTCTACCTCATCCATGAAACTCCGCATGTAGAAGATCCCGCGTCCGTTAGGATTGAGAATGTTCTCTGGATCGAGCGGATCCGCAATCCTGGCCGGGTCGAACCCCCGGCCCCGGTCTCGAACGACAATCGTCAGTTCCGTTTCGTCGAATGTGTAGGCTATATCTACTCTCTTGGCTGGGTCTTCCCGATTGCCGTGCTTGATTGCGTTGATTACGGATTCACGCACCGCCAATTCGATCCAGTTTGCGGTGTCCTCGTCGAAGCCCGTTCGCTCCGTCGCGCCCTTGGTGACCGAACTGACAATCTCGATGAGATCGAACTTGCTGCTTATGGTCAGTTCGATCGTTTCCGTCATCAGAATGTGGCTGAACGAGCGACAAAACCCCTGTGGTATAGTCAGCGAGATTCGCGAAAGTCGTGAAAAGAATGCCGTAAAAGCGGACGTTTCGTAGCATACCGGTGAAAGTCATGTCAAGCAGAGCTCCCCGCGACGTCGTCCTTCGCCGTGCTGTTTCGTTCACCGGCACGCATCGTGTTCCCGGCGACAAATCTATCTCGCATCGCGCCGCCATGTTCGGCGCCTTCTCGAGCGGAACGACGCGGATCGAGGGCTACGGACTCAACGAGGATTGTCTGTCGACGCTCGCTTGCGTCGAATCCCTCGGAGCCTCCGTCGAACGCTCCGGCGCGAGTGTCAGGATCACGGGACGCGGGCGCGAGAGTATCGCCCCGCCAGATGGCCCACTCGACTGTGGCAACTCCGGTACGACGATGCGCCTTCTGTCGGGGCTTCTTGCCGGATGCCCGATCGGCGTCACGCTTACTGGCGACGCGAGCCTTAGCTCGAGGCCAATGCGAAGAGTGGCGAATCCGCTCACCTCGATGGGAGCGACTGTCGAGACCACCGGCGGGCACGCGCCGCTCCGAATAGAGGGACGGTCCAGGCTCACCGCCATTTCGTACCAGCCGGACCCGCCCAGCGCTCAGGTAAAGTCGGCGATCCTGCTTGCCGGGCTGGTGGCTGACGGCACGACCCGCGTGCGCGAGAGCGTTCATACCCGCGATCACACCGAGCGCCTGCTCACAGCGTTCGGCGCCGAGTCAGGACGGGATGACGACGTTGCGTGGGTCCGTGGCCCGGTAGAGCTGACGCCTGCAATGGTCACGGTGCCGGGCGACGTCTCTTCTGCTGCGTTCCTGCTGGCATTGGGGCTGCTCGTCGAGGGCTCGGACGTGACCGTTGCCGGCATCGGCCTGAATCCCACGAGGACGCGGCTTCTGGACGTGCTTGCCGAGCTCGGCGCCGGACTCGAGCTTACGAACTTCACCGATGCCGCGGAGCCCTACGGAGACGTGCGAGCCGTGCACACTGACCGGCTCGGCCCGCCTGACGGAAGACTTCTCGTGTTGCCCGCCGATATAGTTGCCGAGGTCATCGACGAAGTGCCGATCCTTGCCGCGGTCGCCACTCGGACGACTGGCGGGATCAGGTTCGAGGGCGTTGGAGAGTTGCGGGCCAAGGAAAGCGACCGCGTCGCGGCGATGGAAGAAGGGCTGACCAGGCTGGGCGCGACTGTTCGATCTACGCAGGACGTTCTGGAGGTCGCTCCTTGCTCGACGCTGCGTGGCGCCGTCGTCCGGTCGTTCGGCGATCATCGGATCGCCATGGCTCTCGCATGTCTGGCCGTATCCATCGACGGCGAAACGACGATCGAAGACGCCGGTGCTGCCGCCGTGTCGTTTCCCGATTTCTTCGAATCGTTGCCGGAAGGATCGGCAGTCTGGAGGGCTCATGCTGGCTACGAACGCTAGGCGCGCCACGACGACAAGGCGTCCGCGAGTGCTCGTGCCGCGGCCGTTGCTCACGCCGGAGAGGGCGCACCTTCCCGAACGCCTGTTCCTCGTCGGTTTCATGGGGTGTGGGAAGACTACGCTCGGGCGATTGCTCGCCGAGCGTCTGCACTGGGAGTTCGTCGATCTCGACGTCCGGATAGAAGAAGCTGCCGGCATGACGATCAGGCACATGTTCGAGCAGCACGGCGAGGGACATTTCCGCCGGCTCGAGCACGAGGCGCTTCGCGCCCTGGCCGCGGAGAACAATCGCGAGATCGTATCGCTCGGTGGCGGGGCGTTCGTCGGCGAAGTGAACCGCGCCGTCATCCGTAACGCAGGTGTATCGGTCTGGATCGACGCGCCATTCAGGCTGCTCTCACGCCGGATTCTCGGTGACAAGCGTCGTCCGATGGTTCAGACGGCCGAGCAGATCAATCAACTGTACAGGGCGCGGCTGCCGTTCTATCACGAGGCAGACATTCGCGTGCGCGTCGGCGAGGCCACGCCGAAGCGCATCGCCCGGGAAGTTCTCCGTGTGTTGCGCGAGGACTGGCCGGTACTCAACGAGCGCCGCCGCCTCTTTCCCTGAATCCGGAGACAGTACGTGACCAGCCGGTCCTACAAACAGCTTCTGCTGTTCCTCGTTGCGGCGGCAGTGGCGTACCTCTGTTTCCAGATGGCGCTGCCGTTCATGCTGGCCATCGCGTGGGCCGGCGTGCTTGCAATCGTTTTCAATCCGGTCAACGAGCGGCTCGTCCCGATCGTGAGGTCGCGAGCGATCGCGGCCGCGATCACCTGCGTCATTGTCGTGTTGATAGTCGTGCTTCCGCTCGTGGTGGTGTCGGTTACAGTCACGCGAACTTCGATCGGATTCCTGCGGGCGCGGGGGATCGAATCGATCGACGATGTTCAGAGCATCGGCCTGTGGCTTTCGCACGAAGTGGACGTGCTGAGTGCCTGGATACAAGATAGGACGGGGTTCGATGCCTCGGCGATCAAGGACGTCAACGTGACCGAGATCGCGCCCCGCGTAGTCGGTTACCTGACGCAGCAGACGCAGAGCCTGATTGGAGGCGTCGCAGGATTCCTCTTCAACGTAACGGTCGTGCTCTTCACGCTCTTCTTCTTCCTGCGAGACCGCGACGCCGTGCTCGCGAGCGTGCGATCGTCGCTGCCGCTATCGGATGGCGCCGCAACGGCGGTCTTCCGGCGTGTCGAGACCGTGATCCGGGCCTCGATTCTCGGCACCGGCGCCGTGGCCGTAGCGCAGGGGATCCTGTCTTTCGTCTCGTTCTGGGCGCTAGGCACCGGTGCGCCTGCCGTGCTCGCGTTCGTGACCGCATTCATGTCGTTCATTCCGTTCGTGGGTGCTGCCGGAGTCTGGGTTCCGGTCACGATCTATCTCGCCGCGACCGGATCGCCGGGCAAGGCGCTGATACTGGCTCTGTACGGGACATTCGTGATCAGCCTCGCGGACAACGTCATTCGGCCAGTCGTCATTGGCGATGCGACCCGTCTGCATACGCTGCTCACGTTCTTCAGCATTCTCGGGGGGCTGCAGGTGTTCGGTTTCCTGGGTGTATTCATGGGCCCCGTCGTTCTGGCCGTCGCTCTTGCAATCTTCGAGATATTCCGGCGTGAACTGCTGGAGTCGACAGGAAGGCTGAAAATGCCGGACGGGTTGGAGGAGTCGGCAGGCGTGCCGGGCGGTTGATTGCCGGAGCACACCGCGCGGGCGACCGCGCCTTCGCGGCCGGGCGTCTGTTGTCCGGTAATCTCACGCTGCTATAATCGCCGCGTATCGATGCACAGCTCGCAGGAGTCACCTTTGGTTGTATCGACCCACGTTCGGGCCCTCGCGCTCTCGATTTCCATAGCCTGTCTCGTTCCGGCCGGAGCGCGTGCACAGGTGCCGAGCGCGCCGAGCCAGAGGCCGGAGCCTCCTCCCGAAAAACAGGAGTTCCTCGCACCTCCGCGAAGCGAGACCGTCGAGAAGCAGGCGCCACTGGGGTCTTCTGCCGGCGAGCCCGCCGCGGACCCGACGCTGACTACCGAGATGGTCCCGGCCGGTCCGCCCGCGGACACGTCGGTTCCCGTTACGGAACCTGAAACCACGGCGCCGGAGACTGCAGCGCCTGAACCGGGCGCTCCTTCCGATCCAGCTCCGTCGCGTCCCCGCGAGGTTCGAAGCGCCGCGCCGGCGGCCGCTGCTCCGCCTGGAATCCAGGACGGCGGGTTGCCGCGACGGCCGCGTATCGGACTGACGTTCGTTCCGTCTGTCGACGGGTTGACGATTGCTGCCGTGGCCCCACGGTCGGCCGCTGCGAACGCTGGAATCGCGGAAGGCGACGTTCTTCTCTCCTTCAACGGAGTGACGATTCGCGACGCAGCAACCCTGGCGGCCCGCATGCGGTTCATCCGTCCCGGCGAAGCCGTCACCGTCGCGGTGATGCGCGGCGGTCAACCGCTCGATATGCAGATGACGCCTGACGAGGCGGTGCGCGAAGGGGATCTGAACGCCAAGGTCGAATACGGCGCCGTCAAGGGATCGGCTGGAAGACTGAGGACGATCTGGGCGCTGCCGAAATCCGGTGGATCGTCGCCGAAACCGACTGTGCTGATCGTCCGTGGCGTTGGCGCGGGCGCTGCGGACGCGCCGGGCAACAACGCGCTGCGCGACCTCTCGTTTCAACTTGCGCGCGCTGGTTTCATCGCCGTGCGATACGACCCTCAGGGCGTCGGCGACAGCGACGGCCCATCGAACTCTGCAGTCGATTTCCAATCCGAATCCGCCGACGTTCAGGCGATCGTCGAGGCGCTTCGCGACGATCCGCGGGTCGATCCAGACCAGATCGTCCTTTTCGGTCACGGCACCGGCGGCGGCGTTGCCGCGGATGCGGCGTCGAAGGACGGAGCCGTCGCGGGCCTGATCGTCGTGGGCACCATCGCTCGTCCGTTGATGGAGTATCTGCTCGAGAGCCGCCGTCAACAGATGGTGCTTGCCGGACTATCGCCGGACGAAATCGACCAGCTGGTCAGAAAACACGTCGCAATTTTCACGCAGATGCTCGTGACCGGTGAGTCGCCTCGGCCGGATCCGGACGGTATCGTAGCGGCGGACGGAACAGTGCTTGGCAAGTCCGCCGCTTACTGGAAGCAGTATGACGGGGTGAATTTCGCCAAGATCTTCAAGGAGCTCGAGGCACCGGTTCTCAACGTGCTTGGCGAGTACGACTTCGTCTCGACCGCCGGAGACCACCGGGTCATCGCCGAGGCGCTCAAGGCGCGGGGCGAGAAGGGGACCGGGCTCCTTCAGCTCAATAGAACCGACCACGATTTTCGGTCGTTCGAATCACGTCAAGCGGCCTATGCCGCATTCGGCGCGACGGGATTCCCGGTAAATGCGCGCGCCCTCTCGCAGATCGTCGAGTGGGTGCGCGGGCACGTTACGCGCTCCGGCTCCAGACCGGCGCGTCCCACCGACTAGCTCGCTCGGAGGTAGTTTTCGAGCAAGGCGTGTACGGTCGGGGGATAGGCATGTCCCATCACAGCGAAGCAGGGGGAAGCAATGAGTGACAGCGAACCGAATGGCCGGAGAACCGCTCTCGAGGTAGTACCCAAGCCGGTGCTCGTGGAGGCCGATGCCAGGGACCGCGTTGCCACCTTTACGGCCCTGCTCGAAGCCCATCGCGGCGAACGGCACATCGTCGCGCTGCAGGACTACCCGGATCCTGACGCGATCTCGGCCGCGCTCGCCTACCAGATGATGGCAGAGCGTTTCGACATCAAGGCCGACATCGTTTACGAAGGCGCCATCTCGCATCAGGAAAACCTCGCGCTCGTGAGGCTCCTCGACATCGAGATCATCAGGTACAACGACGAGATTCGCCTGTCCGACTACAACCACTCCGTATTTCTCGACAATCAGGGAACGACGACCGCGCTCACCGAACGGCTCGAGACCGCGGGGGTCACGCCGCTCGTGATCATCGACCACCACGAATTGCAGGGCATCCTGCAGGCACAGTTCACCGATATCCGGCCCATGTCGGCGACGGTGACGATGCTCGTGGAGTACCTCCGTTCAGGTCTCGGGCGCTGCGAACCGGGACGCCCCGATACGGAGAGGCTCGCCACGGCGCTCATGCACGGGCTGCGAAGCGAGACGGACGGACTCATACGCGCGAGGGAAGAGGACTTCATTGCGGCTGCCTATCTGAGCCGCTTCGTGAACGACGAGATGCTGCGGTCGGTGCTTCGAGTGAACCGGTCGAGAGCCGTGATGGAAGTAATCCTGTCGGCGCTAAGCCGCAGGACCATCAACAACGGCTACAGTTTTGCCGGAATCGGTTACATCCGGATCGACGACCGCGACGCGATCCCACAGGCGGCGGACTTCCTCCTGACGGAAGAGAACGTGCACACGTCGATAGTCTTCGGGATCGTTACCGGACCGCGGGAATCTCTGATGGGCAGTCTGCGGACGTCGAAGCTCACGCTCGACGTGGATCACTTCCTCAAGGATGCATTCGGTTGCGACGCGCGTGGACGTTTTTACGGCGGCGGCAGGCACGGGGCGGGCGGATTCGAGATACCTGTGGGGTTCCTGCAGGCGGCCGACGACGAACAGCAGCGGCAGCTAAAGTGGCAGGTGTTCCACCGCCAGGTCGAACGCATGCTGCTCGACAAGATCGGCGCGATCCACGCCGAACGAACCGCGAAGTCACGCGACGCCTCCCCTCCTGCCACGAACGGCACGACGCCGGCGTCACAGGAATGAGTCCGCGGATCGCCGCCGGCGAAGACAGGATCGGGTGGCCGTGCTTCGGCGTCCGAAGTGCGTTCTAGCCGTTTGAAGCCAGCGTCCGGAAAGGCTTCGCGGCGTGGTAGGAACTGCGGACCAGCGGACCGGATTCGACGAAACGGAAGCCCATCTCGCGGGCTGCGGCTCCCAGGTCGTCGAACTCCTCGGGAGACAGGTAACGCTTGATCGGCAAATGTCCGGGCGTGGGCGACAGGTATTGCCCCAACGTCACGAAGTCGCAGTCTGCCGCTCGAAGGTCCGCGAGCGTGCCGAGTATCTCGTCCCGAGATTCGCCGAGTCCGAGCATCAGGCCCGACTTCGTCACGACGGGATAATCGGCCGTACGCGCCGCCGCCGCACGCGACAGCACGCGCAGTGTCTGTTCGTAGATCGCGTCGGGACGAACCTTTCGATAGAGGCGGCTCACGGTCTCCGTGTTGTGCGCGAGCACGTCGGGCCTAGCGGCCAGCACCGAATCGAGCGCGTGGTCCTTTCCCTGGAAATCCGGAACGAGCACCTCGACCGCCGTTCCAGGATTGAGCGCCCGCACCTCACGGATCGTCGCCGCAAAGTGGGCGCCGCCTCCATCCGGCAAATCGTCCCGGTTTACCGACGTGATCACCGCGTGCGTACAACCGAGCTTGCGGATCGCCTCTGCTACGTGCCGGGGCTCATCGGGGTCCAGGGAACCAGGGGCGCCTTTCCCCACCGAACAGAATCCGCAATACCTCGTGCAGATGTCGCCCATCAACATGAACGTGGCGGTACGATCCGACCAGCACTCCCAGATGTTCGGACAGCGGGCTTCCTGACATACCGTGTTCAGGCTCAGATCGTTGACCATGCCAAGAACGTCGGTAAAGTTTTCGTTGCTCGCGATCCGGATCTTGAGCCACGGCGGGCGAGGACCGTCGGGGCCCTTCCGTCCGGAGCGCTTGATCTCAACTAACGGAGTTCTCGAAGCGGACGGCACGGTCGAATACCTCTCCAAAATGCGCAGCGGCGGACTCGGCGACCACCTCGAGCGGCAAAGCTCTTCCGGTCACCCGGTCGAGCGAAGTAACCGGCTTGTCGCCGATGCCGCAAGGGACGATCGCGGCGAACCTCTCGAGCTGGGTCGTAACGTTAAGCGCGAATCCGTGGGACGTGATCCAACGGGCAATCCGGACGCCAATCGCTGCGATCTTCGCGTTGCCGGCCCAGACGCCGGTAAGGCCCGGTATGCGGCCGCCCGATACGCCGAAGTCGCCGATCGTGCGGATAATGACTTCCTCGAGGTCACGCACGTAGGCGTGAACGTCGCAGCGGTCCGGCTTCAGCGAAATGATCGGGTATCCGACGAGCTGGCCGGGACCGTGGTACGTAACGTCTCCGCCACGGCCCGTTGCAACAAGCGTCGCGCCGGATGTCTCGATTTCGTTCTCGCTGACGAGTACGTTTTCAGGATCGGCGCCGCGACCGAGCGTGTAAACGTGCGGATGTTCGAGGAGGAAGAGCCGGTCGGGCGCCTCACCCGCCGTGCGTTCTCCAACGGCGCGTTCCTGGAGCCGGAGGCCATCCTCGTACGACACTCTGCCGAGAAACGTCGCCTGGCATTGCCGCAACGACGCCGTGGTTGAGGCACCGGAGCCGGACCCGGCCATCGGCGAAGCGTTCACTGCTTACGAAGGCTCCCGACGGTCGGAGACTTCCCCAGCCCAGGTATCTGGACCGGCGCCGTTTCCGCGGCTTCGACTGCGTCGTCCGATGCCTCGAGTGCATCGTGAGCCTCGTGGGCCGCTTCGGCAGTGGGAGCTTCGACGATTGCGCGCACCTTAGGCCCGGCCTTCTCGATGTCGAGGGCCTGGGTCGGGTCGAGGATCTTGAGCAGTTCGAGGAACTCCGCGAGGTGCTCTTTTTCCTCGTCGATGATGTGCGACAGGATCCGCCGCGCCGACTCGTTGTCGGTGGCGTCCATGTGCGCGGCGTAAAGGTTGATGGCGTCGACCTCAGCGGCGACGTTCTGGCGGATCGCGCGCGCGAGCTCGGTGTCTGTCATCTTGCGCGGCACGAGGCCGACGAACGGATCTGTGAGGCCCATAGACCCGGCATTATCGCACGGAGGGGGCAGAAGGGAGGACAGGATTACAGGATAATGAAAAATCCTGTAATCCTGTCCTCTCTTCCTATTATGCCGCGAAGTTCGCGAGCGTCGTTTTCAGGTGCGCCATGAACTGATCGGCGACCGCGCCGTCTATGAGACGGTGGTCGAACGACAGCGAGAAGAACGACATTGTCCGGATCGCGATCGCGTCGTTGATGACGACCGGCCGCTTTTCGATCGCGCCGACACCCAGGATGGCAACCTGCGGCTGGTTGATGATCGGCGTGCCGAACAGTCCGCCGTAGATGCCCGGGTTCGTGATCGTGAACGTGCCGTCCTGAACCTCCTCCGGCTTGAGACGCTTCGTGCGCGCGCGCTCCGCGAGGTCGCCCACCGACCGCGAGAGGCCGAGCAGGCTCTGCTCGTCGGCGCCCTTGATGACCGGGACGATGAGGCCCCAGTCGAGCGCGACGGCGATCCCGATGTTGATGTCCTGCTTGTAGACGACGTCGTCGCCTTGTATCGCGGCGTTGAGGACCGGGAACGCCTTCAGCGACTCGACGACCGCCTTGATGATCATCGGCGTGTAGGAGAGCTTCGCGCCGTCGGCTTCGAACTGACCCTTCAGTTTGTTGCGGACTTCGACGAGCTTCGTGCAGTCCATCTCGAAGATCGTGTTCACGTGCGCCGAGATACGGCGGCTCGCGACCATGTTCTCCGCGATGCGCCGGCGCATGATCGACATCGGCTCGATGCGGACGCGGTCGCCTTCCTTGAATGTCGGACGGACGGCCTCCGGCGCAGCGGGCGTATACGTAGCAGCAGCAGGAGCCGGAGCGGGCGCCGCCGCCGGCGCGGCGGGCGCGGACTTCGCGCCACCAGCAGCGACGAACGCGAGAATATCGGACTTGGTGACTCGACCCGAAATTCCGGTGCCGTTGACCGACGAAATCTCGACGCCGTGCTCTTCGGCGATCCTTCGAACGAGCGGGGAACTGCGGGTGCGGCGGAGTTCCTCCACCGAGCCGGAGGCTGCAGGACGTGCCGGCGCAGCGGGGGCCGATGGCGCTGTGGGCGGAGGCGCGAGCGCGGACACGGGAATTTCAGCGGCCGGGATGGGCGGTGCGGGCGCGGGCGCCGGGGTCGGCGCGGCCTCTGCCGGAGAAGGCGCGGGCGCGGACGCTCCGGCGCCTTCGCCGACGATCGCCACAACGGTGTTGATCGCAACCGTCTGGCCTTCTCCAACCTTGATTTCGAGAAGCACGCCGGAGGCGGGCGACGGGATCTCGGCGTCGACTTTGTCGGTCGAGATCTCGAAGAGAGGCTCGTCGCGGACTACCTTGTCGCCAACGGCCTTGAGCCACTTGACGATGGTTCCCTCGGCGATCGACTCGCCCATCTGCGGCATGATGACATCCGTACTCATAAGTCGTGTGTTCTCCGTTCTTTCGCTCAGTAGGCCGACAGTTTGGTGGCCGCCTCGACGATGTCATCGACCTGCGGCAGGTAGAAGTCTTCGAGCGGCGGGCTGTAGGGCACGGGCGTGTCGAGCGACGCAACTCGGATGATCGGCGCGTCGAGCCACTCGAACGCCTTCTCCGTTATCGTCGCCGAGATCTCGCCGCCGTAACCGCCGGTGCGCGACGCTTCGTGGAGCACGATCGCGCGGTTCGTTTTCCGTACCGAAGCAAGCACCGTCTCGACGTCGAGCGGCACGATCGTCCGGAGGTCGACGACTTCGGCCGAGATACCGGCTTCGGCGAGCCTGTCGGCCGCGTCGAGCGCGCGATAGACCATCGCGCCGAAAGTGACGATCGTCAGGTCCGTGCCTTCGCGACGGACGGCCGCCTTGCCGATCGGAACGACGTAGTCCTCGTCCGGCAGTGCCTCGCGCAGGCGCGGCAGCCGGTAGAGGAATTTGTGCTCGAAGAAGAGCACCGGGTCCGGGTCGCGGATCGCGGCCTTCAGTAATCCTTTGGCGTCATACGCTGTCGACGGCTCGACGATCTTCAGTCCCGCCGAGTTCGCGAAGAACGCTTCGGGATTGCCGGAGTGGAACGGGCCTCCGCGCACGCCGCCGCCGCACGGTCCGCGGACGACGATCGGCACGCCGAATCCCATCCGGTATCGCCACTTCGAGACGACGTTCGTGAGCTGGTCGAAGGCGCACGAGATGAAGTCGATGAACTGCATCTCGGCGACGGGCTTGAAGCCCATCATCGCAGCGCCGGCTGCGGCGCCGACGATGGCGGCTTCCGAGATCGGCGTGTCGATCACGCGGTCCGCGCCGAATTCGGCGTGCAGGCCTTCGGTGACCTTGAACGCGCCACCATACGAGCCGATGTCCTCGCCGATCAGGAAGACCTTCTCGTCGCGTTGCATTTCCTCGCGGAGCGCTTCGCGGATGGCTTCGAGAAAGGTGACCTGTCTGGCCTGTTCCGTTACTTCTGCGGTCATCGATCCGTCCTTTCTCTCATGAAATGGGCGCGAGCCAGGGCGCGCGTTCGGCAACACCGTTCTCGAACACATCGAGGAGAGCCGTCACCCCTTCTGGCATCGGCGTGGACTCGGCCTCGGCGACCGCGGCATCCAGTTCGGCGCTGATCCGCGCGAAGAGCCTGTCGATGTCTTCGTGATCCGCGATCCCGTTCTCGAGCATGTAGCGTTCGTGCCGGGTGATCGGATCCTTCGCCTGCCACTCTTCGATCACTTCGCGCGGGACGTACGCCTGGTTGTCGTGCTGGGCGTGTCCCTTCATCCGGAACGTGACGCTCTCGATGAGCGTCGGTCCCTCGCCGCGACGCGCCCGGTCGGCCGCCTCGCGCGTGGCCTCGTAAACCGCGATCACGTCGTTGCCGTCGACCGTCACGCCCGGGATGCCGTAGGCGAGCGCGCGGTCGGCGAGCCGCGTCAGGCGCGACTGCCGGTCCGTCGGCGTCGAGTAGGCGTAGCCGTTGTTCTCGATGATGAGGATGAACGGAAGGTCGAGCACCGCCGCGAGGTTGAGTCCCTCGTGCGTCGGACCGGTCGATGCGCCACCGTCGCCGATGTAGCACAGCGCGACGCCCGGCTGCTTCCGCATCTTGAAACCGAGCGCAATGCCGGCCATGAGCGGGATCATCTCGCCGAGCATGCTCACGGGCCCGATGAAATTCCGTTCGGGTGCGCCGAAGTGGATGTTCAACTCGCGGCCGCGCGTCGGACCGTTCTTCGCCATGTATTGCTGGAAGACTTCGGTTGGCGTGCCGCCCATCGTGAGGACGGCGCCGAGGTCGCGCAGGATTGGCGCGGCGATGTCGCCCTTGTCGGGTTCGAGCGCGGCGGCGCTGCCTACGGCAGTGCCTTCCTGGCCGAGACTGCGGTAAAGGCTGCCGATGACCTTGCCCTGGGCGGACAGGTTCCCGAGCTTCTCCTCGACCATCCGCGTCAGTCGCAGGAAATAGTGGATACGGTGGTGCTGCTCTCGCGAAAGCGTCGACATAGGGGCGTCAGAAATTGATCGCGAGGCCCAACGAATCCGCGGCGGCCTCCATGATGGCCTCCGACAGCGTCGGATGGGCGTGGATGGTGCCGAAGACCGACTCGGCGGTGGCTTCGTGGCTGATGGCGATGCCGGCGGCGGCGACGAGCTCGGTCGCGGCGGGGCCGATGATGTGGACGCCGAGGATCTCGCCGTACTTCTTCTCGGTAACGACCTTCACGAAGCCGGTCGTGTTGCCGAGGATGTTCGCCTTGCCGTTCGCGGTCCAGGGGAAGCGGCCGACTTTCACGTCGTAGCCCTTCTCGATGGCCTTCTTCTCGGTGAGGCCGATCGAGCCGATCTCGGGATGGCAGAAGGTGACGCCCGGCACGCCGCGCTCGTAGTCGATCGCATGCGGGTGGTTGTTCGACATGTGGTCGGCGGCGACGACGCCTTCGTGCGAGGCGACGTGGGCGAGCCACGGGGTCGGAACGACGTCGCCGATGGCGTAGACGCCCGGCTCGCCGGTCCGCATGAACTCGTCGACCTGGATGTAGCCGCGATCGACTTTGGCGCCCGT
Organism: Blastocatellia bacterium; assembly: GCA_021463145.1. GTDB lineage: Bacteria > Acidobacteriota > Blastocatellia > UBA7656 > JADIYM01 > JADIYM01. The sequence goes on along the minus strand of JAJTWZ010000098.1, from coordinate 1,225 downwards.
GCCGTCCAGGCCGATCTTGTCGGTAACGGGCTTGCGGCCAACTGCTATGAGGAGCATTTCGGCTTCGAGCGGGGTCGTGCCTTTCTCGGACACGCCATCGGCGGCGACGCCGGAGGGCGTGACGCGGATGTTCTCGAGCTTCGTGCCGGTGTGGACCTTGATGCCGGTCTTCTTGAAGGCCTTCTCGAGGGCGTCGGAGACTTCCTCGTCCTCGATCGGCACGAGATGCGGAAGAAGCTCGACGATCGTCACGTCGACGCCGAAGCGATGGAAGATCGAGGCGAACTCGACGCCGACGGCGCCGGCGCCGAGGACGAGCAGGGACTTCGGCAGTTCCTTCAGTTCGAGGATCTCGTCGGAGGTGAGGATCCGCTTGCCGTCGACGTTGATGCCGGGCAGGACGCGTGGGACGGAACCGGTCGCGAGGATCACGTTGGCGACTTCGAGCGACTTCGTTTCGCCGTTCGATTCGACGGCGATCTTCTTCTTGCCGTCGAGGCGTCCGAAACCGTTGAAAACGGTGATCTTGTTCTTCCGCATGAGGAACTCGACGCCCTTCGCGTTCTTCGTGACGATCTTGTCCTTTCGGGCCATGACCTTGTCGAAGGCGAGGGAGAGCTCCGAAACCACGAGGCCGTGTTCGGCGCCGTGCCTGACCTCGTCGTAGAGGTCGGCGGAGTGGAGCAGGGCTTTCGTCGGGATGCAGCCGCGGAGGAGGCACGTGCCTCCGAGCCGGGTGTCTTTCTCGACGATGGCGACCTTCATGCCGCGATGGGCGGCGTGGATGGCGGCGCTGTAGCCGCCGGGACCGGCACCGATGACGGCACAATCAAAGCTTTCGGCTTTCGACACGTTCAGGGTCTCCCTCGGTCGTTGTTCGCAAGCAGCGGATTGTACACACGGTTTCGAGACGTAGGAAGAGTGGACAGGATTACAGGATTTACAGGATTGACAGGATTCCAATCTTAATCCTGTGAATCCTGCAAAATCCTGTAATCCTGTCCACTCTTTCGCCGCGACGACGAGCGACGTCAGGCCGCGAGGGTGCGTGCAATCGTAGGGTTCGCCGTTCGCGACGGTGAGCGCGCCACCGGATTAGCGCGAGATGAGCGTGCCGGCGCAGCGGCGGATCGAAAGACACCTGCCGCGATGGCCGCCAAGACGAGTCCGGTCACGGCGACGATCGATTCCGAGTAGAAATCCTTCAGTGGCGTGAAGAAAGGCT
>JAJTWZ010000097.1 GCA_021463145.1 Blastocatellia bacterium | reverse complement strand
AAGCGTCCCGCCCGGCGCTCCCGCAGTCGACGCACCTCCGTAGACGGATCTTCTCGACCCGCCGGACGACGTCCCCCGCCGCGTCGCGTGTCCGCACCCAGGGCAGAACGCCGCCGTTTCCTTCAGTGCCGATCCGCATTCACGACAGTGCATCGCATCCCCCTGTCCCCACGCGCCACGACGAGACCAGTCAGCCCGCTACTATGGGCACAGCTTACTCGACACGACGACCAGTCGCGAACCTCGCTGCTTACAAGCAACGTCGGTGCAACCGGTCCGACAGTAGCCACCTAATGAATCCGCCCAAGCAGTTTCCGTTGCCGACGACATGTCCCCGCCGAACGCGAATGTCAGAGGTTAGTAGCCACCGTCACGTCGGGGGCCGACAGCATCGTCGCCATCGGACACCAGCAATCGATGCACGCTACAACTCCGAAAAGGATTCGAGTCATTGGCAAACCCTTCGCGCGACTCACCACCTGCAGTACGGATCGGTTGCCTATGACGGACTGGGTCCGCGGATGGTCGAGACCGCTCGCTGTATGTGCGCCCGGCGGTTCGGCTGAACCGCTCAGTGAACACGGGCCGCGCCCGGTTGTCGTTCAGGCGCTGTGTCGGGCACGCGGGACCCGGTATGATATGGCCGATGGATAAACGAACGCGTAGAAGCTTCAAAGCGGTCCGTGACTTCGTTTACCGACACCAGACAATGCTTCGGCGACTGACCGAGCGTTCGGCCGCGGAGTTCGGGCTCGATCATTGGCCCTCCATCATGAGCACGGGTCGAGGCACGATTTGGCCATGCGTCGACGCTTACATCGTCGTAGTCCACAAGCGTGAGAAGATCAGCGTAGAGGTCCGCGATCCGGTCGACCTATCGTATCGTGAGTTCACGAAGACCTTTCCCGGCACGAGGCTCGTGGCCGAGAACGGCGCCCATCATCGCCTCGATCTCGACTTCGACAAAGTCCCCGATCCGGTACACTCCTTTGGCGGGATGTCGGTTCGCGACACGAGTCGCGGCCTCACCTTCAAGCCGAATTTTGACAGCATCATCTTCATCAGGACGTCGCAGCCGCTCCCGCATCCGGAGAAACTCGCGCTTCAGTACTTCGACGACGTGCTTGCGGCCAGGAACCTCGCCGAACTCGGGGGCGAGATTTCCACGTGGGATAAGAAGAAGGAGCAGACCGCGAAGCGCGCCGGAGAGCTCCATCGGGCGTTCGACAGGCTGCTCGCCGAGGTTCGCGAATGACGAACTTCGGCGACATGCTCGACGCGGCAACGCTCGAGGAGGAAATTCAGGTCTTTCTCAAGGACAATCCCGAGTACGTCTACCCGTACTACTTGAAGTGCCACCCGAAGTTCCCTCTCGGCGCCGACTATGTGACCGATTTCGTGTTTCTAATTCAGGGCCTTCACGGCGAGGAGTACGTCTTCGTGGAAATCGAGAAGGCAAGCAAGAAGATATTCACGCAGACTGGACAATTTACTTCGGAGTTCGCACAGGCGCGGCAGCAGTTGCTCGACTGGGAAACGTGGATCACCTACAATCATGCATTCCTTCGGCGGGACCTTCCGGACCTCTTCAAACCCAAGTTCCATCTCATTATGGGTCGAAGCACATCGTTCACGCAGACCAATCGGGAAACGCTTTCGAACGCCCAGGAGCTAAATAAGATCTACTCGACGTACGACGACATCAAATTGCATTTCATGCAAGCTCTCAAGAGGCTGTCACCTCTCTCGCCGCCATAAAAGGAGCGCTCGCGCCAGAGCTCACGAGCGTTGCCGGCGCCGGAGCAATCGATGCAGTGCTCGAGACGTTCGATCAGCCAACGGGATGTCGGTGGCTAGCTACAACAGCGACGCCTCGTGTCGCAAGCTGACCTATTCCAGCGACCGAGCTGTAGGCACGCGGATTGGAACGGGCTCGCTTGTCAATGGTGGTGGTCGACTGATTTCAACCTAAGAGAGCGGACGGGCGGTCAAGACACAACAAACTTGATGAGCCGGTTGAAGGCGAATTCATCGGCCTCTCTGAGCGATGCGATGTACTCACGACGTGCTGCACCGTCGGCCGTGAGCGACGCGGAACCCCACATTGGACGAAACCAACCGAACCGCCCGCAGAGCAGATCGGTGGCGTTGCTCCAGGAGGCTGCCTGAAGTTGCTCACGCTGGCTCGTCCCACAGCTGCCGAAGATGAGATTGCACGAGATGATCCGCTTCTTGCTCGATGCGTTGCCGGCGACCCTGAGGGCTCTCTGACTGCTCTTCGAGCCGCATCGTGTGAGCAACGCCGTCCACGATGCCGGAAGCGACATTTAACGCGCGATGCCGGACCATGGCATCAAGAGACTCGCGAGGAACGAAGGCGTAAACGAGACGGCAGTCCAGCGCCTCGGCCACTCGTTCGAGGGATTGGAGGGTGATAGTACCCTCCACCTCTCGTTTCTCGAAAACCGCGAGGGTTGACTGCGAAACGCCTACTCGGACGCCGAGCTGACGTGCCGACATTCCCAAGGAGTCTCTGATCTCGCGAATCCAGCCGCGCCGTGGTCGTGGCGTATCAAACGCCTTCCCGACGACGGCAAGAATGCTATCGAGTTGCGAGCGCCGAAGCGGCCGGTCCCATCCCTGTAGCTTCATGAACTCACTATAGACGATAGACCCTATCCGTGGAACGATATTACTGACCATAAGCTATTGAACTTTTGCAAAACTATATCTCATAGGCGATAGACTCTACGCCGCCCGTTATCGGGTGGCTACGAGGTCGGCCGTTGACTCAATCGGACCTTTCTCGCGCTCAGGTGTGCATCGGAACCTCGAACGTTCGGGCGTCGCAACCGGCCATCTGGCACCGTCGCGGAAAGTGTTCGTGACCGCTGGCGCGGGCCTTCACAACGATCGCTTCAAGTCGCGTGGAGACCTTGTATCGGCGAGTTGTTCGTTGCCGTTCCGTCCGAGAGCGCTCGCTCGGCCGTCGAATGCGGACGTCCAGATCCTCCTGGTACCTACAGAGAAGGTCGGGAGCGGGTGAGGAAACCCTCACCCCATGTTGCGTGCTTCGACCAGTGCCTGACCGGCACGCCGGTTGCCATTGCACGTGGCAGTGGCTCGTCAGTTGAAGACGAGAACTCTGACGAACCCTTGGAGGAACGAAATGCCAGCTAATGGCGTCCGACATTGCGAAGCGACACCAATCGTCATCGCTCGATACCGAGCCGAGTGGCGGACCCACTCGGAGGAGTTCGATGGCTTCACGCACCTCCCCTTAAATGAACACCTTGTCCTTACGCTCGGACGCGTCGACGGCGAGGTGACCAATCTCCTGTCGACCTCCGAACTCGATGCGCTTGGTATCGACTTCGGCGCGCTGCTCTTCGGCGGCCTAGGACAGTTACTTCACGAGGCTCCCGAACCCGAATGGGTAGTTCCCGGACTTGCGTTGTTTGCCGGAGCCGGTGCTTCGGGCCGGATGATGTTTCCATTGACGATCTGGAACGACTGGAGACCCGGTACTGCGCTCGTTGTAGCCGTTCCGACTGCCGACCGGCTCTACGCCACGATCGACACGAACACGGAGGCGCTCTCCCGACTCGCGGATGAGCTACAGGCACTTGCGGACGAGCCGAGCGGCGCCGAGTCGCTACGTGCGTTTCGTCTGTGGGACGACGTCTGGGCGCCGTGGGCACCGACCTCGCATCCGCTCAACACTCGGTTCGAGCAGCTTGCCGCAACCGAGGACCTCGTCCGGGCGCACACGGCACCGGGGCATCATCAAGATCCCGGCACAGATGGGGAGCCGAAAGCAGAACCCGACTCCCGGACCGATCGCCCGGGCGCGGTGACGTCTGGCGCCGAGTCCGCTGGGGCGGATGCGGAAGGCGGCATCGGACCAGTTGTCATCTCACGCGTGCGAGCCGAGCACTCGCACCGTCTCGTCGGGAACGCGTCTGAAGGCAAGTTCCTCTTCGAGCTGCTCAACGAGCACCTCGCCGTCGGAATCGAGGCCCGCATTGGGCCTGTACGGTGCTTGCTGCGGGAGTGCGCACGGGATGTTCTCGGAATGGACGCGATGGAATTCGTGTCGAGCGCGGTAACGCAGATGTCGGAGAAGTCTCCGGAACCGTCATGGATACGAAAAGGTCTCGCGCTCGTTGAAGGCCCGAACGCCACGGCGTGGATGCTGTGCCCCGAGAAGCTCGAGGCACTGGTGAAAACGGGCAGCGCGCCCGTAGTCGCCGTCCCGTTCTCGGACAAGCTCTACGTCACAGGCGACCGTGAGACGCGCGCGCTCGAGCACCTCGCCGACATTCTCGTCGACTACGCCAACGAGCCCGAAGGAGTGGAATCGGTTCGACTGTTCCGATTTGCCGGAAGCGAGTGGCAAGATTGGAAACCGTTCGACAAGCGCCTCAGGCGCCGGTCGAAGAACCTTGCCGTAGCCGATCTGAAGATTCAGGCAAACCGACAGGCGGGTCTACAGCAGGTTTACGGAGACGTGATTCCGGCATCGGTGCACCCGGCGACCGTCAAGATGTTCGGCACAATGAGCGGGGAGGATGGGACTATGGCGGTCTGGGCGCCCGAACCGGTCGCGCTTCCCCGCGTCGACGCGGTGGCATTTCTTCGCCAGAACGGGCTCATGATCGTCCGGTGGAAGGACGCTGAGGAGCGATTCAGCGACCTGCTCACTCCGCTCGGAACGTACCCGGAGAGGTTCCTGACGAACGGGTATCCGTCGAAAAAGCAGCTCGACAAGCTCGCAAGTCATGTGAAGCGCACTATGCCGGTTCCCAACGTAGGCTGACTTGGAGGTGCCTCGATAGATTCCCGGCAAAGTCCGACCTTACGAAGTGAGAGGTGATCCTCGTAATCGCGGAGACTTCGTAGTCGGGCCAGGCGACTCGCTACGAGGCCGTTCGGGACGCACTCGCGATTTGAAGGACGAACTCGGTCTGCTCGACGAGCGAGTCGACCACCACGCCTGCTTCGGCGCAGAGGGGGACGTCGAGCGGGATCCAGACGTGGCCGTCGCTCTCGACGATGCGGAGATCCGGTCCGGCTGCGCGCAGCCGGTCTCGGATTTCGGTGAAGTATGGCGTTTCGAAGTGAAACCTGAACCAGACGGGCGTTGAGAACCCTACGAATGGGTCACGCATTCCAACGCAGAAACAAGAGCGTCTGGGCCAGCCGAGTGGGCGACAAACGTAGCGCCGATAGTACGCCATTTCTTTGGAGTCGAAGCCAAACGGCAAGACTTTCGATTCAAGTGCGAGTCGCCTGGTCGCGCGGTCAATGTAAGCGACAAACACGCTCTCGCGCTCGCGCCATGCCAGCACGTCCGCTTCCGTTGCGATCGGCTCGATGTCGTGGCCGACGAGGACTCGGTACATTGCCCTGAATTGCGAGAGGTCTGCTCCAAACGACTCCGACGTCACGACCTCGAAACAGTCGAGGGTACTTTCCCACGTCACCACCGCCACTTCGCAGGTGGTCCGATCCGTCGCGAACGCTTTCGATGCGACTGAACTAGCCTCTCCGACGCGGGACTGAGGGACGACGACGAGCAAGAGTCCGCCCCCGGTCCGCGAATGCAGGTCGCCCGCATAGGAGCGTAGTTGAGCCTCTCCGAGCGGTGCCGCGAGCTTGGCCTCGACCTTGACCTGCGGCCGACCCACGGCGTCGCACCCTTCGAGGTCGGGGCGATCGCGGTCCTCCTGACGAGGCTCGGCCCTCCAAACGAGGTCACGGTCCAGTGAAATACCGCTGACCGAGAGGATGTGTGAAGTGAACGCGGCGCGGGCGTCCTCGTTCTCGAGCAGGTACTCCAGACCGCGCGTGCATAAGACTTCCCCTTGCCTGGAAAAGGAGCTGAACTGCGCAAGGTGGGTGAGGAGTCTTCGCATCGCGTAGCTTCCCTTCGCTGGCGCGCCGGTAACCCGTGGAGGTGAATGCCGCGGTCTTCCGGCAGGTGCACTAAAGGAGTCAGCAAGTGCACCTCTAGTCGAACGGTCCCGAGCGAACGTCCCCTGAATCATGCCGGAAACTGGCGCCACCCGGCTGCGTTATTGATACGAGTTGCCACGAAAGACCAGCGCGACGAACGGACGAGATCGAACCCGTGGGGCGTTCGCCGTGGGGCGTGCGGTCCCACCGGTGCGGCAGTGCGCAACCGGCCTCGGTCAAGGTTGCGTGATTCCGGCTACTTCTCGTCGAGCGCATCCCACTAGAGAGGGACTGAAGCGACTCGCGATCCACCCTGAGCCAGAGGTAGTATTCGGGCAATGGATGAGGAACCGAGCATCGACCCCATGGTCAACCTTCGCGCGCGGTTGGGCGAGGTCCAGGGTGAACTTGCGGTGTTCTGTAGGGAGCATGCAATTGAGCGATGCGACCTCTTCGGATCAGTTCTTCGTGAGGACTTTGGTGCAGAGAGCGACGTTGACGTGCTCGTGACGTTCCGGGATGGCCAGACGCCATCGCTCTTTGAGCACATGAGGCTGGAGAAGGCACTTTCAGAGCTCTTCCGTCGCCAGGTCGACCTGATCTCAATGGGAGCTGTCTCGCAATCTGAGAATGAACTGTTGCGAGACGAAATCCTGGAAACCCGGCGCACCATCTATGCTGAGTAAGCTAGATCGAGTTGCAACAATAGATATGCTGGCGGCGGCACGACGGGCCGTCGACTATGCCCTAAGCGTGGAGGTCGACCTCTTCACTGCTGACCGGATGCGAGTCGACGCGACGATGGCTGCGGTGATGATCGTCGGCGAGGCAAGCAAGCGCATCTCTGTTGACGGACGGAGAGAAATTCCCGACGTTGATTGGCGCGCGCTTTCTGATGTCCGCCAGTACGTTGTTCATAAGTACTTCCTCGTGGACGCGAGCGAATTGCACCGAGCCGTCGCGGAGACCATTCGTGGGCTTGTGCCCGTGCTCGAGCGAGCTCTTGAGCTGGGGAACGTGAAGTCGTCCCGGGATGGCGGCGGCATTCCGCTCTGACGCACCGAGGAACTGAAGCTCAAGGACTCAGAATGGTGGGGATGGGGGTCCGGAGGCGCACGTGCAAGGCACCGACGCAAGTCACTGGTTGGCCAGATACGCCAGGAAGTACTCCGACATCTGGCAGCGGATCGACACGGTCGCGCGTAGCCGGGGAAAGCGCTGGGATTCCTGGTGTTTCGTGCCGGTCGGCGAAGTCGAAGAGTTATTCTCTGTTGACGGCAGAATCCGGTCCGACATTGCAGCGGAGGCGCCGATTCTCGCGACGCTGGCAGCGTGGCGCCACACCCAGGGCGTCTACAGTGTCGACCCGGACCTTCTCGGCGCGCTGCTTGGAACGCCGGTCACCCGCGTCCCTGTCGACGTTCTCATGCGCTTACCTGAGTGGAGCGTGTACGTCAGACTGTCCGACTACATGATGCGGGGCTTGCCGGTCCGCGGGATGTTTGTCGCACTTGACGACGACCGCAAGGCGTCAGTCGTCGACCTGATGCTTCTTCTCGACGCTGGAGATCTGCTCCTGCCGATAATCGTCCCGCTCGAACGCGACTCGCTCGATGAAGCCCTCGAAGCGCTCGATGCGCGCATACTCGCCGATGGCGTCCTCGGTACGCGTGCGTCCGTCGCGGCCGAGCTCCTCGCCGTCATGCCGAAGGCCTCGGAACTCATGCCGCTGCTTTCAGTCGCGCTCTATCTCGGCGCGGAAGACGCGGACCTTCGCGACGCCTCTGGCATGCGCGCCCGGCCCGTCGTTCCGTCACCAAAGCTCGTGATGGGCAAGTGGCAGTTTTCCTCACCAGCTCGTCCCACGACGTGGAACTGCGGGTCTCGGATCGGCGCCGAGCTTCGCCGGGCGAAGGAGGCTGACATCGAAAGCGCGGCAAGCCGCCTACACGCGTCGCCGCGGCCGCATATCCGGGTCGCGCACTGGCACACGTACCGCGTCGGACCCGGACGCCGGGACACGCGTATCAAGTGGCTGCACCCAATCCTGGTCAGCGCGAACGACGAAGAGGTCGGCGGCATCGTGTCGACCGTGAGGCCCGTGCGCTCGCGCGGGCCCAAGCGATAGTCGTCTGGTCCGAAGCGACCAGTGAGGCGCTTTAGAGAATGGCCCGAAGCGCCCGTGCGAGAGTCTCGTCTCGCATCGAGAGAATCTTGATCTGCTCGCTTGCCCGGTCGTGCGACCCAGTCTTTGCGAGAACGATGGCATAAAGGGCTCGCGCAAAGACGTCATTTGGCTTCCAGGTAGCGACACGTTCATAGTGCGCGAGGGTTCCAGGTTCGAAGGCAGCAGCCGAGTTGAGAGCTTGATGGGCGGCGTCGCTACGCCCAAGTTGGAGATTGGCGAGAGCGATCCAAATCTGCTGCTCGCTGTAGTCGGGCCTGAGAGTCATCGCAGCCTGATGGGCGGCGAGCGCCTCCTCAGGCCTTGCCGCATAAAGGAGAGCCTCGCCGAGGACGGCTTGAACAAACGGATCCTTCGGGGCGAGCTTCTGCGCTTCCTGTGCTTTCACGAGCGCATCACCGTAGCGCTCGGTGATGATGTAGAGATTCGCAACAGACGCGATGGCCTCGCCCGATTTCGGCTCGAGCCGCACAACATGCTCGGCTGCGACAAGCGCCTCATTGTACTTGCCGGCCGTGAACAGCACGCCGCTCACAAGGCGATAGGAACGTGGATCGTTCGGCTCCAGTCGAAGAGACTTCTGCGCGGCTTCGAGGGCTTCGTCATTTCGGCCCGCTTCGCTATAGGCCCACGCGAGATAGAACAACCCAGTGGCGTTGGCGTCGATCTCGACAGAGCGCTTCAATGACACGATGGCATCGGCGGTCGCCCGTTGTATCAGCTGAAAGTACCCGAGTGCCCGCCAGTAGGATGCCTCGGTCGGCGCGAGTCGCGTGGCGGCCATGTAGTAGGACAATGCCGCACGTACGTCCCCTTTCCTCTCGGCGATTGTTGCGGCCGCATACTGGAACTCCGCGTCGGCAGGCTTCAGCGAGATCGCCTCGGCAATGGCCTTTAGGCCATCGTCGTAGCGCTGGAGGCCTCGTAGCGCGAGAGCAAGACCATGATGTGCGTCCGCCGCCTTTGCGTCGACGATCAGCGCGCGCCGATAGGCGTCGGCGGCGTCGTTGTACTTCTTTTGCAAGAGCAGTGACACACCGAGCCGCACAAACGCGTCCGTGTTCGCCGGTTCGAGCTCGGAAACAGTACGAAATCCCGACTCGGCATCGGTGTACTTTCCAAGCCGCACGTATGCCTCGGCCCGCCACAAATGCGGATGCGTCGCTCTCGGGTCGAGAGCGATCGCAGCAGCGTAGCCGTCGACGGCCCCTTTGAAATCACCGCTTCGGAACTTCGCATCAGCATCAGTGCTGAGCTCGGTTGCAGTGCGCGTGGGTACCGGCGGCGCTTTCGGAGTCGGAGCTGAAGCAGGCGGGCGCGCCGGCTCGGACCCGGAGCCGCTCGGACGAACTGGTGTAGCGCGCGCCCCGACCTCTTCTTCCTCTACCTCGTCGCCTCCCTCTGCGATCAATGTCTCGAGAAACTCGACCGGTATCGCGAAGTTGAGATTCTGTCCGTCCTCGATGAGCATAGCGGCGACACCGATCACACGCCCATGGACGTTTAGGACCGGTCCCCCACTCGAGCCCGGCGAAATGGCGGCATCGATCTGGACGAGTCCGGCCTTGCGCCGAATGGCGCTGATGATCCCCTGACTCATCGTTCCCGGCAGCCCCTTCGGATTTCCGATGACGAAGACCGTATCGCCGACCGCCGGGCGCTGACGCTGTTCGAGGTCAAGTGGACGCACCGATGTTCGAGGAACGGCCAGCAGTGCCAGATCGTTCGTCCTGTCGACCGAGACGACTCGTGCCTCGAGAATGTCGTCTGCGCCTCGGTTGATGAGCTTGACGAAGACTTCCGCGGCGCCGTCGATAACATGATGATTCGTCGCGATAAGGGAAGGCGACAGAAAGAACCCACTACCAAGGCTCGATACTTCCTGATTATCGTCGAACGCGGCGACGACGACGACGGCCGGCAACGCCTGCTGGGCGACCTCCTGCGCCGTTCGTGCGCGACGCTGCTGCGCTATGACGCTAGCTGTGAGCCCAGCGACGATCACGATGGCGATCAGAGTCGCCGCAAGGGTGTGTGTTCGGAGGCGACGGTGCATGTGCAGGTCGATGCGCTTGTTCTCGTTGAAACTGTTGGATGATCTGCGGGAACACGGGAGCTGCCGACAGTAGATTGTGCGTGGCGCGAACCCGCCGGAGTCAGACCGTCTCGATTAAACAGCGAACGAATGATGATGGCAAGAGAGCCGTCCATAGGTCCCACTCTACGGTATCGGCTCCCGGTGCCACGACACGGGCACGCGAGTCGTCAAGTGAAGCGAGGCAGAACGACGGTCAACGATGGATCGGCATCACGCGAGCCTCGGCAGAGTCCGGCCCGCTGCTCCTATCGCGTCATGACCGTTAATTCGACGATCTGAGAACATGTGGCGCCGCGGCAGCTACGGACACCGAGCCGGTACACAGTACGGCGCGAGAGATTGATGACACGCACCGACGTGCTGTTCGCCGGCATGGAGCCGTAAGACACCCACGCACCTCCTGTGTAGTAGAGCAGGTCGAAGTAGTCTTCGTCCGGCGATGTGTCGGTCCATCGCAGGTCAACCTTCTTCTTCTTGATGCGAGATGCATAGAGTCCCGTAGGGGCCGATGGCCCGCCCGACGGAGTAACCACCGATGCTGGACTCGAGTAAGCCGTGAATCGGCCGTCCACAGTCGATCTCGCGCGAACGCGGTATGTGTACGACGTCGAAGGGGCAACTCCAAAGTCGGAATGCGATGTTGCGTTGACTGAAGAGATCGCGACTTCCTGGTACGCTCCTCCGCCGGCCGCGCGTTCGATGTGAAAGACGACGTTCACCGTCGTGTTGTCCGTCCAGGAAAGCCGGACCTCTCCGGAGGAAGGTGCTGTCGCCGCGAGGTTCGTCGGCGTTCCTGCCAGATCGCCACCGGAGCCACCCTGCTGCAGCCACGAACTGATGTACTGGTACGTCTGACTGAATCGGCCATCAACCGTCGAATTCGCCGGATGGCACGCGTTCGACGGGTCGGGCCCACATTTGCCATACAACTGGCCGACCACAATACCACCCGACGTCCAGACCGGCGACCCGGAACTGCCGCCCGCGGTGCCACCCTGGGAATCGTCCGAGTAGTGATAGCTTGTCGACGGTAAGGCGGAGCACCGAGCAGGCCCCGACTCCAGGACTCCCGTTGAGAACACCTGTGGATTGCCCCCGGGATTCGAAATCCGATACAAGGTCGACGACGGAACGGCCCCTGATTCCCACCCGAGATACGTCCTCTGACCGGGCGCGCTCGAGAGTCTCAAAAGTGAGAAATCGCTCCCGCTGCCCGTGGCCAGCAGCGTGCCGCCGTAGCTTTTCGGCAACGCTGACGGAGAAGGAGCGGCGCCGTTACATCCGCTTCTCCGATAGTCCCACCATATCTCGAGCGTGGACACGACGTCCTGCGTGGCGACACAGTGGTTGGCAGTGAGGAAAAAGGGTGTGTAGTCGACGGGAATGTCGTTTAGCAGTCCGCCCGTGCACACGTAGTAGCCCCCGCCGGCATAGTAGGCCATGCGCCCGATTCCGCGGCTGATGAGGTCCCTGTCGGGATGTGACACGCAGTTGATGTCAACGAGGCAGGATTCATCGCGAGGTGCCTGGCCTGCTGTCGCTTCGAGTCTCGGCGCGCCGTTTTCGTCGACGTCGAACACTTCGATCACGCCCGCCAGTTCGAACGACACACGCTCGCGGACATCGGACGGGACGTACACCTCGATCCAAACCTGGGAGCCCATTACGCTCGGCGCGAGCATCGTTCCGTCGGGTGAGAGGACTCTCCGGTCGACGGGACCCTGCGCGACGGCATCGACACCGCATGCCCACACCTGAGCCCCCTTTGGAATCGTCACGTTCTCGAGGATGAGCCGGGAGGCATATGCACCCTCGACGTCGATCCTCCCCGTCCACGTCACCGAATCAGCGTGCCTTCGCAAGGCACCTCCACCGCCCTTGTCGGACTCATGCACGTTCGCTCCAAATTCGATGAACCTGCGCTCGCGGAACTCCCGGCGGAACCCTATGCGCACCTGATCGGGATGTTCAGAATTCCAGAGGCGGAGATCGACAAGCTCGTCCGGACAGCTAGTCACCGCTGCGGCCAGCGTCTCGATCGGAGATTGTGCTACCCGTGTGACAAGTCGCTGCAGGTTGTCGGGCGACGAGCCCCGAACCCTGGCGGCGTGCGCTTCGTCAGCCTGCACAGGAGGCCGCTCGACCGTCGGCGCGGATTTCGGACGCTGGCCATCACCGGCGTCTGCCTGACCGCTCGCGACGCGTGAGGTCAAACGCGGTGGCGACGCCGATGCCGCAATCCCGGTGCCGGGCGTGCTCAACGTACTCGCAGCGAAGGCAAGGGTGACAAGGATGGCAGCAGTCGTTCTTCTCGAAAGCATGGGGGGCCTCCCTACCAGGATGCGACCAAGTGATCGCATCGGATCCGACTCCGGGTTCCAGCTCGAATCCCACTATTCGACATTCGAAGCTGCTTGATACCTGCGTGGACGGTGAACGAGTGAATCGCGGATCCGGATCGCAAAGGGCCGCGTCCGAAGAGGCGACACCCTTGCCAACCGTGTCGAGCTCGCGATCCGTATCCCGGCGGCTCAGTCGGGCGCGACACTGCACTACTCATCGGCACGGACGCCGAAGTCGAATACCTTTTGGCCGCCCCAAAACACGCCATACCCCGCCCCTCCTCCGCCCGCATAGTGGAAACAGTACTCACCTGCGGCTAGCGGTTCGCGCGGAGTCACGCGATACAGTCCGGGCTCGAGCTTCTCGAAATCGAAGCCGCAGACGCTCTTCTCGCTCGCGCCCATTTCAACGCTGTAGGCATTCGCCTCGCCGACGACGACTTCCCGCGCGTTCTTCTTTGACTCCATTCGGAGAAGCACGAACTCGTTCGGGCTTGTCGTTGTGGGCTGATACGCCTGGCCGGCGTCGCTCAGACCCGATCGCTTGACCTCGAAGCAGAAGTAAAACGTCGGTCGCGGGTCAGATACCTGATAGTTGGCGTGTGCGGATGCGAGGACGGCCTTGAACTTGCCCTTGGCGATTCCGTAGGTGAGTGGAATCTTCCACATACCGCCGACTTTCGAGCGCGAGTAGACATTGGGCTCAAGCTTGTCGAGCCTCTCGCCTCGAACAATGAAGATCCCGGCCTCGTCAGGCAAGCCTGAAGTCCGAGCTCCTGGAGGGCCGGATCTTGCAAGAGGAGTTCCCCCAACCGTGTCTGAACCTCTCGCTGGCTCGGGCTGATTCGTCATTGCCTCGAGAACGTCATTTGGAATGCCGAGTTGACGCAGACGGATGAGCTCGCCGGGATTCGTATCGAAGTTGCATGTCGAGCTACGAATCTTGGCAATGATGACGGATGGCGAAAGTCCGGCTCCGCTCATGTCGATCACGGTCTGGTTGGTCAGCGGATCGCCTTGACGCTGGGTTGCCAGACCGACGGCACAGGGGAAGATGAGGAAAGTCAACATCAGGACAACGACGGCGTGGCCAATCATCGAAAAACTCCTTTGAGGATCTACACAGGCCTCGGTCGTGATGGCGTTCGTCGCGGAGGTGGTAAGTGAGGCCCACCCCGCTCGAAGACGGGAGAGTAGAGCTGACGAAGACGACTTATACCTTCCTGACTGCGGACTAGTCAACAGTACAACGCAAGGTAATGCTGCCTCGGCAGACGTACGGTGACGACGTGTACGCTCGGACGAGCGACGCGCTGCATGGGCTGCGCGGCGTGAATCCGCCGACGTAAGGCCCATCATTGACGTAGACCGCCAAGGCCAGGGGCGGGCAGAACGCCGCGGTCTTGATCGTCAGTCTCCGTAGTCGAGCACGGCCGTCATGGTGCGAATATTCGCGTCGGGCCAATGTCCCATGGCCTTCACGCGCGACAAGGTGCGTTCGGCCTCGTCTGCTGACGAACCGGCGTAGACGGCAAGGAAGTTGAACCGATCGTTCGTGTTCGTGTAGTGAACGCCAGGACCGGTACAGCCGAAGCGAGACGCAAAAACGCGTTGTCCCGGAAACTGCGATTGCGCTGCGATCCGTGTGGCCTCGTCGACAACGCCTTCGCAGTCCGACGGGCCGCTCGACCCGTTGCCTTGAGTCGCCGGAACGCTCGTGAGAAGAACGGCATAGAAGCGCTTCGACTCATAATTCGTATTCGGCTGAAGCACGTCCGGAAGCACGAACGGCAACTCCCACGGTCGAAAGTCCCACGAAGTGCGGCGGGGCGGCGAGGCAGGGTCCGGCCAGATATCGCCGAGACCCGACGCGTCGCGCATGCTCGAGGTCAGTGGCGCGTCCGTCGTGGCGGCCACCTCGACGGCGATCTCGGAAATGCAGGTGTCGAGCGGTTCGGTGCCGAAGTAAACTGACTCGATGGTGATGGTGAAGCCGGTGACCGGTCCGCCACCGACGGCGACCTGCTGCTTGGCCATGGTATCGACGAACTGCGCATCAATGGTACGTCCGTCGGAGAGCGCGACTTTCGCTCGCGCCACACGGTTGTTCAGTTTCCAGAGCCCGCTACTCTTGAAGTAACCGGGCCAGATGCTGATCGAGCTCAGCTGCACCTGTTCGGACAAGCGCACTTCAATGGACTCGCCGAGGCCTACATCCCCGCCGCCTTCGACCCAAGCCGTTTCGAGCCGGCCATCGACAGCCTTGTCGGCCGTGTAAACGTTGCCAAGCATCGGCGCTCTCGTACTCGAGGCGAGCGCTGAAAGGCGTACTTCCCTGGATGGACCTGTGGCTGCCTGCGGGTTCGCGTTGTTCGAGGCCGCGCGAGCGGCATTGTTGGCGGCCGGGGGCGAGCCACCCATCGCGCCCGTGATGAGATAGCCGACGACGACGCCCACGACGACGAGCGCGGCCATCGCTCCGACGACGATCGCCGGCTTCACCCAGGTCGGTCGGGACGCCTCGGCCGGAGTGCCCGCTCTGAAGAGCTCCTGCATCGACGGGCCGCTTCTCGTCCCGAGTGTCCCCAT
>JAJTWZ010000096.1 GCA_021463145.1 Blastocatellia bacterium | reverse complement strand
GGAGAGCCGGATGCGGGAGATCCGCCAGTCCGGTTCGGAGGGAGGGGGCGCCCCGTGGCGCTCCCTACCCCTATTGGCTCTTTCGCGCCTACGGCGCTTCAGAATGGCCCGCGGACCCGAAACGCTGCTCGTTTCATCCGAGGGGTTGCGCCGCAGGCGCGTGGGGAACTGTTTCGAAACCTCTCCGTGGTCCTCTAGTCGCAAAGCCGCGTGAACGAGTCGTCATCGCATTCTTCCGGAGCGCCGTGAACGAGTCGCCATCGCATTCTTCAAGCGCCGTAGGCGCGAAAGCACCAGAGCCCACGGCGTAAGCCGTGGGTATAGCGCCCAATTTCGGTCGAGCCCCGGAGGGGCGAAACGCGATTCAGGACTTCTTTCGTCCCTACGGGGCTTTAACGACTCTCCATCCGAGACCCACGGCTTACGCCGTGCGCTCTGGTGCTTTCGCCCCTACGGGGCTCTCAAGTCTGGCCTGCTGGGTGGCACGGAGGGCCGCTGGTGTACGGGACTCAGAGAATAAAAGGGGCTTCGTATGGTCGCGAGCGTTGCGGTCGAAGCCGGGAAAATTGGCCTGGATGGCTTCGGCCCGGAGTTCTTTTCGCACTATCTGGTAAGCGATTCCGTTCTGCTTCCTGTCCCGGCTCCCCGAAAGCGGCGCATCACGCCAAACTCCAAGGCGCTTCGCGCCGTAGTGAGCGGCGC
Organism: Blastocatellia bacterium; assembly: GCA_021463145.1. Taxonomy (GTDB): domain Bacteria; phylum Acidobacteriota; class Blastocatellia; order UBA7656; family JADIYM01; genus JADIYM01. The sequence continues at coordinate 14,598 of JAJTWZ010000096.1, read as the reverse complement.
TCAGCGGGAGCCGTCGAACTGCAGGGCGGGCCTTTGGTAGAGTCCGGCAATGAACGGAACCCCAACCATTCTCGGTATTCCATATGACGGCAGTTCGTCGTTCCTCCGCGGCGCGGCTGACGCCCCGAACGCAATCCGAAAAGCGCTCCGGTCTCCGTCGACGAACGGTTGGACGGAAGCCCTCCTCGACACGTCCGACCCCGCTGCTGTCCGCGACGCCGGCGACGTGGATTTCGAGGACGCGTTCGATCCCAGGGCCGCGATCGGCGAGGCAGTCTCGCGCATCCTCGATTCCGGCGGCAGCCCCATATCGCTTGGAGGCGACCATTCGGTCACGTTTCCGATCCTGCGTGCGCTTCGTCCTCGTTGCCCTCAGCTCACCATCCTGCACTTCGACGCCCATCCCGACATTCACGACACGTTCGAGGGCGATCCCTACTCCCACGCGTGTCCGTTCGCGCGCATCATGGAATCCGGACTGTGCGACCGTCTCGTTCAAGCGGGGATTCGGACCATGAACCCTCTACAGCAACGGCAGGTTGAGCGATTCGGAGTCGAAGTCATAGATATGCGTTCATGGGTTTCCGGTCGTAGACCGATCGTCGAGGGGCCCGTCTACGTTTCGATCGACGTCGATGGGCTCGACCCGGCTTTTGCGCCGGGGGTATCGCACCCCGAGCCGGGAGGATTGTCCACACGCGACATCGTCACCGTGCTCCAGTCGCTCGAAGGACCGATAGTGGGAGCGGACGTCGTCGAGTACAACCCGGCTCGGGACTTCAACGACCTCACTGCATACGTCTGCGCCAAATTAGTAAAGGAACTCGTGGGGGGGATGATGGCCCCGGCGCGCCCACGCCCTCACGCAGTCCGGTCCGGCTCTGACTGAAGTCAGAAGTCCCGGAGTCCCAAACGGCAAGACGGTGCGGCCCCGTGACCGCACCGTCTTGCCGTCCAGTGCCCTCGGTCGGACTCGAACCGACACTCGAGCGATTTTAAGTCGCTTGCCTCTGCCGATTGGGCTACGAGGGCGAGGCGACAAGATACCAGCAGGACTGCGCGAAGCTGAACGCCGCGCCGCGCGTCCGGCCGGCGCCGCTACGGTTTGAGATACGTCCCGAGCCAGTCGAGCACTGACTTGTGCCACATTTCAGCGTTCTGGGGCTTGAGAATGTGGTGTCCCTCGTCAGGGAAGACGATGAGCTTCGAGGGCACGTTCTGCCGCTGAAGCGCCGTGAACAGCTGAAGCCCTTCGCCAATTGGCACCCGATAGTCGAGCTCGCCGTGGATGACCAGCGTCGGCGTTTTGAACGACGTCACGAAGTTGTGCGGCGAGAAGCGTTCGTACATTTCACGGTTCGTCCAGGGCGTTCCCTTGAACTCCCAATCCGTGAACCACAGCTCCTCGGTCGCTCCGGCCATGCTCGTCAGGTTGTAGACGCCGGCGTGCGAGACGAGCACCTTGAACCGATCCGTGTGTCCGAGGATCCAGTTGATCATGTAACCGCCGTAGCTCGCACCCGCCGCTCCGATGCGCGCCGGGTCGACGTACGACAGCTTCGCGGCCTCGTCGACAGCGCTCATGATGTCCGTATACGGCTTCCCGCCCCAGTCGCCAGTGACCGCGTCGGTGTAGGCCTGTCCGAAGCCAGTGCTCCCACGTGGATTCGGCATCAGGACCACGTAGCCGGCGGCTGCGTAGATCTGGGGGTTCCACCGGTAATGGAAGTTGCGCTGCCAGGCTCCTTGCGGCCCGCCGTGAATCAGTACCAGCAGAGGGTACTTTTTCGCCGGATCGAATCCGACCGGCTTCGCGAGCAACGAGTGCACTTTCGTGCCGTCGGAGGCCGTTGTCCACAGATCTTCAACGGCGACAAAAGTACGCTTCGAAAGCAGTTCGCGGTTCGTATCCGTGATCTGTTTCGCACCGGCGCCATCGGCAGATGCAGTGAAAATTTCGGTCGGAACCGCCGGCGACTGACTCGCAAAAGCCAAAGTCCTGCCGTCCCTGCTGATGCTGAAATCGCTGACGAGGGCCTTTTCGACGATGTTCGAAACGGCGCCCGTTGCGACGTTCACACGGAAAACCTGCTCGTAACTCTCGACGCCAGCAGTCACCAGCATCGAGGCGCCATCTGGCGCCCAGACGATCCGATCGATGGATCGGTCGAGCGAGCCAGTCAAGGTGCGGATTGATCCAGTGGTGCGATCGTAGAGCTTGATCCTGAACGTATCGGCTTCGAATCCAGCCCGATCCTGCGAAAGAAATGCGATCGTCTTGCCGTCGGGCGAGTAAACCGGATTGCCGTCCCATCCCTTGTTATCGCCGGTGATTCGTTTTGCCGTCCCGCCGCCAACGGGAACGATCATGAGATCCGAGTTGGTCGAAGTGGCCTCGACCGGATCCGTGTTCGTCGCGTAACAGAGCTCCTTGCCATCGGGTGAAATGGCGTAACCGTCCTGGCTGCCGCTCGCGAACGGCGGCGCGTCGAAGTCGCCCGGCGTGTGATCGAGGCTCGCGCCGCCGGATGCCGGAACTACGAAGACGTGCGTTCGCATCCCGTCCTTCCAGAAATTCCAGTGGCGATAGAGCAACCGCGTCGCCACCTTTGCCTTTACCTTGTTGGATTCCACCTCGGCGGCCTTCGCCTGATTGCAGGCGTCGTCCTTGCATTCCGGGTAAACGTCCGACGAGAAAACGAGACTCCGCCCGTCGGGCGACCAGGCGTGTCCGCCGGCGCCGGTCGATATTGAAGTCACCTTTCGGGCCTCGCCCCCGGCGGCCAGGTCGAGTATCCAGACCTGCGATCCGCCCTCCCGTGTCGAGAGAAAGGCGATCTGTCGTCCGTCCGGCGACCATCGTGGCCGGTCGTTCGATCCTGCCGCCGTGATCTGTCGCGGTGCGCCGCCCGAGGCCGGCACGAGCCAGATCTGCCGATTCGACGAATTCTTCGCCTTGTCGTAAGTCTGGATCACGTAGGCAACCCATTTCCCGTCGGGTGAGATTTGCGGTTCTGAAACCCGCTTGAAATTGAACAGGTCCTCGGCCTGCAGTCCCGCCGGCTGTTGGGCCGAGGCGGCCACCGCCATTCCGATGACGACGAAGAGCGCGAAGAAGGTGCGTTTCATATGGCTTTCGAGTCCTTGAAGCGACCGGCGTCGAGGCCTGGCCGGGTTTAGAATCGAGAACCGGGGTGGACGACGGGGGCGCCGGATTTCCTGCGCCCCCGCCCCCGCTCCGGTGAACCGGAGTGGCGTTTTACTTCGGCGCCGCCGCCGAGGCCTTCGCGTAATCGCCGGCCTTCACGATCACGAATTTGCTCGGATCCAGGAATTTCCGCATCGCAGCGGAAATCTGCTCCGGCGTCAGTGCAGATACCTTTGCCTCGAGATCGGCGTCCCACATGATCGTCCGGCCCAGATACCTGTAATTGTTGAGACGGCCAGTTAGTCCGCCATCGTTCGCGCGCTGAACCTGTCGTGACTGCAGCCACCCCGATTTCGCCGCCGCGATTTCTTCGGCAGAAAAACCGTCCTTGAGCGCCTTGTCGATCTCTTCGCGGAACGCGGCCTCGAGCTTCGCGACGTTCTGAGGTGCGTAGATCGCATTTGCCGTGAACTGTCCGCGCCTGTCGAGCGATCCTGCCGACAAACCGGCGCCCACGCCATAGCTCAGACCCTCTTTCTGCCGAATTCGCACCGCAAGGCGCGAATTGAGGAAGCCGCCACCGAGCATGTAGGCGCCGAGCACCATCGCCGGATAATCGGGATCGTCGTCGCGCAGCTCGAGGACCTGCGCGGCAAGGAACACCGCGTTGGCTTTGTCCGGCGTCTCGAAGACCTTGTCGGCGCCAGCGACCGCGATGAAAGGTGTGGGCACACGGGTGTAACCCTTCGGACTCTTCCAGCCGCCGAAAAGCTCTGTCACCAGGGCCTTCAGTTCTTTCGGATCGAAGTCGCCGATGGCTGCCAGTTCGCCGAACGACGCGCCGTAGAAGTCACGATGAAATGCCTTCGCGTCTTCCACGGTCGTTGCCTTCGTCGAGGCGATCTCTTCGTCGAGCGTTTCGACATACCGGACATCGCCCTTGGGATATGGATTCAGAGTGCGTCCAAGGTAGTTGACCGCGATAGCTTGCGGCTCGCTGCGCTGGCTTTCGCTGCCGGCGAGCGACTCCTCCTTCAGCAGGTCGAATTCCGTAGCTGGAAATGCCGGCTCGCGAAGGATTTCGGCCACGAGCCTCATCACGGCCGCGAGGTTCTCACGGGGCACTTCGATCGAGGCGAAAGCGCTCGTCGCTCCTCCGCCGACGAAAACCCTGGACTTCAGCCTGTCGAACTCGTCCTTGATCTGCTGACGCGAGTGCTTTGCCGTCCCGCGCATCAGCATCTGACCCGCGAATTCGGCAGCAGTCGCTTTGCCCATCAGGCTCTTTTCGTCTCCAAACCGGAGGGTAAGGTTGACGTTGACGATGCCGCCGCGGGTCTTCTTCGGAAGGAACGTGAGCTTTAGTCCGCCGGGAAGTTCGTCCAGCGTCGTCCTCGACTGAATGTTGGCCGGCGACGGGTCGAATGCCTCGCCTTCGGCAATAGCCGCCTGGCCCTTGTAGTCCTTTACGATCGCCGTGATGTCGGGGCGAACCGGGATATCGCTGCGATCCGGCTTATCGGTCGGGATGAACAGGCCGGTGGTGCGGTTCGACGTCTTGAGATACGCAGCGGCGACGCGCTGCACGTCGGCGGGCGTGACGGCCTTCACTCTGTCGCGATTGATGAAAAACAACCGCCAGTCGCCCATCGCAATGTACTCGGAGAGCGAAAGTCCGACGCGATTTGCATCGTTGAGGGTGAGCTCGATGTTCTTGACGATGGCGGTCTTCGCCCGATCGACCTCTTCGGCCGTTGGCGCACTGGCGGCGAAGCTCTCGACCGTTCTTACGAGCTCGTCACGCGCCGCATCGACCGAGTCCTCCTTGCGGACCTCGGCCCCGAACACGATCAGGCTCCCGTCGTGCTGCTGCAGCGAGAAGGCGAACGCCGACGACGCCTTCTTGGCCTCTACGAGCGACTTGTGAAGGCGCCCGGCCGGCGTGTCGCCGAGCACCTGCGACATCACGTTCACGGCCGCATAGTCAGAGTGGATGCCCGGCGGGATGTGGTAGCCGCACATTACATACTGAGTGTCGCCGGTTCGGCGAACGGTGACGGAGCGCTCGCCGTCCTGAGTCGGTTCGACGGTGTAGATTGGAGCAAGGACGCGTTCCGGCTTCTTGATGGCGCCGAACTTGGTCGCGATGACTCCGAGCGTGCGGTTTAGGTCGAATTTTCCGGCCACCATCAGGACCGCGTTGTCGGGTTGGTAGTACTTTCGATAGAAGGCCTGCAGTCGATCGATCGGCACGTTCTCGAGATCGCTCTTCGCGCCGATCGTCGACTTTCCGTAGTTGTGCCATAGGTAGGCCGTGGAGAATATGCGCTGGAACAGGATGCCGCTCGGCGAGTTTTCGCCTCGCTCGAACTCGTTGCGCACCACGGTCATCTCGGAATCGAGATCCTTCTTGGCGATGAAGCTGTTCACCATTCGATCGGCTTCGAGGTCGAGCGCCCAGTCGAGGTTTTCGTCAGTGGCGGCAAACGTTTCGAAGTAGTTCGTGCGATCGAACGACGTAGTACCGTTGGGTTGAGCGCCGTGTTGCGTCAGCTCCTGCGGAATGTTCTGGTGATTGGGCGTCCCTTTGAACACCAGGTGCTCGAGAAGGTGAGCCATTCCGGTTTCACCGTAGTTCTCGTGACGCGAGCCGACCAGATAGGTGATGTTCACGGTGATGGTCTGTTTGGTCTGGTCCGGGAAGAGCAGGACTCGCAGTCCGTTGGCGAGGCGATACTCGGTGATTCCCTCTACGCTGGTGACCCGCTCGACGCCGGCCGGCAGAGCCGGAGCGGCAGCTCCCTGCGCGAGTGCGCGCACGGGCAGCGAGCCGAGGAGGATGAGCGTTGAGAGAACCGCGATCGAAAGCGGGTGTCGCATGTTCATTGATAATGTCTCTCTGTTGTGATCCCTTGGTGGTCGGCGCGAGGGCGGCCGATCGATTCACTGCGAAACTCTGGTGTTTATCGCCCCATGAAAGGTGGTGTCAACCGTGCAGGATGGGGAACCGAAGACAATGACGGCAGTGCGGAAGGCAGTAGTTCTGCTCAGCGGCGGACTCGACTCCACAACGGTGCTCGCCATTGCGCGCGACGAAGGGTTTGCCTGCCACGCGCTCACGTTTCGATATGGCCAGAGGCACGCGAACGAAATCGAAGCGGCTAAGCGGGTTGCGAACGCCGCGCAGGTGACGGAACACGTCATCGCCGAAATCGACCTGAGAGTGTTCGGCGGGTCAGCGTTGACGTCCGACATCGCGGTGCCCAAACACGCAGACGCTGCGGATCTGGGCGACGGCATTCCCGTCACCTACGTGCCGGCGCGCAATACGATCTTTCTTTCGTTCGCGCTTGCCTGGGCTGAAGTTCTCGGGGCCTGCGACATCTTCATCGGCGTCAACGCGCTCGACTATTCCGGATATCCAGATTGCCGGCCCGAATTCATCGACGCCTTCGCGGCAATGGCAAGGCTCGCGACGCGCGCTGGCGTAGAGGGAACCAGCCAATTGAAGATTCACACTCCACTCATCTCCCTGACAAAGGCCGAGATCATCGCGACGGGTGTGAGGCTCGGGGTCGATTACGGTCTGACGACGTCCTGTTACGATCCGGACGAGGCGGGCCGGGCCTGCAGATCCTGCGATTCCTGCCTCCTGCGGCTGCGCGGGTTTGCCGAGAACGGCCTCTTGGACCCGGCACAATATATTGTGGCCGGGGCCGGCTAGGAGCGGACTGACTTCCTCCGCCCCGATTGCCCTGAACGCCAGTCAAAGTGCTCGACGCCGGTCCCGCCCATTGCCGGAAAACCATTCAGTCCCGCAGTCGCTCGAGGGCTTTTTACGCATTTCGGCCTTGTGAAGAAGGTAACTCACAGCCGCCAAAGCTCTTAGATTCACCCGAACGAAAGCCGAACGCTTCGCGGGCTTCGAGCGTCCCGAAATCCGGATTTCCCGTAACCATTGCTAGTGGTGCAGTTACATCCAACCACTACATCTTGTGGATTTTTATGTTGACGGCCGACCGGCTTCGGACTACACTGCAACTCGCTTCAGGGGCATCTTCTTCTTAACAACGACAATATTTTGCAGGCCGGTCATTCAAGTACCGCATAGCCTCCTGGACGTGAGGGGCGAGGCTGGGTCGTCTTTGTGATCCAGTCGAGACGAGGGGGATACCCGGGTTCCGGTTCGAGCCGCAATCGGTTCGAGGGGTGCCGGAAGAATGGGGTTTCCCTTGCAGCCTTCCTCGGGGAGTGAGCTTCACAGGCGGAATATCATGGAAAGGGCAAAAGGTGGACTGTCGATGAGCGCAACGGAGCAGAGACGAGAGGGGCGGACGCACGCGGCACCTGAAATTGGCTTGAACGCACGCCGTGTGATCTCGAAGCGGTACTCACTGAAGGACGAACTGGGCCGGCCCAAGGAGGAGTGGACCGATATCTGCCATCGCGTTGTCGGCGCCGTTTCGCTGGCGGAGACTGATCCGGCGCGTCGCCACGAGTTCCACGAAGCAATGCTCGATCTGATGCTCGAGAGGCGGTTCGTGCCAAACACGCCTTGCCTCGTCAACGCGGGCAAGCCGAAGGGCCAGCTCGCCGCATGTTTCGTGCTTCCCGTGCGTGACGACCTTTCCCAGATCATGGACCACGCCCGCTGGTGCGCGCTCGTCCATCAATCGGGTGGCGGCACTGGAATGTCTTACGAACTGCTTCGGCCGGCCGGCGCGTCTGTCGGCGGCGGTCGCGGGATAGCATCGGGTCCGGTTTCCTTCATGGAAATCGTCAACTCGATGACTGAGACCGTCAAGCAGGGCGGTGTCCGCCGTGGCGCCAACATGGGAATCATGGCGGTTGCCCATCCGGACATCCTCCGGTTCATCCACGCCAAGAATGACCAGGGTTCGCTCACGAACTTCAACATCTCGGTGACGATCACGGACGCGTTTCTCGGGGCTGTCGAGCGCGGCGAGTGGTTCCAGACCGAGTTCGATGGCAAAGCCTGGAACGAATCGATCTGGGATCCGAAGGCGAACGACGGCAAGGGCGGGCACTACACGTACGAGAGTGAGGAACCGCCGCGGCCGGGTATGGTTTTCGCGCCCGATATCTGGAACCGGATCATCACGTCGACGCACAGGTGGGCCGAACCCGGGATCATCTTCATCGACAACGTAAACCGCTCGAATCCGCTTCGGAACTCGATGGGCCTGAAGAAGGCGTCGAATCCCTGTGGCGAGCAGATGCTGCACGATTTCAATGCCTGCAATCTGGGATCCATAGACGTTGCTAAGTACTACAACCCGATCACGGACGACGTAGACTGGGACGATCTGCGCGAAGGCGTTCACCTCTCGGTGCGGTTCCTCGACAACGTCGTCGACACCTGTCACTGGCCACTCCCCGAGATTCACGACACGGTTCAGCGTACGCGCCCTGTCGGCCTTGGAATCATGGGGTTCGCCGATCTCCTGCTCGACAAGCGGATTGTGTATGGCTCCGAAGAGTCGGCGACCTTCGCCGACCGTCTGATGTCGTTCATCCGCAAGGAAGCCTGGCTAGAGTCGCTTGCGCTTGGCCGCGAAAAGGGCCCGATGCCGGAGTTCGAAGCGAATCGGGATCTCTACGGCACTCTTATCTATGACGAAGTCGGAATCTCGCGCGACGTTCCGCTCACGCCGCGAAACTACGAGGTGACGACGGTCGCGCCGACTGGAACGATCTCGCTCGCGGCCGAGACTTCGTCTGGCATCGAGCCGAATTTCTCTTACGCCTACTTCCGTCGCGACACGGTTGGCGAGCGGACTTATGCGCATCCGATTGCCGCCGCGGCTCTCGGCATCGATCTGGATTCGACCGACGACGAATCGATCAAGCGTGCCGCGGAGGCGATCGTCGAGCGTCGTGACGAACTGCCACCCTATTTCGTCGATGCTATGTCGCTTTCGCCCGACGACCACCTTCGTGTTCTGGCTGCCTGCCAGAAACACGTCGACAACTCGATTTCCAAGACTGTGAATGCACCGTCGACCGCCACCGTCGATGACACTGACCGCGTGCACCGGCTTGCCTGGAAGATGGGTGTAAAGGCCGTGTCGTACTATAGAGACGGATCGCGCGAGGGCCAGGTCCTGACTGCAATGCCCAAGTCGGAGAAGAAGGCAGCTCCGGCGCTTCCCACTGCCGAGGCATCGGTGGCGCCGCAACCCGTACCGGTGACTATCGACCGGACGATGGAGATCTCGCGGCCGCGCGAACTTGCCGGGTGGACCTGGCAGATACCGTTCGACGGACAGAATCTTTACGTTACGGTCAATCACGACGGACAGCGCGTGCTCGAGGTGTTTACGGCCGGTCCGCTGTCGGTATCGGTCGGCCTGCTTGCCTCGAAGATGCTGCGCGGCGGCTTCGAGACGGAAGAGGTTTCGCGTTCGCTCAACAAGGTTATCGGCACACATTCGCTCTGGTTCAACGAGCGCCATTGCTCGTCGCCTGAACAGGCGGTCGCCGAATGCCTGATGCTCGCAAAGCGCCGTCTCGACGGCCGTCCCGACTCGGCTCGTGCGATGAAAGGGCAGATGGTCTCGGGGCTGACGTGCCCCGAATGCAGTGGAGACCACTTCATCCACGACTCTGGCTGCGACGTCTGTCTCGACTGCGGATACTCCAAGTGTAAGTAGGGTGTGGCGCGGTTCTCCTCGAGCGCTCCGGCGCCGCTGCGACAGTCCGATCGGGGCGATCGCAGTGGCGCCGGTGTCGCATTTTGGACTTCCGCGAGCCACGGTCGGGGCGCGCCGTATCCCGCGCGCCACTTGACCTGAGGGCTGCAAAGGCCAACAATCGCGAGGACCCCCAAGTTCAGCAACTGCGTCGGTTTCGGTAACTAGGATTCCCCTGTGGCCCTGTTCTCGACGACGATAAACGCTCCTCGCGTCGCCTTGGCCGGCCTCGTCGCCGGGTTGCTCGTCAATCTCTGCGATATTGCAACGCTCATTTACATGGGCTCGGACCCATGGCCCAGCGTGTTGCGCGGCGATGCGATATCCGGATCCTTCGCCCTGCCGCTCTATCGCGCGCTTGCCAGTCTCGTTGCAGGCGTCTTTATCGCGTGGCTCTATGTGGCCCTTCGGTCGGCTATCGGCCGCGGCGCCGGCGCTGGCGTGGTTGCCGCCCTGGTTACCTGGGTGCTTGCGCATCTCTACGCAGCCGCGACAGTAGCCACGGGAGAATCTTCGTGGCGCTCTTTCGCCATTACGGCCGGCGGACTTCTGATTGGATACGTTGTCGGTGGGATTGCGGCTTCGAAGGTCTACGACAGAGCGCCGGGAGCGGCGCGGAAGCCGCTGATGGGCCGCCGCCGCTAGTTGAGTCGGTAAGAGTCCCAACCGCTGGCGCACTTCGCGTGCAATCGGGACCGGCAGTCCTGTTCGAAAGCCATCCGATCTCGAGTGGCGACGGCCCGAGCGCTCGCGCGAGCGTCCCGCAGTCGAGGTGGCCTGGTGCCGTTGCGCCCGCCAGTATCGACACGAAGCGCAGGCAAGGTACGGCAAGGTACTGGGACGGTCCTGTTCACGATGTGCTCTTTTCTCTCTCCATTCGGGCCGCAGTGACATGGTGAGGGAATTTGCAACGAGCTCGCGCCGTGGGGCGCCGCCCTCGAACGCGCGGTAGCAATCGTTCGATGAAGCGCCGGATCACGCCGATGAAGGGTTGTAACAATGGCGCCGAAAATAATGTGGACCCGGCCGCTTCGACTTCGCGTCTATAGGACTATCGAAGGAATCGAGATCCGCACCCTTCGCGGGTCTCGCGAACGGTGAACTTCCTCAGACGCCGTTCCTTTAGCGAACCGAAGCGTGGAATCCCATCCGCGCGATGTTCGCCGGGTACCGTGACGTCGCACGGGCAGGTCTTCGCGACAACCGGAGCCCAATTGGCGATTGCGGGAGCGACCCAACAGAGTCGCTCCCGCAACTACACCTCCAGCGGCGCCCCAGCGAACCCGTCAGACGGAGAGCGGCCGGTCGTATCGTGCGCTCACAACCGTGTGAATATTCCCGCGAACGTTGAAGTCTCCTTCGATTTCCACACGGATCGGATCGAGCGCCGCGACGAAGTCCTCGAGAATCCGGTTGACGACGTGTTCGTGAAAGATCTTCACGTTGCGAAAGCTGTTCACATAGAGCTTGAGGCTCTTGAGCTCGACGCACGTCAGATTCGGAACGTAATTGAGCCTGATCGTCGCAAAATCGGGGAAGTCCGAGAACGGACAGATAGCCGTGAACTCCGGGATCGTGAACGAGACGGTTATCTCCTTGCCGGGATACTCGTACGGGAATACGTCGAGCGGGTACAGATCCATCTCGTCGAGCGGCGTCGAAGCAATGTCTGGTTTGAAGATCTCGTGCGGCATGGCTGACTCCTCCGATCTGACCGGACAGCATACCGGAACTGCCGGCGATCAGGCTCGGGACTTCTCCGGGCTCGCATCGCTGCCGGTTGGCTTCGACTGACACGCTCGTGTAGGCTGAATCGAGTTGCGCCCGGACGGTTTTTGCGCCGTGCGCGCATCATTCCCTGACAGGAGGACCTCTCGAGTGAGGACCAGATCGCTCGTGCTCGTAAACGCTCTAGCCTTGGCATTCTTTGCCGGGGCCTGCTCGAAATCGACTCCGACGTCGAACGTTTCCAACGTCTCGAACAAACCGTCCAATGCGGCGCCGGCGAACGCTAACGCCGCGCCCGTAATTGCCGCGCTTCCGGGAATGGACGAAGCCACGCACGCCGTATTCAAGGCGAAGTGCACGCTGTGCCACGGCCAGGACGGCAAGGGATCGGGCAAGGCGCCCGACCTGTTCGCGGTAACCGACAAGCATTCGGCCGATGAATGGGAGGCATACCTCGAGGATCCGAAGACGTTCGACAAGAAGAACAAGATGCCGGCGCTTCCAATGGAAGCCGACCAGCGGAAGCTCATGGCTGCGTGGCTCGCGAAGACGATCGGAAGCACGCCGCCAGCGGAAAAGGCAACTAACGCACCCGGCAGCGGCCCGGGTGACGGTGACGTAAAGAAGTACTGACCGGCGGGCCGGTCCACACGGACCGGCGTGCCTTTGACATCGAGCCTTGGACTGGGCCCGGGAGGGACCGAATGGCATCGCAGATTCGCTTCGAACCGAATGGCGTGGATGGACTAGTCGCATCTGGCACTTCAATTGCCGCTGCCGCGGAACGGCTCGGCGTGGCCATGGAGTTGCAGTGTGGAGGTGCGGGTGAATGCACTTCGTGCGCGGTTCGGATCGCGGACGGGCCGTTTACCCTCTCACCGTTGACGGATGCCGAGCGTCGCGTGCTCTCGGAGGCGGAAGTCGGCGCCAGCTTGCGACTCGGTTGTCAGGCGCGAGTCGGCGATTCGGATTGCACGGTTCACGTTCTCGAAGCCGCTGAACGCCCGCCGATGCCTTCAGGTTCGGCAGGTGCGGAGCGGAAAGGTGACGAGAGCGGCGGCGAGAAGCCGGGCGGTTCGGCCAGTAAGGGTGGTTGGTTCGGATTCGATCCGTTCGGCGGTTCGAAATCCGGCGAATCCGGCGACGAAGCGGCTGCAGCAGGCGAACGGGAAAGGGATTCGGCGGCAGGAAGTGCCGGTGAAGGGAGCCGGGCGGCCGACGAAGTCCGGCAGCGCATTCTCGATGCATTCGGTGAGTTGCCTGCAAGCGAACGGCTTGCCGCTGCGTTCGAGATCAACATGAAAGCGGCCACCGACTTTTTTGGCGCCGTTCTCGACGGGCCGCTGAAGGCGGGCGAAGAGGCTCTCGAATCGCTTATGAAACAGGCTGCGTCCGTCGTCCGCGAAACGCGCAAGCGTGACAGCGATACGGCAGGGCCTTCCGAGTCTTCAACGGATTCAGCAAGTGCACAGGAATCGGATCGACCATGACTAACGCCGAGACTTTCTACAGATTGACGATTCGGTTCACGAACGGTGAGACCGAGAAGTTTACGCTTCGTGAGCCGGTCGATGCGGGCCAGATCACGGACAAGACGCGCTTCGTGCTCGTGCGGTCGCACAGCGGTCACAGCCACGAGATGTCGCAAGTATTCCTGGCGAGTCTCTCGGATGTATCGTTCGTGCGAATCGACAGGCTCGACGCCAAACAACTCAGACAGCGAGTGACTGGTATGACTGGATCTTTCGACGAGGGCGACGGGCCGGACGTGGTGGCCACGGTCGAGTTCCTATGAACAGCTCAACCAGACCTGGTGCGCGGAGCGCGTCTCTGGCGATTATTGTGGCTACTCTCGTGCTCGTGGCTGGGTGCCGGGAACGTCAGGTCGATGCGACATCGTCGGCAAACAGGAATACCCCGGCAGCTTCGAACAGCGCGCCCGCGCCGGAAGGAGGCTCCTCGGCAAAGTCGCAGTTCGACGCTGACCGCGCCTTCGAGCACGTGCGCAGGCAGGTCGCTTTCGGTCCGCGTCCGTCCGGAAGTGCCGCGATCGTCCAGACGCGCAAGTACATCGTCACCGAGCTCCAGTCGTATGGCCTCAAGGTATCGGAGGAGGCATTCACCGCGACCACGCCGGTAGGGAAGATCGAGATGGTGAACGTCCTGGCGGAGTTGCCAGGCGCATCGCCCGAGACGCTCGTGATCGCGAGCCATTTCGACACGAAGCGTATGGGGAACTTCGTCGGAGCGAATGACGGAGGATCGTCAACGGGCGTTCTTCTCGAGATCGCACGGGTTCTTTCGGAGTCGGCGAAGACTCGCAAGCCCGATCTGACGATCCAGTTCGCGTTCTTCGACGGAGAAGAGGCTGTAATCGAATGGACCGGCGACGACAGCACGTACGGATCGCGGCACTACGTTGCGGCGCGGCAGAAGGCCGGTACTCTTGGAACGATTCGTGGATTGTTGCTCCTAGATATGATCGGAGACCGGGATCTGAACATCGCGCGTGAAGGCAATTCGACAGCCGCGCTGACGGATGCAATCTGGTCGAAAGCAGCATCGCTCGGCTACTCGAAGCACTTCGTCCCGGAGAAGCTCTTCATTGAAGACGACCACGTGCCGTTTCTGACCGCTGGAATCCCGGCGGTCGATCTGATCGACTTTCGATACGGCACGAATCACGAGCGGTACGGAAGCGGTGGTCCGGCGAATGCCTATTGGCACACACCTGACGACACTCTCGACAAGGTGAGCGCCGAGAGCCTGAAGATCGTCGGCGACACGGTCATCGCCTCGCTTCCGGCGATCTTCGCGATCGTGAGGCGCTAGCGGCGGTGCGGGGGGTGCTTTAGCGCGACGTCGGTTTGCACGCACGGGTGCAGCGACGGCGACCCGCGCCGGTCGTATCCGGAGCGGCGGGCCACACAGGCGACCCCACGCCAGTCGTACCCGGAGCGCCTGCGCCGGACCGGCAGTGCGACCCACATTCGTAGGGCGTGCCAGCTG
>JAJTWZ010000095.1 GCA_021463145.1 Blastocatellia bacterium | reverse complement strand
CGACCGCAGAGCGCCACAACTGATCGCGCTGAGTCCGGTTCGGTGTCCCGCGCTATTCGCGGTCAACCCGTCACGGCCATCCTCTGCGACCGCGGAGCGGGCGATGTAATAGCCAATGGGTCGGCTGCCTGTTTCGGTGTTTCGGGCCCGCGGGCCATTCTGAAGCGCCGTAGGCGCGAAAGCACCAGAGCCCACGGCGCAAGCCGTGGGTATCTTGGCGGAATTCGGTCAAGCCCCGGAGGGGCGAATGAAGAACGCGAACGTGCGACGGCCGTGGCCCTGTTTCGCCCCTTGCGGGGCTTCGATCGATTTCTTTCAACTGACCCACGGCTTGCGCCGTGGGCTACGGTGCTTTCGCGCCTACGGCGCTCCGGAAGAATGCGATGACGACTCGTTCGAGCGGCATTGCGACTCGAGGAATACGGAGAAGTTTCGTAACAGACGCGACAATCCAGATCCGAGCGGAGCGAATGCTCAAACCACCTTCGAATGAAGGCCCAAGTCATTGTCAGGCCGCCAGTGCATTCACCTGGCGCCACCGTACGCTGGCTCATCAAAGGCCGTGACACTTCGCCTGAGTTGGGGGGATAATCGGGCCGCATCTGGAGCCCGCGTCCCGAATGCACCCAGGCCATCGTCAAGCAGACCGAGTCACACGTAGCAGTCTGCATCCGCTGTGCCTCGTGGACAATTTAAGGAGGAAACTCGAATGTCCCCAGTGTCCCGGCGTTCGCGCCGTGTAGCGGTTTCACTCGCATTTTTCGTGGTCTTCGGCACTATTGTGTTCGAGCCGTCGGCGCTTGCCCAGCGCGCGGCGGATTCGCGGCTTCGGTCGGCTGAGAAGGCACTGAACCAGGCTCGGGCCAATGAACGCGATGCCCAGGACAAGGCCTCGGCCCAAGCGACCGACGAAGCACTCGCCGCCTACAACGAAGCCGTCGAATCTCGCGTGAACTTCCTTGCCGATCGGCTCCGAACCCTCGAGGACGCCGCGAAGCTCGAGAATCCTACGCTCGATATCGACGACCCGAACGCCGTGTTCGAACCGTCGTCAAGTCCGCAACTCGTCGAGTATCGGGCGGTGCGCGCCGAGTACACGACGCTCGCGAGGTCGCTCGCACCGGCGGCGCCGGTCGTTCAGGCCGAGACCGAGCCGAATGGCACGGCCGCGACGGCCAACACGCTGAGCTTTGCCGGACAGTCGCTCGCCCTGGTGAGCGCCGCGATCAACCCCGGCGGCGATGTCGACTTCTACACGTTTACAGCGCCGGCCGGCTCGCGCGTCTGGATCGAAACGGACACTGGCGGAACGCAGAATCCCGGCGCGACGTCGCGTGACACCGTCATCGATCTGCTCGCCGCGGACGGCACGACGGTCATCGAGAACGACGATGACGACGGCACCGGCAATGGCGGCGACGGCACGGTAGAAACAGGCCTCGCGTCGATTGTCGGCGGCCGCACGCTCGTCACCGGTGGCTCCTACTTCATCCGGGTGCGCGCGTTCAGTGTTTCTCAGATTATCAATCCGTACCGCCTGCTCGTCGTGACGACGAACGTGGCCGCGACGGCTGAGGTCGAAGCAAACAACACAGCCGCGACGGCGAATGCGCTCGTCGCCGGCGCGGGCCAAACGGGCCTGCGCTCCGGCTCCATCGGCGCGGCCGGAGATGCCGACTACTACTCGGTAACGGTTGCAGTCGGCAGCGTGCTCTACTTCAACGTCGACGCGGATCCCGAACGCGACGGCACGGGCACCGACCTCGTCGTCGAGCTCCGCGATCCGGCCGATATGCTCCTCCTGTCGGTCGACTCGTCGTTCACGGGATCGCTATCGAACCCTATGGCAGAAGGCGCGAACTTCACCATCGTGACGGCCGGGACGTACTTCCTGCGGGTGCGGCACTTCTCTGGGGCCGGCACGGGCACGTACCACATCATGGCGACAGCTGGCGACAGCAACTGTGTCGCCGTGCCCGTGGTCACGGCCGAGACCGAGCCGAACGACACTTCCGCGACGGCGAACCTGCTGGACCTGACGTCCCAGCCGGCCGCCATCGGGTCGGGCACCATCAACCCCGGAGGCGACCTAGACTTCTACACGTTCACGGCGCCTGCCGGCTCGCGCATCTGGATCGCGATGGACACGGGCGGCATCCAGAATCCGGGCGCCTCGTCGCGTGACACCGTAATCGACCTGCTCGCCGCGGACGGCACCACCGTCATCGAGAACGACGACGACGACGGCACGGGCAACGGAGGCGATGGCACGGTCGAGACCGGCCTCGCGTCGATCATCGGCGGCCGTACGCTCGTGACCGGCGGAACCTACTTCCTCCGCGTCCGCGCATTCAACGCGGTGGGGATCATCAATCCGTACCTCGTCTTCGTTTCGAACACGAATGTCGCGGCGACGGCCGAAGTCGAGGCGAACGGTACCGCGGCAACGGCGAACACGATCGTCACGGCCGGAGGCGGGACGGGTCTGCGATCGGGCTCGATCGGTGTGGCCGGCGACGTGGACTATTACTCGATCGTTGCCGAGGCCGGCAATCGCATCTACTTCAACGTCGATGCGGATCCGGAGCGTGATGGCACGGGCACGGACCTCGTCCTCGAGCTCCGCAGTCCGGCAGATGCGCTCCTCCTGTCGATCGACTCCTCGATCACGGGTTCGCTCGCGAACCCCGCCGCGGAAGGTGCGAACTTCACGATCGCGACCGCTGGAACGTACTTCCTCCGGGTGCGGCACTTCTCCGGGACCGGCACGGGCACGTACCACGCTTTCGTCGCCGCAGGTTCCGGACCGTGCGGTGGAAGCTGCACGATCACGTGTCCGGCGAACGTCACGCAGTCCAACGACCCGAACCAGTGCGGTGCGGTCGTGAACTATCCGCCTCCGACGACGACGGGGAGCTGTGGCACCGTCACGTGCTCGCCACCGGCCGGCTCGTTCTTCCCGGTGGGCACGACGACGGTGACGTGCACGCCGTCGACCGGTTCGCCGTGTACGTTCACGGTGACAATAGACGACAATCAGGCCCCGTCGATCACGTGCCCGGCGAACATCACGCAGGCGAACGATGCGAACCAATGCGGTGCGGTGGTGTCTTACGCGCCGATGGCTTCGGACAACTGCCCTGGCGTAATGGTTTCCTGCACGCCGCCGAGCGGGTCTTTCTATCCTGTGGGAACCACTTCGGCGAATTGCACGGCAACGGACACGGCCGGCAACACGGCAACGTGCGGCTTTACCGTGACTGTAAACGACGCGCAAGCTCCGGCGCTCACGTGTCCCGCAAGCGTCACGACTCCGGCGAACACGACAATGGGCATGACGGTCGGTGCGAACGTGACCTTCGCCGCGCCGACGGTTACCGACAACTGCCCCGGCGCCGGCGCCGCGACGTGCGTCCCGGCATCCGGCTCGTTCTTCCCAGTCGGCACGACGAACGTGACCTGCTCGGCGACGGATGCCGCCGGCAACACGGGCACCTGCGGATTCACGGTCACCGTGACGAGCGGGTTCACGAACTGCTACGTGGATGACGCCACCGGCGACACCTTCTCGATCAATACGGATCCGACGAGCCCGCTCTACCGCTTCTGGCAGTATCGCGTGGCCGCGTCGGCACTGATCCTGCAGGGTTCGGCGGAGTACCTCGTCTACGTTCCGGGCCGCTCGCTGGCGGCGTACGATCACGACAGCGCGACGGTCAGCATGGATGCAAACATCAGCTTCTCCAGCCGCAGCGGTACCGTGCGGGTGGTTGAGCGAACCGGCAACATCCAGCACGTGCTGCGGGACAGGAACGTGACGAACGATCCACCCTGCATGTAACCGGCCGATCATCGGCTCATCGGCAACCGGCCCGCGTTTCCTCGGAAGCGCGGGCCGCTTTTCTCGCAGGTCCGTTCGTTTCCGGCTCGATTCGGCCGACGCGCAGACGCGGCAAAAACACGTGAGCTGCACCTCGCACGATTCGGCTCGAGGTTCCATTCGATCTGCGAGGCCAAACCGGTTGCGCAGCCACCATCGACCACTCAGGCCCGAGTCGAAGTACTCCGATCGTTTCGGTGTCCCTTCTCGCGTGTGACACCTTTTTGTGCAAACTGCTATAACCGCCTTTCCGTGAAATAGTAACGCCCACTGAACCGCCCGATATTCACAGGCTTTTCCACAAAATATGTGGAAATCTGCCACCGAACCGCATGTCCGGAATGTCCAGCGTGGCTTCCTACGGCCGCAAGTCTGCTTCCTTGACGGTTCGAGCGGCACTTTGCTGTAATGGGAAGTCCGTCCGGATTCAAAGGAGTTTTCCCTCGATGTCTGATCTGATCTACGACTGGAACACGGTCGACGGCCCGCCCCCTTCCCGTGAGTTTCCAATCGAGTTTGACGACGAGACGCTGCGCGACGGACTTCAAAGCCCGTCGATCTCGAATCCCGCCATAGATCAGAAGCTACGAATACTCCACCTCATCGAGAGGCTCGGAATCGAGTCCGCCGACATCGGACTGCCCGGCGCCGGGCCTCACGTCGTCGAACATACGACTCGCCTGGCGCGCGAAATCGTGGACTCGCGACTCTCCGTCCGGCCAAACTGCGCCGCGCGAACCGTCATCGCCGATGTTCGTCCCATCGTCGATATTTCGCACTCCGTGGGCATTCCCATCGAAGCGTGCACATTCATCGGATCGAGCCCCGTTCGTCAGTACACCGAGGACTGGTCGATCGAGATGATGTTGCGGTCTACCGAAGAGGCAGTCGGCTTCGCAGTCAAGGAAGGGATCCCGGTAATGTACGTCACCGAGGATACGGTCCGCGCCAACCCGGATACCCTTCGCCAGCTCTTCACCGCCGCCATTCGTGCGGGCGCCACGCGCCTTTGCCTCTGCGACACGGTCGGGCACGCAACGCCGTCAGGGGCGCGCGCGCTTGTCAGGTGGACGCGCCGGCTTGTCGAGGAGCTCGGTGCCGATGTGAAGATCGACTGGCACGGCCACGAAGATCGCGGGCTTTCGGTCGTGAACACAATTGCCGCCGTCGAGGCCGGCGCCGACCGAGTCCACGGCACCGCTCTCGGTGTCGGCGAACGCGTCGGCAATACGCCGATGGACACGTTGCTCGTGAACCTGCAATTGCTCGGTTACATCGACCGCGACCTGTCGGCGCTCGTCGAATACTGCGAAGCCGTATCCGAGGCGACAGGCATTCCGATCCCCGCAAATTATCCCGTCGTGGGCCGCGACGCGTTTCGAACCGGCACCGGCGTCCACGCGGCGGCCGTCATAAAGGCTTTTCGCCGTGGCGACGCCGGCCTCGCAAACCTCGTTTACTCGGGAGTGCCCGCGCACCTGTTCGGACGCGAGCAGACAATCGAAGTAGGTCCGATGAGCGGCAAGTCCAACGTCATCTACTGGCTCGAGAAGCGCGGCCTCGAAGCGACCGACGAGCTGGTGGAGCGGATTTTCCTGGCCGCAAAGAATGCGAACACCATTCTCGCCGACAGCGAGATCTTCGAACTGGTGCATCAGGTTCAACCAACTTAGACGGCCTGTGCCGTCTCGCTTCCCCCTGGCGGTTCACCATGAAATTTCCGTTTACGCGCAGACTGGTCGATCCCTCCACGACGAATGCCAGCGCGCCGCCGGCGCCGCCGGTGGACCTGGCCGCCGAGTTCCGATGCCTCTGGACCACGAGTCAGTTCTTCTCGGTCCTTCAGCGCCTCCAGCTTCAACCCGAACGTGGCCGCGCAGTCGATCTGACCGACCTTGGCCGGCGGCTCGAGGAAGCACGGCAGCTTCGGCGCTCGCTCGCATTCAGCAAGCTCGTGGCTCTGCAGCGCGAGCTCAACGCCGCCCGCACGGAGATCTACCATCTCGACACGACGATTCCGGTGTCGATCATGCGCCGCTTTTTCGAGAGACTCGGGCGCTTCGATCGCGCGGCGCTAGGCGAGGTCGTCCGCTACTACCTCGCGAAACCGCTCAAGACTCCCGAGGATCGCGACAAACTCGACCTCCTCATCACGCGATTCGGTTCCTACCGCATCGACGCGCAGGCGGAATACGCGACGTGGAGATCGATCGACGGATTGGCCGAACAGATCACCAAGCTTGCCCCGCGGCCTGACGACATTCCGCTCACGATGCGCGACCGGACTCTCGCCGACATGCGCGAGATGCGGCACCTCGTCGTGGAGATCTCGTCTTTCGGCGACCTCATCGAGCGCAAAGTCGTCTCGCGGCTTCGCGACTACAAGCTGAACCTGGCCGAGCTGTTCTATTTCCCGGCGATCCTGGCTGAAATCGTCGAGATCAATGTCGCGGTCCACAACAAGTTCCAGGAGCTGTACCACACCGAGATGGTCAGACTGCAGCTCGAGACCGAACGAATTTCCCGTATACAGCAGGATGTGAACCGGCTGCTGCCCGCCCTCGACAGCCATCGCGCGCTGTCGGAGCTCGGTTCCATGAGCGTGCAGATGCAGGCGATCCTCCAGGAAGTGAAGAAGGACATCGCCGAACGTGTGATCGTCGATCGCGACGTTCGCATCTCTGTCGAGGAAGAAGGATTCCCCCTCAAGTCGATGATCGAGACGGCGGAAGACGCGTTGCGGCAGACCTCGGACATCGTGAAGTCGCTGCACGCGGCACTTACGAAAGCCGATCTGAAGCTGGCGCCTCCAGAGACTACGTGACGACCGTGACGAACGGGCCGGCCGGCGACGCAGGCGGCGAAGTTGACGCAGCCTCGCTCCTGGCCCGGCCCGATGTAGCGCGCGCGTTCGCGTACGTCGATGGCGCGCTCGAAGCACTTACGGAAGAGCACGTAGAGTTGAACGAGATCGAGGCGCCTCCGTTCGGTGAGTCGAACAGGGCCGAGTGGTACCTCGACCGCCTCGCCGGCATCGGACTCGAACGCGCCGCGCTCGACCAGGCCGGAAATGTGGTCGCGACACGCAAAGGCTCTAGCAATGGACCTGCGGTAGTACTCTCCGCGCACCTCGATACCGTGTTTCCCGCAGGCACCGATTGCCGCGTTCGCCGGTCTGGAGGAAGGCTGCATGCGCCGGGCATAGGAGACGACGCGTGCGGGCTCGTTGCTGTGCTCGCCGTTGCCCGTGCGCTCGAAGCCGGTTCGATCCGGACGGTCCGGCCGATCCGTTTCGTCGCGACAGTCGGCGAAGAGGGAGACGGCGACCTTCGAGGCTGCCGTTTTCACTTTCGCGATTCCAACGCGGCCGCCGAAACGGCCGCGTTCATTTCGCTCGACGGACCTGGCGTCGAGAGGATCACGCACCGGGCTCTCGGTTCTCGTCGCTTCGAGCTGACGCTATCGGGGCCGGGCGGCCACTCGTGGGGCGACTTCGGAATCGTAAATCCCGTCCACGCTCTCGGCCGAGTCGTCGCGAGGCTGTCTTCCTATCCGGTCCCCCTCGAACCCCGGACGAGCGTCACGGTCGGGGTCGTATCGGGCGGATCGTCGGTAAATTCAATTCCATCGTCGGCCTCGTGCCGCGTTGATTTCCGATCCGTGGCCGGCAGCGAGCTGGATCGCGTCGAGCGGTATTTTCGAGATGCGGTCGGAGCCGCGGTTACCGAAGAAAACCGCCTGGCGGCCTCCTCCGGTACGGTTCTCGAGGTAGCCATCCGGGCGATCGGAACCCGTCCCTCCGGCGAAACCTCCGAGGCCTCCGCCATCGTTTGCGCCGCCGTCGACGCCTCGAGGGCGCTTGGGGTACGACCCGTGCTGGATTGTGCGTCGACGGACTCGAACATCCCGATCAGCCTCGGCGTTCCCGCCGTAACGCTTGGCGGCGGCGGCACCGGCGGCGGTATGCACACGCTGGATGAGTGGTACGATCCGGCGGGTCGCGAAATCGGGATCAAGCGCGCGCTGCTGCTCGTGCTCTCGCTTGCGGGACTCGAGGCGTGACGGTTCGAACCGGCTCAACGAGCAAATCACTTCGAAAGTGGCCCCACGCAATCTTCTCGTCATCCACTTCGGGCAGCTCGGCGACGTGGTGCTCGCCATCCCGTCGCTCGACGCTATTCGCTCGGCCTGGCCCGAAGCGAGGATTACGATACTGACGGGCACACCGGCCGATCAAATCGCAGCAATGGCGGGTATAGGTGACGACGTCATTGGACTTGACCGCGTTGCGCTGCGCGACGGCCCGAAACTCCGGTCGCTCGCAACGATACTTCGGCTTGGCCGCGACCTTCGGGCGCGGAAGTACGACACCGTCGTGGACATTCACGCCTTCTACGAATCGGGCCTTCTCGCTCTTGCCACGGGGGCGCGAACGCGCGTTGGCCCGAAGCGCGAGAACCGGACGCTTCCCTTGGCCTACACGATCGAGGCGCCGTACGACCTCGAGCTTCACATCTCGGACCGATACCTCGCAGTGGCCGCAGCGGCCGGCGCGAAGGCGAGGACGCTCGAGCCGGCAATCGTGCCGCCGGAAGCCGCGCGAGCGGTGATTGACGATAGGTGGCAAGCGGCAGGGTTGAATTCCTCCGCGACTGTCGGCTTCAATCCAGGAGCCGGCAACGCGGTCCGTCAGTGGCCGCCCGATAGATACGTCGCCCTCGGCAGGCGTCTAGTCGCCGGCGGTTTCACGGTAGCCGTCTTTGCCGGACCGGAAGAGCGTGGCCTCGGCGAGCAAGTAGCAGCCGGGATAGGCGAGGGCGCGGTGTCGATGGAAGGAATGACGCTCGGCGAGCTTGCCGCGGCCTTCGCGCGATGTCGCGCCGTGGTCAGCAACGACACCGGCCCTGCGCACATCTCAGCCGCGGCCGGAACACCGACACTCGTCCTCATGGCCGGCAACGACGGCCCTTCCAAATGGGCCGTTCGCGGCGACAAGAATCATTGCATCTACGGCGACTCGATCGCCGCAATCGCACTCGAAGACGTCGACACTTCGGTCAGGCGCCTTCTCGAACACCTTCCAACGCCGGTCCAGTCGTAGTCCCCGCCGGGCGCGACGCGACCTGGAGAAATCGACATGAACTTGAAATATCGCGTTCTGGCGATCGCAATCGCCTGCATTTCGTTCTGGTGCGCATCGCCGGCCCTGACGAGCGCCGACATCGCTCAGCCCGAGAACAGGGCAACGCCAGAACCTGAACGTCGCGTCAGGCGAAACGATCAACTGGTAACTTTCGTCATCGAGGCTTCCGAAGACTATCAGGCGCGTCTCTATGTCCCGGAGAATCTCCTTGCGGCGGACGCAACGGCGGCGCCCTCGGGAATGTCGGCCGTCGGCACGACGGTCTCCGGCATTGCGCTGTCGCTGTCGGTGATCTTCGGAGGGCTTTGGCTCGCGCGCTCGCGCAAGCGACTTGGAACGCAGACAACGGCAACCGCAGCCGCCATTCTCGTGGTGCTCGCGGCTACTGCCACTTACACGTGGGCAAATGCCTCGCCGTATCCGCTCGCGAACCCCGGAACGCTCGTGCAGGCGACGCCGACAGGCGCGCCTCTGAGCGGAAAGGTCCGCGTCATGAGAGTATCGGACGGCGACGATCGGATTCGACTGTTGCTTCCGAAGGAACGGTAGGGCGTGGCCACATCGATACCATCGGCGCCGTCGCTTGAACGGCGCGGCGTAGCTGCGTCGAAGGCCGCGATTTCCGCGCCCGTCTGTGCGGCGGCGGCCTTCGTTCTGCTCGCGGCCGCGGCTGCCGTCGCCTCGCCGGTGTGGCTTTCGATCGTGGCGGTGTTCGTTTTCGCGGGGCCCCACAACTGGGTCGAGACCAGGTATTTTCTCGCGCGGCTCCCCGCCCGGTGGGGACGCGCGCGTCCTTTCTTCACGCTCGCCATCGGCGGCGCCTTGACGATGACCCTGCTCTACATCGCGATGGGGCCGGCCGCCCGCGGCCTGGATCTCTCGGAGGCGTCGATTTCGGCCGTGATCGCGTCGTGGGCGACGCTTGCCGTCGTATGGTGCGTGGCCATCGTCGCGGTGCTCTCGCGGCCGCTCGGGCGGGACTGGACCTGGGCGCTGCCGGCCGGATTCTTCGCCATAGCGCTCGCCTGGGGGTCGCCGGGACTTTGGTGGCTCTGTCTGGTCTACGGCCATCCGCTTGTCGCCCTGATCTTCCTGGATCGCGAACTTCACCGTCGCCCCGCACTTCAGCGAGGCGTTCGCTGGCTGTGGGCAATCGTCCCGGTGGCGCTCGTCGCCATTGCGATTGCTGGCGCGCAGGGAGAGTCGCTTGGCGTCGAAGGGGGTCTCACTATGCGTATCGCGGACCACGCGGGAGCGACTATATTGCCGTCCGTGCCGGACCGGATCCTGGTCGGGTCGCACGCGTTCCTTGAAACGGTACATTACGGCGTGTGGGTGCTTGCGATGCCAATGTTCGGATTCCGGACGCCGCTGCTCAGAACTGCGGGGATTCCGCTGGTCCGGCGATCGCGAATCGGCGCTCTGGCGGTCGCGGTTGTTCTGACCACGGGCGCATTTTTCGTTGCGACCTTGTGGGTGTCGTTCTCGATCGACTATGGCATCACTCGGGACGTTTACTTCGCGATCGCCATGCTCCACGTGCTGGTCGAAGTGCCTTTCCTTCTCAGATTGAGCGTGCCACGAGGAGTCGTGCGTGACGCCAGATGAGCTCTGGCGGTTCCTGCCGTTCGGCTATCTGCTCACGATCGCGATCGAGACGCCAGTGCTCGTCGTCGGGCTCGCGACGGTTCACCCGGTGGCGCGGCGTCTCGTGGCCGGGATCTGGCTGACGGCGTGCACCTATCCGATCGTGGTTCTGGTCCTGCCGATCCTCATTCCGGCGAGGGTTCCATATCTCGTCGTCGCAGAGACATTCGCGCCCGTTGCCGAGTGCATTCTCTTCGGCTTCGCCTTCGGCAACCGCGACACCCGACTGCGAGACTCGGCCGCCATCGTAGTTGCCAACCTGCTCTCGTTCGGACTCGGACTGCTGATGGTCTGAGAGTGGACAGGCCCTTCGACCCCGAGAAAACATGAACCGGCAAGCCGTCAGTCTTCTCTAAGTCCTGCCGATCCTGTCCACTCTCGCCTGCCGGCAGGCTAGGGCTTCGTATACACCCAGGTCGCGATTGCTCCGTCCGCATTTCGGAACGTGATCGCAACCACCTTGCCCGGAGTCAGATACTCTCCAAGCGTCTGGCCGGTGATCAGTGCCCCCTTCTGCGTGACCTTCTTGCCGCCCTTGACCTTCGCGCCGCTTGCGAAAGGAATTCCATCGACGAACACGAGCACCGTCGACGTGAACCCGTCTCCGTTAGCCTTGATCTTCGTGCTAGTAACCTTGACATTCGTCACTGTCGCCGGCTTCAGGCCGCCGCTCACTTCGTTCGACGCCTGGCTCTCGCCACCGGCGTACGTAGTCGTCACTACAAAGAAGGACCCGCTTGCCGAGGCGCCAGTAGGCAGGGATGTCTGAGACGGAGGAACCTGTGCGAACAGGTTCTCCGAAGTCGTCGTCACATTTGGCGAGGATGACCGGTACACCTTGTATCCGGTCGCCGCACCCGCGCCCGGCGCAGCAACGCGTTCTGAGCCCTCGGGAGGAAAGCCGAACGCCGCGGCGACGGCCTCGCCGGCCGGGGTGTGGGGCCGCTTGGCCTGCGACTCCGAAAGCGTCAATGCCCTTGGTGGCGGGAACGCCGCAGTCGACGCGGGATCGGGCGGCATCCACGATAGTGTCGCGGCGATCGACGCTAGCGACGCGCGGTAGTCGCAGGCCACTCCCTGGGTACCGTATGTGCTCGTGAATTCCGCGTCCGCGTTCGCGCCGGAAATGTGTCCGGTCAAGAGCTGATCCTGGAACACGCCGGGCGACGCCGGGAAGTCCCACGTTCCCTCGAACGACCCATCGGCAGCAACATTGCCGCTGAATGTGAAGAAATCAGCTCCCTGGCTTGGAAAGCCAAAGACTCCAACGAACCGGCTTCCATCCTGCGACGTGATCTGCAGGGTTCCGGCCAGCGGAGACGTGAAGTCGACACCAAAATCCGCGCAGCCCGTCACAGCCTGTGTGCCGAACAGATCGTAGTTGCCGCGAATGTCCGGCACCGGTTCCTGGGCGCTGACGGTCTGCGTTCCTGCGAGACCTTGTGCTACCAGCACGAAGATCAGGCCAGAGAACTGCGAAAATCTGCGAATCCTGGAAATGTTCATTCTGAAAAACTCCTCGATGGGGGCATCTGGAGTGTCGCGTGACGTGTGGACACGGTCAGATCGAACGCTGACCGGTCTGAAATCGGGATTGGGATTGCCCCGACGATCTAAAGCCGAGTACATGATGCCCACAACACCAGGCCGGCTGCCTTCGGGCCCCGATATTCCTGGCTCTCCACGGCTGAAACCGGCGCCGGGTCCCGGGCGTAACACCGGAGTGACGCTCGTCCGTTCATGAACTCTACATCAGGGAGTCACCAAGCAATGATTCGAAGTCTCGTTCCCGTGCTGCTTGCCGGTATGGTGGCGGCAGCGCTTTCCGCCGCCGTGCCAGTGACCGCGCGCGCCCAGTCGAAGGCCACGCGCCTCGAGTACCGCGACCGGACGCTCGCGAACGGAATGCGCGTATTGTCCTCGGTCGATCGCTCGAGCCCGTCCGTCTGCATCAACGTGTGGTACCACGTCGGGTCGAAGGACGATCCCGACGGCAGGAGCGGGTTCGCGCATCTCTTCGAGCACCTGCTCTTCAAGGGTACGCGCAACATGAAGGACGAGCAGATGGACCGGCTCACAGAAGACGTCGGCGGGTTCAACAACGCGTTCACGGCCGACGACGTGACGGTCTACTACGAGGTCGTCCCGTCGAACTACCTCGAAACGCTGCTGTGGGCCGAAGCCGAACGCATGTCGTCGCTTAGCGTCATCGAGAAGAACTTCCTTTCGGAGCGTGACGTGGTGAAGGAAGAGTATCGCCAGAACTACCTCGCGAGTCCGTACGGCCGGCTCTTCCTCGAAGTCGAAAAGAAGTCGTTTTCTGCGCATCCGTACAAGCGTCCCGGCATCGGCAACATTGACGAGCTCAATGCGTCGACTCTCGAGGACGTGCGTAAGTTCCACGAGGACTACTACCGGCCCGACAACGCCACGCTCGTCGTCGTCGGCGACTTCGATCCGAAGCAGCTCGACGCGTGGGTCGACAAGTTCTTCGCAGGCATTCCGAAGCCGGCGGCGCCGCTACCGCGAGTAACGATCCAGGAGCCCGCTCGTACCGGAGAGAAACGTTTTACCGTCACGGCTCCGAACGTGCCCTTGCCGGCGGTCGCAATGACCTTTCTGCTGCCGAAGCAGACGAACGAGGACATGTACGCCCTGCGCGTCGCCGAATCGATCCTTTCGAACGGCGAGTCGTCGCGGCTCTACAACTCGCTCGTCTACACGAAACAGGTCGCTTCGGAGGCCGGCACACAGCTCGACCTTCGAGAGGACGCCAGCCTCTTCGTCGTGTACGCGATCCTCGCGGGCGGCAAGAATCCGGCGGACGGCGAGGCGGCTCTCGCAGCCGAGCTGAAGCGGATGCAGGACCAGCCGGTGACGTCGGCCGAGCTCGAGAAGGCGAAGAACCAGCTCGTGACGGCGAAGCTCTTCGAGCTCGAGACGAACGACGGGAAGGCCGCGGAGCTCGGACGTTCCGCCGTGCTCTACGGCGATCCGAACCGGATCAACACGGACGTCGCGAAGCTGCAGGCTGTCACGGCGGCCGACGTGCAGCGCGTCATGAAGAAGTACTTCGAGACGACGAACCGCGTCGCGCTGACGTACCTGTCCGAGGCCGAGCCCGCGGAAGGAGCTCCTGCGAAATGAACATTCACAAATCAACGGCACGCATGTCGGCCGCGGCCATCGCGGCATTCTCCATCCTGACTTGCTCTACGGCTGTCTTCGCACAGGGTCCCGGCGGGCTCACGTCGCCGCCCGCGCCCGCCGCGCCGCGCACGGTGCAGTTCCCGCGGCCGGTCGAACGGACGCTGCCGAACGGACTTCGAGTCATCGTTGTCCACCGCGCCGGCATCCCGGTCGTCGCGGCGCAGCTTTCGATCAGGAGCGGCGGCGAGATCGATCCTCCGGCCCTTGGTGGCGTAGCGGACTTCACCGCTTCGTTGCTCACTAAAGGCACGCAAAAGAGGACGGCGCCACAAATCGCCGAGGCGATGGAGGCGCTCGGCGGTTCCATCGGGTCGGGCGCGGCGTGGGACTCGTCGTCGGTGAGCGTAGCGGTAATGTCGGACAAGGCGTCGCAAGCCATATCGATCATGGCAGACGCCGTTCGCAACCCGGTATTCTCCGAGGAGGAGATCGAACGATACCGCACCCAGGTGCTCGACGACCTCAGCGTGAACCTGAGTCAACCTGGGACGGTGGCCCGCATCGTCGCGTCGCGCGTCGTGTTCGGCGACGGCGCCTATGGCCATCCGCTTTCCGGCACGCCCGAGACGGTCGCGCGAATCAAGCGCGACGACGTCGTGCGAATCCACCAGACCTACTACCGGCCCGACAACGCGATCCTCGTCATCGGCGGCGACATCCGGCCGGACGTGGCGTTCCGGATCGCGACGCAACTCTTCGGCGACTGGAAGAAGCCGAAGCCCCCGCTGCCGGCAGCGGGCGACACGGCTGCGGCTGTTGTCCCGGCGGAAAAGGCAGGACGCGTTGTAGTTATCGACAAACCCGATGCGGGCCAGACGGCGGTCACGCTCGTGCGTCCGGGAATCCGCCGTGCGGATGCCGAGTACTTTACGGGAATCGTGGCGAACACGGTGCTCGGCGGCGGGTATTCGGCCCGGCTGAACCAGGAGGTACGCATCAAGCGCGGGCTGAGCTACGGCGCCGCCAGCAATCTCGCGGCGCGGCGCGCGGTCGGCCCGTTCATGGCTGCGACGCAGACCAAGAACGAGTCTGGGGCGGAGGTTGCGTCGCTGTTGTTGAGCGAGCTCAGGCGGCTCGCGGCTTCTCCGGTGCCGCAGGAAGAAATGACGCCGCGCAAGGCGACTCTTACGGGGAATTTCGCGCGAGCTCTGGCGACGACGGCGGGGCTCGTCGGCCAGATCTCGGACTTTGCGCTGCTGGGGGTCAGCCTCGATTCGGCGAATGGGTACGTGGCGAACGTCGGGAAGGTGACGGGCGCGGATGTCGCGAAGTTCGCCGGTTCACGGCTGGCGGCGGACGGCGCATCGCTAGTTCTCGTCGGCAACGCGTCAAAGTTCCTCGATGCCTTGAAGAAGGACTTCCCGAACGTCGAGGTCATTCCCGAGGCCGAGCTCGACCTGAACTCGGCGTCCCTGAGGAAGGGGAAGGGGTAGGTTCGACCGCTCCGCGGTCGACGTATTGGGGCACGCTGTTCCGCGGGTCGCGCGCGAAGGCTCGTTTCACTCGCCTGCGCGCGACCCACGGCTATTGCATCGACCGCTCCGCGGTCGCGGACTCGCCTGCGCGCGACCCACGGCTATTCACCGAACGCTTCACGGTCGCTGACTTGCCTACGCGCGACCCACGGCTATTCACCGGGCTCCGGATCGGCTTGACCGCGAAGCGGTCACAGACCATAGCCGGGGGTGACGGCGGA
>JAJTWZ010000094.1 GCA_021463145.1 Blastocatellia bacterium | reverse complement strand
GCTGGCGACGGTGGACGACCCCGGAACGGCTGGCCAGGCGGTTCAGTACGCGACGCCGGACCACCTCGGGACGCCACGGGCGATCAGCGACGAGAACGGCGCCGTGAGCCGGCACGACTACAAGCCGTTTGGCGAGGAACTCGGTGAAGGAGAGAATCGGACGGCGGCGTTTGGGTACGGAATGGGCGATGGCGTGAGGCAGAAGTTCACCTCAAAGGAACGCGACGCCGAGACGGGGCTCGACTACTTTCCTGCGAGATACCTTTCTAGCGGGCTAGGCCGGTTCGTATCCGTCGATCCAACCTTGCTGAGCGTAAACGGATTCAACCCACAGTCTTGGAATCGCTACGGCTACGTACTAAACAACCCTCTTGCCTACATTGATCCTTTGGGTCTCTGGGAGTTGAAGGCTGAGACCATCTATAAAGTCGACAAGAAAGGGAATCGGCAGGTAGACCGAGTTGAAGTTCGCGCCGTAAAAACCAAAGAGGGCGACAACGCAGCTACTCTTGCAAAGCAGCTCGGACTAAGCGGGAGGGATGCAGAGAAGTTCGCGAAGAAAGTTGGCGACGGCGACAACTTCCGGGTCGCAGAGGCTGGAGGACTCACTGGCGATGTCTTTAGGAACGTAGAACGCGGGCTCAAAGAACAAGCGAATTGGGAGTTGACTAATCCAGGCGAGACCTTCGGAGGTCCCACCTCGGCTGACTGCTCTGAGACGGCCTGTCGCGTTGCCTATGGAGCAGAGGTGGATCCGTTCTTCTCTGTTCAACAGGCAGATGAAATGCTGAAGGGGAAGTTCGCGCGGCAGGGACCGGAATCAGATCTACGAGTCGGCGACATTGTTCGCTGGGCCGACGAGAAGAACAATCCTAAACACTTTGCAAGTTTCATCTTCCGCAACGACAGCGGCGTTCCCGTTGTATTCAGCAAGAGTGGCGCCCGCGGTCCATATGAGTACGCTCAGACCTCTGATTCAAGGTGGCAGCGCTACGGCTATGGCACGATCCGGGGACAGAATGGCGGAACTGGCTACTATCGGCCATAACGGGCAGGGGGAGTTTACTAGATGCGGTGGATTCTGCTTTTTGCGCTATTCGTTCTGATTTGGACACCACTCGTTCGCGCGGCGGAGAGATCGGATGGAGAGGTGTCACTTATCGTCCGGGGACAGGTTGAATCTGCTCGCGTCGTTGAAGACTCTGGCTCCGCGTCTGCCTCCATTCAAGTCGACGTACAACTTGAGATCAAGAACGACGGGCGACGAGCTGTGCTGATCCTGGAAAGGGACATTCGATTGAGTGGGGTTGCGGTGGCTGGAGGCGATAGAGATTTTTCGCGAGACGGTGTTCTTGCGGCTGACTACGTCGACACCGCCCGAGATCGCTCATCCGAATGGCTGAAGCTTCGCAGCGAACTCAATGCCGCCGATCCTCCGGTCGCCCTGCTGAAAGTCCTTCAACCTGGTGAGGCAGTGTTCTTGAAGGGGTCGGCCACACTCGACGTGCCGCTAGACGCAAACCGATACACATCATCTCGCAAGAAAGCGACTCTACTGGAACTGATGAATCATTCTCGTCTGTGGATACTTGTACGGTGTGACATGTGGCCATCCAATCTTGAGGAGAATCCGGAAGGGACGAGATTCGGCCTGGAACTTCGCCGCAGATGGTGGAATCGCGGAGTACTGTGGCTTGAGCCGCTGACCTCCGAGCCGATGATGCTCAATCTAAATGACGCACAGGTAGAGAGGAAGGTAGAGCGCTGAGTAGGATTGGCGCCAGAAACCATTCCTGTTGGTGGATTACCGGGGACAGTCTTCCTTGATTGCCGGGGACAGTCTTCCTTGATTGCCGGGGACAGTCTTCCTTCGCGGTAACATGCGGGGACTCAGTGACTTGCGGAGACTTCTGCTCCGAGCTGGCGACGCCCATCTCGTCAGGAGCTGACAACACCCGAGCTGTCATTTGTCGGGGGCAAGCCTGCTACCGCGAAAGGCCGTGGACTGAGGTCTTCACGGAGAGTCAAAGAACTTTTACCCCCTGCTGATCCTGACTGTCGCTCCACTTCGGCTCGGACGAAAGATGTGGCGAGAAGCTCAATCAACATCGGCCATCGGGAAGCAGGACTGTCACCGGCAACCTGGCTGTCCCTGGTAGTTCCTATTGATTTCCAGAAGCGCGATGACGCTCAGGCTGCAGCCGAGATGGCAGGGGGGACGAAGCCGTCCTCAGAAAGTGAAGTTGTGAATCACGAGATCGGCCACGCGCTTCACTTCGTTGAGGATCCGATTCAAGTGGCCAATGCGGACGCGGAGGACCTGGAACCCACAGCCAACGGCTTTGCCAAGAAGGTTGCGAACGAAAAGAATTCGATGAGCGAGCCGGATGCGAAAAAGAGGGTGCACGAGATTCTCGGCCTCGAACCACCGAAGTGAGTTGGCGATCGGGAGCGATTTACAGTGGCAATAGGAGATCCAGACGAATGATTCACCCTACTTTGGCAGGATTTGCTCTCGCCCTAATCGTCAGCGGCGCCTATAGCGGCTCTGCTCAGACAGCGACGGGCGGGTGTAAGCAAGAGAGTTGGTGGCGAAATGTGCCTGAGGCTCCGCTCTCCCTAGCGGTGTCCCCGAATGGCCGGTTTCTTTCAATCGAAAACTCTTCCGCGCAAGCGGTTCGGGCGCTCAGGTTCGGATGCGTTTCCGATGAGACGGGAGAGCTGGAGGTATTGTGCATACTTCCGGAAGAGCGTCTCTCGAAGTGCCTTGGTTCCGGGAGATCGATTTTTCTCGAGATTGCTGCGTTCAACGAAGGGCGCGAGCGGTGTTCTTCCAAGCGAGCGAAGCTGGCGATCGTAGCCGTTGAATTCGAGGATGGTTCAAGGTGGGAAGTCGTTCACCTGCAGGAGGTGATGTCTGCGCGGAGTGAGTGCGAATAAGCAGACCAAAGTGGAAACGCACAGTCCCGATCGCCCGAGTGAGTTGGTGATTGGCCGGCGATCAGCGGGAAGCTTTACCGATCTCGAGAAACTCAACCGTAAGTCGCCGATACCGGGTTCGACGGATTCTGAGTTTCAGACTGCCCGTCGGTGCGAAGCACCGAGACGAACTCCGTTGTATTCCGCCGCACGAGAATCGAGCGAGAGCGGACTGAGCTCGCTGGATCGAGCGTGGGCTGACGTGACCTGCCGGGAGATGTTCGGGAGGACATACACGTGTGTGAAGGCGGATATCGGGGTATCCTCCGGCCATGCGAACACAGGCGATGTCCATCCTGCTGCGTACGGCTTCGGCATTCGTATTCGGCTCGCTCATCGTCAGCGCATCACCCGCCCTCGCCCAACAGCCGTCCGACACGCCGTCGATGAGAACCGAGGACGTGCGCCCGGCGGAGGCTCCGCCCGCTGACGGGCGTGCGCCCGCCAGTGACGCCGAAGCCCTCTGCCGCGAAGCGCGAAATCGCCGCGACGCCTATCTCGAAATCTGGAAGTCCCAGTTCCGGAAGCGGAACCGCATGGACCGGGCTTCCTTCGACTCGGTGATCCGGATTCGCTCCCACGACGTCGAATGCGGCTGGGAGAGCGGGCTCTCGTTCCGAGTGGAGTACACCGTCACCTTCGACTGGGCGTCGATCGAAGCGAACGACCAGCTCGTGATCCTGCTCTACGGATCTGAAAGCGCATACCGCCAACTGCCCCTAAGGCGCGACACCTTCTTCGACGAAGCGGAGATCGCTCTGACGATCGACAGGCAGGTTTTCTTCTCGGGCATCTCGTCCGTCAAGCCGGCCGCGAGGCTCGCGTTCGCAAGTCAAACGGCCGCGCTGGAAGCATTGGCGGCGAAGGCGGGGACAAAGGATCTCGAGAACGTCCGCCTTGCGTTCTACGTCCCTGGCAACGTCCCGCGTATCGACGGCCACCCGTACCTGCTTGCTCGCGGAACGCTCGATGCCGCAAAGAACCAATGCGTCGAAGGCCACGTGAACCTCGTCACCGGAAAGATCACGACGCGGCCGAATGCCTGCATCGTGCACTCCGGCGGAGTCGTCGGCGCTGGCGGGCGCCCGCCGAAGTCAGTTGACTGGACGCGTGCTTCAAACTCGCCAGTCATCGACCGCGAGCCCCGCAATTGACTCGAAGTCCGCGACGTTCGCCGTTGCGGGAACCGGCTCGTCTACCAGGGCGATCGAAGCGGTCTGCCCGTCAATTGACGAGGCCATTCGACCTGCGGCGACGGCCCGGGCGGTCTCGACCGCGAGTCAATGCTTTGCCCGTTCGCCACACGGAAGGATCGGCGTGATCATCCGGACGGCATCGTCGAGATACGGCTCGATCGGGCCTCGCCGCGTGGCCGGGCGAATCCTCGCAACGCCGAATTGCAGCTGGTGCCGGACGAGGTTCAACGTCGCGACGCTGGATCGGGTGCCCGGATGAGTTGCTCCTCGCCTCCGCGAGAGACCCCGGTGTACTGCCGGATCTCTCGCCGAGGCCGCGGAGACTCTTACACACCCTTCAAACACAGACACGCCGAGTTGATTTTCGTGTCGGCGCTGCGCCACACGACGTCGAAGCGCTTCTTCACCGCGTCGGCCTCGCCCGTCTTTTTCTGCAAACGCAGAGATCTCTCGAGGCCAAACAGGCCCCATCCGTTTTCCGGCAGCTTCGCGAGATCCGCCCGAAAAACGGCTTCGGCCTCGGCGAGCCTGCCAGCCTGCAGAAGCGCTGCGCCGTATGCGTGGCGCACCGGCTGGATCCAGCTCGGGGGCTCGTCATAGCGCAACTTGTCCTCGCGAGCGACCGCCTCCTTCATAGCCGCAAGGCCGGCCTCGACGTTCTTCGATCCGCCCTTCTGATAGAGGAGTTCGCCTTTCATCAGGTGCTCGGCCACGTCGAGGAGCTCCGAGCCGGAGTTGTTGCCGAACGTGGCCTCCTTCGGCACTCGTGCCCGTGCAGCCAGGAAAAGCTTCTGCTCCTTCTCCGCATTCCCTGCGTCGCCCTTCGCCGCGAACGCAACCGCCCGGGCATAGTGCTGCAGGGACCGCGATATCGGCGCGAATTCGGGGAACGCCGGTTCCGCGAGGATTGCGTCCCAGTCGCCGAAGCGCAGGAGCACTTCGAGCGGCATCGCCATGAAACCGTCGGCGAAGGCGTTCTCGCGGAAGAATTCGAGCGGGATCGCGTTGACCATGTCGCGGATCGTCGAGAGCGCCAGGTTCTTCTGGCCTGTCATCATCAGGCCGTAAGCGAGCATGTGCCGGTTGTGCGACATATAGAGCCGATAGAAGCCCTGTTGCGGCGCGCGTTTCGCGTACGCGTCGTCCGCGACGATCGCCTTGGCGTTGGCGGTGTTCGACTCGTGCCAGCGGCCGCGGCGCACGTCGATATGCGAAGGCATGTGCACGAGGTGGCCGAGTCCGGGCTGCAGGTCGCGCAGTGCGTCCGCCGCCTTGTCGGCGCGGCCCGGGTTCGGCGATGCCTCTACAGCGTGAATGTACAGGTGGTTCGCGAGAGGATGTTTCGGATCCAGGGCGAGCACGCCTTCGAGTGTCTTCACCAGTTCGAGCGTGCCAGGCTGCGGTGTTCCGTCGGGCAGCCACTGGTCCCACGGCCGCAGGTTCGCGAGCGCCTCGGCGTAGAGCGCGCCGACGTCGGGATCGCGCGGGTACGCGCTCCACACTCGCCACATCGCGTCGGCATAGGCCTGCTCGACCGGCTTGCGATCATCGGGCTGCACCTTTGGACATCTTGCCGCGAGCGCCTCGATGATTGCGCGTTCCTCGGAGTTCGCGTACTCGGAAACCACGTAGGCACGGTGCAATGCGTCCCACGAAGCTTTTCCGCGTTCGGGCGTCACGACGGGGTTGTTGATATGCGGACCGTTCGCGTAGGCGACGCCCCAATGCGCCATCGCGCAGTTCGGATCGAGCTCGGCGGCGCGGCTGAATGCGCGGATTGCTTCGTCGTGGTTGAACGCGTAGAGGAACCCCAGCCCCTGGTCGAAATATCGCTGCGCCTCCGGCGACGACGTCGTCACCTTGCGGCCGCGACCGCCGAGCCCGTCGTAGAGCGGGACGGCATCCGGCGCTTTCGCCGGAGAGGCGGACTGGCCAGATACGGGCAGAGAAGCAATGGTCAGCAATGCTGCCGAGATGGCAAACGTACGGCATAGAGCGGTCACCATGGCGGGCCTCCCGGGAGATTCAGATTGACTTCACGAGCAAAACCGATCGGATGGGGTCGGATCAGTGTTGCTCTTCGTCTACCACTGGACACAATATGTCCTCCGTTCCACTCGAAATTTCAAGATCCCGCAGTTCATCCGGAGGCTACGCGACATGTCTACTGACTCGACGCCCGGAAACTCTCCCGCTGGCGAAAGCTCGAATCCGTTTCTCCGCAACTTCGTTCCCTACATCGCTACCTCGACGAAACTCCGAGAGCTCACGTGGCTTCCACTGATCGTCGGCACGCTGCTCGGAATGGTATTCGGCGCGTCGTCGCTCTACCTGGTCCTGAAGGTCGGCCTTACGGTGAGCGCATCCATCCCGGTCGCGGTCATCTCGATCACGCTCTTCAGGCTGTTGCACACCGTCGGGCTGCGTAACGCCACGATCCTCGAGAACAACATCGTCCAGACGGCCGGTTCGGCGGGCGAGTCGATCGCCTTTGGCGTCGGCGTGACGATGCCGGCAATTCTCATCCTCGGCTTCGACCTCGAACTGACGCGCGTCATGCTCGTAGCCGTGCTCGGTGGACTGCTCGGCATTCTCATGATGATTCCGCTGCGCCGCGCGCTCATCGTCCAGCAGCACGGATATCTCAAGTATCCCGAGGGCA
This sequence comes from Blastocatellia bacterium, assembly GCA_021463145.1. Taxonomy (GTDB): domain Bacteria; phylum Acidobacteriota; class Blastocatellia; order UBA7656; family JADIYM01; genus JADIYM01. Next base: position 8,746 of record JAJTWZ010000094.1, on the reverse strand, counting down.
CGGCGTGCGCCGAGGTGCTCAAGGCCGGCGCGTCCGACGAGTCGCGCGACGCCGCATCGGAGGCCTACAAGGCCGAAGGCGCCGACGCTTCCGCAATCGGCGCGCGCACCATTTTCGCGGGCTTCGGCATCGGGTTCCTCTACCAGGTCGCCATGAGCGCGCTGAAGGGCTGGAAGGACGTTCCGGAAAAGGTTTTCGGCGCACCGTTCAAGGCCGGATCGATCGCGGCCGAAATTTCGCCGGCCCTGCTCGGCGTCGGATACATCATCGGGCCGAGAATCGCATCGATCATGTGCGCCGGTGGCGTTCTCGCCTACCTCGTGCTCATTCCCGCCATCAAGTTCTTCGGCGAGGGCATGACGGGACCCCTCGCACCAGGCACGGTGCCGATTGCCGAAATGGGGCCGGGCGAGATTCGCGGGGCCTACGTGCTCTACATTGGCGCAGGCGCAGTGACGGCCGGCGGACTCATCAGCCTGTTCCGGTCACTACCCACGATCTGGCACGGACTCAAGGGCGGCCTGGCCGATCTTCGTGGGGGGCAGGCGGCCAACGACGCGGCGATTCGCACGGACAAGGACCTGCCGATCAACTTCGTCATCGGCGGCATCATCGTCCTCGTCATCGCCATCGTCATCACGAACGAGCTCAACCTGCAGTGGAACTTCCTCGGCGCGTTCCTCATCATCGCGTTCGGCTTCCTGTTCGTCACGGTATCTTCAAGGCTCACCGGCGAGATCGGTTCGTCGTCGAATCCCATTTCGGGAATGACGGTCGCGACGCTCCTGCTGACGTGCCTCATCTTTCTGATCATCGGATGGACGGGGCCGTCCTACTACGTCACGGCGCTTTCGATCGGCGCGATCGTCTGTATCGCCGCCTCTAACGGCGGAACGACGTCGCAGGACCTGAAGACGGGCTTCCTCGTTGGCGCGACGCCGCGCCTGCAGCAGATCTCGATCCTAGTCGGCGCTCTCGGCTCTGCGCTGATCCTGGGGCCGATTCTCCTGAACCTCAACAATGCTTCCACCGTGTACGTTCCGCGGATCTCCTTCGAGCCCGTTGCCGAAAAGTCCGTAACGATCGATTCCACGAAGCTGGCCACGCTTGCGCCATTCGCCGAGGACATCAAGCCCCACCAGCCGGGTAACTACCGAGTGGTGTCGAATCCGGCCGGCGAGTACGCTGGCCTCGAGCAGGGCGAGTTCCTCGCGAACGAGTCGGGCAAGGTCGTCTACCGCGTTCGAAAGAACTTCGCGCCAGCGCTGAAGACCGACGCTGCCGCTCTAACCGAGACCGCCGCGCTCCAGGGGCCGCAGGCAGCGTCAGATGCGAAGACGTACAAGGTCTGGTTCAAAGCGGGCAGCGAGGGCGGTCCCGAGGGCAGATACCTCGTCAACGACGCGGGTGAGGCGGTTTACCTGGTCGACCCCGGCATCAACGGAACGCACCGCGTACGGCCCGACGAGTCGAAGGTCGACAAATTCGACGCTCCGAAGGCGACGCTGATGTCCTACATCATCAAGGGCATCCTCAATCAGGAATTGCCGTGGGGACTCGTGCTGCTCGGCGTGATGATATCGATCGTGCTCGAGATGTCGGGCATTCCGTCGCTTGCGTTCGCGGTGGGCGTCTACCTGCCGATATCGTCCTCGAGCCCGATTTTCATCGGCGGACTCGTGAGGTGGCTCGTCGACCTTAGTCTCCGGAAGAAGCTGGCACATCGGAATCTGACCGAGGATCAGCTCGTGGCCGAGGGCGACAAGAGTCCTGGCGTGTTGATGGCGTCGGGTTACATTGCCGGCGGCGCGATCGCTGGCATCGTCATCGCGTTCGTGGCCGGCGTCATGACGGAGACGAACCGCGGCATCACGGACTGGGCAACGGAGCACAATGGGTTCTTCAACGGCGATCATGCGGACCTGCTGTCGATGATCCCATTCCTTCTGCTGACGGGGCTGCTTTACTTCGTCGGGCGGGAGTGGCTCCTCGGCGGGAAGAAGAACGCGTAACAAGCGCCGGCCACGGTGCGGCGATCAGAACCGGGGGCGATGGCGAGAGGGTTGACGTCCGATTGCCATTGCTTCCGGCTTTGCCGACTCATTGTCGAGGCCTGGTCGCTGCAGAGCCCGGCCGCTGTCGCTCCCGGCACTGCACACGTCCTGTCAGCCGTCCCCTCTCCCTACCTCGACCGCAGGATCACTTCCACCTTCGCGAGCGTCGACGGCGTGTCGAGGTCCTTCACGTCCGAATCCGTCACCGCCACCAGGTTCAGCTCGAGCTGCGGCGTCCGTCCGACCCAGCGCGCCGACACGATCGACAGTCCCTCGACCTTCAACCTGTCGGCGCCCTCGATTCCCGTGAACGGCGCCATGACGAGTCTTCCGTCCGGCAACTCGATCAGGATTCCGGCATCGCTGGTATAACCGTCGTGGGCCGCCGATTTCGTGTGTTCGACGACCGTCGACATCAGGTGAATCTCTCCTCGCATTCCCGGCGGCGCGCCAGGCAGTCGCGGGATCGTAATCGCATCCGTGATACCGATGAGCTCGCCGTCAGCCGACCGTCCGAGGTCGTATCCCATTCGCCGCTCGAACCGCGCCGCAAAAGTGGCCTTCGGATCAATCGACGCTCGTTGCAGGTACGACAGGAATGACTCGAGCGGCACGTCCACGCTCCCGACGACCGAGCCCTGTTTTCCGTTGCCCCGGTTGAAGAAACGCAGGCGTGTAGTGCCCCGCACGAGAGACACGCCCTCGATGTTGAGCTCGCCGCCGTCGCCGGTGAGCACGGGCTCGCGCCGAAGTGCGGAGTAGAACGCCGAGGCTTGCACGGCCGCGACGTGGCTTTCGGACACCGGATCGCGAGGGAATATGAGTGCGATGCGGTCCCTCAGAACGGCCTTGGAGCCCGAACCGACGAGGAGTACGGCCTGTACGGCTTGCCGGTTGCGCGGCACGTCGACGCCCAACCGCCTGGCCAATGCGGCCGTGACCGGCACGGTCAGCGCGGCTTCGAGGTCCGGCTTCAGCTTCTTGTTGCCGAGGACTTCCGAGAATCGGTCGGAGCCGTCGACGGACGGGAAAACCCGCACGGCTTCGAGGGCCCCGTCCGTGCCCTTCACCGCAACCAGCGTGCTGTCGTCCTGCGCGGCGAAGAGCCACCAGTCGGCCTGGGTGATCCCCGAGCCGGACGTGATCGCCGGAGTGGCATCGGCGACGCCGGGCTCCATCCTGAAGACGGAACGCGTCGAGATCACCCTGGCGGTAACCAGCGGCGACCGCACGGCGACGCGCCTTGGGGGCACGCGCGGCACGGCTGCCCACAGGGTGCCGGTGAAAGCCGAGGCTGCGATTCCCGCAGCCAGAACTCGCAAGTGTAACGAGCGCATGTTGACCTCCAGAGCGCCAAGAGAATAAGGCCCGCTTCGCAACTGCGGTATTGGACCTTGGTCCCGGACTCGACAGTGCCGGGCCGGCTCGGGATTCAATTGCCGGCGAATAGACCGTCCGTCGAGCGGACGCTCACCTGCATTCGCCAGACTTTCGGGCAATGAGGCGCATCTTCCGGGCGATGAACACACGCATACGCCTTCCGCTATTCATGATCGCAGTAACCGCGGCCACCCTCTCCCTCGCCTGCGCTGGCGCCCGCGCCCAGTCGGGCAGCTCGGACCATACAGTTTCCCTCGACCACGACGGCCGCACTCGCACTTGCATCCTCCACGTGCCGCCTTCGTATGTGGAAGGCTCGCCGGTGCCGCTCGTCCTTCTGCTGCACGGAGGCGGCGGGAACGGTGCGCAGGCACAAGCCTCCTACCGCATGGATCCCGTGGCCGATCGCGAAGGCTTCATCGTGGCCTATCCGAACGGAACCGGACGCTTCGGAAGCGTGCTGACCTGGAACGCCGCGAACTGCTGCTCTTATGCGTACGAGAACGGAGTCGACGACGTGGGTTTCATCGACGCGTTGATAACCGAGATCGAGCGCACCCATTCGATCGACCCTCGACGGATCTACGTAACGGGCATGTCGAACGGCGGAATGATGACTTACCGCCTCGGCTGCAGGCTGGCCGGTCGCATCGCCGCGATCGCCCCCGTCGCCGGCGCGCTCAACGAGACAACTTGCGAGCCAGCGGACCCGCTGCCGGTCATCGTTTTCCACGGCACCGGAGACCGGCACGTGCCTTACGAGGGCGGCGTAGGTCCCGATACGCTTTACCCGCGTGTTGACGAGAGCGTGCAGTCCGCAATCGACTTCTGGGTAGGCCGGGACGGGTGCGTTACTCCTGCCGGCACAAGCACGAGCCCGTCCGGCAACATCGTCACCGACACATACGGCGGTGGGATACGCGGGACGGAAGTCGTGCTGGTGACGATCGTCGACGGAGGCCACGCCTGGCCGGGCGGCCGGGGTTCGGCGACCGGTGACGAGCCCACTCAGGAGATATCGGCTTCAGAGACAATGTGGGCATTTTTCGCGCGCCATCCGAAGACCGACGCTGGCGCCGCGCCGTCCGTTCGCGTAGCGACGCCGAACGGCGGCGAGAAGCCGCGCCGCGGCGAGACCGTAGACGTCGTGTGGGAGGCCGACTCGCCGGGTGACTTCGCGGCGGCCGAAGTCTGGCTGTCGGCGGATGGAGGCGCGACCTTTGCCACTCGAATCGCAATCATCGACGATCCGCAGGTGCGGCATTTCGCTTGGACGATTCCCGCTGACACGGCGAAGGGGAAGCGCTTCCGGATTCGAGTGACCGTCTCGACCCGCGAGGGAGCCTCCGGATCGGACTCGAGCGACGGGGACTTCCGGATCAGGAAAGCGCGTTAGGGACTGCCGCAGGCCTTCCTTCAGCCGCGTGTTCCGCCTTCTTCGAGTGCAGGAGGCGCTTCGGAGTATCGCGTCGGCCGGCCGGTTCCGGAGCGCGATATACGCCACCGCTTCAGCAACGGCGCTCGCATTTCCACGTTGACAGGAGACACCGTTGCTCAGGCGCTTTACTGCTCTGGCCTCTCGAGAGGCAGGATGGTCCGCGGTCGCGGAGCGGTCGCATTGAGTTCGCAGTTCGAGCCGTACGAACCTCGATTGTCGGCCAAGAGTGAGATTCCGCTCTGCCGGGACACAACGTCGATTGCGTCGCCACTGACGCGCATTGGGACGGACGATGCGACCGCTCCGCGGTCGGTACGACGCGGCGGGTGGTTCCGCGGGTCGCGCGCTTGCTCGCTGCGCTCACCTGCGCGCGACCCACGGCTATTGTATCGACCGCTCCGCGGTCGCGGACCCGTTTGTCTCTCAGAAAGCCAAGCACGAGGCATTTCCACCTTGACAGGAAACACCGTTGCTCAAGCGCTTCAGAAACTGCGCTCGCATTTCCACGTTGACAGGAAACACCGTTGCTCCGACGTTTCCGAGCCGACAACGTGTGACTCCGTGTATCGCTCCGTAACCGGAGCCCGCTCCCCGGCGACGTACGATTGGACCATGGTCCAATGGTTTGCCTCTCCGGTCTTCGATAGGCTGACCCCCTACAGTCAAGCCACTCCGAGGACCGAATGACATCGAAAATCGCGCTCTGCTTCCTCATCGTCGTCCTTTCCGCGGCGGCCGCCTCCTCGCAGACGCGGCGACGCACGACAGGCGCGACGAACGCCAAGGCCGAGGCCGTCAAGGCCACCCGTGCGGCTGCCGAACGGATAACCGCCCAGTCGAAACTCCTCGCGACCTTCCTCTATCGCTACGGAGCCGTCGCGGAAGGCGTGCGGCTTGCCGAAAAGCAGGCGAATGAAAACTCGGCGCCACCCGAGGTCCACGAGATGATCCGGAAGAACAAGGATTCGGCTGCCGCCACCGTGCGCAACCTCGTTGGTGGAATGCAGGATCTCGAGCGCTACCTCGGACTCAGTCCGGCGACGAAACCGTACTTCGTTGCCGTGAACGGCCTGTCGCAAGACATCGACCTTGCCGCCGACACGGCCGAGAAGGGCGATCTGGGTGGCGCGGCCGAGCAGCTTCTCACGGTACTCGACCACTTGAATTCGGCCCTGTTACCACCGGCGCCGCCTAGATGAGCGTGGTCCGCCCCTAGTAGAAAGGTCGAGGCACGGACAGGAGCGGAAACAAGAACTCGAATGACGACTCAGGAGACAGATTCATGAAGATTCGAATACAGAAATGTTCGGCAATACTTGCACTCGTGATTGCCGCTGCTGCGGTCATTTCGCTGCCGGCCCGAACGAACGCCGGGGGCCTGCAGGACGAACCGGCGCCTCAGACGCTGGAGGCGGGCAAGCGTTACAAGATTCGTGGCGTCGTGACCAGGCGTACCGAGGACGGCCTCATGTTGAAGGACAAGCTGGCGGTCGTGACTTCCGTGCTGCTCACCGAATCGGTGAAGGTGCAGATCGACGGCAAACCCGTCACCGAGGCACAGCGTTACGAACTTCGAAAGCTCGTCGGCGGAATAGTCGCCGAGGTTCAGGGCCGCGGGGATGACAGCGGACGCCTGGTTGCAGAGCGAATCAACATCTCGTCGAAGGAGATGCGCGCGGCGCAGGCCATCGCCAACCGGCTCGTTCCAGTCGAGGACCGTTTGACGAAGAACGAGGAGCAGATCAAGATCGCGCGCGCCGAAAACCAGGCGCTGGCCGGACAGGTGGACGAACTCGCCGTGTTGTCGAACATGGCAATGGAAGAGGCCAAGAAGGCAAACGAAAGGGTGTCGGCACTCGACAACTACACGGTGCTCGAGACGGTAGCCGTGACGTTCCCCGTGAATTCCGCCGTGCTCTCGGTGCAGGCCAAGAAGGACCTGGACGCGCTTGCGGAGAAGACAGGTGCAATGAAGGGATACGCGTTCGAGATCACGGGCTTCACCGATACGACCGGAAATCGGGAGAAGAACCGCATTCTCAGCGAAAAGCGCGCCAACGAAGTGGTTCGCTACCTCGCGGATACGCACAGCATTCCGCTGCGAAGGATCGTGACGCCGCTCGGGTTTGGCGCGGCGCGTCCCGCGGCGGACAACAACACAGCCGCGGGCCGTCAGCAGAACCGCCGCGTCGAGGTGAGGCTGATGCAGCAGGGCGGCATCGCACAATGAACTGAACACGGTTCGACGATGCCGACACCAGAATGGCCGTCGGATGTCACGGTTGTGACATCCGGCGGCCATCCTTCTTATTGATAAGTTGTCCTAATGTGCCTCATTATCCACCGTCAACTTGCTTGGCATCGCGCTACTTTGTTTACAGTTCATAAGTTGTTCCAACACAATGACATGGCCCGAACTCCACGGGTTCTCTGTCAATATCGTTTACACCCGTCTCGCAGCGCCGGCGTACGTCGTCAACGAACTTGACGCCTTTTGCCCCAGAATGGATCGAATCGTGCAGATTCCTTCTTCGGCACGGTGCTTGCTCTAGAGAGCCTCGTCCAGCATTCCAGCAGCACGCTCCGTGCTCAGATCCGGTTCAACTACAGCAAAGGAAGGTGCCCTCATGCGCGATGTGCTCGTCTCCATTTTTCGCAACCGCATCGTCGCGACCGTTTCGGTCGCCGGTCTTCTCTTCTCGAGCTTCGTCGTCGTCGACGCCACGCCCCGGCTCGTCAACCGCGACACGAGCCAGTCGGCGGTGTCCGAGGACGTCGAGATGGACCTCATGGATGCCGACGTCACTCCGTACGAGTTTGGCGGCACGACGTACAAGAACGAGCGCGACTTCGTGAAGCACGCGCGATGCGGTGTCGACATCACCGCCGAGCAGATCGAAGCAATCGAGCTGTTGATCGAGATCGAGCAGGCCGAGGCCGGGAAGGCCGGGAAGCTCGCGTTCACCGGTGGCAAAATCCCGGTCTTCTTCCACGAGTCCCGCCCGACGTCGACGGCTACCGTCACGTCGACGCGCCTCGCAAATCAGATCTCGCACCTGAACACGACATTCTCCGGCACGGGCTACACGTTCTATCAGGTGGGCTGGAACTACATCACCAGCAGCACCTACGCGAACGCCCGTCAGGGCACGTCGGACGAGACGAACATGAAGAGCGCCTTCTACAACCATTCGTCTGCGGCGAACTACCGGCACAACGGCGCGCTTCACTTCTATCTCTGCACGAACCCACGCCGGTCCGACGGCGCCGGACTGCTCGGATGGGCGACGTTCCCGACCAGCTACAGCGGATCGAGCGACTATCGCGATGGCGTCGTGATCCAGACCGGCTCGCTGCCCGGCGGTTCGACGACCAACTACAACCAGGGCGACACGGCGACTCACGAGATCGGCCACTGGATGGGTCTCTACCACACGTTCCAGGACGGATGCGGCACGGGAAACAACACGACTTCGGGCGACCGAGTTTCGGACACCCCGGCGCAGGCGTCGCCGACGAGCGGATGCCCGAGTTCGCGCAACTCCTGCACGAGCATTTCGGGGAACGATCCGATTCACAACTTCATGGACTACAGCTACGACTCCTGCCTGTACCAGTTCACGACAGGGCAGGATTCGCGCATGGACTCGCTCTGCACGAGCTACCGGACACGTATCCCGACGAACTGACGGCGGCACGAAGTCGAGCCCCCGATGCGGCGCGGTGACTCTCCCAGGTCACCGCGCCGTTGCCGTGTCGGGCTACCGCGCGCTCCGCGGTCGCAGAGGATGGCCGATTTGCTGACGATGGCCGTGATGCGTTGACCGCGAAGCGGTCACAGCCGATAGCCGGGGGTCACGGCGGTGAGCGAAGC
>JAJTWZ010000093.1 GCA_021463145.1 Blastocatellia bacterium | reverse complement strand
GGCGGATCGCTTCGCTCACCGCCCTGACCCCCGGCTATCTTCTGTGACCGTTTCGCGGTCAAAGCCGCGACCCCCGGGCCGGCTTTTGCGACCGCTTCGCAGCCAGCGACCGCTTCGCGGTCACAGCCGCGACCCCCGGGCCGGCTCTTGCGACCGCTCCGCAGCCAGCGACCGCTTCGCGGTCACAGCCGCGACCCCCGGGCCGGCTTCAGCGACCGTTTCGCAGCCAGTGCATCAGCCGTTCGGAGCACAACTCGCGCCGGTTGCGTTCAGTAGCACGTGCCCTGTGCCGACGATCGCTCCGCCACTATCACCCGAAACCGCCCGGGACTCACGCTACCGGTGAACCCCCAATGCCGGATTGTGCACGTAGCTGACGCCGAAAGACGCCGGCAATCCGAAGTGTCGCTTGACCGTCCCCGCCGGGTCGAAATACCACTCGCCGAGCGGCCGATCCTTCTCCCGCGAATCGAACCAACCCCAGGGCGGTCGCGCCATGTTCGGGGCCCCCACCTTCCCGTTGAAAGCAGACCCCAGAACAATGGACGACGAGCTCCCGCCAGCGTTGCCATTGCTGCGAGCCAGTGAGCTCGCAAAGGCACTGCCGTCCGCCACAGACCCGTATGTCGCCGTTTCGCCGTACGTCTCGGCCGACTTCGCGACGGCTCTATCCCACAAGGTCGTCTGAATCGGAACGAGGTCGTAGCCCACAGGGCCCTTCACCGCTTTCGCCGGGTCATCCGCACGCCCCATATAGCGATAGTTGAGCACGCCGCCCCTGGAATCCTTCTTCTGCACAGCCGATCCGGTGAAGGCCTCTATGCCGTGGCCCTTGGGCTCGACGAACAGTTTTACCCGATTGTTGCGAATTGGAACCGCCGCCACGTCTTTCACAGATGTACCAGCGGGGGCGTACTTCAGAAACCGGTTGTGCGCCAGCGTTTCCACGAACACGACGCGGCCCGACTCAGGCGCTCCCTTTCCCTTCTCGACGACTACAAGACAGCCCTCGAGGTCGTTCTCGTGAGCGAGAACCGCATCGCCCGACAGGCCCGTCGGGTCGTACTTGCCGCCGACCGCAGCGCCCTCCCGGATCAACCCGCTCAGCAGCCGTCCCTTCGTGGACCCACCCTTGTAGTCCCGCGGATGAAACAGCGCATAGTGGATGAAGTAGTGCGTCGCCGTTTCACTGACCGAAAAATAGACGTAGGCCAGCAGCGGCCGCTTCACGTCGGCCGCATTGTTCCAGTTGTTGTCGCCCTTCCAATCGCCGTCGAAGTCGAAATTCGTGATGTAGTCGAAGCGCGGTGAATCGCCGAGTCCCTGCGCGAAAACAGGAGCATAAGCGGCCGCGATCGCACGATCGGCGGCCTCGCCGCGATAGGCTTCGCGCTTCGACGATTGGGCCATCGACAGCGTCGAGGAGATGCAGAACAGACATATCAGTGCGACCAGGGTTCGTCCGAACATGTAGAAGCTTCCCAAGAGATCGAGTTGGATATCCGCGCATTCTAGGCCGGTACTTCGTGACGCGCAATTGACACGGTTGTCGGCGGCAAACCTCCACATCTCACGGCAACCTGCCTTTTTTGCGGCGAGCCATGGACGTCCGGGTATAATGGCAACGTTCACACGAACACCCCCTCGATCCTGGCCCCGGGAGTTTTGCCTTGAAGAAGATCACCCTGGCTGGTGCGGTTCTGTGCGTCCTTGCCGTACTCGGCGTCGACGCGCGCGCAACCACAGCCCTCGCGGTCTCCATAGAAGAACAGGCCGCGAGCGCCCGTGCGATCGTCGTCGGTCGCTGCACTAAGATCGAAAGCCGTTATTACGACGGCTCCATAGTCACCTACATAACTCTCGACGTGCGCGATGTCCTCAAGGGACGCGTTTCGACCGGACGTCTCGTCGTCCGCCAGCCAGGCGGCCTCGTCGGCGAGACCGGACACTGGATATTCGGTTCGCCCCGCTTCGACGTCGGCCGCGACGCGGCGGTGTTCCTTGCGACGAATGGCGACGGCGCGCTCGTGGTCGACGGGATGTTTCTTGGCAATTTCTTTCTCGAGAAGGGCGCCGACGGCCGTGACTGGCTGCGCCGCGACACCGGCGGCGAGGGCGTGCAGATTCTGCCGAAGAAAGGCGGGTTGACCGCTCAGGAGATGCCCGCGACATTGCCACTCGACGACCTGCGCGCGACCGTGGCGCGTGTGGTTTCCAAAACTCCAACCCTGGACATTGACGATCTGCCGCAGGTTCCCCCCGAGTACGATCAACCATTCGAGGGCGAGTCGGGTGTCACGCCGAGTTTCTCACTGCTCAACCGCTGCCGATGGTTCGAGCCTGACACCGGAGTCGTCGTTCCCTTCTACTCGAACTCGACGAACTTCCAACCGGGCGGAGGCGGCGCCCCTCCGAGCATCGGCGCCGCGCTTACCGACGCCCTCGCATCGTGGTCGTCAGTACCGGAATGCTCGCTGCGGCTTTCCTACGGCGGCGAGGACACCAACTACTGCGGCTGGGGCCCCGCGGACGGAAAGACAATGGTCTCCGTCGATTGCCGGAACGAGATTTCGGGTGAGGCCTGCAGGTCGATCATTGCGATCGGGGGCGGGCATTACACGACCCGCGAGACCGTTGTCGTCAACGGAACGACCTTCTTCAAAATCAAGGAATCGGACGTCGCACTGCAGGACGGCTACTGCGATTACTTCCAGGATCCAGTGGCGCTGCGCGAAGTCATCACGCACGAAGTTGGCCATTGCATCGGCCTTGGGCATTCCGAGGACCGCAACGCAAACATGGCCGGGTTCATCCACAACGACCGCCGTGGCGCGACGTTGACCGAAGACGACAAGAACGGAGCGCGCTTCATATACCCAGGTCCTTCTGGCGGAGGCGGCGGCGGTGGTGGCGGCGGTGAACCGGACCCACCCGCGATTGCCACGTCAACGCTGCCCGACGCGACCGTCGGATTCACCTATACGGCCCAGTTTGCGGTTACAAACGGGAAGGAGCCATTCGCCTGGACGCTGACGAGCGGCACGCTTCCGACCGGAGTCGCAATGTCTGGCTCGGGACTGCTGTCCGGAGCCCCCACCCTGCCGGGCACGTTCCAGTTCTCGGTGCGCGTCACGGACTCGCTTGGGAGGGTTGATGGCGATTTCTTCACGATCCGGGTGAAGGTGCCACCGCCCGCGATTGCGGCGGCGAGTTACCGTACCGGCAAGAAGACGCTGACGGTTTCGGGCCAGCACTTCGAAGCTGGCGCCCAGTTCGAGATCAACGGCATCCTGACCGTGCCTCCCAAACCGCCGGTGTTCGACGCGACGAATGGCTCGTTTACTCTCAAGGGTAGCCGGAAGAAGTTGAACCTCCGCAAGCCGCGCGACGGAAACACCATCGTCGTGATCGTTCAAGGCGAGCGCAGTCAGCCATTCGCGTTCTGACGCAGGGGCCAGTACTGCAAGCGATTGCGAACCGCCTCGGCTGACGAGTCCGGTTCGCACTCGCTTGCTGTGACTGCCGGGTCAATCCCCGGCCCCGCAGCCAGTGCCGAGTCCCGCTTCGATTGCCTCTTCCAGAGTCCACGGCGAGCGCTCGCTTGGCTCGATCGTCCGGAGTGTCGTTTCCAGTTCGCTCTGCGTGGCCGGGTCACGGGGGATGTGAAGCCGCCCCCGTTCCACAGTAGCCGTCGCCTCGAGCCTGCGCGCAAGAGCTTCGTCGCCGATTCGAGCGGCTCGCAAGGAAAGGCTCTCGACGATTTCGACCAGCCAGTCTCGCGCCTTCAGGTCCACGCAGATCGCCGTCGACTGGCGAAACGCCTCCAGGGCGGCGCCGTCCTCACCCGCCGTCGACAGGATCTGACCGCGACCGAGCAGGCACGCTCCCTCCAGCCGCTTCGTGCCCGTGTCGCGGGCGATTTCCAGTGCCTCGTCCGTCAGCGCGAGCGCCCTGTCAAGCTCGCCCCTCATCCGCATCACCTCGGCAAGGTTCACGATCGCGCCGGCGGCGCCTATCCGATTACCGGACGCGTACCAGCCTGCCACGCTCTCTTCGAGATGTCGCGCTGCCCTATCGGCATCTCCCATCCGAAGCGAGAGTAACCCGAGATGGTACGTCCCCTGGTTAACCGCCGCGGTCAATCCGAGCTCCCGCCCGATCGCAAGCCCCTCCTCCTGTATCCTGACCGCCCCGTCGAGGTCGTTCAGGTAGTCGGCGGCGAGCGATTGCAGGTTGAGCGCCACGCCGATTCCTTCACGGTCGTCCAGTTCGCTCCGCAGTGCGAGGCACACGTCCACCTCCGCTCTCGTCCGTTCGTAGTCGCCCTGCGCGAACGCAAGAATCCCGAGGCCATAGTGCGCTTCGGCCTCGAGTTCCGGCTCCGACCCGGCGGCAAGAGCGATCGCCGCTTCCGTGGATTGCCGCCCGTCGGCATAGTGCCCGTGCAGGTCCCAGAATCGGTAGAGCGCAGCCGCGAATCGGAGCGCCGCGCGCGCGTCGCCGTCCACGTCGATCGTCCAGGCGATCGCCGACCGTAGATTTGCGATGTCGGCCTCGAGCGCCTCGAGCCAGGCACCCTGAGAATCGCCGTAAATCGATTTCCGAGCCAGTTCGGCAATCGCCAGATACCAATCGCGGTGTGTAGTCCGCCAGGTGCGCTCGCCATCGGAAGCCGAGAGGCGCTCGCGCGCGTAGACGGCAATCGTGTCCAGCATCCGGTATCGCTCGCCGTCGAGATCGACGTACGCAAGCGACGACTGCACGAGCCGGTCGAGCAGTGGCACTACCGCTTCCTCGCCGATGCCGTCGCCCGCGCAGACCGACCTGGCCGCCGCAGACGTGAATCCCGACTCGAAGACCGCAACGCGCGCAAACATCTCCTGCTCGTCCTCGGAGAGCAACTCGTAGCTCCAGTCGATCGTTGCGCGCAGCGTTCGGTGGCGTTCGTCAGTCGATCGACCCGGCGCACGCAGCAACCTGAATCGATCCTCGAGCCGCGTGAGCGTCTGTTCGGGCGTCAGCAATCGGGCGCACGCCGCTGCAAGTTCGATCGAGAGCGGCAAGCCGTCGACGCGACGACAAATTGCCGTGACGGCAATCTCGTTTTCGGGGTGAACGGCAAAACCTGGCCTTGCCAACCTTGCCCGCTCCGTAAACAGCAGCACGGCGTCCGAGCCTGGCCCGGACGAATCGAGAGGAGCGACGTGCACGACATCCTCTCCCGGCATTCCGATCGGGCGGCGGCTGGTAGAGAGAATAGAGACGCCCGGGCAATGCGCGCGAATCTCTCCCGCCAGGATTGCGCAAGCGCTTGCAACCTGTTCGCAAGTATCCATTAGCACCAGAACGCGCCGCTTGCCGATCGCCGCGGCGATTGCCGTTGTGCGCGGAGCGATCTCGTCGTCTCGAACACCGAGCACGGATGCGAGCGCCGCATCCGGAGCCCCAAGCCGGGCGATGTCGACGTAGCACACCTCGGTATCGGTTCCGGACCGGACGCGACTCGCAACCTCGACAGCCAGTCGCGACTTCCCGACGCCTCCGGGGCCGACGAGCGTGACGCATCGGCCGGGGCCGAGCTTCGCGCCAACGTCCTCCAACTCGCGGCGACGGCCGACGAAGCTCGTCAGAGGAAGCGGAAGATTGTCCATCCCTTCGCGCACGGCGCGAGTGTCGCATCATCCGATCCGCCAACGATAGCGAACGGACACAATCGCGTTCACGAGCGACGGGCGTGCCCGCCGCCGCCGTCGAGGGAAAGCGCGAAGCTGGCTGCCTCGTCCAGAGTCATTGCACTGCCTTCGACACGCGCCAGTGCGGCCTCCTCCGTCGACATCCGGCCGTGGCAGATCGCGATACGCCTTTCGAACTCGCCCTTGAACCCCGAATCCGAAGGCATTGCCAGTTCCTCCCTGGCCTTGGCTGCCGAGGCCGCGAGCGCCACGGCCTGCCTCCACAAGCCCGCATTTGCCGCCAGGCACGCACGGCCTTCGACTACCTCGATCACGCCCTCGAGGTTTCCGATCTCGCGTTGCAACCTCCAGGACTCTGCAAATGACGCGTTCGCGCGTTCCAGATCGCCGAGGTCGGCCGCGACGCGCCCCAGGCTTCGAAGCGTGTCCGCGACCAGCCTTCGCAGTCCGAGGCCTTCAGCCAGACTCAGACATTCTTCGAGTGCGGCGCACGCGCCTTCCAGGTCGCCGAGAAACCACGCCACCTCTCCGATGTTGTGGAGCAGGACGACGACCTTGTGACGGTTGTCAGCATCCCTGTAAGCCGCCAGGCTCTCCTCGAAATTCGCCTTCGCCGCCAGGAAGTCCCCGCGGTACATGGCCAGCAGCCCGAGGTAGAACACTGATTCGGTTGCTTCGCGCGACAACCCGAACTTCCGGCAGATACCAAGGCCTTCCGTATGAAGCGCGTATGCTGCGTCATAGTCTCCGAGCCGCCCTACCGCAAGCGCCTTGATAGCCAGGGTGGACGCCTCGCCGGCGTGGTCGGCTATCTCCCGGCGGATGGAGATTGCCTCGTCCGCCGCAGCCACGGCGCGATGATGATCGGCCTGAATCAGGGCGATCCTTGCGACTCCGTGGAGCGCAGCCGCCCGTTCCGCAGTCGGCTCATCTCCCGTGATTCCCAGCGCGGATTCGATCCATTGCCGTCCCTCGCCGAGGAATCCGGCTGTCGCCCAGAACCTGCTCATGGCCGTCGCCAGTCGAAGCGAAGACTCGACATCGCCCGAATCGATCGAGCGTCTAAGGCCGGCCCGCAGATTGTCGTGCTCGGACTCGAGTCGCCGGTTCCACGTGTCGCGGTCGGGACCGTCGACCTCGGAATGCGCCTGCACGGCGAGATCGATGCACCATCTGCTGTGACGGTACAGGAACTGCGCCTCCTCTCCCGACACGAACAGCTGCTCGCGAGCGTACGCCTGAACGGTCTCCAGCAGCCGGAGACGGATCTCGCCACTTTGCTCGTCGGTCGCGACGAGTGACTTGTCGACGAGCCTTCGAAGCACGTCGAAAACCGCGAGCTCGTCGACCGGCGCTCCGGCGCAAATCCTCTCCGCTGCCTCGAACGAAAAGCCGCCGGCGAATACCGAAAGCCGCCGAAGGATAGCCTGCTCATCCATCGACAGCAGGTCGTGACTCCAGTCGAGAGCAGCGCGCAGGGTTCGATGATGAGGCAGGGCGTCGCGGCCGCCGCCGTCCAGGATGCGGAGCCGGTTGCTCATTCGAGCCGCCAGATCGTCCACGGAAATGGATGCGACGCGCGCAGCGGCAAGCTCGATCGCCAGCGGAAGACCATCGAGAGCGCGGCAAACTGCCGAGACGGCGGCCGTACTGCCGTCGGTCAGCTCGAAAGAGCGCCTGGAAGTGCGGGCCCGGTCGACGAACAGACGGACTGCGTCATTCTCCAGTGCTTCGGAAGCCGATAGTCCAGGCGCGGGTGGATCGAGCGGCGGCACCGTCCACACGGTCTCGCCCTCGGCGCCGATCACTTCGCGACTTGTTGCCAGCAAGCGCAGGCCCGGGCTCGCCCGCAGCAACGACGTCGCGATCGCCGCACAACCTGCAACCAGGTGCTCGCAGTTGTCGAGGACGATCAGCATCGTCCTGCCGGCACAAGCTTCGACGAGGCCGTCCAGCAGGGGCCGGCCGGCCGTCTCACGAAGACCCAGCACCTGCGCGACCGCGTAGGTGACGTGCTCCCGGTCGTGCAGGCCGGCCAGTTCGACCAGCCACACACCGTCCGGAAACCGGCCGGCCACCCGTCGAGCGACCTCGCGGGCAAGGCGCGTCTTGCCAATTCCACCTGGTCCGACGAGCGTGAGCTGGCGGCACTCGTCGAGCATCGACGCGATGCATTCGAGTTCGCTCTTCCTCCCGACGAACAAGCTGGATTCGGGAGGAAGGTTGGAGAGAGCGGGAGAGATGCGGCGGGGTGGCTCGGAGCCGGCAGCTGACTCGTTCACGTTTGGAACGTTCTCGGTCCCCAGCGCCTCCGCGAGCGAGATCGCGGAAGGATAGCGATCGTCCGGGTTCTTCGCGAGACATCGCAGCACGATGTCGTCGAGCCAGAGCGGAACGTCCGGCGAGAGAAAACTCGGCCGGATGTGCGCGTGGGTTCTGTGCCGCTTCAGGACCTCAGCAATCGACTCCGCCACGAACGGAGGGCGGCCCGTGAGCATTTCAAACAGGATGCAACCCAGGGAATACACATCGGAACGCACGTCGGCGGGCTGCCCGTCGCACTGCTCCGGAGCCATATAAAGCGGCGTGCCAACGACGACGTCCGAAAGGCTTCCGATTTCGTCGTCTGTCGCGCCCTGGAACTGTGCGAGCCCGAAGTCCAGAACAATCAGAACCTGGCCGTTCTCGCGCCTGGCGACGAACAGATTCGAGGGCTTGAGGTCGCGGTGCACGAGACCCGCTTCGTGGGCCGCCCCGACAGCCCGGCACGCTGGTCCGAGCAGCGCAATTGTCTCGTCTGGTGGCCTCCTGCCCTCTTCATCGAGTTCCAGAGCGAGCGATCGTCCCTCGAGAAGCTCGAATACGATGTATGCGCCGGCGGCCTCCGAGGCGCCGAAGTCCACTACCTTCACGATGTTCGGGTGGCGAAGGTGCGACACGGCCAATGCTTCGCGCCGCAGCTTCTCGATCGCCATCCGTGACGAGCCGGCGTCGCGACGAAGCAACTTCACCGCGACCAGCCTGTCCAGACCGATCTGGACGGCTCTATAGACCGAGCCCGAGGCGCCGGTGCCGAGGAGGTCCTCGAGCAGGTACTTGCCGTCTATGCAGTAGCCGCGATGCATTAGTTCGATCGCCGGCGCGGGCCGGCCGGCGGGTTCGGCGCGAGTGGAGTTCGAGCCTTCGGCTGCCGATTCTAACCTCAACGACGCCGAGAATGGACCAGGCGGACCGGGGACTTTCGAGCTGCGCCGGCGAACCCGCCAGTTGCACTCACTCTTTCCGGTCGTTCGAACTGCCGGCTACTTCCGTTTCATCAGCCGCTCGATCTCGTCCGGCGTGGACGGCACTCCCGCCGAGAGCTTCACGAGGCCCTTTTCGGTCACGAGATAATCGTCCTCGATCCGCACGCCGAGTTGCTCGTCCGCAAGGTAGATCCCGGGTTCTATAGTGAACACGTCTCCAACCTTGAGGGGCACCGAGTAATCGCCCACGTCGTGCACGTCGAGGCCGAGGAAGTGCCCGAGACCGTGAATGAACGACTGGTCGAGCGTCTTGCCCGACTTGTCGCGCAGCGGGCTGCGCTTCATCGTCTCCCTTGCCACCTCGTTGAGAGCGCGCAAGGTCACTCCCGGCTTCCACGCGGCGGCGGCGGCCGATTGCGCCTCGAGGACGAGTTCGTAGACTTCCCGTTGCCGTCTGGTGAACGTGCCGGAGGCCGGCCACGTGCGCGTGACGTCGGCAGTGTAGCCGTGAAGTTCGGCGCCGATGTCGACTACCGTCAGGTCTCCGCTCTCGATGCGCTTCAGGTTGCGCTCGTAGTGCAGCACCGTCGAATTCAGGCCCGATCCCACGATCGAAGGAAATCCTTCGCGTTCGGCGCCCAGGCGGAGAAACGTGCCGACAATGGTGGCTTCGACCTCGTACTCGAACCTTCCCGGACCGATCTCAGCTGCCGCCGCCCGCTGGGCCTCGAGCGTAATGTCGATGACCTGGCGCAGCTTCGCGATCTCTGCTTCGGACTTCGTTCGGCGAAGCTCGGCAAGTTTCGGCGATGCGTCCACCACCTCCGCGGATCCCGGCTTCGCGGTCGTCGCAATTGCCCGAAGGCTGCCTGCAAAACCCGCATCGCGTGAATACTCGGCGTCGCGTGCGTCGGGCACGATCGTCCAGATCTTGATCGGCGCCTCGGCAGTCGCCCGGCGCTCGAGGATGGAGCGAAGGTCCTTCTCGAATTCCGCCGATTCACGCACCCGGTCGAATCCGTATTCAGCCGCAGTCTCGGCGCCCGGCCCAAGCTTCGGACCGGTCCAGCGCTCCCTGCGCAGATCTCGCGCCGGAACGTAGAGCGTCTCGCGCTCGCCTTCGGCTGCGCGTGGGTCGATGAGCAGAATCGCGCCTGGTGTGCGCGCTCCGGTCAGATACAGAAACCAGTTGTTCTGCCGGAATCGTGTGGATTCCGTGACCTCGGCGTCAACTGTTCCGCGGATGGCGAGAACCCCGTCGAACGTCTCTCGCGCCTTTGCGCGCCTGGCGCGGAATTCCGACACCGGAAAGCCCGCGATCTGTCCTTCGGTGTCGGCGCGGGCTCCCACCAAGGCGGCCCGTGCCTGGGGCGCCGCCGATGCCGAAGGTTGATGGATGAGACAGGCAGTCGCGAATGCGGCGAGGGCGATCGCGGGGGCGGTGAGGCGCGAGCTATTAATCATGCGAAGTGGCGTTCCCGGTTTTGAAGATGAGCGAAGCGGACGATGCATCTACGAGTCTGGTCGCGAATCGTTTCACTCAACTCGACCGCCGGCGGGCCCGCCCGAACCACTCGATACCCCCGAACATCGACTGGAGCCCGGTATATGCGAAGCCAACGAAGAACAGCACGTAGAACGGTACGGTGCCGAACACGCCCATCGAAATCGCGTGGACGATCAGACCGAGGAAGTAGGCCGCGAATGCGAGTTCGAGCAGCGGCAATACTCCGCGCGACCGGCGGTAGCCTTTCGTGATCCACGACGTGTCGGCCGCGGTCTCGATCCGGTACTTCGGCGTCCGCACGAAGCTCGATTTCATTCCAAACAGCGCTTCGAAAACCGCCTTTGCATTGCTGAAGCACATTCCGATTCCGAGCGCCATCACCAGCGGCAGATAGACCAGCCGTCTGTGCCATTCCTTCGGATCCAGATAAACCTGTCCGGCCGCGTAAAAAAGCGCGACTGAAAGCGTCGAAAACAGGAGGATCGGCGCGTCCAGAAGGAGAAGTTGGAACAGCCCCTGATTGTAGCGGACGATGAGAACCGGCAGGTTCAATACCGCCATCACGATGATGAGCGGCGCCGAGATGTTCCCCGTCAACCGGAAGAACAACTCGCACCGCTGGGCAAGGGTGAGCCGCGGATCACGCCAGACGCGCGGCAACAGCTTGATTGCGACCTCGATGAGCCCCTTGGCCCAGCGCCGCTGCTGCGCCTTGAACGCATTGATGTCGACGGGCAACTCGGATGGAACGTCGTCGTCGAGGAGGTAGACGAACCGCCACCCGCAGAGTTGGGCACGGAAACTCAGATCCGTGTCTTCAGTCAACGTGTCGTGTTGCCAGCCACCAGACCACTCTATTGCTTCGCGCCGCCACATCCCGGCAGTGCCGTTGAAGTTGAAGAACGCGCCCGACCGGTTTCGCGCGGCCTGTTCGACGACGAAGTGGCCGTCGAGCATGATCGCCTGCACCTTCGTGAGCAGGGAGTAGTCGCGATTGATGTGGCTCCAGCGCATCTGGACCATTCCGACGGTTTCGTCGGCAAAGTGGTCCACCATACGGCGGAGGCAGTCCGGACGCGGTACGAAATCGGCGTCGAAGACTGCGATGAGCTTGCCAGTTGCGACGGCGAGACCCTTCTCGAGCGCTCCGGCCTTGAATCCGGTGCGGTCCTGGCGATGGAGATGAACTATTCGGATGCCGGCCGCGGCGTGACGGGCGACCGCCGCCGCGACGACGTCGCGCGTCTCGTCCGTGGAGTCGTCGAGAACCTGGATCTCCAGCCGGTCGGACGGATAGTCGAGCGCGGCGCACGCATCGACGATCCGCTCAGCGACGTAGCGCTCGTTGAAGAGTGGAAGCTGAACCGTGATTGGCGGCAGTTCTGCTTCGTCGAATCGTCTGCGGACCACGGGCGGGGCATCCAGGAAGCGCCAGAACTGGTAGACGATTCGCAAACGGTATCCGCCATAAATGGCCAGGACGAGAAGTATGGCGAAGTAGGCCGAGACTATCGCGAGGTCCAGCGAATCCATCCGGTACAAGGAGCTTATGTTTTCGCCCGAAGCCCGGCTGGTCGAGGCAATCAGCGTTTGCAGATCCGCTCCCAGGAAACCGGCGGACCGGACGGCGGCCGCGACGGCGGCCACGATCAGATGTTGCATTTGCAGGTCCTCTCATCCGACCGAACGCGAATCGCCGGAGCAGCCTGGCCGCTCCGGCGAAAACGTGGACGTGGCGTGGAGCGCTTCGGTTGTCCGCCGCTATCGGCCGAAGGACTCGATCTCGGGCTCGGTGGGCCCGACGGCGTCGCCGGACCGGCTCGTGAGCGAGCGCTCCATGTCCTCCCTGGCAAGATCCGCAGCCGACCGGATGCCGCTCAGCCGAAGCTTGAACTCGTCGATGTTCGACGCGCCGTTCAAGGCTTCGTCGTAGGTTATGAGCTCCTCGCCGAACAATTGGTGCAGCGATTGATCGAAAGTCTGCATGTTGTACTGCGACGTGCCAGCTGCAATGGCGTCGCGAATCAGCGACGTCTTCTCAGGATGGATGATGCAGTCGCGGATGTAGGGAGTATTGATCATCACTTCGACCGCCGGCACCCGGCCGTACTTGGCAGACGCCGCGCGGACGAGGCGCATCGAGATCACGCCGCGCAGCACGCTGGCGAGTTGGATCCGGACGCCCTTCTGCTGGTGTGGCGGAAAGACCGACACGATGCGGTTCACGGTTTCAGTCGCGTCCAGGGTGTGCAGCGTGGAGAGGACCAGGTGACCCGTTTCGGCGGCGGTCAGCGCGGTTTCGATGGTCTCGTAGTCGCGCATTTCGCCGACCAGGATGACGTCGGGATCCTGCCGGAGCGCTCCGCGCAGCGCCTCGGAAAAGCTTCGAGTATCGACGTCGACCTCGCGCTGGTTGACGAACGATCGCTTGTCGCGTTGCAGGAATTCGATCGGGTCTTCGATCGTGATGATGTGGCCCGTCCTGGTCCGGTTGATGTAGTCGATCATCGCGGCGAGCGTCGTCGACTTCCCCGAACCCGTTGTCCCTGTGACCAGAATGAGCCCGCGCCGCTCCTCTGCAACCTTCTCGCAGACCGATGGCAGTCGCAGCTCCTCGATCGTCCTCACAGTCGTGGGGATGACGCGCAACACGACGCCAACCGTTCCCCGCTGCTGGAATACGTTGCAGCGGAAGCGGCCGAGTCCTGAGACCCCGTAAGCGATGTCGACCTCGCTGACTTCCTTGAAGCGCTGCTTCTGGCGGTTGTTCATGATCGAGAACGCCATGGACAGCGTGTCTTCGGCCGTCAGCCGCGATGCCTCGATGATTGGGAGGAGTTCCCCGTTCACGCGCATGAACGGAAAACTGCCGGCCTTGATGTGCAGGTCTGAGGCTCCCTTGCTGCACGCGATAGCGAGAAGCTCGTCGATCTTCGATCCCATGACTGTTCAGGTCCTCGTCCGGAGTTGGAGGGCGGAGAGTAGGCTCTCGAACGCTTCAGGGTACCACATGATCCGGTCCAATCCCTTGTGCGCTCCGGAAACGACTGGAGCCGGGAGCGATGGCGTCTGGACTGGCGTCTGGAAGCGCTACGGCCGGCAACGCCGGTATCTCGAGAATCCCTGGAACAACCAGGTGGCGCGGGGAGCGCCACAGGATCGGAACCCGGCCGCTCTGGCCACCGCTTCCGATCATTCCCAGCGGGCTCGAAGTCCTGAAGCCGCTCACCGCGGCCGGCAGGCGTTGTCAGTTACTTCGCCGCGAGACGTCCGGCGATTGCAGTTCCTGGCAAGCTCCAGCACCTTCAGGCGTTCGCCGAGACCACCCGGCGCTATCAGTGCCTTCGCGGCTAGACGTTCGGCGACAGTTGCACGCTCGCTTCCGGCGATCCGCTCGAGAACGCCGTGCCGGATCAGCCAGTCCGCCTGCGACACGACCTGGTCCGCCGTCCAGCCGCTCGCGACTGCCACCGACGTAAACAGGTCAAAATTAACGTCTGCCGTCAGGTCCGCCTCGAACAGGGAGCCGACGATGTCCGCGACCGGCTGCCTTGCCCGCATCGCCCGGATCGAGCCCTCCGGCCGTTGGGGCTCACCGGCGCGCACCCCGGCGAAGCCGTAGTCGAAGGTAAGAATCGAGGTAACGGAGTCGTCCGCCACCATCGCCGAGATCCAGTCCCAGGCGTCGAGCGGCGCCTCGAACATGAATGTCGCGCCGTTGGCGATCTGCGGGTGGAAGAGTGATGCATACGCCTCGATCCGGTCCGTAGACGGCTTGCTCCAAACGCCGGCGAACTGCCTGTCCGAATCGAGCGTGACGTGCAATTCCTCGAGGCGGCCGTCGAGTACGCGGGCGACGTTCACGGGCAGCGCATCGACGAACTCGTTCGACACGATTACGGATGGGCCGGTCACCTCTTCGAACAGTATCGCGTCGCGGACCTGGACCCGATCCGCGTGCGGTTCGAGAGCTGACTGGCAATGTCCGCGCATACTTGAACTCCGATCCACTGCCACCAGGCGCAGCGCCTCGTACGTCGCGCTCCACTCCTCGCGAAGCGTGTCGAGCAGGGAGCGGGCGAGGCTGCCCTTCCCCGCCCCGAATTCCACGACGGCGAATGAGGACGGACACTGCAATCGCTCCCATTGTTCTGCGACCCACGACGCGACGCAGGCGCCGAAAAGCGGACCGAGTTCGGGTGAGGTCGTGAAGTCGCCACCCGGACCGAGCGATGCCTTCCCTGCTCCGTACCATCCGTCGGCCTGGTCGTTGAGCGCCGCGTCCATCGCGTCGCGAAACGAAACAGGTCCTCCGGAGGAAATTCGCCGAATCAGGGCCTCGCGGGTCACGAAGCCGGCTTCGAATCCCGACGGCTAACCGACTCGCGGCCGAAGAAGTACCTCGTCGGGTGCTCGCGCATTATCTTGTCCTGTAAGCGCATCAGGCCGTAGAGCAACGCTTCCGGCCGGGGCGGGCAGCCGGGAATATAGATGTCGACGGGGATGATGCGATCCACGCCCTGAAGCGTCGAGTAGGTTGGGAACGGTCCGCCCACGTTTGCGCACGATCCCATCGAGATCACCCACTTAGGCTCGGGCATCTGGTCATAGACGCGGCGTACGACAGGCGCCATTTTCACGGTGACGGTTCCCGCGACGATCACCAGATCCGACTGGCGCGGGCTAGGCCGGAAGACGCCGGCGCCGAACCGGTCCATGTCATAGCGCGACGCACCAGCGGCCATCATCTCTATCGCGCAGCAGGCGAGGCCGAACGTCATCGGCCAGAGCGCCGACTTTCGCGCCCAGTTGAACACCCAGTCCACCGTCGAAGTGATGATCCCCTGCGATTCTATTTCGTAGTCGGTCGTCGCTTCGGGAGCCATGTTCGCTTACACCCAGGCCAACGCACCGCGGCGCCACGCGTAGGCGTAGCCGACGATGAGGATGGCGATGAACGTGACCATTTCGATGAATCCGACGAGCGCGAGCCGGTCGAAGAGAATTGCCCACGGCAGCAGGAAGACCGTCTCGACGTCGAAAATCAGGAATAGAATCGCAACCAGATAGAACCGGACGGAAAAGCGTTCAGTCGCTTCGCCGACGGGATCCACTCCACACTCGTATGCCATCGACTTCGCGTCGCCGTACACGCGCCTCGACAGGGCGCGAGCGACGAGAAGAAGTCCGACCGGGACGATCACTGCACCGGCGAAGAACAGGGCTATGGGAATGAAGGCGTAGAGAGGTGGATCCTGCACGCGGCGATGGTACCACTGGAGGAGGAGAGAGTGGACAAGATTAACGAACTGGGCACATATGCAGTGAAGCACGGCCGTGGGTGAGCGTCTGTCCTCCGCCCGTTTCACTGGCGGGGCTTCGCCGCAGGCGCGTCGGAAGCTTTACGCCGACCTCTCCGCAGGCGGCGTGACCGCGAAGCGAGCGGCGTGACCGCGAAGCGAGCGGCGTGACCGCGAAGCGAGCAGCGTGACCGCGAAGCGAGCAGCGTGACGGCGAAGCAAGCAGCGTGTCCGCGAAGCGAGCAGCGTGTCCGCGAAGCGAGCAGCGTGTCCGCGAAGCGAGCAGCGTGACCGCGAAGCCAGCAGCGTGACCGCGAAGCGAGCAGCGTGACCGCGAAGCGAGCAGCGTGACCGCGAAGCGAGCAGCGTGACCGCGAAGC
>JAJTWZ010000092.1 GCA_021463145.1 Blastocatellia bacterium | reverse complement strand
GCTCGCTGCGCTCGCCCGCGCGCGACCCACGGCTATTTCATCGACCGCTCCGCGGTCGCGGACTCGCCGCGCGCGACCCACGGCTGTTACATCGACCGGTCCGTATCGGAATGACCGCGAAGCGGTCACAGACAATAGTTCCCCACACGCCTGCGGCGTACCCCCTGGGATGAAACGGGCGGAGTGCAGGCGTCAGGGCACGACCGTGTTTCATAGCAGAGGTCCGTATCGGAATGACCGCGAAGCGGTCACAGACAATAGCCGGGGGTCACGGCGGTGAGCGAAGCGATCCGCCGTCACCCCCGGTACTCACCCCAGGAACGATTTCGACCGCGGAGCGGTCGCATTGATTCTCGAGGGCCGCAACTTCCGCCGCGCTCGTCACGATGCCGTCGCGAGAGTAACGGTGCGACCGCTCCGCGGTCCGAAATTCCCGCACGCCTCACTGGGCGGCGCAGGGTTCGAGGACAACGGACAACCGGCCGGCAGCTAAGTGATTGTCACGGGAAACGGCATGAAGCTGAGCAGGAAGATCACGAAAACGACGGCCGCGACAATCCATCGTACTCGTCCGACTCCTGGCACGTCGTCAAGAGTTGACGGGTGCCTGCGAAACGCGAGAAGCGCAAGCACGGCCACGTAGAGAAACCAGACCGGACTGCTGAAACGGACGAAGGATACGACCGCCAACGTCGCAACCACACCGAAGAAGACCAGCGACACGGCGCGGTGCCCTCGCCTTCCCGCAAGAGCGGCCACCGCGTGCCCGCCGTCGAGTTGCCCTACGGGGATGAGGTTCAATCCGGTCGCGAACATCCCGATCCACGCGGCAAAGTAAATCGGGTTCCAATTGATGGCTTCCGGCAGATCCAGTACGCGCGCAAGGAGGGTGAACAGCAGCGGATCGTGAAAGACGATCCCTCCCTCGCTCGTGTCCACCGTGGACGGCGTTGCGTAGAGCAGGCCGACCACGCTCGCCGGCAGGGCGAAGACGAACCCGGCGATCGGGCCAGCCACGCCGACGTCGAACAGCGCCCTGCGATTCGGAAACGGCGAGCGGATTCGAATGAACGCCCCGAACGTCCCGATGAGGATCGGCGGTGGAGCTGGCAGGAAGTACGGCAACGATGCATCGATGTCGTAGTACCTGCACGCGAAGTAGTGTCCCAACTCGTGCGCGCCGAGAATGACGAGCAACGTGGTCGAAAAGACGAGCCCGCTCCCGATGTAAGTCGCGTCCGACGTGACCGCACCCAGTATGGCGGCGGCGAGCCCGCTCATACCCGAGCTCTCCGAGACGGGCACGTCGATCGACAGAAGCGTGCCCATCAGAGTCGTCGTGACGAACGTGGCCGCAAGCAGCGTCGTGTGCCACAACGCCTGTCCAAGAGTGATCTTCGACCCGCGCGACGGCGGCGTCCAAATCGGAGCGCCACTGCACGCGGAACCGTCGCCGGCAGGCGGCATGGCAGGCTCGGGGTACGACACGGACGCTACCGAAGCCTCGACTAGGCCTGCAGATCCTTGCCCGGCTTGAAGCGGATCGTCTTGCCCGGCGGAATATCCGTCACCTCGCCGGTGCGAGGATTCCGGCCAACGCCACGCTTGCGCGGCTTCACGACGAAAACGCCGAACCCACGCAGTTCGATACGCTCACCCCTCTTCAAGGCTTCTTTCATCGAGTCGAAGAGCGCCTCGACAGCCTCTTCAGCCTTGACCTTCGAGACACCCGTGCGCTCGGCAACATTGTTCACAATATCGACCTTGATCACCGCGTGTCCGGAGTTCGCCCGCGCGTGGGGCGCGCCCCGCTCCTCTTGAAAATGAGACCTGCCGATTCCGTATGGGAATAGGGATAGAAACGCGTGGTTGCAAAAGCACGGCCATTCTAGGGTTCGGCCTTTCGAGTGTCAAGCGATTGATTCGGGACGGTTTGCGGCCGCAGCTCAACGTCGGGTAGACGGACCGGCTGCGGTCTGCCGCCCCCACGTCGGATCGTCCCGGCGCTCGCTGCCAGTTGGACACAATTTGATAGACTGCGCCTTCGATCGCACCAGGTCCGGAGGTTCCAGCATGTCCGACGATCACTCGCCCGACAACATCACGTCGATCCTCAGCGAAAGCCGGGTATTCGATCCGCCCGAGTCCTTTCTCAAGGCCGCCCGAGTCTCGGGCATTGAAGCTTACGAATCTCTCTACGCGCGCTCGATGGCGGATCCCAAGGCCTTCTGGAACGGCATCGCAGCGCAGTTCGAATGGTCGTCGTCCTGGTCGAACGTGCTCGAATGGAACCCGCCCTTCGCGAAATGGTTCGTGGGCGGACGCACGAACATCTCGGTCAACTGCCTCGACCGCCACCTGCTCACCGATCGGCGAAACAAAGCTGCAATCGTGTGGGAGGGAGAGCCCGGCGACGAACGGATTCTTACCTACCAGACACTCCACCGCGAAACGTGCCGGTTCGCGAACGTACTCAAGAGCCTCGGCGTCGCGACCGGCGACCGTGTCGCGATCTACATGGGCATGGTTCCTGAGCTTGCGATCGCAATGCTCGCGTGCGCTCGGATTGGCGCAACTCACAGCATCATCTTCGGCGGGTTTTCGGCGGACTCTCTGCGCGATCGGATCAACGACGCCCAGGCTAAGGTCGTCGTCACCGCCGACGGTGCGCACCGTCGCGGTACGATCGTCGAACTGAAAGCAGCGGTCGACGACGCGGTCTCGCAGTGCCCTTCGGTAACGGGCGTCGTGGTCTACCGGCGGACCGGCCATCGCATCCCGATGGAACCAGGCCGCGATCATTGGTGGCACGAACTGCTCGAAACGGTGACGGCCGATTGCCCGGCCGAAGAACTGGACAGCGAACATCCGCTCTACATCCTTTACACGTCCGGTACGACGGGGAAACCCAAGGGAATCGTGCACACGACGGGCGGCTACATGGTGGCCACGGCGGCGACGATGCAATGGGTTTTCGACCTGAAGGAGAACGACACCTATTGGTGTACGGCCGACATCGGTTGGGTAACAGGCCATTCGTACGTCGTCTACGGGCCGCTGGCGAACGGGGCGACTACCGTGATGTACGAAGGCGCGCCGAACTTCCCGGAGCCCGATCGCTTCTGGAAGATCATCGAGAAATATCGGGTCTCGATCTTCTACACCGCGCCGACGGCTATACGCGCATTCGTCAAGTGGGGCGAGGCGTGGCCCCGAAAGCACGATTTGTCCAGCCTGCGGCTGCTCGGAACCGTGGGTGAACCGATAAATCCAGAGGCCTGGATGTGGTATTCGAAGGTGATCGGCGGCGGCCGATGCCCGATCGTCGACACCTGGTGGCAGACGGAAACCGGCGCAATCATGATTGCTCCAATGCCGGGCGCCACTCCGACCAAGCCCGGTTCGGCGACGCGACCGATGCCGGGCATCGACGTAGACGTCGTCGACAGGCACGGCAATACCGTTCCGCCGAACGCAGGAGGATATCTCGTCATCCGGAAGCCGTGGCCGTCGATGCTGCGCACAATACACGGCGATCCGGATCGCTATGTCGCTCAGTACTGGACAGAGATGCCGGGTATGTACTTCGCCGGTGACGGTGCGCGACGCGACGAAGACGGTTACTTCTGGATCATGGGGCGCGTCGACGACGTCATCAACGTATCGGGCCACCGGCTCGGCACGATGGAGATCGAGAGCGCCCTTGTCAGTCACCACGCAGTAGCCGAAGCCGCCGTCGTCGGCCGCCCAGACGAGCTCAAGGGCAGTGCGATTGCCGCATTCGTAACACTCGAATCAGGCCACGAAGGCAGCGATGCGCTTCGCGAGGCGCTGCGGCAGCACGTGTCGAAAGAGATCGGCCCGCTCGCCAAACCCGACGACATCCGATTCACCGATCAGCTGCCCAAGACGAGATCGGGAAAGATCATGCGACGACTGCTGCGCTCGATCGCGTCGGGAGAGGCTTCGACGGGCGACACTTCGACACTGGAAGACTCGACCGTGCTCGAGCGCCTTCGGGCGGAGGAAGAGTGAACCAGGACCTCAACGCGACGATCCCGAGCACGGGCAAGTCGATTGCGGCCGCGACCACGCGTGGCCCCGCCGTCTCACAGCCCGACGTCTTTGCCGTTGCAGCGTCCGGCGGCGTCCGCGATGTGCCGTCGGTCGAGGGCCGGATTTCCTGAGTCTCGTCAGCAGCCGGCACGCGTTCGAGCTTCGTTGCCGCGCGCATCCGGAGCCGGACTTCGTCGCATGCCTCGCGACACGTCCGGCACGCGGAGATCGTGCTACTCCTGGACGAACCCGGACCCCGCCGGATCCTTGCCCGTCCTACTCAATCAATGGTCGATGCTGGCTACCAACTCTTCGAGGCGCGCGATTCGTCCGTCGAGATCGGCGACACGGGAACGCGTCGCCTCGACTACATCGGCGGCAGCTCGCTCGACGAAACTCGCGTTCGCGAGCTTCGCGAACATGGGAGTTCGTTCCTTCACGGCCTTCTCCAGCTCCTTCCGCAGCCGTACACGCTCGACGTCGACATCGATGAGCCCGGCGAGCGGCACTGCGATCTCCGCGCCGGACACGACGTCGCGCGCCGACATTCCGAGCTCCGGAATCGAGTCGCAGATCGTGAGCGTTTCGACACGTCCGAGCCGTTTGAGATCGGTTTCGGCGCTGGAAACCATCTCGCGCACGCCACTGTCGGATGACGCCACGTACAGCGCGACCGGCTTGGAGCCGAGATTCATTTCGGACCGGATGTTGCGCACCTTGGTAATCAACTCGATGACTGCGCCCATCCGCGACTCGGCTTCGGCGTCAATCAGACCTTCATCCGCCACCGGATAGGCCGACAGCCCAACCGACTTCTCGGCCCGCCGGTCCGAGCCAGGCAGCCGCTGCCAGATTTCTTCGGTCAGATACGGCATGAACGGAGACAGCATCCGCATGCTCGCCTCGAGGACGTAGACGATTCGGCTGCGCGCCGCAACCACCTCTTCCGTCACAGCTTCGCGCGTGGCGACGAGCGGTTTCGACAGCTCGATGTACCAAGAGCAGAAGTCGTCCCAGATGAAGTGATACAGCTCGGCAGCCGCCTCGTGGAACCGATAG
Organism: Blastocatellia bacterium; assembly: GCA_021463145.1. Lineage (GTDB taxonomy): Bacteria > Acidobacteriota > Blastocatellia > UBA7656 > JADIYM01 > JADIYM01. The sequence continues at coordinate 11,054 of JAJTWZ010000092.1, read as the reverse complement.
TCGTCGAGCGCCCTGTTGACAGATGCGGCGGTCCGATGAAACCGGCTGAGAATCCACCTGTCCGCAAGTTTCGCTGGCAGTTCCGGCGTGTCGATCCATTCGGGCTCGGCTTCGCCGGCATTCATCAGGACAAATCGCGATGCGTTCCAGATCTTGTTCGTGAAGTTCCGGTACTCCTCGACGCGGTCGTCCTTCCACCGGATGTCGCTTCCTGCCTGTGCAGCCGCGGCGAGGGTGAACCTGGTCGCATCGACGCCATACTTCGCGAACACGTCGAGCGGGTCGATCACGTTGTTGCGAGTCTTCGACATCTTCTCGCCGTGGCCATCGAGGATGAGGCCGGTGATGACGACCTCGTGAAATGGCACGTCACCCATGAATTTCAGACCCATCATCATCATCCTTGCCACCCAGAAGAAGATGATGTCGAAGCCGGTCACGAGCACGGTTGTCGGGTAGTAAGCAGCCAGGTCTGGAGTACGGTCCGGCCAGCCGAGGGTCGAAAACGGCCACAATGCCGACGAAAACCACGTGTCGAGCATGTCTTCGTCCTGCCGCAGTTCGACTGCGCCGCACGACGAGCAGGCCACCGGTGTTTCGCGCGCGACGGTCGTTGACCCGCACGCGTCGCAATACCAAGCAGGAATGCGGTGTCCCCACCAGAGCTGCCGCGATATGCACCACGGCTGAATATTCTCCATCCAGTCCGTGTAGACCTTCGTCCAGCGCTCGGGCGTGAATCGAGTCCGGCCCTCGCGAACGGCGTCGAGCGTAGCGTTCGCCATGTCCTTGACGTCGAGAAACCACTGCTCGGAGAGCATCGGCTCGATGACGCGCTGACATCGCTGGCAATGCGGAACCTGATGGACGTAATCCTTCACGCTTCCGAGGCGCTCCCGCGCTTCGAGGTCGTCGAAAACGCGCTTCCGCGCCTCGAACCGGTCGAGACCGGCGTACGGCCCGGCCGCTTCCGTCATCACGCCGTCGAGTCCGATGACGACAATCTGCTCGAGCCCGTGCCTCTCCCCGATCGCAAAGTCGGTCGGATCGTGCGCGGGCGTCACCTTGACGGCGCCCGTTCCGAACTCGGCCTCGACCGCATCGTCCGCCACGACGGGAATCTCGCGACCGAGCAACGGAAGCACGAGCATCTTTCCGATCAGATGCCTGTAGCGCTCGTCGTCCGGATGCACGGCAACGGCCGTGTCGCCGAGCATCGTCTCCGGACGCGTGGTGGCCACGGTGATGAACTCGCCCGGCGAATCCTTTACGGGATAGTGAATCTCGGTGAGCGTGCCTTTCACCTCGGTCTTCGGAGACTCGAGGTCCGAGAGCGCGCCGTGCTCGACGCACCAGTTCACCATCCGGTTCCCGCGGTAGATCAGTCCCTCGTCGTAGAGTGTCACGAAGACTTCGCGGACGGCTTTCGAGAGGCCTTCGTCGAGAGTGAACCGCTCGCGCGTCCAGTCGACCGAAGCACCCTCGCGCCGGATCTGGCGCTGGATCGTGCCTCCGGACTCGGCTCGCCACTCCCACACCTTGGCCTCGAACGCCTCGCGACCGAGGTCGTGCCTGGTGAGTCCCGTATCGGCCTTCAACTGCCTTTCGACGACGACCTGTGTTGCGATCCCCGCGTGATCGGTACCCGGAAGCCACAGCGCGTTGAATCCCTGCATGCGACGCCGGCGCGTGAGGATGTCCATCAGTGTGTGCTGAAGTGCGTGGCCCATGTGCAGCGAACCGGTAACGTTCGGCGGCGGGATCACGATGCAGTAGGGGTCGCCATCCGCATCGGGAGACGCGGTGAAGTCACCGCGCGCTTCCCAGACTCCGTACCAGCGCTCTTCGGCCGCTCGCGGATCGTACTGGGATGGAATATCGGTGACGGGGGCCGCCGCCTGTTGTTCGCTCGAGTCGCTCACCGTGGAAATACCTCGCAAATCCGGACTTTTCGTGAAACGCGCATTCTAGCGTAGAGAAGGAAGTGGGGACAGGATCGACGGGATCCGAGCTGGATCGGCCTGATCGAGGCGGCGTAATTGAAAAAGGCGGCCCCTGAGCGGACCGCCTTTCCAGACAGCATCGGTGGATCAAGTTCAGATCCCGTCAACCCCGTCCGTTCGTCTATCCTCCGCCGAGCCGCTTCAGGATGATTCGCTCGGCAATGTCGGGCACGACTTCCCACGCGATCTCGCGGATCAGTTCGTCGTCGATCTTCTCCATCGCGCGGCGAACGACCTCGTCGATGACGTCCTGCGGAATCGCGTTCCCGGATCCATTCACGGACGCCGCGACACCCGCGTCCATCGATCCGGCTCCGTCCGCCTGATCCAGCGCAGGAGACTCGGCTTCAACCTCGGCAGCCGATGCATCCGCCGGCGCCTCATCGGTGGACGGCGGCTCTACCTCGGGTGTCCAGTCGGTCGGAGCGGGCTCGAGCGCCTGCATTTCGTCCTCGTCACCGAAGGTGGGGCTTTCGTCGGTGGAAGCGAGCTGTTCGAGCTCGTCCATCGTGAATCGGGTCGTCGCCGATCCGGCGCCGAGCTGGAAGGTCCTCGTCTGTCCGCCGGCCGGACTCGTCGCAACGGGCGAAGCAGCGCCGGACCCTTCCTCCGACGATGCCGGAGGCGGGACAGGTGGCGCCTCGAAGTCGAGCGGCATCTCGAATGGTGTGCCGCTGGATGGCGACGGCTCCTCCGACAGCGCGAACGGCGTTGCGCCAACCTCGTATGAGCTGGTCCCCCAGGCGCCACTCGGCGGCGCCTCCGCCACGGGTTCCTCCGTCTCCTCGACGTGCGCCTCCGGCTCGGATGCAACTTCTGGCTCGGCCTCGAACGCCTGCGGCGGCTGGGCCTGTGGATCCCACGCGGACGTCAGATCGAGCGACGGCTGCACGGTCATCGATGGCGCGCCCTCCGGCCGCGCGTTCGCCTCGAACTCAGGCTCGGAGTCGGCCTTGACGTCGGCAGTAGACTCGGCCACATCGGCAAACGTCTCGAGCAGAGGATCGCGTTTCTCGTCGACGACGGCGGGTTCGTGAACGTGCTGTTCGATCTGCCCCTCACTGGCCAGCTCGAGCGGCGAGTCGGAATGCGGCAGGTCGGTATGGCTGACAACAGCGTCGTTGACCTCGGGCGGCGCCTCGAAGGACGGGAGAGGACCGCTCGAAGTCGCAAAAGAAAACCCCGGAAGACTGTCTGGAGGTCCTTCGATGGCTCTCGCAGGCTCGGCGGATTCTTCCGGGGAGTTGAGTACGAACGGTTCGGACTTGTCGAGAAGGGGAGAATCCTTCGAGAACGTCGGCGGCGAGAACAACGCGCCAGTGTGAATCGGCGATCCGATTGCGAGTGTGTTATTCGAGAATGCCTCGGACTCCGACTCATCCTGCGGTTCAGGTTCGGCGAGCTTGGGAAGCTTCCCGGTAGAAATGTATGGATCGTACGGAGGCGGACCTGGCTCGTCATCTTCCAGGTCCTGACGCGTCATCGGAGTCGTCGGGACATCCCAGCCAACAACCTGGCCCTTGTAAGCCGGTTCCGGCGAAGCGGGCGGGCTGGCGGCCGCCTTGCGCACTGCCGCCTCGGCAAGCAACCGCTTCACCGTCTCGACGAGGATGCGCGATTCGAAGGGCTTCGTGAGGTGGCCGTCGGCCCGCACCCGCGCTGCCTCTGACTTGTCGAACGGTTCGAACGCCCCAACCAGAAGGACCACCGGAATGTCGGCGTGCTGGGGAGTCATCTTGACGAACTCGCACACCTCGTATCCGTTGCGCCCCGGCATGAAGATGTCGGCGAGGACGAGGTCGAAAGTGTCTTCGCTCAACTTACGAAGTGCCAGTTCGCCGTTGCCGACGGTGACGACATTGATTCCCTCATCCGTGAAGGTCAGGTTGACGACCTTCTGAATCGTGATGCTGTCATCAGCCAGCAGGATCTTGTTCGCCATTCGGGACCCCCGCGCAGAGCGGACCTCCGTCTGCGGTAATTATCGACGTGATGAGCGCTCTGAATTGAAGATGGAACCTTATCGGCAGTCTAGAACAGGTGCCTCATAAAGGCAACGATTTGTACAGTTGCGGGGAGATCGGGACACCCTCACTCGCGACGCGGCGGGGCGATTACGAACGTCCAGGGCTCGGAGCGGAGATCGCCGTCGATGGCGACAAGCGTATTTTCTCCTGCCGTCGCGCCAAGCGCCTCGATCGGCCCCTTTATCCTGAACGAGTTCTTGCTCGCCTGGAACTTGATCCGCACCGGTTCGACGGCCCGGCCGTTGATTTCGAATGCCGTCGTAGCCGGCATTCGAAGTCCGGCAACCGTGAGTTTCACCGATGCCGGGCGCGACTTCACGAGTACGGACGTCACTTCGGGCGGAGGAATCGGCACCCAGCGGCCATCCTCGATGTTGTAGATGACGAGCGCGAAATCCTGATCGGTCGCATCGGCATTTCCGGGCACGCCGTCGCCGGCTATGGTGGCGGCACGAACAGTTACCGTGAACGGACCGCGGAAGCCGGCGGGCACCGTGACGGTCTCGACGTTGTTGATCGCATCGAAGGGCGCGGACGGATCCGGCGTTGACTCGAATCCAGTGAACGCGTTACCGCGGTAGACCGTTTCGCCGACTCTTACTTCCAGATCGAGGTCGTTCACGCGAGCGGCGAAGTTCGGAAGTCCGGGCGCATCCGTCCACACCAGGGCCACTCGGAACGGCCGCGCGGGATCGCCTACGTCGCCGGTCTCGACGTAGGTTTCCCCTGCCGTCGAAAACACGGCTTTCTGGTCCACCAGAATGCGCGCCGCATCGTCGAAGACGGGCCCTAGCGAGACGCGTCCGAATCCCTGGCGCGAATCGGGGAGCTGCCGTCCCGCTCGCATTCCGGCAATCGGCGTGGAGGAGCCAACGAGCAGGGCCTTCACCATGGCCGGAGATGGAGGCGCACCGTCGAACCAGTCCTCGAGAACGCAGTAGGCCCGGATGAGCGCGGCTGCCCCGGCTACCACTGGCGTGGACTGACTGGTTCCGGAAGCCCACGCATAGAGCGTCTGGCCAAGCGGGTAGTACTTGCTTACGTCAAGGTTCACGCAAAGACTGCCGCCGGTGTAGAACCGGTGCTGCGACGCGCAGCCCTGCACGTGGGTCCCCGGCGCGACCAGGTCCGGTTTCGTGCGTCCGTCGTCGAGGGGCCCTCCGCTCGAAAACGAAACTATGTCGTCGGCGGCATCCGCACCGTCGTCGCCGACGCCGCATCCGTCCACGATTCCTTCTGGCCGGTAACCCTCGCTCGCGCCGACCGTGATTACGTTCTTCCCGGTAGCGGGCGTGAGGATCGTGCCGCCGGCGTGGGCGTTCCCCGCCGCGAAACAGACCGTGAACTCCTGATTACCTGAAACAGCCGGGTCGGCGTCCCGAACTATCGCGTCGTACTCCATCGACTCGACGGTGTAACTATTGGCCGGCGCTCCCCAGCTGTTCGACGCGAAGCGCATACCGTTCCGATAGGCGTGACTTGCAATGTCGGTGTAGGTGCCGGAAAGCGAAATTCCATCGCCACGGTTGAAGATCTTCGAACCTCCCAGCCTCGCGAACGGAGCGATGCCCAGCCCCAGCCGGTATCCATCCGAGTCAGCCTGCGGAAACGCCGAACCCGCGTTGAAGCCAGCCGCAATCGAAGCATTGAGTGTGCCGTGGCCGTAAAAATCGCTCGTCGAAGTCTGAGGTCCTGCAATGAACGAGACCGCATATGCGATCCGGGACGTTCCTGTTGCCGAGCGGAAATCCGGATGACCGTTCGGATCGTCAGGAATTCCCGTATCGAGCCCCGAGTCGACGACGTCGATTCCGAAATCGAAGGTCTCGCCAGTGAACCCCTTGCTCGCGAGCCAGTCGAGATAGCCCGGGCCTGAAGGCTTCTTCCCGGTCAGATCGAGCAGTCCCGACGTGATGACGCCTGCACGCTCGTCCTGCGGGGCCGGAGCGCGCCAGGGCTCGACGTTGACGACTTCGGGCCGGTCGAGCAGCTCCGCAAGCCGCCCGGCAGCGAAGGCAGCGCGCACGATCACGAAATTACCGACGCGAGAAACGGGAAGAAATCTTGCGGAGGCCTCCGCCGAAAGTGACTCGGCGAGCGCGAGCCCATCGGCATCGGCGAGGATGAGGATGGCGGCCGGCACTGCGTTCGATCCCGTCGGCAACGAAAGATCGGCGTCGAGGGCTGGGGCGAGTTTCTCCAGCCGCCCGAACTCGCCGATCCAGGAAACCGGCGGCTCTTCCGCGAACCGGCCAAGCGCCGACGGATTGCCACGAACGAGAAGGGCGTCGTCAGGCACTGGCGCGATCACGTCGACGCCTGCTGCCTGCGCGGCGGCTCGCCAGATGTCCTGGTCTGTTCCCGAGCAACGGACGATCGCAAGCCTGCGATCGCTGCTCCCGGCCTTCATCGCGAGCGACGCACGGAAGTTCGCTTCGAGAATCTGTCCTTCCGGCGAGGCCGGATCCAGTACTCCGCGCCGCAGACGAAGCGCTTCGCCGCGAATGGGATGAACCGAAGACGCTCGCCCGGCCGGCGACATCTTCGGCAGGGACGCCACAAACGCCGGCACGGCGACCAGGAGAATCGCAAATCGAAGAATCGAGTTGAATGCCTTCACGTCAGGCGTGTCTCCAGAATATCCGGAGAGAGAAGCTTCTCACGCCACAGTCGCGTACCGCAAAGCGATCCTTGCCGGTGAGTCGAGGCACGTCATCGATCCATCGCAGGCTAAAACTCGAAGGAATTCGACCGAACGCTGCCGTCGACCACGACTATGGTGTTGAGCTGACGCCTCTTGAGACCAAGAACTTTCCGGCTTCCGGCGACTTCGATCGTTCCATCCGCGTAGGAGAACAGCGGCTCGAGCGCGAGAACGGTACCGTTCACCTCGATTCGCGAATTCCGAGAGTATCCCGAGCCAAAAATCTTCAAGGTCTTCTTGCCGTATGTGGCGCTGTCGATGGTTGGCGCGGGCGTGGAACTGCCTGGCACTTCGCGTAGCGCCGACAGATAGTCGATGCGGCCGAAGCCGTCCCATCCAGGTCCGGAGGGTCGATTGTCCGAGAAGTCCGTCGGCAGGTCGTTGGCTGTGTTGATCAGGAGTTGACGGACGTCGAAGGAGTTGAGTGTGCGGCGTCCATTGACCGCAACGTCGTAGGAAACCACCAGACCCGCGAGCGCGGATACGTATGGCGCGGCGAACGACGTACCCTCGACTATCTGGTACGTGGTGCTTCCGAGCGTCAGCTCCGGCCTCTCGTTCACTTGCGCCACCGTCACGACATTCGAAGCAAGCGTAACGGCCGGCGCCACCACGCTGACCGCGCCCAGTCCATACTGTGACTTTGGCCACCTGCCGTTCACTCTGCCTGGATCCATCGTGCCGACCGCCGCTTCGGCACTGAAGCCGCTTCCGGACCCGCCGACGGAGATCACGCCGCGGCACGACGCCGGGTACTGCGGCACCGGGGCGTTGCCGTTTCCGGCGGCTGCGACAACCACCACGTCACGCTCGACTGCGTATCGCACCCCAAGGCCAAGCGCATCGGTCTTGAAGAGCGTCGACAGACTGAGGTTCGCGATGTCAGCGCCGTTGTCGGTGGCATATTTTATTGCCTCCACGAGGTCGCTGACCTTTACGCCGCCATCGTCACCGAAGATCTTGACCGTCATCAGGGAGCAGCCTGCCGCTCCGCCTGCCATTCCGACTCCGTCGTGCGCCGCGCTGACTATCGAGGCCACGGCAGTGCCGTGCGGCGCGGAGTCGTCAGCCTTCCCGTTGAAGTCGTTGTCCTCGCCATCGCCGAGGTCGGGTGCAATGTCGCCGCGCCGGTTGTGAAAGTCGTAGCCGTGCACGTCGTCGACATAGCCATTGCCATCATCGTCGCTGCCATTCCCCGCCGTTTCACGAGGATTCGTCCAGAGTCGTTGAAACTCCGGATTGTCCGTATCGAGGCCCGAATCGAGCACTGCAATGACAACGGCAGGATCTCCCGTTGTTACATCCCAGGCGGGCTCGGCGTTGAGTACGACGTTGTCTCCAATGCCACCGAAAACCCATCTCTGCAGGTCGCTCGGTTCGCCGTTCACGCCGGCGTAGAGCGGATCCGCCGGCACCTCCGCCGGCCTGACGATCACGTTCGGTTCGACGAAGAGCACCCCCGGAGTCGAGGATAGCCGATCGACCACGCCCTCTTCGTTCGCGGATGGGGCCAGACGAACTCTGGATATACCAATTCCTTCGAGTTGCGGCGCAGCTATTAGCTCGATTCCGCCGATCTCGGCCAGCGGCGCGCGCTTGGCGGCGGGATCGAACCCGACGAGAAGTTCACCGGTAACCCGCTCGACTCCGTCAGGCAAGGTCATGTTGACGATCGCGGCGCGAGTCCGGACCGCAGGCGCGGCCGATGAAGAAAGCGCGGCGAACGGCAACGAGTGGAGCAATACGAGCGCGAGCGCGACTTGCCGCATGGGGACCTGGCAACTCCTGAAATATCGAGGGGATTGTAGTTGGCGACGGTCGTCCATTCGATTTCCGACCGGCGACGCGGCATTATAGCCCGGATGCCGGACACCATTGAAGTACGAATCGAGAAGGTCGTCTACGGAGGGCACGGTCTGGGCCGATTGGACGGTCAGGCCGTTTTCGTCCCGTTCACCGCGCCAGGAGATCTCGTCAAGGCACGCATCACGGAACGAAAGAAGGGGTTCCTCAGGGCGGACATCGTAGAGCTACTGGAGCCCGGGCCCGGCCGCCGCGAGCCTCCCTGCGAGTACTTCCAGCAATGCGGTGGATGCCAGCTTCAACACCTCGCCTATCCGGCACAGGTCTCCGCCAAGGCCGAATTCGTCCGGGACGCGCTCGAGCGGATCGGCCGTCTGAAAGTCCCGGAAGAGATCGTCGTGCGAAGCAGCCCCGAGGACGAGTTCGGTTACCGGGTTAGAGCGACCGCTCACGTAGTCGACCTGGAGGCCCGCACGTTGTTCGGGTTCTATTCGGAGAAATCGCACCGGGTGACCGACATAGCGCGCTGTCCGTTGCTGGTTCCCGAGCTCGATTCGGCCTGGATAGCGGCACGCGCCGTGCGGGAGCGTATCGCACGATCGCGAATCGTCGAGCTTGCGGCCGGCGACGGTACTTCTTCGGCAATCCCCCCCGTGCCAGGCATCGGCTCTGGCCACGTGTCCACGACAGTTGGCGGCTTGAGGTATTCGTTCGGCCCTGGCGAGTTTTTTCAGGTGAACCGGCCGCTCGTCGGCGCACTGGTCGCGTCGGCCACCTCGTCAAGTACCGATGCCGGAGGCGTTGCGGTCGAGTTGTACTCTGGCGTCGGGCTGTTTTCGATTCCGCTCGCGCGCCGCTTTGCGAAGGTCGTGGCGGTAGAGTCGAGTCGCTCGTCCGTCGCGCTCGCGCGCGCGAACGCGAAGGCGAACGGGGCGACGAACATCGATTTCGTCGGCGCGCCGGTCGAACGCTGGTTGCGCGAACCGAACCTCGGGCGCGTCACTCCATCGCTCGTCCTGCTCGATCCACCCCGGAGCGGACTTGGCACGAGGGCAGCACGGGATCTCGTCGCTCTGGAGCCAGCCTCGATCGTCTACGTGTCCTGCGATCCGACGACGCTCGCGCGGGATCTGCGTGTGATCGTTGATGGCGGTTATCGGCTACAACACGTGGAGGCGTTCGACCTCTTTCCGCAGACATTTCACGTGGAGACCGTCGCGACGCTCGTTCGTGCCGGCGCCACCGGGCCTGCGGATGCAGGGTAGCGCTCGACGCCTTCGGCTATTACACTGACGCGTTTTCCGGCCTGGGCCGAATTCTGCGGAGTGGAGGAGCGACGGCGTGAGCAACACGGAGCGAAAGAACTGGGCCCTCGTGCTGGGGGCATCTTCTGGATTCGGAGGCGCGGCGGCGCTCGAACTCGCGCGCGCCGGTTACTCGATCTTCGGTGTGCACCTTGACCGAAAGTCGACGATGCCCAACGTCGAGCGACTCGTGGGCGACATCGAAGCGGCGGGCCAGACGGCCGTGTTCTTCAACGTGAATGCCGCCGACGCCGAGAAGCGCGACGAGGTGCTCGCCGAGATGCGGTCCCGCACGGAGGCCGGCACGACTGGAACGGTGAAGGTACTACTGCACTCGCTCGCTTTCGGGACGCTGAAGCGTTTCATCGCCGATGCGCCCGGCGACGAGATCAATGCTGCCCAGATGGCAATGACGCTGGACGTGATGGCGAACTCGCTCGTCTACTGGACCCAGGGCGTCGTACGAAGCGGACTCATGCACTCCGGTGGCCGGATTTACGCGCTGACATCGGCCGGCAGTCATCGGGTCTGGCCGTTCTACGGGCCGGTCTCGGCCGCGAAAGCCGCGTTGGAGGCCGAGATTCGCCAGCTCAGCGTCGAGCTCATCGCACAGGGAATTACCGCGAACGCATTGCAGGCTGGTGTGACCGACACTCCCGCGCTGCGGAAGATTCCGGGCAATGACGTGATGATCGCCAGAGTGACCGAAACTCATCCGGGCGGACGCCTCACGACCCCCGAGGACGTTGCACGCGCCATCGTCGACCTGTCGCGCCCGGGCACCAGCTGGATGACCGGCAACACCATCCGCATCGACGGTGGCGAAGACCTGGTGGGGTGAGGGAGTGGACGGGTTTTGGGGGATTCGTGGCGGACATTCGGGATTCTTGCGGAGATTTTGAGCATTACCCGCCGTCGTGTTTCGTAGCAATGTCCAACGCGCCGCGGCGGCGCACCCCCTCCGCGATCGGGGAGCGGTCGATGGAATAGCCGTGGGTCGCGCGCGGCGACTCCGCGACCGGGGAGCGGTCGCATTGTCGGCGCCACGATGAACTCGGGTGAACTGCGTCATTCCGCAATCGATCCGATTGCGGAGCGATAGGACCTCCGCCTGCAACCTCCGACCCAGGGTGGATTGGATCGGGCCGCGGCGAGCTGCGGGTTTGACGGTCTGTGCGACCGCTCCGCGGTCGGATCGTGGTGGGGGGGGCGC
>JAJTWZ010000091.1 GCA_021463145.1 Blastocatellia bacterium | reverse complement strand
AAGTGCTGCGAGCTTGCGCACCAATCGCTCTCGCTCGCACCATTTTACGAGCGCCGGATCGGCATGACCGCGAAGCGGTCGCGGACCATCCTGCCTCTGTTCGTTTCGTCCGAGGGGGGTGCGCCGCAGGCACGTGGGGAACTGCTATGAGATGAAAAGCGGGCGGGCGCTGACGCCTGCACTCCGACCGTTTCATCCCAGGGGGGTACGCCGCTGGCGTGTTGGAGGCTATCGTGTTGGGCCGTCTCGCCGACACGTCGAGGCTGGCTCTGCAACCGCGGAGCAGTTGATAGATTTGTTCCGGCAAGGACTGCGCGGCAATCCGCCCGACGCAGTTCCCAGGAACGCTCAATCGTTGCAGACACAACGGGTTGACGCGACATATCGGAGGGCAGTATCCTGCGACCGCTTCTTCGCTCTCTACGACCAGACGTTCGGTCGCACGAATTTCTCGCAGGAACCCATGGAATCCGGCTCGGCGGCAAGCCGGGCTACACGCGGCGACTGGGCAATTATAAATGCCCACGCTCCGCATTCTGCTCCCGGCGATGGAACTTGGCTGGCGGTGGGCAAGTCAAGGACTTCGCGATGCGAGGACAGGACGATGGACTCACTGACCTTCCTTGTTGTTGACGATTCAGCGACTATCCGCCAGCTCCTCACGCTGACGTTGCGGAAGTTCAATTCGGGGAGCCACCTCAAGATCATTGAAGCCACCGACGGCCGCGAGGCGCTCGAGAAAGTGCGTATGGCGCACTACGATCTCGTCCTTACGGACATCAAGATGCCCAACATGGACGGCCTCGAGTTCCTGCACAGAGTTCGCACCGAGCTCGAGAACACGACCCTCCCGGTCATCATCATCAGCACGAAGGGCGAAGAGGAAGACGTCGCCCGTGGTATGGCGCTTGGCGCTACTGCCTACCTCACGAAGCCCGTTTCCGCGCCGAAACTCCTCGAGACGATCGGACGCATCCTCGGCACGGGCCCGGCTCCGCCCGAAAGCTGACCCGCTTTCGCCGTTGCACGCGCCGGGTCGCGCGCGACGCCCCCTCCTCCAACGACTTCTGCCCATGATCCGTGACGTCCATATCGGCGGTTACATCTCGGAGCGGCACGAGTATTTCACGACGGTCATCGGTCCAAACCTGAACATCCGGCTTCTCTACGACGGACGTGTGGAAGCGGGGCGCTCTTTCGACCGGTTCTTCTCGGGTGGCAGCGAGATCCTGCTCACCGAGAACGGGGTCGGGCACACCGGTACCGGCGGCACGTTCTGCTCCTACATGTTCGGCGTCGAGATTCCACAGAAAGACCTTTTGCGGCGCGACGTCCGGAACAGGCTCGTGATGCACGGCGCCCGCTATGACGAAGACACGGACCGCCTCTCCTTCTCCAACGACACGGCGGGATTCGAGAGTTACGCCCGAATCGTCAACTCAGGGCACGCGTTCATCAACTACTACTTCTTCGTGACCGGCGACCTTCCGCCAAATGTCAGAACCGCACAGGAAACGATCCTGCGGGTGGCAGGGAAGTTTCTCAAGCGACAGGACGTCCAGGCGTCGAGCCGCGATGGGCGCGAACTGGCCCACGCGATTCACGAAGCGTGCGGAAATCCCAACTGGACGCTCTTCCTGGTCAAGGTAATCGACGCTCACGCCGAGGCCTACCACACCCGCTTCGCAGCGGCGTACTCGGCAACTCGAAACATCGGCGATGACGAGCAACGGACGTTCGACCTCCTCGCGCGGCACTACAGACTCGATCCCTATCAGCAGGAACGCATTCATCTCGACGTCATCTACGAGCAGGAAGACAACAAACGGATCATTGACGCGTACAAGGATGCGTTGACAGCGCACCTGGCCAACAGGCTTCCCGAGTTCGCGCTGCTGCCGAAACTCAACCTGCTTCGCGCATTTGCCACGCGCAACCGCATCCCGGCGACGTTGCTCGACCTGCTCGACGCATTGCTGATGGGAAGCGACAGCAAGGCGCAGAGGCTGGACCCGCCTTTCGTGGTCGATGCGCGGAGTATCCTGGACCGTGTATTCGTCGAGTGTGTGGGTGGCGACTTGGACGTGGACGAACTGATCCGGCTTATGCAGGCCAAGCGCGAGGCTTCCGACCAGCGGTATGTTGGCTTCGAGTCGGTGCTGCTCGATGCCGCGCTCGCGTCGGACGAATGGACGCGGGCCGGAAAATCGGCGAAGTTGCGGCTGCAGTTCGAACAGATCGTCAATTACTTCGATCTGTTCGACGGTGCGGCGACACTCGTGAATTCGATCGGATTCACTGACGACTTCGACCTGACGCCCAACAGGCTCGAGGAATTGCTCGAGTCGCGACAGGCGTTCGAAGAACTGCGGCCAGGGCTGTTCGAAGAGCTTTTCATTGCGCCGCTCGAGCGAAACCAGTACCTCTCCATGCACGGGCGGCGGCGAATCGAGTTGCTCAAGCGCGAATTACGGGCAAGCGATGGCAATCCCGCGGGCTCGAGCGGGATTCCCGAGTCGCTGCAGCAGGCGAATGCTGTGGCACGCCGGCACCGGATCATCGAGGGCATGCTGAAGCGTTTCGTGGGAAACATACACGACGAACCCCTCGACGACCGGCAGAAGGAAGAACTTCGCGTGGACGTCGAGAATCGGCTGCGATCGGAGTTCGGAATTGCCACAGTCGTGGACAAGAACCTGCTCGATTCGGTCCTGCTGGGGATCGAGGAAGAGTACTTCTACTCGGAGAAACTGTTGCCCGAGATCATCGCGAAGCGGGACCTCGTGCTTCGCGAGAATTTTTTGCGTTCGAGCGGGCTCGACCTGTTCCGGATCGAAGAACTGGAGGCCGCATATCTGCGGTCGCTCGAGCCGCCGAAACCGGCGGCCGTCTGAAGCGCGCCGCCGGGGCGAAATCGATCCCGTCCGGTCGACGGGAACCGGGGCGACGCCCCGGTTTTCCTTACTGCAGCTACCGCGTTATCGGGAACGGAGCGGAGACGATGCCTTCCCGTGCATTTGTCACTCTGATGAACGACGTGGCGCCAGGCTCGATCAGGGCGGAGAGCCGCGACGACTTCGTCTGTATCCGCCGCGCGGTCGTTCCCCCCTGGTCGACGAACTTTTTCGGGAACTTGACCGGAGCGACGATCTCGCCGTCGACCGAGATCGTCGCCTCGCCGTTGGCGAACAGCGCGCCGTCGACAACCAGTTTGAACGACGATCCGTTTTGAACGAGACGTGCGTTCGTGACGACGGGCGTGTAGCCGACGATGACGTCGATCGAGCGCGACGCGGTCTGTCCGCTGCTGTCCGTCGCGACGATCGTCACGGTGTACTTCCCCCGATCTGCCGGCGCCGGATTCACGACGAGGACGTAGAGCCCGGCGACGGGATCCGCGGTCTGGATCGAGGCAAACGACGGGAGGTTCGGCGACGTGACCGAGATGATCGCGCCGCTTCCCGCAGTTACCTCGATCGGCGCCGAAGCGGTCGCGCTGGGCGCGATCGTCAGGGCCGCCTGCACTTGGATCGACGGAGAACGCGGGAGTGTGGCGGAAATCGGATCGGCGCGGACGAGGTCGACCTCGCCGGCGTACCCCCGGCCACCGAGCGGTATGTATCCGCCCTGGGGAATACCGATGACGATCATGGGTTCACCAGCGAACGTGGCGTCGAGAAAGTGAACGTCGTCGCCAGTGCGCCAGACCGCCGAAGCGCCGCGAATGACGGCGTCGGCAATCGGGGCCATCGGTCCGGCGGGCTGGCCCGAGCGTGTCCGGCTGCCGTAGACCGAAACGAGACCTCGCGCCTCTGAGGCGTCCGGCGAACCCGCAAGCGCCTCGGCGCGGCCGTCGCCGTTGATGTCGGCAAATCGGACCGAGTCGCCCAACGACTCCCCAACCCCGCCAATCGCGAGAAGCGAGGCCAGCGCCCCCGGTTCGTTCGAGGATTGGCTTGCAAGGTCGATCGTCAGGTTTCCGGTCAATGTGCGCGACCCCCAGATCACGAAAAGAGCACCGGGGTTCTTCGAGTTAGGCGACGTGGGGCCGTGGAAGGGTGCGCCAACGAGAATGTCGTTGAACCCGTCGCCGTCGAAATCCCCAATCGACAGACCACGTCCACCGCCGTCCGATGCCGATGTTCCGAGGCGTGATCCTTCGATGGCTCCCCATACGCGAGTCGACTCGCGCACTGATGCCGGATCCCAGAGCAGGGCGGCCGGTTCCGCGCCCGGGCTCGCCGGTAGCGGCACGGCCGACGATGCGCCGAAGGTAAAAATCTGCAGGTCTCCCGAGAACGAGCGGTTTCCGTCCGGACCGTTGCTGCCGTATGCGGTGGTTACCAGTTCGGCTCTCCCGTCACCGTCGACGTCGCCCGCGGCGAGCTCGGTGCCGACGTGGATGTTCTGTTCGCGCCCGAGTATGAACAGATCGGAGCCGGCGCGGTCGGCGAGAATTTCCTTCCGCCACCCGTCGCGACGACCAAGAAAGACCTCGACGTCGCCACTCTCACGTCGCGATCCGTCGAGTCCGTAGCCGCCGATCCCTCCTGCCGCGATGTCGTCGACTCCGTCTCCGTTGAAGTCGCCGCCGACGAGCGAGAAGCCGAAGAAGAGGTACTTGCCGTTGTTGCGAGTGCCAACCTGCCTGCCCTGGATGCGCGAGATGTACGAGCTCTGATCGTCCATCCTGAGCTCGGCGTTGTCGCGAATCCTGGTGCCCGAAATGACGAAGACGGAACCGCGGAACACAGTGCTGCCCTCGATCTGGCTCACCGCCAGGTCGTCTATGCCATCGCCATCGAAGTCGCCGACCGCGAGCTCCGTGCCGAAACGGCCGAAGAACTGGTCTCCGTAGATGCGGCAATCGGCGTTGCGTTCCGCGGGATCGATTACCGCCGGTGCAGCGCTGCCGCGTCCGAAGTAGACATAGACGAATCCGCGTCCGGGCGACGAGTCCGGCGTTGCGGTGTCGTTGTCGGCCGAAACCGCGAGGTCCGTGAGACCGTCGCCGGTGAAGTCCGCGGAGATGACCTCGCGGCCGAAGTACTCGAATGCGCCGCGTCCACCCTGCGACCCGGAGTGGCGATAACGCACGTCGGCGGCGTCCGACGAGAGATCCCGAACGTATTGGGTGCCGGCTTCCACGAGCACGGCGGGTGTCGCGAGCGTAAGTATGAGTGCCAGGGCTGCGAGCGAGTGCGTACGGATTTCCTGCTTCACGCTGGTCTCCTGTTGAGAATCGATATTCGCGATTGGGGCCTTGAAACGTAGCATCCTACCAGCCGGCGCAAATTCGAGGCAAAAACGAAGTCCGGATTACGCGGACAATGACGGTGGCGTCCGTCATCCGGCGACCGTCAGCAGTACGGCGAGTTCCGCGAGGTGCGCGATCGTCTCGACCGGATCGCCGTCGGGGACGGGTGAACGGTCTCCGATCAGTACCGGGCGAATTCCGGCTCCACGCGCACCGGTCACGTCTGCAATGAATTCGTCTCCAACGTGAACGGCGCCGGCCGCCGGAACGCCTGCCCGATCGAGAGCTGCTTGAAATATCGGCAGTCCCGGCTTGGCCGCGCCGACTTCCGCCGAACACACGATGAATTCGAAGTACCGTATCAACCCGCGACGCTCGAGAATCGTTGTCAACGTATCGTCCCAGTTCGAGATGACCGCCATTCGATGTCCGCGCGAGGCCAGGCACTCGAGCGTGGCTACAGTGTCGCCGGCAGGCAATAGCCAGTCGCCGGCGCGATGCCGCGCGTAGAGCTCGTCGCGAACGGCGCCTTCCGGGTCGCAGCCGAACCCGCCAGCGATCCGGCCAAACAGGTCCATCCACCACTCTCGATTCGCTTCGAGATCCACCGGATCCGGCCGGCCGCCAAGCGCTCTCCGCGCGGACCTGACAGCATCGGCGGCCAGTTCCTGCGGCGCGTCGAGACCGAGATCGCGAAGCGCCTCGCCGACGGCGGCCGCGTGCGACGGCGAGAAGTGCAGCAACGTTCCGCCGACGTCGAAAAACAGAAATTCCGCCATTGTGCAGTGCAGCCTGCCCGACGAGCATCCCGCAGAGCAAGCAGCCGGCCTGACACACGGCGGCGCCCGGTGTTACCGTTCCCGGTCATGAGCGACGCCGACCGCCGACCGCAGATCGCCGCGCACGTCCGGGCGATTCTCGATCTCGCCGGTGTCGATACGGCGGCCGATCCGGAGGTCGCCGGTACACCTGAGCGCGTTGCGGACCTCGTGCTGGAGTTGACGGCGGGACTTGCCGAGCCCGAGCCGGTGGCCGTGCTTCCGGATACGGCGTCCGGCAATGGACTCGTGATCGTCCGGGATCTCGCGTTCCATTCACTTTGCGCGCATCATCTGTTGCCGTTCTTCGGCACGGCACACATCGGTTACGTGCCGGGCGCCGGAGTGATCGGTATTGGCGCTGTCGGACGCATCCTGGATCATTTCGCGCGGAGACCGCAGTTGCAGGAGCGTCTTGGAGAGCGTGTGGCCGACTATCTGGACCGCCAGGCCGGCGCTGCCGGCGCAATCGTAGTGCTCGAAGCCCGGCAGATGTGCATGGAAATGCGCGGTGGAAGAAAGTCCGGCCGGGTCGAATCCACGGCGTCTCGCGGAGTGCTCGTGGACGGCGAGTTGCGGCGGGAATTCTTCGACCGGATTCGAACTGCACGCGCGGCTGGTGAACTGTGAGCGAGCTCGACGTCGTCGTAATCGGCGCCGGTCCGGCCGGGCTCAGCGCTGGAATCTGGGCTCGGACACTCGGGCTGCGATACGCGATCGTCGAGGCGAGCCCAGTGTCCGGGGGACAGCTAAGGCGGGTCTACAACCGAGTTGTCGACTATCCGGGCGATACGTTCGCGGGCGGTTCGGAACTCGCGGACCGTTTGGCGCGCCACGCCGAATCCCTCGGCGTCGTCGTGCGGACTTCGCACTCAGCGACGGCCGTCGACCTCGAGACCGGAATAGTAAAGACCGGGGATACCGAGTTCGACACTCGCTTCATCCTGCTCTGTTCGGGCGTTCGTCCGCGGGTGCTCGGCGTTCCAGGCGAATCGGAGTTCGTCGGACGCGGAGTCAGCCCGTCGGCCTCGAGATACGCCGAACAGTTCAGCGGCGAGCGCGTGCTTGTCGTCGGCGGCGGCGACGCCGCATTCGAAGAGGCGCTGATACTTGCCGAAGTCTGCCAGCACGTCACGCTCGTGCACCGCTCCGGCTGCTTCCGTGCTCGAAGCGAGTTCCAGTCCAGAGTGGCCGCCAGCGAGCGCATCGACACGATCCTGTTCTGCGAACTGGTCGCGATCGAAGGCGAACAGACGGTCGAACGGGTCCGGCTCCGCCGGGGCGGCGAGGAATGGACGACGGGCGTCGGTGGTGTGTTCGTGTGCGCCGGCGTCGTTCCGAATTCCGAGCTCGTGGCCGGTCAGGCCGAGTTTGACGACAGCGGCTACGTCGCCGTCGACGCCCGCTTTCGCGCATCGCACGAACGGCTCTATGCCGCTGGCGACGTGCGGTCCGGATCGTCGCTGACCATCGCCGCGGCCGTCGGTGAAGCCTCGAGCGCCGTGAAGGACATCCAGAGAAGGATCGGTTCGAATCGAGGCTAGAGACGAGCCAGATTCGCGTGGCCCGGCCGCGTCAGCTGGCCAGATCCCGGAACCAGGCATTGCCTTCGTCGGTTGCGAGTCTGGCGACGACGCCGAGAACGTCGTTTGCCGAAATCATTCCGAAGTACTGCTCGCCTTCGGCGTTGGTCCGCGTCAGGACGAGATGCGAGATTCCGTGGCGCCGCATCAACTGGACGCAGGTCATCAGATCGGTCTCCACGTCCACGCAGACCGGTTCGCACGTCATCACTTCTCGAACGACGACGTGCTTCGGATCCAGACCGCAGGCGACCACGCGACTCGCGATGTCGCTCTGCCCGAAGATGCCGGCGACGTTGCCGACGTCATCGCAGACCGCGCTCGTGCGAACGTGCCAGTTGCGCAGTTTCTGCGCAGCCGCCTCGACGGAGTCCGAGGGACGCATCGCAAAAATGTCGGTTCGGTCGCCGACGACATCGGCGGCACGAAGATGCGAGATCGGTGCGGCAATGGAGTGCGCGAGCCCCGTGACAAGTTGCGCGGAAGCGACTGAATCGTTCGGCGTCATGAGTACACCTCGGTGATGAGCAGTATGAGCAACGGGAGCGGAAAACCAGCCGGCGCATGGCGCGCCGTGATTCGACGGGATCGTACACCGCACCACCCGGGCGGACAAGCCGACGTACTGGCGTACCCCGGGGTTGCCCCGAGAGCAAAAGAAAAGTCTTGCAAACGGGCCTCTACTTGGACTACAAAAGCGCTTCGGCAAGCCGGCGCCGGCCTCCTGATGGGGTGCCGGCGCCTGTTTGTGGAAGGCATGCTGTGGGGAGTTGCGTCTGTACCGGCTTGCAGGCGCGAACGGTCTTCGGACCCGACAGCACGTCAGCTTCGTCCCCTGCGGCAACGGTTTCAGTGTGAAGATCACATTCGGGGTCGCAAAACGTCGGTCAGGCCGGTTTCATTCGAATGAAACACAATGCCCTTAAGCGGCAACTCAGGAGGAGATAGATGAAGAAGACTCTGATGGCTCTCGCGCTGACCCTCGTGGCCGGCGGTATGATTGCTTGTGGCGATGCGACACCGCCTCCGGCGAACAACGCGAACAAGCCGGCGCCGCCGGTGAACAAGCCGGAGCCTCCAAAGCCGGCCGATAACTCGAACGCGATGGCTCCGGCGAACGGCAATGCTGCCAAGCCGATGGCTGGAAACGCCAACGCGAAGTAGTCAGCGCAAACGGGTCAAACCGTTTTTAGAGGGCTTCCCTCCCAGCGGCCACCATTCGGTGCCGTGGATCGTCTGGATCCGGGGGAGGCCCTTAAAATTTTCTGAACGCCCCAGATGACCGAACAGCCGGAGATTCCGGCCGAGCACGACAGGAAGGGACTGCCGCCCGTTGATCGCGAGCCGGCTCCCTCGTCGACGCTGAAGTCGCTCACGAAGTACGGACTTGTCTATGCCGCGTCGATAGCCGTCCTCCTGATCATCCAGTCGGGGACGCCATCCATCATCGATCCGGATGGCTACTATCACATCCGTTGGAGCCGCCTGCTTTGGGAGAACCTCCCCCACGGACGCCTGCCCCGGTTCATCTGGCTGCCGTTGACCACGCTCAACGAGCACGCGTACGTCGACCACCACTTCCTCTTCCATATCTTCCAGATCCCGTTCACGTGGGGACCGAATCTAGTCGCTGGCGCCAAGGCGAGCGCCGTCGTGTTCGGCGCCGTGGCACTGCTTTCCTGCTTCATGCTCGTCTCCTGGGAGAAAGTGCGGTACCCCTCTTTCTGGTTTCTCGGCATCCTCGCGTGTTCGGCGCCGTTCCTGTTCCGGCTGAGCCTGCCTCGCGCGCCGTCGGCGACGATCGTGACGCTCTGTCTTGCGATGTGGCTTCTCTGGACGCGCCGCACCATCTGGCTCGGCGTCCTCGCCTTCGCGTTGGTGTGGATGTACAGCCTGTTTCCGTTGATAGGCGTGCTTGCCGGGTTCTGGGCGATCGGAGTGTTCATCGAGGAGCGGCGAATAGAGTGGAAGCCGATCGTGGCCGTGACCGTCGGCGTTATCGCGGGACTGATAATCAATCCGTATTTTCCGGAGAATCTGTACCTGTTCGCTTCTCACGTGCTGATGAAGACCAAGGAGGACTTCGAGGTCGGCGTAGGAAACGAGTGGTATCCGTACGAGACGTGGTATCTGTTCACATCGAGCGTAGTGGCTTTCGTAGCTCAGGCCGCCGGATTCGTCGCGGTTCAACGCAGCGAGCGGGAGGGAAGGGCACGGGCGATCACCCTTCTGCTTTTCTCGACCCTGATGCTCGTCCTGACTTTCAAATCGCGGCGTTTCATCGAATACTGGCCGGTGTTCTCCGTACTCTTCGCCGCGTTCGCCTTCCGGCCGCATCTCGATCGCTGGACGCTCGAAGCGATCCCCGACAAATGGGTCAGGCGGGCAGTGGCTACGGCTGGAGTCGGTCTGACGCTTGTCACGTTCGCCGTTCTCGTTCACAACGTGCAGGTCACGCGGGAGGTTGTCGGCGGCGAGACGAATCCGAACGCCTACGTCGGAGGAACCGACTGGCTCAAGGCGAACACGCCTGAGGGATCGCTGGTTTTCAATACGGACTGGGACGACTTCCCGATGCTGTTCCATCACGATACGCACAACGTCTACACGAGCGGACTCGACCCGACCTACCTGCTCTATGCCAATCCCGAATTGTCGCGCCTTTACGTCGACATCACTCTCGGCAAGCAGGACGATCCTGCACCGATCATTCGCGACCAGTTCGGCGCGCGATGGGCCTTCACGGACCCTGGCCATCGCGACTTCATCCGAAAGGCCACCGAAAACGGCAAGATGCGCATAGTCTACGAGGATTCCGAGTGTGTCGTCCTGGAGGTCGTGGACGATCCGGTGCCGCCGGCCGATACCGGCGCCTGAACGCGATGGTACCGCGCGAAACCAGTCTTCCGAACGCTTCGGCATCGGGCGGCAACAGCAGCGGAGGCCACGCGGAGCCAGACGTTCAGGGGGGATCCGGCGCACTCCCGGCCCGAACCCGACGCATCGCGCATGCAGTGGCAGCAGTCGTAGTCGTTGCCGGCGTGCTCGGTTATCTGCAGGTCCAGGCGTACGGCATCATAGGCGTCGACGGGTACTACCACATCCGTTGGAGCCGGCTTCTCTGGGAAGGATTCCTGCGGGGCGAGATTCCGGAGTTCACGTGGCTGCCGCTCACGATTCTCGACCCGCCGCGTTACGTAGACCACCACTTCCTGTTCCACGTCCTGCAGATTCCGTTCACGTGGTTCGACGATCTGATCCTTGGCGCAAAGGCGAGTGCCCTGGTCTATGGCGTGGCGGCCATCCTCGCCTGCTACGCACTGATCCTGCGCTACCGCGCACCGTGGCCGCTCGTGTGGCTCGTCGCGTTGCTGGCGTCCTCGGCCCACTTTCTGCAGCGAATGACCAACCCGCGCGCGATGTCCGTCACGATCGTCACACTGGTCGTGGCAATCGTACTGCTCGAATCGAAGCGTTACGTATGGGTCGGTTTGCTGGGTGTGCCCCTCGTCTGGATGTATAGCCTGTTCCCGTTGCTGCTCGTGCTGGCCGTGGCCTGGACGTTTGGAGACTGGTGGCAGTCGCGACGCTTCGACTGGCGTCCGATTGCCTTCGCCACGGCAGGCCTCGTCGCCGGTCTCATCGTCAATCCCTATTTCCCCGAGAACCTCGTCCTTCTTGCCGAGCACGCTCAGATGAAGGTGTCTGGGGAAGAACTCGTTGCCGTCGGCGCCGAATGGTATCCACTCACCAGTTGGGCGATCGTGCAGTACGCCGGCGTCGCGCTCGCCGCGCAGGTCGGAGGATGGCTCCTGATCCGTCCGGAGGACCGCGAAGCATCGGCTCGAACGATCGCGTTGCTCCTTTTCTCGACGTTTCTCGGTCTGCTCGCCTTTAAGGCGCGCCGGTTCTTCGAGTACTGGCCGCCATTTGCTGTGATCTTCCTGGCATCCGCGATCGGCCCGTGGATTAACCGGGCGCGGGCAACAGAGTGGCCGGCCGCGTGGAAGGCCGCCGCTTACGGCGCCACCGCGGCGGTGACGCTCTCCGTCGTAGGCGTGCTCTTTCTAACCGTTCACCAGGCGACGCAGATCGACGCACCGATTGACGATCCAACTGTGTACGCGGGCGTCTCACGCTGGCTCGCCGTTAACACCCCCGAGTCTTCGCTCGTGTTCAACGCCGATTGGGACGACTTCCCGATGATCTTCTTCTACGACACGCACAATGCGTACGTCTCGGGACTCGATCCGACTTACCTGCTCTACGCGAACCGCGATGCGGCGATCGACTACGACCGTATCTGCGCGGGCGAGATACAGGCGCCGGGGGAAACGATAGTGTCGAGGTTCGGCGCGAGATACGTGGTTTCGGCCAAGGACGCAGAACACGAAATGTTTCTGCGCCGAGCCCGCTCCGACCGCACGATGCGAGCCGTCTTCGAAGACGACAATGCAGTCGTTTTCGAGATTGCGCCTTAGCCGCTCGCCCGGCGCGGACGCGCTGTCCGCCGGGCGAAAGGGCACTCCACCTGACCCGCATTCCCCCTTGACCGTTCGCCTCTGCTATCATCGGCGATTCGTTTGCCAGGAGAACCTGACGCTGTGCAACCGCGCGTCCTGATGATCGGCCTCGACGGCATGACATATGACGTCCTCGATCCGTTGATCGAGGACGGCGTCACGCCGGTCATTGGCCGGATCGTTCGCGATGGCGCCCGAGCACCACTGGAGACCATCTTTCCGCCGCTTACGGCCGCCGCCTGGACATCGGCCGTAACGGGCAAGAATCCGGGCAAGCACGGCATTCTCGAGTTCTTCCTTCGCCGGCCGGGCACGATGGAGGACGTGGCCGTCAATCAGAAGCTGCGAGACAGCCGCGCAATCTGGGACCTGCTGGGCGACGCCGGCATCCGGTCGATCGTGACGAACGTGCCGTGCACTTATCCGCCGGAGCGGATTCCAGGCGTCATGATCTCGGACTTCCTCACACCCGGCGGCCGGCGCGACTTCGTCACGCCGGACGGCCTGCTCGAAGAGATCGAGTCGGAGTTCGGCCCGTACCGGCTTCACCTCGGCGGCACCTACAGGCGGGGGCAGATCGATGCTGTCGTAGACGAGCTCATCGACGAGATCGAATACAAGACGAAGGTCAACCGGTATCTGATGGCCCGCGAACCGTGGGGCGCCTGCTTTACGCACGTGTGGGGCACCGATCGTATTCAGCACGAACTGTGGCACGTGTTCGATCCGGGACACCCTCGCCACGACGCTGGAGAAGCGAAGGAGTTCCGGGGCCGAGTTACCGAGTACTGGGCCCGCGTCGACGCCTGCGTCGGCGGGATGGTCGAAGCGGCCGGCCCGGCCTGCACGACCCTGCTCGTGTCGGACCACGGATTCGGTCCGCTTCACAAGTACTGCTCGTTCAACGTCTGGCTCCTGCAGCAGGGCCTGCTGCGGCTCAAGTCCGACGCCGCAACGATGGTGAAGCGGCTCGCATTCGCCCTCGGGGTGACACCCGAGTTCGCCTTCAAGATGTCGCGGCGGGTCTCGGCTGGCGGCGCAAAGGCGAAGCGAGGCGTAACCGCCGACCGCACGGCTCGCGGGAAGCTGAACAGGCTGTTCCTTTCGTTCAACAACGTGGACTGGCCGCGAACGAAGGTCTACTCGAAAGGAAACTACGGCCAGCTCTTCGTGAACCTGAAGGGAAGGGAACCGAACGGCACGGTTGCGCCAGGCGCCGGCTACGAAGCCGTTCGCGACGACCTGATCCGTAGACTGCGGGCCGTGACCGATCCGGCGACAGGGAAGCCGCTCATCGGCGAAGTCTTCAAGCGAGAGGAACTCTTTCACGGCCGCCACGTCGAAAGCGCGCCGGACGTCTGTTTCCTGCCGGCGGACATGCGCTACATCTCCATAGGCGACATGGACTTCACTTCGAACCGGTTCATCGTCGACGCGTTCGGGATTTCGGGCGGCCATCGGATGCACGGAATTTTTGCTGCCCACGGTCCCGCAATTCGCGGCGGGACGCGCCTGCCGGCGGCTCACATCACCGATCTCACCCCCACGATGCTTCATCTGCTGGGGCAGCCTGTCGTCGACGACATGGATGGAAGAGTCCTCGGTGAGATCCTCGATACGGAGTTCGCGAAGGCGAACCCGGTTCGGACGGTTGCCGCCACCGGCGGGCACGAGGCAGCCGATGCGGACCTGAGCGCCGACGAAACGGGCGAGATCAAGGACAGACTTCGTGAACTCGGATACCTCGGCTGAGATGGAGCCCGAATTCGGAAACGAACCGCCGGCCGGGCTGCAGGCGGCTGGTCCGGATCGCCCTTCGACAGGCGAGCGCCTGGTCGCGCACCTGGTGCTGGCGCTTCTTGCCGGCGGGCTCGTCTTCGGGATCGAGACCGTGGACCGATTGCGAACGCTGCGCGTGAGCCTCGATGGCCCGGATGATGGCGTAAGGCTTGCAATCCTGATGGGGGTCACGGTGATCTTCGTCGGTGTTGCGGCAGCGGCGTTCGGTGTCTGCTGGACGATCGCGGATGCATTTCGAGAGTCAGTCGGCCGGCGGCTTGGAGATCGCCTCGGCCGATGGCGTGGAACGGCTTCGCTCCTTCTGAGCGCGGCGTTGGTCAGCGTCGTGCTCAGGATTCTGTCCGGGCTCGTTCCGTGGGCGCTTCAGTATCCGGTGACCAGGATCCTCCGCAGGATCGACCAGCGGCTGTTCGACATTGGCATATTCGCGGACTACCCGCGCGTGACTTACACGGCGATGCTGATTGGCGTCGTCGTCTTCCTGATGGCACTTCACGCCTGGCTGTTCTCGCCTCGTGGTCCGGCGACTCGACTCGCCGCCGGCACGTTCTCCATTCTGTGTCTCGCGCTGCTTGCGGCCGGTTACTACGGCGATTCCCGAGTCGAGTTCACTCGCTACGAGTTCATGTTCCACATACCGGCGGAAGTGATCTATTCGATCGCGGCGATGCTCGCCCTTGCCGGCATCGCGCGTGCCATCGGCGTCCCGGAGCGCATTGCGCTTCATAAGTCCGTCGTCGCCGTGGCCGCTGCAATCGCCATCGCAGGCGCGGGATCGTTCGTCTATGGCGCCGTGGCCATGGACTCCAATCAGAACGTGAAGGCGCTGTTCTGGTATCGAACGATCATCGCCAGGCGTGTTTTTCAGCTCGCTCGATATGTGACCGATCGCGATGGCGACGGGTTCTCTTCCCGATTCGGCGGCGGCGACCCTGACGACGCAAATCCCTCGATTCATCCGATGGCGGCGGAGGTGCCGGGCAACGGCATCGACGACAATGGCATTGGAGGAGACCTCGATGACGGGTCGATTCAGCGCGGCGCTCTCTACGACGGCTTCACGGGCCCTCCATCCTTGCCGGTTCGTGCCGCGTCGGCGAGCAATGTGTTGATCGTATCGATCGATTGTCTGCGCGCGGATCATCTCGAAACATACGGCTATCGGCGACCGACATCGCCGAACATCGACGCATTTGCAGCTGAGGCGCTCGTCTTCGAGCGTGCTTCCGCGCAGGGAACGAACACGGGCCACTCCTTCACATCGATGTTTCGCTCGTCGTACGCGGACGACATCTTCGACGATCGAATCCCGACTTTTTCGTCGGAGCTCGTAAGAGCCGGATACCGCGCCCGGATGCTGAACGCAGTCCGGACCGACGCCTGGCTGAACGCTCAACGCTGGGGAAAGTACAAGGCGCTCATGCTCGATTTCGAGACCCTTCACGACGAAGGAGAACGGTTCTGGAACGCGCAGGTGCTCACCGACCGGGCGATCGAAACGATCGGGGCGCAGCCGCGAAGTGAACCGTTCCTGACCTGGGTTCATTACTTCGATTGTCACCGGCCTAGACGGCGGCACGCGGCCTATGACTTCGGGCGCAGCGCCGCCGGGGTCTTCGACAGCAACGTTGCGTACGTCGACGAGCACCTCGGAAGGCTGTTCTCCTATCTCCGCGAATCGGGGCGCCTGGACGAGACCATCGTGTTCGTCATCGCCGATCACGGAGAGGCTTTCATGGAGCACGGCGCGGCCGATCACAGCAACAAGCCGTACGAGAACAACACTCACGTCCCACTTATCGTCCGGATACCGGGGCAGTCAGGCGCGCGTTTCGCGACACCTGTCGGACTGATCGATGTCGGTCCGACGGCGCTGGGCTTCGCCGGTATTCCCGTTCCGTTGTCATACAGAGGCATCGACCTGCGGCTGTCCGCTCTCTCGGGCGAACTGCCCTCGCGGCCGATCGTCAGCGAAACCCCACGAAATCTGATCGAGTCCTCTTTTTATTCGTGGGCGCTCGTCGACTGGCCTTTCAAGATCGTGTGGGACGTTCGTTCGAACACTACCGAGATCTTCGACTTGCGCTCCGATCCTGGCGAGATGCACAACCTCGTCGACAGGGATCCGCTGCTCGCTCAGCGAATGCGGCGAACTCTGGGTGAATGGCTCGATCGCGAGACCGCGAGGACCGGAGCGGTTGGTCCTGGCGACGGCGGTCTTTCCGACGACGATCAGTGAGTTCGCTGACGGCAGTTGAAAGGCTCGGCCAGGACACCTTGCCCGAGTGACTCGAATGCCGGAGCAACGGTGTTTCCTGTCAACGTGGAAATGCCTCGAGTTTGGCCCTCCGAGAGGCAAACGGGTCCGCGACCGCGGAGCGGTCGATATAATAGC
>JAJTWZ010000090.1 GCA_021463145.1 Blastocatellia bacterium | reverse complement strand
ATAGCCGTGGGTCGCGCGCGGCGAGTGCAACGAGCCGCAGCGCGACCCGCGGAACCGCAAGCCCAACCGAGCCGACCGCGGAGCGGTCGCATCGTCACCATCGCGACGAGCACAGCGGAAGGCGCGTCCGTCAAGAATGAGTGCGACCGCTCCGCGGTCGAAATCCTTCCTGGGGTTCGTACCGGGGGTGACGGCGGATCGCTTCGCTCACCGCCGTGACCCCCGGCTATCGCCTGTGACCGCTTCGCGGTCATGCCGACCCGGAGCTCGATAAAACAGTGCGAGCGAGAGCGATTGGCGCGCATTCTCCCAGCACCTGGTGTCAACGTGACGATCGCGGAAAAGCCTAAATCCCGGACGCCGCTTGCAACGCAAGCCGTGTTTCATAGCAGTTCCCCACGCACCTGCGGCGCACCCCCTCGGACGAAACGAGCTGCGTTTCGGGTCCGCGGGCCATTCTTAAGCGCCGTAGGCGCGAAAGCACCGTAGCCCACGGCGCAAGCCGTGGGTATGGCGCCCAATTTCGGTCGAGCCCCGGAGGGGCGAAACACGAATCCGGACTTCTTTCGCCCCTCCGAGGCTTTAACCACTCTCCATCCGAAACCCACGGCTTGCGCCGTGGGCTCTGGTGCTTACGCCCCTACGGGGCTCTACTGAAATAGGCTGCCGAACCAGCGGAAGGCGTCGAGAGCCCCGCAAGGGGCGAAAGAAGAACCCGAACGTGCGACGGCCGTGGCCCTCTTTCGCCCCTTGCGGGGCTTCGATCGATTTTTGGCCTGCTGACCCACGGCTTGCGCGGTGGGCTACGGTGCTTTCGCGTCTGCAACGCTCCCGAAGAATGCGATGACGACTCGTTCGTGCGGCATTGCGACTCGAGGAATACGGAGAGGTTTCATAGCAGTTCCCCACGCGCCTGCGGCGCACCCCCTCGGACGAAACGAACTGCGTTTCGGGTCCGCGGGCCATTCTTAAGCGCCGGCGCTCCTCTGAAGAAATCGCACGTCCTCCGTCGAATCCGAACCGATACCAGATGGCGACGCGAGGACTCGGACGGCTTCGGCCCGGTGACACGACAAGTCGACGGGCGTCTACCTGCTTACCGCCAAGCGGCCAGAAACAAATCCGCAACACACGCCTAGACTGCGAGCGACTCGAGCTCCGCCTGGTCACGCGGCCGATCCATCGTGCGCCTCTCACCTGCCCGCGGCGGCCGTCAGGCCCGGCCCGGGAATTCCAAAAGCCGCCGGGTTCTCTCCCACGATCGCGGCCGCAAAGAACGTCGTCACGTACTTCGGCGTCTCGCGATTGTCGAGCGAATCGAACCCCGAGTTGCCAGCCATGGCCCAGAACCGCATCTCGGCTTCCTCGTCATCGAGCGCAACTACCTCCGCGAGGTACCTCCGCACGTCCTTCGAGCCCATGTTGTAGGCAACCAGTCCCAGAACAATCCCCATTCGATCCCCCGAAAACTCCTCGAACCGCTCGCGCAGATGCCTCGCGGCCACCGGCCCGCACCGCTCGGCGCTATCGAGATCCTTCTCGGGAACACCGTAGGTCGCCGCCGTCGACGGCATCATCTGAAACATTCCACGCGCGCCCATCGACGAGACCGCGTCCTCGCGAAACTCGCTCTCGATCATCGGTAGGTACAGGCCGAGGATGACCGGAAGCCCCTCGGCTTCGAACGTCGCCGCAAGCCCCGGCGCATATCTCCGCCCTCGTCCGAGAACTTCCGCGATGTCGTCCTTTCCGATGCCCTTCTCCGTCGTCCCGAGACGCGCAACGTATCTTTCAACCGCCCTCTTGATCGCCTGGCGAACGTCGGGCGGGAATCGGTACTCGCGCTTGTCCAATTGCAAAGAAACAGCACGCGCCCGGTCTTCGACGAACGCGATGCGTTCGCTTTCGCTCATCTCGGCGTAGGGCCTGATAGCCATTGCTCTGGATGGCGCTGGCGGTGAAGGCGCGGGGACGTGCGCCGCGGGCTTCCAGAGCCACAGCACAGATCCAAAGGCCACCACCCCGGTGAGAAGGACGAGACCAACCGCCGGTACGAGATGCCGGCGTTCGGACTCGGTCAGCGGTCCCCGCAGTTGCCGATGCTGTCCCGCCGACGCTGCCCTCAACGCCTCGGAGAACTCACCGGCGGACGCGAAACGGTCCGATCTATTGAGAGCCATTGCGCGCTCGAGAACTCGCGCCACATCCGTCGAGACGCCTTTGGAAACGAGCCGCGAAACGGACCGTTGCTTCGCAAGATGTGCATCGCGGATGGCCCAGACATCCTCTCCGTCGAACGGCGAGACACCGGCGATGGCTTCCGCAGCCAGAACGCCGAGACTGTACACGTCGGTTCTGCGGTCGATCCGGGGCTCGCCGTCATTCGGCGCCACGCCCCATTGCTCGGGCGACATGTACTTCGGCGAGCCGAGCTGCTGCCCGGGCACAGTGAGTCCCGCGCCTTCGGCTTCGTCTTCTCCCTCGACGAGAACAGCCAGGCCCAGATCGCAGATCTTCGCCCGGAGTCCGCCAGTCTCGCCATCGAGCATTACGTTCTCGGGTTTCAGATCCCGATGAACGACGCCCAGCGCGTGCGCCGCATCGAGGCCGCTCGCGATCTGGTCCACGACCGAAACCACGTCGTCGAGCGAGAGCCGCCTGACACGGTTCAACTCGTCGCGTAGTGTCCGGCCCTCGAGGAACTCCATCACCAGAAACACCAGACCGTATTTCGACGACCTGAGATCGCTGATGGCTACGACGTTCTCGTGACGGATCGACCGCGCGACTCGGCCTTCACGCACGAAGCGACGTACCACCTCGGGACTCGCAGCCAGTTCACGCCTCAGGATCTTTATCGCTACGCGTTCGCCGAGAAGCAGGTGCTGCGCTCGAAAGACCACTCCGAACCCGCCCTGCCCCACCAGTTCCTCGAGTTCGTAAGTTCCCTCGAGCGTGTGGCCGACGAGCCTGCGTGCGTCTTCCTCGAGCGGTTCGCCGTCGTGCGGGCATACGATGGTGCCGCCGGGCCACGAGGCGCCGCACGCCCGACAGACCAGTACCCACGCAGCGTCGGCCGACCCCGAGCCGATAGCTAGCGTGACGTCGCCGGAGTCGTTCCGCTCCAGAAAGCCATCGGCGCTCTCGTGCGACTCGACGAGCGCGCGCACTTCGGCGAGCAGCTCCGAGTCGCCGCGACATCGCCGAACAATCTCCTCCTCACGCTCGTGGGCAGGCCTTCCAATGACGGCATTGAATGCGGCCTTGACCTCCGCCCATCGCTCCGGAGTCACGACGCGGCACCGGGCGCCAGTTCGCGGCGAAGCCACGCCCGGGCGGCCACCCACTCTCTTTCGACCGTCGCCGTCGAGATCTGCATCGCCTCCGCCGTCTCACGAGTCGTTAGACCACCGAAGTAGCGACTCTCTACGACCTGAGCAAGTCGCGGGTCCATCCTGGATAGCCTGCCAAGCGCTTCGTCCAGAGCGAGAAGGTCGACGTCGCCTCCACTACCGGCAACGTCGGCTGCTTCCAGCTCTACACGCAGCCCACCCTCACGCTTTGCTGTCGTCCGAGCCCGGGCGTGGTCCACCAGGACGCGGCGCATGACCCTCGAAGCCACGGCAAGGAAGTGGGCCCGGTTCTGCCAGGCGACGTCGCGCTGATCGACGAGCCTGAGATATGCCTCGTTGACCAGGGCGGTCGGCTGCAGGGTGTGGTCCGGCCGCTCGTGACGCATGTGCCTGGTCGCGATTCGGCGCAACTCGGCGTGCACGAGCGGCAGCAGCGCATCGATCGCATCCCGATTGCCGTCGCGCACTCCAGCCATCAGTCGGGAGACGCTGTCGGATTGCGTACTCATTGCAATGTCCATGCGGCGAGGCAAGCCGCGCGATCACCGAGCCCGAGGTTACCACACCGAATCAACCCGCAAGCCTGATGGAATACGCCTGTCGATCTCGCGTCTTCGGATGTCAGCACATTCAGAACACGGAGGATTCAATGCGAACAGGCATTCTTGCGATCACCGCAGCGCTCCTGATGGCCACATCGGCAACCGTCATGGCCACGCCCGGCCCGAAGCCCTCGAAATCTTACAAAGACATGAACCTCGAGACGCGTACCGCATTCGTTCTCGAACGCGCCCGGCGTATCGGCGGAGACCTTCGCGGCGATGGACAAGCCATCGAGGTTTCACCCGAGCTGGCCGCGGCGATTCGCGGTCACATCGATGCCATGGTGGCGGAACGGCGAGTTGGCGATCGTGCCGTCACGGCCATCCTCGCTCGAGGTATCGAGAGCGCACCGACGATCAATGCGGCCTTCCGCAGGGCCAACCTGCCAACGACGCTAGGCGTGGCGCTCGCCATGAGCGAGAGCGAATTCGATGCGTGCGCGGTCTCGCCGTGGGGCGCTCGTGGGATGTTCCAGTTCATGCCGAAGACCGGTGAAAGGTTCGGTCTCGATTCGGCGGCGCTATGCAACGTCGAGAAGAGCGCGGCGGCGGCCGCCGCCTATATCTCTGAGTTGAGGAAGCTCTTTCCAGGAAAGGCCACGGGCCCTTTCGCTGCCGCGATCGCCTACAACACCGGCGAGAACGCAGCGAATGCGGCGTTTGGCGAGTTGGCGAAACGCGACGACGCGGCTGCAGTAGCCGACCTCTGGCGCCTGATCCTGAGCGGCAGGGACGACGCGGGCCGCGTTGCGCTCAGCAGCGAGGCTCAGGCCTATCTGCCCAGGCTCTTCGCCTGCGCCATCGTTGCCGAAACGCCGGGGGCCTTCGGCGTGAGGAGCAGCGCGCTCTCCGGCCTCTGACCTGGAATCTCACGTTTCCTTGCGAAAGTGCGGGACGCCACGCGGGGCGTCCCGCACTTTCGCCATGCCGGGACAGACGATGCACGCGCCCTGGACTCCGAATCCTCCCTTTCTCATTCACCCGTTGCTGAGCCATACTCTCCTCGACTCCATAGTGTCATTCGAAACTGATCCCTTGATATGGGGTCAGATTCAGCGCAAGCCCCCAAATCTTGCGGTACGGGCCTTCCGTGTGCCCGACACCCTCCAGCGAGCCACGGATTTCATTTTGCGAGGAGTTATGTTGAATCGAACCCTTAGATCGGAACAGTCGAGCGCTCTTGCGCTCTCGCTCTCGCTCAGTCTCATTTCACTCCTTTTTCAGACTTCGGCATCTGCGCGGATTGTTTCGAATGAGCAACTCCGCCTGAAGGGCGATGCCTCCGCCATCCGGATGGTCGCGAACGGATCGCTCACGGCCGTGAGCGCGCTCGCGACCGACGTAGACGACGACGGCGCAAGCGACGTTGTCGTCGGACTCTCGGGCGCGGAAGGCCACGCCATTCTAGTGGTGCGCGGAAACGCCTCACTCGTGTACCCGTTTCTCGGCACGATGCACGACGGACTGCCGCTCGATCCGACGGCACTGGTTCGTTCGGTCGCGGTCGAACCGAAGAACATCGTCGCGCGCGACGTCGACGCGGATGGCCGAGTCGACCTGGTCGCGAGCGCCGGCGGCGATGAAGCTTCGGTCGCAATCGGCGCCGACGATCCAACGCTCGAAACCGTTACCGTGGCAGTTCCGGTTTCGAAGTCCGGCGGCGACCCTCTCGTCGTCACCGGCCGCTTCAATGCCGACGCCATTCCGGACACGATATCCGTGGATCGAACCACGCTTGTCGCCACGGCCACGCTCTCGAAGCAACTCGCAACCTTCACGGTGACCAGCACGGCCGACGCCGGCGCCGGCTCGCTCAGGCAAGCCATTCTCGATGCGAACGCATCTGCGGGCGCCGACGCCATCGATTTCAATATTGCGACGGCAAGCAAGACGATCGTTCTCGCGACGCCACTTCCATTTATCGCCGAGACGGTATCGATCGACGCGTCTACTCAGCCCCTATATGCGGGGGTCCCTCTGATCGAGCTCTCCGGCGGTACGTCGGGCAGCACGGCCGACGGATTGGTCGTGCAAGCCGCGTCCACCTTGATTCGCGGACTGGCCGTCAACGGATTCGGCAGCCGCGGTATCGTCGTCCAGTCGGCCACCTGTATCGTTGAAGGGAATCACATCGGAACCGACCTGGCGGGCAATGCGGCGAAGGCCAACGGCGGAGCCGGCATCTCGGTCGAGACTTCGGGCCCGTCGCTCGTCGGAGGCACTTCTGCTTCCGCCATGAACGTGGTTTCCGGCAATGCAGGCGCGGGGGTCGTCGTCGTAGGCTCGGGTGCGGCTGGCAACATCGTCAGCGGAAACAGGATCGGGACCAACAGGGCCGGCACTGCCGCACTGCCGAACACGACGAACGGTATCGCCCTTTTCGCTGGAGCCAACAGCACTGTCATTGGCGGCTCCACGCTGGCTGCACGCAACGTGATATCCGGGAACACCCTCCACGGTGTCTTCGTCGGGGATACGGTCAGCGGCGTTCTTGTCGAGAACAACGCGATCGGCACGGGACCGGATGGCACGGGAAGCATTGGCAATCTCGTCGATGGCGTCCATTTCGCTGGCTTCAACTCGGATGTGGTCCGCAATCGCATTGCAAACAACGCCGGCGACGGCGTGATCGTCGAGCTGACGGGCACCGGGGTGACCATCGGCGAGAACTCGATCGCGTCCAACGGTAACCTCGGAATCGACCTGACCGGCGACGGCGTCACCGCAAACGATCTGACCGACGCGGATACTGGCGCAAACGACCTGCAGAACTTCCCGATCCTGACCTCGGCATCGAGCGTCGGAGGGTCTACAACGATCGCCTTCACGCTCAACTCCGAGCCATCCTCGACGTATCGAGTCGACTTCTATTCGAGCGCCTCCTGCGACACGACCGGCAACGGCGAGGGCGATACATTCCTCGGCTTCTCGACGGTCACGACGGACGCACTCGGCACGGTTACTTCCAGCGCTACCCTGACCGCAACCGTTACCTCGACTCAGGCAATTACCGCAACGGCTACGGATTCGGAGGGAGACACGTCCGAGTTCTCGGCGTGCACGTCCGCCGCTACCTCGGCTGACCTCTCCGTCGACATCGTCGGCGCACCGAATCCGGTCACGCCGGGCGCCAACATCGTCTACACGATCACGATCGGCAATTCCGGGCCGTTGCCCGCCGCGGACGTTCAGTTCCTCGGATCGGTTCCCTCGGGCACGGTCTTCACCTCCGCGGCGACAACTCAGGGCACGCTGACGACGCCTACTCCCGGCGGCGTTGGTGCGATTTCCGCGAACATAGGCACGATCGCCGACGACGCTACCGCTACCATCACGATGATCGTCGAGGTAGTCGGTCCTCCCTCGCTTACCATCACGAACACGGCGTTCGTGTCGTCATCGACTCCTGATCCGTCCACGGCCAACAACACGGATACCGCGTCAAACGCCGTCATCGACCCGCCGGTGATAACTTCGATTTCGAAGGTACCGAGTTCGCCATTTCGAATCCGCATCCTCGGCGCCAACTTCAAGGCAGGTGTGACCGTGTTCATCGCATCCGACGCCAGCCCCTGGCCGAGCGTGAAGATGAAAGACTCCTCTTCGCTGACGCTAAAGAAGGGTGGAACCCTCAAGGCGCGCTTTCCCAAAGGCGTTCCTGTGGCGATTCGCGTCGTCAATACTGACGGCGGTGAGGCCACGATGACCTACACGCGGTAGAGACGACAGGGGCGCGAGAGATTCTCCGCGCCCCTGTTGCTCAGCATCCCGGAGGTGGAGCACACGCGCGTGACCGAGGTCACTGATCCCATCGTCAGGCAGCGATACGGTGGGCCAAAAGGAGGTCGTATGCGAATACTGCTTGCAACAGATGGTTCCGAGTGCGGCCGCGAGGCGGCCAGATCCCTGGCCAATCGTCCGCTTCGCGAGCGAACCGAGGTAAAGATCGTATCCGTCGTCGAACTACCGTTGTCGGTTGTGCCGGAAACGTGGATCCTTCCCGACGGCTACTACGACGAGATCGAGCGCGCATCGCGCGAGCGTGCCGGCAAGGCGGTCGACGAGGCCAAGGCCATGGTACTGGCGGCACACGGCGACAACGTTGCCGTCGAAACGGAGATCATCGGGGGATCCCCCAAGGTGGTCATCCCGGAGACGGCGGAAGCCTGGGGCGCCGATCTCATCGTCGTCGGGTCGCATGGCTACCGGGGGCTGGAACGATTCCTGCTCGGATCGGTCTCGATGTCGGTGGCACAGCACGCACAGTGTTCCGTTGAAATCGTGCGTTCGGCCAAAGTCGAGCCCGGCGAATGAGTAGTTGCGTGTGCTGAAGAACGTCCTGCTGGTGGGTGTCAGCGGGATGGCGGGAGCACTTGCCCGCTACGGAATGTCGGCGGTCATCGACCGGTGGTGGACCGCGCCATTCCCTCTCGCGACATTTCTGGTCAACGTCCTGGGCTCGTTCGGGATCGGCCTGGTGATGGCATTGGCGCTCGAGCGCGGAGCCATCGGCCCCGATCTGAGACTCGCGCTCGCTACCGGGTTCCTCGGGGCGTTCACCACCTTTTCGGCTCTCGAGTACGAAACGAACCGCCTCGCCGGCGCCGGCTCGTGGTTTCTGGCGTCGATTTATGTTGCGCTTTCGTTTCTGGCCGGATTTGCGGCCGTGCAGATTGGCGCTTTCGTGGGACGAGGTCAGTGACGGGAATCTTTTCTTCACACGAGGTCGGCAAGTCGAGTAGACTGCCGCGGTCGAGTTGGCGTTCCGGGGTCCCCCGCGCGGTCTCAGACCGCCGTCCGTGCGCGCTTCATCATTCTCCATAGTTCGGATATCGTTCCATGAACTCGAGTGCTACGCGTGCAGTGATGACGGACGACAAAGATCGAAACAAGATGGACGAACTCAGGAACGAGATTGCGGCCCTTTCGGCCCGGCTCGACTCCGTCACGATGGAACGCAACGAGGCCCTTCGCGAGATCGAGCTGCTTCGATCGGGTGGCCGCACCAAAGCGTCCGGCGAAAGCTCGGCCGCGCTGGATGACGATCCATCCTGCGAATACTGCGACGGCGAAGGCCGCTACTGGGTGCACGACTTCGAGATGGTCTGCCGGCGCTGCAAGGGCACCGGCGTCCGTCCGGAACAACCCGCCTAACCGGCCTAGCGATCGCACCGTTCACGTCCGGGCTACTTGCCGAGTGGCCAGCCACTGCAGTCGCGTGAGCGCGGCTGGCTCGTCAGGCTCTCCCCCTCAGGTTCCGGCCTGCTGTATGCTGGCGCACGTCAGTCACCCTTTCTACGGCGGACCCAATCGTGAAGAAACTCGGAAAACTCGTACTCGCCGGCGCTGCGGGCGCTGCAGCTTATGCCCTGATCAAGCGGTCTCGACGGCGCGACGTTGCCGGCTTCTTCGAAGGCAAGGGGGTGGTCGTCACTGGCGGCGCAAGCGGCATCGGCCTGTGCCTCGTCGACCTGCTCGACCTGTGCGGGGCGCGTGTCCTGGCGGTCGACATGGACGCCGAAGCGCTCGCGGCCCTTCGAGAGTCGCTGCCCGACGTCGAGACGCTCGAGCTCGACCTCGCGACTCCGGGCGCGCCGGAGGAAATGGTCCGCATCGCGACCGACGTGCTTGGCCGGATCGATGTGTGCTTCAGCAATGCAGGCATCATCTGGGCTGCGCCGTTCCTCTCGATGACCGATCGCGACATCGAGCGCCTCATTTCGGTCAACTTCCAGATGCAGGTTCTGCTGACGAAGGCGCTGCTGCCGGTCCTGCTGGATCAGGGTGGCGGCGTGATCGCCTATACAGGATCGCTCAGTTCGTACGTTCACAGTCCGATGCACAGCGTGTACACGGGCACGAAAGGCGGATTGAACAACTTTGTGCTTGCGGTCCGGCGCGAACTGCCGGCGGATTCGAACGTGCAGTTGTCGATAATTCACCCGAACATGACGCGAACCGGACTCGTCGCAGAGGACCTCTTCGAAGAAATCAGCCGCCGGTCGTTTCAGCTCCAGACCGCGGAACAGGTTGCGAGCCGGTTCCTGCAGGGCGTGGCGAACGGCGACCGCCAGATTTTCGTGGAGATTCCGGATCACTTCTACATGTGGCTCGAGCGGCTCGCCCCAGGTGTCCTTACTTCACTGTTCAGAGCCGTGATCACGGTGGACCTGCAGCAAATGGCCGAAGACCTCGTCGAAGACTCAAAGATTCGGCGGCAGATGCTCGGCGACGCGGTTTGATTCGCGGCCGGTCAGCGGTTTCGTCATTTGCCCTCCCGTTTCCAGGTCAATTGTAAATACAATGCAAACTATTCTGTGAAACGGACTTCCGGACTGCATTCTCTGAATCCTTTTCGTGCGTAGATCGTTCATAGTCCCGTGCCGGCGGCGCGGGATGCCACTCGGAACGCAAAGTGAATCTCGAGGAAGGCAAGTATTGCGATGAACCTCGAACTCAACACGCTGATCGGCCCGTATGAAATCCTCGCGAAGATCGGGGCCGGTGGGATGGGCGAAGTCTTCCGTGCACGGGATTCACGACTGAGCCGCGACGTCGCAATCAAGATCCTTCCAGGGCACTACGCGGCGAGCGACGACCGGTTGGCCCGATTCGAGCAGGAAGCGCGGGCCACTGGCGCGCTCAATCATCCCAACATAGTTTCAATTTACGACTTCGGCTCGCACGAGGGCAGTCCCTACGTCGTCACCGAACTGCTCGAGGGCGAGACGCTGCGAGCAAAACTCAAGGCCGGCCCACTCGCGCCCCGCAAGGCGCTGGATCTCGGCGTGCAGATGGCGCGCGGTCTGGCCGCCGCCCACGAAAAGGGCATCATCCATCGGGACGTAAAGCCAGAGAACATCTTCCTGACGCGGGACGGACGGCTGAAGATTCTCGATTTCGGTCTTGCGAAGGTAACGGGCGAGGTCGCTTTTCCGGCAAACGACAGCTCGGTCGCCACGCTTCGGGCTCCGACGAATCCCGGCGTCGTGATGGGTACGGTCGGTTACATGTCGCCGGAACAGGTGCGCGGTTCTGCCGTCGATCATCGCAGCGATCTTTTCAGCTTCGGCACCGTGCTTTACGAGATGTTGACCGGTGTCCAGGCATTCCGCGGCGACTCGGCTGTCGAAGTGATGAACTCGATCCTGAAGGACGAACCGCTCGAGCCATCGAGTTTCGTGGGGTCGCTGCCGCCTGGCGTCGACCGCGTCCTCCACCATTGTCTCGAAAAGCAGGCTGACTCGCGCTTCCAGTCCGCGGCCGATCTGGCATTCGACCTGGAGGCGCTAACGCTCAGCTCGGGCTCGTACCGTTCGTCGGGTTTCAGGACTGGCGCCCGCCGTGGAATCTTTTCGCCGGAAGCCAGGAAACGCGTCGTTCGAACCGCCGTGACGATGTTGGTGGCGGTCGCGCTTCTGGCGGGCGGTGTCCTCGCCGGTCGCTGGCTTTGGCCGGCAGCCGTTCCATCGGTTTCCGCGTTCAACCAGCTAACGTTCCGCCGTGGAGCGCTGCAGTCCGCAAGGTTCTCGTCCGACGGCCAGACGATTCTGTATTCTGCCGCGTGGGACGGAGAGCCGAGCGAAGTCTATCTCGTCCGCCCAGGCAGCCCCGAATCGCGACCGATGAACCTGAAAGACACCGCGATTCTAGCGGTTGCGAATTCTGGCGAAATGGCGGTGCTGCAGAAGGGCACGCTCGGTCGTGTCGCGCTTACCGGAGGGGCGCCGCGCGCGGTCGCCGAAGAAGTTCAGGGCGCCGACTGGAAGCCGGGCACCGAAGAACTCGCTGTGGTTCGAAACATCGACGGAAAGAATCGGCTCGAGTTTCCTATCGGAACGGTGATCTACGAGTCGGATTCTGCAATGGCTGCGCCGCGCTTTTCGCCCGACGGAAAGAGGATCGCGTTCCTTTCGCATCCGGTTGCGAACGACGATCGAGGATCCGTGATGGTGGCCGACCTCGGTGGAAAGGTGAGCGAAGTATCCGGAGCCTGGACGAGTCTGGGTGGGATCGCCTGGGCGCCCGAAGGAAATGAGATCTGGTTCTCCGGAGCGCGCACGGGTGCGAACAGGTCGCTTTGGGCAGCATCGCCCGGCAACCCGGCCCGCCTCGTTTCTTCTGTTGCCGGTTCACTCTATCTGCACGACATTGCCAGCGACGGACGAGTGCTCGTTTCGCGCGAGACGGTGCGAAGCGAGATCCTGGTCCACCGGCCCGGCGAGGCACGCGAACGAGATCTTTCGTGGCTCGACGGATCTACGGCGTCGGACATCTCGCAGGACGGCTCGATGCTGCTCTTCTCGGAGGTGAATCACGGCGGCGGAACTAACTATTCGGTTTACCTTCGAAAGACCGACGGGTCGCCGGCGGTGCGCCTCGGAGAAGGCAACGCGACCGGGCTCTCTCCGGACGGGAAGTGGGCTCTCGCGATACAACCCACGACGCCCCCCAGCCTGGCTGTTCTTCCAACCGGCGCGGGCGACACAAGGACGCTACTCAGATCGGGATTCGATCAGATTTTCTCGGCGAAGTGGTTTCCGGACGGACGTCGAGTATTGCTCCTGGCCAGCGAACCCGGCAAACGGCTCCGAACCTACATAATGGACCTCGATTCGGAGCAGCCTCCCACCCCAATTACGGCCGAGGGACACTACGGGGCGCTCCTCACGCCTGACGGCTCGGCGCTCACGGTCGTCGACGAGGAAACGTTCACCTGGACCCTCATGCCAATCGGCGGCGGCGCGGCAAGTCCGATCCGGGGGCTCAACGTGGGCGAAATCCCGATCAGGTGGGCCGACGACGGCAAGCATCTTTACCTGCGCCTTTCCAAACAGTTTCCGGTCGAAATCGTGAAGCTGGATCCATCCACCGGGCGGCGAGAGAAGATCGTCGAGACTCGACCTGCGGACATGACGGGCGTGAGGCCCTGGCCTCGGCTGGTCCTGATGTCCGCCGACGGATCGATATACGCCTACAGCTATCTGCGCGCGTTATCGGAACTGTACCTGCTCGAGGGTATCAGGGCTTGAATGCCAATGCTCATTCCGGCGCCACGCGCGACCTCCGAAGGGCATCGATCCTCGGAGTCACGTACGCGTCGGCGAACCTGAACGCCAGCAGTGCGCCCACGACGATGCCGAATGCGATCGGCAGGCGAGTGTCGGCCTTTACCAGCATGAAGTAGTGCACGACGCCACCGATGCCGGCAACGTATGCAAGCCGGTGCAGCAGTCGCCATTTCTTCCCGCCGAGCCGCTTGATCATCCCGTTCGTCGACGTCAGGGCCAACGGCGCCAGGATTGCCACCGTGGCCATTCCGATTGCGATGAACGGCCTTTTCGCAATGTCATCGACGATGGCCGCACCAGCGAAACTCTTGTCGAACCAAACGTACGCGAAGAGATGAAGGACGGCGTAGCCAAATCCGAACAGTCCGAGCGTCCGTCTGTGCACCGCCAGCCATTGCATTCCCGAAAGTCTGCGAACGGGCGTCACGGCGAGCGACAGAGTGATGAAGACCAGTGCCAGCATCCCGGTGACGTGCGTGATGAACTCGAGTGGATTGGCGCCGAGACCACCGCGAGCAGCGTCGAACGCGAGCATTGCCAGCGGCACGAGGCAGTTGACGACCACCACTCGCTTGCTGAACTCCACGCCGGATTTCGAGAGTTTCTTGAGTGGCATCAGAAACTCCGGCGCAGGTCCATACCGGAATAGAGCCCGGCAACCTGCTCGGCGTAGCCGTTGAACGGAAGCGTATCTCGCTGCCCGAATTCTCCAATCCGCCGCTCGCTGGCCTGGGACCAGCGCGGATGATCCACCTTCGGGTTCACGTTCGCATAGAAGCCGTACTCGTCAGGCGCCTCACGGTTCCAGGTAGTCGGTGGCTCGCCGGCGACGAGTTCGATCTTCACGATCGACTTGATTCCCTTGAAGCCGTACTTCCACGGCACGACGAGTCGCAAAGGCGCGCCGTTCTGCGGCAACAACGGCCGGCCGTAGAGTCCAGTCGACAGTATCGTCAGCGGATGCATCGCTTCATCCAGCCTGAGCCCCTCGACGTACGGCCAGCCGAGAATCGAGGTCTTCTGGTTCGGCATTCGGGACGGGTCGTACAGCGTCGTGAATGCAACGTACTTCGCGCTCGACAACGGCTCCACCGCCGACAGCACGGCAGCAAGAGGCACTCCGAGCCAGGGTATGACCATCGACCAGCGCTCGACGCAACGCATCCGGTAAACACGATCCTCGGGGGTCGCGAGCCGGGCCAGCCCATCGAGGTCGAACGTGGTTGGCTTTGCGCAGAGGCCGGTGACCGCAACCGTCCACGGCTCGGCGACGAAACCCCTCGCCTTGTCCGCCACGCCTCGCTTGTCCGTCGAGAACTCGTAGAAGTTGTTGTAGTTCGTGATGTCTTCGAACGTCGTGACGCTCTCGCCTTCGGGTCCCTCGAGCATCGTCGCAGCCGGCCCCTGATCGGCGGCCAGTTGCGCGGGCGCCGGTTGGGTGAGTCCACGGTAAATCGCGCCGGACGCGATCACGGAGCCGGCCATTACGGCGGTCCGTATAAACGTCCGGCGATTCAGATACGTCGACTCGGGAGTGATCTCGCTCGAAGGAATGTCGTTTGGGCTCTTGAAGATCATGACAGCAATTGAAATTGCGCCCGTTGGCTGGAATATTCCCGCGAGAGGCGCCAGTACTCCCGAAAGACTCAGTGGTGATGGTCGTGCTCGGCCTCGTCGGCTTCGCGCTTCGTGGCGTGTACCGTGCCTGGCGCGTGCTCGGGCGGTGAATACACGGTGTAGAGTTTGAGAGCGGCGTCCTTACCTGCGATGAAGTTATGTCGAGTCCCTCCCGGCACGACGACGACACTTCCGGGTCCAACCGGGCTTCTGTCGCCGTCGAAGACCGCTTCTCCGACGCCATCCACGAAGACGAGTATCTGGTCGATGTCGTGATGGACTTCCTCGCCGATCTCGTCTCCGGGTTGAATCGTCATCAGCACGAGTTGCGATCGTTCCGTAGTGAACAGCACCCTGCGGAAATCCTTGTTTGCTCTTGCCTGGCTCGGCACGTCGCTCGAGAAATACTTGTCGGTCATCGTTCCTCCAACCTTCGAAAAAGATCCGGACAGTCAGAAAGAACCTGCCTGCCCGCCCGCCGTCAGAGAATAGGGCCCCGCGACTTCCCGTGGCGACCGATTTCTCGCACGCGCCGTAGCGTGCCGGCTGGATGAACGTTCTGGCTACGGTCGCAGGACGGTTCCTGGATTCCAGGCTCGGCAAGCGCATCGGGCAATCTTCTCGACCAGGCGGCTCCAGCCGATCAGTCGTTGACAATGAGCGGGCGGTTCAGCTGAGTCTGCCATCCGGACTCGTCGGATCCTGTTTCAGGTCCAGCGACATAGACCTCCCAGAGGTCGCAGGCTCGCCGATACCCCTTGGAGATGACCCACGCGTCGAACTCCTCCCAGGCCGGGCCCAATCCC
Source organism: Blastocatellia bacterium (assembly GCA_021463145.1). Taxonomy (GTDB): domain Bacteria; phylum Acidobacteriota; class Blastocatellia; order UBA7656; family JADIYM01; genus JADIYM01. The sequence continues at coordinate 993 of JAJTWZ010000090.1, read as the reverse complement.
TCGTATCCACCCCGATAGACCGTGCGTGCGACCAGCGCTGCAGGCAAGACGCCGCCCTCCACGCGACCGTCAGGTGTGACGGGCGCCGAAACGGGCACCGAGATCTCGAAGTCGAATACTTCGGGATCTATCGTCAGGTGATGGGTGAACCACGGTCCCGTCACTGCAATGCCCTGCGCACCGACCGTAGTCATCAACTCGCTGATCCCCGGCCCCATCACCGTTGAGATCTCGTGTCGTGGAATCGTGATGTGGATGTAGGCCGTCAGCTGATCCGACGTCCGGACGATTTCGGGTGTGTCTATCATTGATGTGCATCTCCGCGTTGGTCTGGAAGCCGGTCACCGGGCTCGCTGCAGGCCTGCGAGGTTGGCCCTGAGACGGACAGCGTGCCGTGAACTCGCGCGAGCAGAATCCCAACGCGGCACCGAGCGCGTCAAGTAGAAGCGAAAGGATCCCTTCGCCGGCTACGGTCCGGTGGCCAATGCGATCGTTTCACCATCGGTGAAGGTAACGGCACTTGCCTGCCAGGCCGTATCGAGCGTCCGGACGTCAACATCGTCTATCTCGCCCGAAGATGGGGTGTAGGCGAAGCATTCCAACGTCCGGTCCTCGACGACGGATTCCCCGCCGCGCAGTGGACGTCCGTCACCGGCGCCGCAGCCGAAAACGGTCCACCCGTTCGTGTCCGGAGACAGGATCGTGCCGCGAAATGACGCGCTCTCCTGGCCCGAGAGATTCTCGAGGCGAATCGAGCAGGCGACGTTGCGTTGATTGGCCAGATCGCGTGGAGTGACCCGATGCGAGGATACGGCGGCTACGCGCACGTGGCTCGTGCGGAGGTCGGTCCGCGCGCTGGTGGGTCCGCGCGCAGGTGGCTCCGCGCGCAGGTGGGTCCGCGCGCCGGTGGCTCGCGCTCTGGTGGGTCCGCGCGCCGGTGGCTCGCGCTCTGGTGGGTCCGCGCGCCGGTGGGTTCGCGACCGCGGAGCGGTC
>JAJTWZ010000009.1 GCA_021463145.1 Blastocatellia bacterium | reverse complement strand
GGCGGCGCCGCCAATGGCTCCCGAGCCAACTTCAGAGCCGGCGCTTCGGCCGCCGGTCGCGATACTTGCCGTCGTGTCGATGACGCCGCGGCCGATGCGCGAGAAGAGATTGCGCTTTCGGTACTTCTCGATCTTGTCCGCGACAAGACCGGCCGTCAGATCCGCGTCGAGCGCGATGGCGTCGATCGCGACGGCCCGCTCGTCGGGCAGGATCGCGCGGTGGAACCTGAGATGGACGCGCTTGTCGGTCGTCTGCTCGCACCGGCCGAGCATCACGGTTCCGGCCGGGAAGATCTCGACGCCGTCGATCAGGAACGGCTCTGAGAGCACAGCCTTGACGCGCGCCAGATCTGGCTGGAGACCCGCGTCCGGAGCCGATATCGATCCTGCAAGAACGGCCGGAATCTCCGTGCCTTCTGGCAGAGTTATGCCGAGCGCAGCGTCGTCGTCGGGATCGTCGCCGACTTCGTCGGGCACCTGGAGCTGAAGGCCCGTTCGCCACGAGTTCGGAGCCGTCGCTCGAGGCGCGGCGACGAGCTGGACCGGCTCGGGTGCTGGCTCCGGCGCATAGTCGGCGGGCGGTGAAGGAAGTGCCTCCGGTTCGTCCTCAACGGCCGAAAGGCCCGACGTATCGAAACGGGCAGGCGGACGCCGCAGCTCCTGTCCAACGACGGGCGTCTTTCGTGCGGCTTCGGGGAGGGCTGTTGGAGCCGTCGCCGTATCGGCGGCGACGCCCGAGCGGCCCTGTGCGGCGCTGAGCATGCCGAACACGACGACGAGTCCGACGACGGCCGCGACTCCCACGCGACCCGCGCGGATCTTGCGTTCCTCGGCATCGACGTCCCACTTTGTCCAAAACGTATCGCGACCTTCCGGAGCCGCCGCGTCGCTGCGATCGTAGACGCTCGAGAGATCATCGCGACTTCGGCGCGACGTCGCTGCGGCACGCGGAGGTTCGTCGGGCCAGGGCGAATCGTCGTCCTCCGAGAGGACGCTTGCGTCGTCCTCGGACGCGAGAGTGAGCAGCTCGTCATACTCGGATGCGGGTGTCGTCGGCTGTTCGGTCATGTGGTGTTCTCCGTTGTGTTGCGATTGCAGTCGAGATCGCTCGCTCGACCGTCGGTTGCACGACGTGGGCGACCGACCTACGCGGTACGGGCGCGTCGATGCGACATGACGGCGGCCGCCCCCGCCGCGACGATTGCGAGAACGAGTGCGACGCGCGCAATCGTCGATGTCGCGAAGACGAGCGCTGCGAGGGCGAGCCCGATTGCGAGAAGGAGTTCGTAGGGCACGGCGACGGCCGATTCCCGGCGAAGAAGAGAGTCGAGTTCGATCTCGGCAAGACGAAGCTCGATTTCCTCGGCGCGAAGGGTGGCGCGGCGGGCCGCGGCTTCGGCCGGCTCGCGAGTGGTTGCAAGAGCGCGTGGCAGACGGTCGGGCACGGCGATGGGCATCGTGGTCATGGCTTCGTTACTCCTGTGGAAAGGTCGAGGGGTTTTGCGCGCTCGCAGTCGATGCGCACAGCTGCGGTGCCTGCTGGCAGGTCGAGGACGACGACGCGTGTCTCGCGGGCGAAAAGCGGCGCCGCGTCACCGCGCACGGTCGCGCCAGCGGCTGAAATCGCGAAGGGAAGCGGCTTCTTCGATCGATTGCGCAACTCGAGGGCGACAAACATCCGGCCATCGGTCGATGAGCCCGGGCCAAGCCGGGCCTCGAGGTCGCGTGCGCGGGCGAGCTTCGCCGAGCGGGGCGCTCGAAGTGCGGCTGCGGCCGCCGTCTCGATGCGCGACCTACGGTCACGCTCTTCGCGCTCACGCGTTTCGTGCTCGATTCGTTCACGCTCTCGCCGCGCTTCAGCTTCGAGGTCGACCTTCGGAGGCTCGACGCGCTCACGCACCCTGATGACGGAATGGGCGGGAGCTTCCGTGACGACGAGCACGAACTTGTAGGTGAAGCCCGACTTGACGCGAACGTAGAGCGTCTCGCGGACCTTCGACCAGTCGACGAGCTCGACGTCCTTCGAATCGCCTTTGCCTGGAGCGAGACCGAGCTGAAGGGCGTTGAGGTCGAGTCGCCACCGATCGTTGTCCGAGAACCACACCGCCTCCGGGGCTTCGGGCAGCTCGATGAGGGTATTGAGACCAAGTCTCGTCTTGATGGTGAAGATTTCGTCGCGGCCGAGCTCGACGTCGGTCGGCGCAAGGACGACGTCCGAGGCCCGCACGTCAGCACGGCCACCGCGCGACGGCTTTGTTTCCGCTCTCGGCTTTGCCGCGACGCGTCGTGGCGCAGACTTTGACGCCGGCTTTGTGCGTCGCGGCTCGGGGGAATCGCCGCCGAGAAGCCCCTGCTGGGCGAACGCCGGAGACGGTGCGAGCGCAAGAGCGAGGATGACGGCGGCACTCTTCACGGGGTCACCTTCTTCGCCGCCGCGCCGAAGTCGGGAGCGGCAGGCTCGGTCGGCTGCTCGCGCTTGATCGGGCCGAGTCGAGTATCGGAGAAGGCCGACCCGTCGAGCCGCTCGAACTTGTCGGCGAGAAGACCGATCGGGTTCGTCGGTGACTCGGTGACGCGCACGAGCCAGACACGGACCGTGAAGGGCTCTCCTTCGCTCGGAGCGGAGCGGCCCGTCAGGGTCGTACGCGTTCCCGAAATGACGACCGGATAGCTTTTTGGAGAGGTACCGGAGGTCGGCTCTTCGACGCGTGTCTCGAAGGAGTCGAAATCGGTGGCCGTCCCGCGGCTCGCGATCGACTGTTCGTAACTCACCCCCTGAGTGCGCTCAAACTCGGCCAGCGCGCGGTCCAACTCCTCGACTCCGCGAGTGGTCATCCACGATCGCGTTGTTTCGAGATCGGCGGTAACCGTCGAACTCGTGACCGAGAGGAGGCCGCGCGCGGCCTCCCAGGCGACGTAGATTCGCTCCTCCTGCGTCGGTTCGTCCGACAGGATGCCCGGCCCGGCATGAACGAACCACGGCCGGTTGATGAGGGTGAAGGTGAAGAGGCCACCTGCAATCGCGGCCATCTGCGTGAAGAGCAGGACGACGGCAATCGCGCGCCACCACACCTTCTGTTCGCGCTCGGCCGCGAGGACGGTGAGGTAGTTGGCGCGTTCGATCGTGTCGGTCAGCTTCATGGTGGCGACTCCAGTGCTTCGGCGGCGGTCACCCGCCTGGCGATCAGACAAGGCGAACGTCGTGCCAGAGTCATCGGCGAACGGGAGTGCCGTCTAAACCAACATCGCGCAAGCGGTTAGGCGCGTCGTAGGGCGGACGGGCGCTGGGCGCGAAGCACGCTGCTTTGCGCCGAAATTGCGCCCCCCCCTCGCGCTTTCGGCGCGAAGCGCGGTCGTGTGCGCCAGATTCGCAAACGGACCCGGCGCCTGCCGTCAAGTGCGCGAAGTGCAGTTATCACAGCGGGTTGAATGGCAGGACTCGTGGACCGGGCACGCACAAATGGACATGGCACGCCTCGTGCACTGGGGCGAGCCCGAGTCCGCACGTCAGGCACCGCGGCCTTTAAGGAACCGGGGCACGGGTCGCCAGGGGCTCGACCACCGCCCCGAGGGGGGGAGGTCGCGGCGCCAGGCGTGCGGACACCACAACCCCCACAGGAGACTCACCGTGACAATCGTCCGATTTGCCGCACTCCTTCTCACGATCTTGGCCGCACCGGCGCTCGCCGCGGCCTCGACTGTCGTCAAACAGCCGCTCGACGTCCAGATCTCGGAAGCCGGCGCCATCGGCGTCGTTCGGTGCGACCGTATCGAGTCCCGCCAAGTCGACGGGGAGATCACCACGTGGATCGAGTTCGAAGTACTCGAACCACTTGCCGGCCCGCTCGAATCCGGGCCGCTCGCCATTGAAATCGTCGGAGGCGAGGTGGCCGGCGAGAGGCAATGGATCGCGGGCTCCGCCGAGTTCGAAACCGGTCGCCTGGCCATCGTCTTTCTCGCACCGAGCGGACGCGGTTCGTGGACGGTTGCCGGGATGTACCTCGGCAAGTGGGACCTGTTTCGGGACGACAACGATGTGTGGGTCGCCTCACGCCAGAGGTCGGACGCCCTCGAGATCAGGCTCGATGACCAGGTCATCGCGGACGAGGTTTCGCTCGAAGAGATGCGGCGTGCCTGCGCGGCTCGTGTCGGGGGCGGGAAGCGGGAGGCGGTAGGGGCAAGCCAGATACCCGACCGGTTTCGCCAGTTCGGAGGCCGCCGCCAGTCCCATTTCGCCATCGGGCCGAACGGGATTCCGATCCGGTGGTTCGAACCGGACTCTGGCGGCGACATCCCGTTTACGGCAAACCCGGACGAGTTCTCGTCGCCGGTCGATCTCGGTGCGGCGGTCTCCGACGCCCTCACGGCGTGGAGCGGGCACGGGTCGCGTTTCCGCTACCGGTACGCCGGGATCGACCAGACGGGACGCGGCTACAGGCGCGACCAGGTCAACCGCGTGTCGGTGGACGCGACGAACCAGATCGCGGGCTCCGGTTGCTCGTCGATCATCGCGATCGGCGGTTTCTCGGGGTCGACGTCAGGCCAGACGATCACGGTCAACGGTGTGAGCTTCCGGCGCGGGACCGAGGGCGACGTGGTCTTAAACGACGGGTACTGCGACCTGTACCAGAACCCGACCTGGCTGCGTTACATCCTGACGCACGAGCTCGGTCACGCGCTCGGCCTCGGTCACAGCTCGGTGCGCGAGGCGACGATGTACGGGGCGTTCCTGTCGTCAAACGCGGCTCGAGGAGCGGCAATTGGGCCAGACGACGAAGACGGGCTGCTCTTCATCTATCCGCCCCCGCCAGGGCCGCCCCGAATCGAGTCAATCTCGCCGAACCGCGCCGAACGCGGCGTCACGGCGACGCTCGAGGTTACGGGTACGAACCTCATGATCGGAAACGCGGCGGCCGTGACCGTCTCGGGCTCCGGGGTCGGTCCGGTGACGGTGCTTTCCGGCAGTTCGTCGACGGTTCTGCGTGTGACCTTTGCGGTTGCCGCAAGCGCGGCTCTCACGAGCCGGACCCTGGCGGTGACGACGTCGGAAGGGTCGGCGTCAAAGCCCGTGACGATCGTCGAGATCCTCGCGCCCGACAACCTCACGGCGACGGCGCTCTCGTCGTCCTCGATTCGCCTGGACTGGACCGACCAGAGCGAGGTCGAAACGGGCTATCGGGTGCAACGCTACCAGGGCTCGACTTCATCGTGGGTGACGGTCGCAACGCTTCCCGCGGGGGCGAGGACCTGGACCGACACGGGCCTTCGGGCCTCGAAGCGCTACAAGTACCGCGTGCGGGTGCAGAACTCGACGGCCTCGGCGAACTCGAATCAGGCCGAAGCCGTGACGCTCGCCTCGAGGTCCGCGGGTGGCCCGCGATGACGGACGAGAAAAAGGGATTGAACCCCGTCCCCGATGCATCGTATAACGACAGTAGTGATAACGGGGAATCTGGAAAGGAGGCCGGCGATGGAAACGAAGGTCGACGAAGCAGCGGAGATCCGGCTCGGCCGGTACGGTCGGATGGCGATCGAGCATTGGCGCCGGTGGCTGCCCCAGATGACGGCGACGCTCGAGGCAACGGGCGAACTCGAATCGGCGGCGGCGGCGGCGCGAGAGCAGACGATGCTCGACATGATGGCGATCGAGGAGGAACTCCAGAAGGCGGGACACTCGCCGGGCCAGGCGAACGTGATCGCGTGGGAGATGGTGCGGGAGCGCTACATCCTGCTCGAACCGGAGCCGGGCGTAGAGTAGTCGATCGAGCGGAGGCCTTTGATGGTTTCCGGATCGATTCCGACCATACAGGGTGGCTCGAAGAGTCCGGTCGGGCCACAAAACGCGACGCCAACGTCCGCGCGCTCGAGCTCGTCGCCACGATCAGTCGTGATGACAGGCCGGCCACACCCGACGAGTGGGTGGAACTTGCCCGGTTCTCGGGCTGGGGACAGTTCCCGCAGGTGTTCCTGCCGCACACGGTCGCCTGGGACGAGCGGGCGAAGTGGGCCGAGCGTCGGGAGCGGATCGAAGTGCTGCTTGGTGGCACGGACTCCGCAGCCTACGCCGCGGCGGCGTCCACGACGCTCAACGCGCACTACACGCATCCTGCGGTAGCCGCCTGGACGTGGGAGGCCGTCCGCTCAATGGGCTTTCGCGGTGGACGGGTTCTCGAACCCTCGTGCGGCACCGGCAACTTCATCGGAACGTGTCCCGACGAAATCCGCAATCGGTCGACATTTGTCGCCGTCGAGATCGACCCGACCACGGCGCACATTGCAGACCTGCTCTACCCCGACCCTCGTGTCCGCGTGATCGCCTCGCCATTCGAGAAGTCCAGGCTTCCGGACGGCTATTTCGATCTGGCGATCTCGAACGTCCCGTTCGGAGATTACAGGGTCTTCGACCCGGCGACGAACCGCGACTACTCCGAGCGTACGGGCCTACGGATTCACAACTACTTCTTCGCCGCGGCGGCTCGAAAGGTCAGGGAGGGAGGCCTCGTTGCTTTCATCTCCTCGGCCGGGACGCTCGATGCGGCGACGGCGAAGCCATTTCGTCACCGGCTCGGCGACGAGCTCGACTTCCTTGGCGCCGTGCGGCTCCCGTCGTCGGCCTTCGCCAGATCCGCCGGTACCGAGGTCACAACCGACGTTCTCTTCTTCGAGCGCCGGGCGCCGGGTCTCACCGCCCGGCACGCCGGCCCCTGGATTGAGAGTCATATGGCGGCCAGGTCCGAGACAGGTACTCGCCTGGCCATCAACGAGTGGTACGAGGCGCGTCCCGAGATGATGCTCGGCCGGATTGCCGAGGACACGCTGCACCGCGCCCGGGCAGCGCTAGCGCCGGACGGACGGGATCTCGAGGACGCGCTTCGCGTCGCCCAGTCGGGACTCGCCCAGCCACGCTCCGATCCTACTCGAAGTACCCGTCCGCCGTTTCCCGACGATCCGAGGCGCGAGACCCTTGCGATCGCTGACGCGAGCGTCTCGCGCTGGACGAGGCAGGGCGGTTATGTCGTCCGTGAGACATCGTCGGGCCTCGAGCTGTTCGCGCTCGCGGAACGGGAACTCGCTTCCGTAACCGCTTCCCGGGAGACGGTCCGCCGGGTGCGCGACGCCCTGCTCGTGCGCGACGCGCTGCGGGATCTGCTCGAGGCCGAACGCACTCGCGACGATGGCCCGGAGCTCGACGCGATGCGCGACGAGCTCGGCCGCCGGTACGCTGCGTTTCGCGAATCGTGGGAAGCCTTCGGGCACGTGCGCAACCGACGGGCGTTTGGCGACGATCCGGACTATCCGGTTCTCATTGCGCTCGAGCGACGCGACTCCGCGTCGGGGCGCATCGAACGTGCGGCCGTATTCTCCCGCCGCGTCGTCGCGCGGCCGCGGGCTGTCGTGCGCATGGACTCGGTCCGGGACGCGCTTCGGGTCTCGCTCGCCGAAAGCGGCGATGTCGCTGTAGAGCGCATCGCGGCGCTTGTCGGCGCCGACGTGCCAACGGTCGAAGCGACGCTTGCGCGTGAGGGACTAGCCTTTCGCGACCCTTCAGACGGTAGATGGATCGACCGCGACGCGTACCTGTCGGGCGACGTCGTCGCAAAGCTCGAGACTGCGCGCCTCGCGTCGTCGCTTGACGAGACGATGGCGGCGAACGTCACGGCGCTCGAGACCGTCCAGCCGGCGAGAATCTCGATTGCCGACATCGGCGTCCGCATCGGCGCGGGGTGGATTCCCGAAGCGTACGTCGAGGAGTTCATCCTCGCCATAAGCGAATGCCGCGCGACGGCGCGCTACATTGCGCCGACCGCCGAGTGGGTCGTCCACCAGGAGACGCACGCCTACGGTGTCCGCAACACGAAGGAGTACGGAACCGGGCGATTCTCCGCGGTCGATCTCATCGGACAGGCGCTCAACTTCCGGGTTCCGACCGCGTGGGACGACATCGGCGGCGGTCGCCGCGCGATCAACTTCGCCGAGACCGAAGCGGCTCGCGCCAAACAGGACCGCATCAAGTCGCGATTCGTCGAATGGCTGCTCGAAAACACTGACCGGGCCAGCGAGATCGAACGGATCTTCAACGACCGGTTCAACCGCGTCCGGCTCAGGCAATTCGACGGTTCGCCGTTCGAGATTGCCGGCCTCGCGGCGGAGTGGAGCGAGGGAGGCCCGATGGCGCTCAGGCCGCATCAATACGCGGCGATCCGGCGCATCGCGTCGGGCCAGTCGACGCTGCTGTCACACGTCGTTGGCGCCGGCAAGACGGCCGAAATGGTCGTCGGCGCGATGGAACTTCGTCGCACGGGCCTTGCACGAAAGCCGATGTTCGTCGTGCCGAATCACCTCGTCGGCCAGTTCGCAGACGAATTCCGTTCGATCATTCCCGGAGCCGACGTTCTGGTCCAGTCCGACACCGACTTCGCGGCGGCCAACCGCGCGCGCTTTCTCGCCCGCATCGCGACGTCGACGCCTGACGCCATCGTCGTCTCGCACTCCTCGTTCACGATGATTCCGATGCGCCCCGAGGCGCAACAGGAATTCGTCTCGGCGCAGATCGCCGATCTCGAGCTCGCGCTCTGGTCGCTATCCGAAGGAGATCGTGGGCCACAGAAGAAGATTCAGGCGGCGATGAAGCGCCTCGAGGCGCGTCTCGAGCGACTGCTGCACGTGAAGCGCGACGAGACGATGACCTTCGAGGAACTCGGCGTCGACAGCCTGTTCGTCGACGAGTCGCACGCCTTCAAGAATCTCGCCTACCAGACGAAGCTCCAGCGCGTCGCGGGGCTCTCGGACTCGGAGTCGAAGCGCGCCGAGGACATGTACCTCAAGTGCGGGTACATCGAGTCGCTTCGCGGCGAGGGGAAGGGCATCGTCTTCGCCACGGGCACGCCGATAACGAACACGATCGCCGAGGGGTTCACGCTCGAGCGATTTCTTGCCCGCGCCGAGCTGAGGCGCCGTGGACTCGGGCACTTCGACGCATGGGTCGCGCTCTACTCGGATCCGGTCACGGGATGGGAGACCGACTCTCTCGGTCGATTCACGGTAAAGACGCGCTTTGCGGCGTTTCGCAACGTCCCGGAGCTGCGGACGTCGTTTCGCCGGTTCGCCGATGTCCGCACGGCGGACGATCTCGAGCTCCCGGTACCGCCTCGCGCCGGAAACCTTCCCGTCGCGGTTCTGTGTCCCCAGAACGGGCTGCAGAAGGCGGCTCTCGAGTGGCTCGAGCAGCGGGTCGACCGGCTGCGCAGCGACCGCGTCGATCCGTCGATCGACAACATGCTCAAGATCACGACCGAGGCGCGAAAACTCTCGCTGGACGCGAGGCTGCTGTTTCCGGAAGCGCAGGCGTTTCGGAGCGGAAAGATCAGTGCCGCGGCGGAGGTGATTCACCACGTCTGGGAGGCGACCGAGCAAGCCCGCGCGACACAGATCGTCTTTTCGGATCTCGGCACGCCGGGCGATGACCGGGCCTTCACCGTCTATGACGAACTCGCGCGAGAACTCACCAAGCGCGGCGTCCCCTCAAGCGAGATCGCCTTCATCCACGACTTCGCAAAGCAGGACGAAAAGCGACGGCTCTTCGAAGACGTCAACGCGGGTCGGGTTCGCGTCCTTGTCGGGTCGAGCCAGAAGCTCGGTGCCGGTGCGAACGTCCAGCGCCGGATGGTCGCGATTCATCAGCTCGACGTGCCGTGGCTTCCCGCCGACATCGAACAGCGCAACGGACGGGTCGAAAGGCAGGGAAACCTCTGCCGGGAGTTCTGGGAGTTCCGCTACGTCGCGGTCGGTGACGAAGGCCGCGCCGGCTTCGACTCCTATATGTGGGAAATGGTCGGCCGCAAGGCGGCGATGATCCGTCAGGTCGTCGGCCGCGAGGACGGCCAGCGCTCGGTCGAAGACGTATCGGGGCGGCCGCTTTCGGCAGCCGAGTTTCAGGCCGTCGCGCACGGCAATCCGCTGCTTCGAGAGAAGATCGAAGTCGACTCGAACCGCGGCCGGCTCGAACGTCTCCGCCTGGCCTGGTACGACGATCGCGCGGCAGTCTCGCGCCGGCGCGAAGAACTGCCTGGCCGCATCGCGTCTGCCGAGGCGCGACTCGAGCGCACGCGAATGGACGCCGCGGCCGCCGAAGGCGTCCTTGCCGGCGAGCGATTCGAAATGGAAGTGCTCGGCGAGCGGCACTCCGACCGTGCCGAAGCGGGCAAGGCGTTGCGTGCACGCGCGGCCGCAATCGCAACGGGAGCGTTCGAGACGGTCGGGCGGGTTGGCCCCTTTGACGTCGACGTCGAAAGCTCGGCTTTCGGCAACCGGATACTGCTGGTCGGTCACGAAGTGGCGGGCCGGCAGTCGAGCTACGAGGCCAACCTGACGGATACCGACACCGGTACGATCGGTTCGATCTGGTACCGGCTCCGGTCGATCGCGCCGATGATCGCCGAACAGGAAGGGACGCTGGCTGTCCTGAGGCGAGAGGAAGCACGGATTGCGGAGATGCTCGCGCGACCGTTTGACGGCGCCGAAGAGCTCGAACGCCTCGAGGCGCGAGCGAGAGAGATCGACGAGGCGCTCGGAATCGGGCGAAGCGACGAGCAGGCCGTCGCCGCTGCGGCCGCGGGCGCAGTCGAGTCAGACGGCGATGAGACCACGTCACCGGGCGCCGAGTGTCCGGAGGTCGAAATCGAGATACGAATCGGCGCACCGGTCAGGCCCGATGCCCACGGCTTCTACGATGATCCGGTACCGATCGAGCGGCCCTGGCTTCCCGATCCCGAGCGGCTTCGCGACGCGGTGTCCCACATCGTCGACGTCGATCGCTCGAGCGCACTCGAAGTCGCGGAGCGCGTCGCGACCGACGTAGCGTCCGAACACGAAGCCGCTACCGCAGAAGTGCGGGAGGCTCCCGCGGCGGCCGCGCGCGTCGTCGATTCCGCGTCTCTCGAAACCCTGCGCCAGGCGCGCGAGGCGGCGGAGGCGGCAGCGCGCCAGGCTCGGGCGGGACGCGCCGATCGGGATGCCGAGCGCCAGCGCGGCGACGAGTCGATTCAACTCAAGCTCTTTTAGGGAGGTCCGAGCCGTCATGCCCGACATCAACGAGTCGATTGCAGAGTTCGCCGAAGAAGTCAGCGCCACGGCCGGGGCGCTCGTTGCGCTCATCGAAGAGGCAAGAGAAGCGACGGCGAATCTCGAGAGGGCGACAGTCGCCCATACGGCGGAGCTGCACCGGGCTGTTGCCCGGGCATCGGCGGCCGCGTGTCGCGCCGAGAGAGCCGAACGCCGCACGGATGCGGCCGTCGAAGACCTGCTGACCGCTGGTCGCGTCGATCGACGCTCGCCAAACACCCCGACCGTCTTGTTGTGCGCCGTCGGTCTCGCGCTGGCCCTTGCCATCGCGTGTCTGCTGGGGGTCGTCAAGGGAGTCGAAATCGAGCGCGGCTATCAGCTGCGTGAGCGGGCCGCGGAAGTCGTTCCGTAAGCGCGGGGCGTCGCAGTCGGATGGCGGTTGCGTGTCAGGACCGGCCATCCGAAGTGCAAGGGAAGGCAAGGGCGTGGTGATTCGTGGGAGAGGGGGATGGGTAAATGAGAGAACACGGACCCGGTGATTCCGGCTACCATTTCCAGGTCGATCGGATCGACGAGCCGGCCCGGTACTGGTCCGAGGCCCGCACGGTGGATGGAGTCACCTTCCGACATGTCGCCGGCTGGAACCCTCAGTCCCGTCGGTTCTTTCTCGACACGTACCGCGACGGTGATGGTGCTGCCGGCGAAAGGCCGACGGTCTCATCAGGCTCGGCTTCAGTCTCGGCGGCGACTTATGAGGAACTCGTGAGACTGGTCGCGGGCGGCTATGACGGCGTCGAATTCACCTCGGACTACGGAGAGGACTATCGGGGGCAGAGGGCCGACGAGCTTCGGTTGCTCGAGACGCACGGTGAACGGCTTCGCGCGGATCGGCTTGAATCGCTCGGGATCTCCGCCGCCGAGGAAGCGGCGGGCGTTCTCGATACGGGCCAGTCCGAGGAGGGGAACACTGAGTATCGGCTCGCGCCCGGCTCACGCAATCCGACGCGCCCATTCTTCGGGTACGACAACGAGGTGCGGGTCGGCTGGGACACCGTGCGGGGCGAGTATTACTTCTCGGTAAGGGAACTGCTGCACGAAGGCTGGGGCGACTCGTCCGCGGGACGCGAGATCGCATCCGCTTGCGCGCCCGATCTCGGTGCACTCGACGAGAAACTGTGCGTCTACGCCGTGCTGCCCGACCAGGTCAGGGCGCGCCTCGAGGCTGATCGCAGCCGGTCGAATTCGCATGTCGCCTGCCCGGACGGGGTGCGCCTCGAGTTCGCGATGGCGCGCGACGCATACGACCGGGCCGCACGAGCGTGGCGAAACCGCGAGGCGCCGTTCGAGTCGCTCATGGATGCCTTCGGAGTCTACGCACGCGCCACGGGTCGTCTACTCGAAGAGGAGGGTTCGCTCGACGCGTTGAGGGAGGCGCTGGAGCGACCGCGCACGAGGTCGTCGGTCGTGCTCGACGCGGTGTACGACTACGCCGAAGCACGGGGACTTGCTTCGCGACTCGAGCGCGAGGTCCGAAGCGTAGGCACAAGCGAGCGGCCGACCTTCGTCGGACATCACGAGAAGGCCTATTTCGCCAGGCGCGCGGCAGTGCTCGATGGCTGGCGTGACCCGCAGCGTGTCTGGTCGCGGGAGGACTACGACGTCTTTGGCGAATGGAGCCCGGAGCGCCGGGACTTCGCTCATCAGATCGGCTACGGACTCGCCCGCGATCGCGTCGAACGCGCGAGAGAGGCGCTTGTCTCGGCCGTGCCGGTCTACGGTCGCTCGCTCGTCGCGCGCCTTGAAAACGGACGTCGCAACGAGCGATTGGCCGAAGGAGATCTCGAGGAATTCTCGTCCCATCGGGATTCGGATCGCGCACGCATCGCCGTTCATGTTGCCGGCGTGCTTCGCGGTATTGAGGCGGAGAATCGGGAGATTTCGGGTCACAAGGCCGCCGTAGGCCACGACAACCCGATTGCAAGGTCGCTGCCGAAACTCATCCTTGTGAGGCAGGCCGTCGAGCGCGCTGCGCAGTTTGCAGTAACGGCCGCGAACGCGGCGACTGTTTCCATTGGGCGCGAACTCGGTGCGTCGCGCGGACACGGAATTGGCCAAGCCTAGTATTGCCGCTGGGCTCCTCCACGCGTAGCCGCTGTCAGGATCGCCACGAATCGAATCATGTTGCGGGTGTGATGGCCGGGTGGCAGTGTCTTGTCGGCATGTCGTCCGGGAATCGACGAGCAGACACACATTCGAGGTAAGAAGCGGCGAGAGTCGCGGTGGAGAATCGTGGACCCGACCCGAGTGATCTGGCATCAAGCCATATGGGATGGAAAGCGGTAAGGGGCCGTGCGGCGCAAGTTCGATGACTTGAGATGGGGCCTTGCGCCGCACGGCGAACTGATTGCTGGCTCTGTCACGTCGCTCGTGCCGACATTGCGGGTAGCCCGGGACGTGACCCTACGGACCCGCTACGATCGTCTATGCCGGTGGCTTGGTCACTCTCAAAGTGACGTGCTCGAGATCCTGATGTCGACTGACGTTGTCCGCTCCTGCGCGTCCCGGTGCTGGATGGTGGGTGTGCGCCGTGACGCGACTCGCGAACTTCGGTTATCAGGGCGTCGAGCCTTCTGTGATCGCGCTCGACCTGCGCTCGGTGAAACGGGCACGCGAGGACGTGCTCGAGGAAAAGGTCGACTTCGGTATCGCTTGCGTCTGATCCCGGGGTCTTGGCCCAACGATCCGGCGCCGTACATGTTTGTGCCATTGTGGATTCTCTCCATTCGTTGCTGGATTGGCGTTCCCTTTCGAACTCATCACCATCAATTGGGCGTCCCCGGAACGGATTGTTGTCCGGACCGGGGACGCCGATTCATTCGAATAGGCCCGAAGGCCAGGACTATCTTGTTTTCGGGAGCTCACCTCCGCTTGCGAAGTTCCCTGAGCATCTGAGTGGCGCGATAGTAGTCGCGTCTCACTGCTTCGTAGTTCTTTCCCTGAATCGCCGCAATCTTGTGAAACGACGCTGCGTCGACCCGAAGACAGAATATTTGAGCCTGAGACGGAGTCAGATGCGACATGAGCTCAAGCAGCTCCAGTCGCGCCTCGGTCGCTCGAAGATCATCGCGTGGCTCGGGGAGCTCGGCGCGAGTATCATCATTAATTCGGTCGGTGAACGCCTCATGCGCCGGAACAATTGAACATGTTCCAGGTCGCCAACGATCCTGACCGTTATCGAAGTAGCCGACGTGGTTACGAACTTCCCAGCCAAGCAGCAGGTGTGCGTAGTTGACCGGTGGAACCCCCCGCGTCGGTTCATAGGTTGTCAGATAGCGCACGATCGCGTCCGAAGTCACATCCTGCGCGTGGTCGAACGGGTCGGAACACTTCCGACCCCGGTTGAGGCGATAAGCGGCTGATCGAATCAACCGAGATCGCAGGTGAAGGAGTACCTCTTCCGAGAACGGGTCTTTACTCGTAGTGGATGGGGTAGCTTTCATTGAGCCTCCCTGGGCCGAGGATTACGGAGCGCGCGATGTCCAGCCGGAAAGCTGGGGACGTCGCCGGTGCCTGATCACGCCGACGTCGGCATCGTTTCTGTTCGGGATCATTTCGTCGTTCTCCTCCTGTTGACTGATGTGGACCGGATGGTCCTTCCGGGCCCACGGCCATCGGGCCGTCGGTTCCGTTCCCAACTAAATAATCCGCCTGACGAAGTAGATTGTGACAGCCGCTGTCGAGAAAATCTCTCAACCGTTCCGGGTCCGGTCATCATTCGTCCAAGGTTCTCGAGCGTTGTCCCAGATTTGATGCGCCTGCGGATGAACATGCTGTCCGCGGTTTCGAGAAGTTGTTTCAAAGGGGGCGGCTACGATGAACGAACTGGAAGTGGGGTTGGCAGTCTGCGCGTGCTGGAAACGCGGCACGATCTGCGTTGCCATCGAACGGTGGCAGTGTCTTTCGTGTCGTGGTGTTCTCGATCTCAGGCTGGGTTCCGGGCTTCAGGGAGCGCTCGGCGTCGGAGTTGAAGTCGAATGCGGCGTGATGGTCGGTGAACGGACCGACCAGGCGAATCGAGAGTGACTTCTCGCGAGGGTGGAAGGGCAGTGTGGTGCGAGCGACTCGCCGGGTTCGAACGCCTGTAAGTGAGATCGCGTGGCTCGCGCCGCGCGATCGTACGTGTCGCACGCGGCCACCGGTTGCGCCGGAAGACCGCCGCTTGCAGGCTTTCTTGCCATTCGCTCAGTATTGCGACCATGATGGACGAGATCGAACGCGCGCTCGTTTGCTTCTATCGTGCCTGGGCTTCGGGATCCTCGGGCACGAGGCTTGAGGAAGCGGCACGACTGACGATTGTCGATCCGGCGCTCGGCCGCCGCCTGGTCCGCGAGTTCGAATCGCGAGGTCTCGCGACGACCGGGAACACTCCTGAGCTTTGGAGAATACTGCCCGGCGGGATTGCCTTGGTCGAGAGACTACTCCCGGCGTCGGACCCCGATGTAGTCGCTTCCCGATCCATACGAAACCGCATTCTCGGCACGCTCGTCGACCCGTCGGGCTCAGCGTGCTTGAGTCTTTCGAGTCGAGCGCTCGAGCAGCGTACGGGTCTGTCGGATGGCGAGATCGAGCGAACCTGCAGGCTGCTCAAGGAGTGGCACCTCGTTGAAGAGAGCGAGGCCGGGTTGTGGAGCATCACCGCCACGGGCCGGGCGATCAGGAAGGGGTGAGCGAGTGCTGCGCGAGTGGCGCGATGCCCGCTGGAAGTCACGTCGGGGAAGGAGACGTGCGATGGGTTCCGGCTGTTAGAGTCCGAGGCTTGGCGGTGGGACGCATCGTCGGTTGGCAGGCACGCCAAGTACTGAAGCTGTGTGACCGGAGCCGGCAACGCGCTCTCTGAGATGCTCGAGCGAGTCGATGGCGTCCTCGCTTAGTTCACAACCAACGACTCGTCTGTTTGGCGCGATGAGTTCCTCCGCGTACCGACGAGGGGACGGAGGCATCCGGTTATGCCTCAGACACTCGCCGGCTTCGATCGCGTAGCGGTCGAGAACCTCGCGACCGACGGTCGCAATGCTCGATGCAATCTCCGGTGATGAGGACCGAAGCAGTGCCGAGACGCCGCGACGCATCGCCCGCATGCTCCGCTCGGCGGCTCTGGCTGTCTCGCGATCGAAGGCGCCCGAAGTCGCCCCGATCGGCCAGGGCCCTACCACGGTGCCAATGATGGCACCCTCGAGCTCTCCGCGACGGCCGACGGAGCCTTGGCCGGGCAGCGGAAAGTCCGCGCCGAGAATGGTCGCTCCGCAAAGCGAGACGTCTATCACGTCGATCCCGTCGAGCGTCGGTGCGTAGGCCCAGATGCCATCAAGATTGACGCGATTGAGGCGCGTGCCCGCGAGGTTCGTCGCAACGCGAACAGATTCGCCGGTCTCGTCGGTCGTTTCGACCTGATACATCTCGGCTTCGGCGAGATCACAGCGCTCGAGAAGCGTCCGCGAGAAATCCGTGCCGCTCAGATCGGCGTGGTGCATCGTCGTATCCCGGATGTGAAGGCCCGAGAGATCGGCAAGAGAGAGCTCCGTTCCGTGAAAGATCGAGCGCTCTATCGCGATTCTTTCGGCTGGAGTTGTCATCACGCTTCGCGTCATGTCGGCACGCTGAAGGTTGACGTCGTTGAGCTGGCAGTCGATGAAGCGGACATCGACAAGACTCGCCGAGTGTAGGTCCACCTTGTGAAACCGGACGTTCGAGAAGACGGCGCCGTCGAGTTTGAGGTAGGAGAGAAGCTGCCCTTCGATTGCGACGTCCGAGAGTCGAAGCCGGGAAAGATCCGCTCCGTTAAGCGATGCGTTGGCGAGCGTGCCGGAAACGCCTGGCTCGCGCGAGCTCCAGAGGATGCGTCCACCCGTGTCGTACAGCTTGGCCATTTCTCACCTTTCAGGAGTGGTACGCGGAATCCGGCAGTCCGCCGGTGCGGACCCGGTCCGACGCGTTGTCCGACCGCCGCGCCTTCGTGCGCGCCGTCGTCATCAGGCGCTCGACGACGTCCTCACGCGATCGCCCGCCTCCGGTTCGATCCGGTGTTCGGTCCGGTGCCGACGGACCAGCCGAATGATCCCGGTCGGGCTCCGAGAAGACGACGCCATCGGGTTCGGAGTAGCTGCCCGACGACGTCTCCTCCTCGATGATGACGCGCTCGGTTGGAGCGACGTCTTGCGAACCCGAGTAGTCCTCGATGACGTGACGGTCGGTCGGCGGCGTGTCGCGCTCGACGACGACGTGACGGCCCGTACTGCTGACTGTGGACGGTGAAGCAGCGCCTGAGCGTGGCGTCTGCCCGGATCGGTGATCGGCCAGGTCGGGTGACGAGTCGCGAGAGGCCTGCTCGATTCGGAACTCCCGTTCTCCAATTGGGGTGATGGCCGACTGGCCGCGACGCTCTACCGTGACGTTTCCGGGCGGCCCGCCGGGTTCCTCGTAAAGGACCGAGTAGTCATGACGGCCGCCTCGCGAGTTGTCAGCCGGAGGCGAGGAACGCGAACCGGCTGCGTGGCGTGTGTGCTGGTCGCGCCCGGCCGGGGGCGCGGACCCGCGTTGACCAAAGGCCGGTCCCATGCCCATTTCATCAAGTGTCGGCGTTCTGACGCCGCTCGTCAGACTCTGGCCGGCTCCGGCGGATGTCCCGTTGTCGCCAGGACCTTGAGGTGCTCCGTAAGTCTCGGGGCCGGACTCGCCCCCGCCTCGTCCCATGGTGGTCCAGTGGCCATCGGTCGGTCCCACTCCCGGCCCCGGAGTCGTTACTCCGCCTGGCGACGGCCCGCCGTCTCTTGGCTTCGGACCGCCATGCGATCCGGCCCCGGAGCCGGACGGGCCGTGGCCGCCTGCTGGGGGTGACGATGGCCCCGGTGCGAATCCTCCGCTTGCGGGAGGGCCAGATTCAATGGACGAGGAATCCCGAGGCGGACCCGAAGGCCGGGGTTTCGGTCTTGGCGGTGGAGTCTCGACTCGGTGGGGCGCGCGGGCGTATCCCATTTCCCTCATCTGGTTTTCATTGGCGACGCTCGCCATGTTGGCAATGACCTTGGCACCGGACCAGGCGGTTCGGCCGGTAGCAAGCGCCGTTTCCTTTCCTGCGTCACCGAGGCGCGCGAGCACACCGGGTGACGTCACGACGGAGCCGTTGCTCGATTGCATACCAGGAGGTGTCGAACCCTCTCGCGGCGTACGCTCGACGGCGCGGTCCGGCTCGGCGCCTGACGGCATTGGCGAGACCTGACGTTTGTCGTGGTTACCGGCGACCTGACTCGCGCGAGCGCTGCGATCCGCCGAGACCGTGGCGTCCCGTTCCTGACGGTCCTGCGCCGACATCATCTCTCCGGCGCCGGAGGCGATGCGCCCGAAGGCGCCGCCGACGACTGGAACGTGCGACATCGCCGTTCCTGCTACCTTCAGCGCGCCAAGGGTCGCGATCGTCGACATCTGGTTCGCGAATGCCGCGATATTCGTGTCGAGGCCTCCGCCGTGTAGAAACGTCTTCGTGAGTCCGAGCACGACCGGAATCATGAACGCGACGATGAAGGCGACGAGCGCCTGTTTGAGGCCGATCGAACCGGGGTCGGCGCCGAAGTTGCCAAGTCCCAGGCGTAGCAGGGCGAACAGGATCGAGATGGCGATTGGCCAGACGGCGAGGTTCAGAACCGACATCACCCAGCCTCGGGCGATCCTTGTTCCCGCCTGCGTGCCCGTTGCCGCCGCGGCCATCGCAAACGGCCCGGTCACGAGCAGGGCGATCCAACCCACCTGCCAAATGAAGCGGTACCCCTCGTAGAAGAGGATCATCAGAAACCACGCGAGGTACATCAGGAGTGCCGAGAACGACGACGTGAGAAGGGTCCAGAACTCGGCCTTTTCGAATGCGGCGCCGATTGAGGCCTCCATCTCCTCGAAGACCGCGACGGCCGACGACACGGCCCCGTCCTGCTGGATGCGGAACTGGAACGTGTCGATGAAGTAGGCCGTCGAGTCGCAGATCTCCTTCGTGAAGTCCATCAGCTGCGGGTAGACGAGAATGCCGATCGCGCCGCCGAGCCCGTAGGCGGCGATGGCGACCGGCCGGATGTCGCGTCCCGTGAAACTGCCGAGATTCGCCATGACCACTCCGAGGCCAATCATCATCGCGCACAGGATCAGCGAGAGCTGCTGGATTCGGCGCGCGAGCTCAGCCCCGCCCCGTATCAGATCGTCGGCGTTCTCCAGGATCTGAAGCGTGTGCCCTTCGTCTCCCGTCTGCCCTGGCGGCTCGTCGGCTGCGGCGTTCTCCGCAAGCTGGTCGCCGAACGGGTCCTGCGCGACGGCAGCCGCGGGCATCGCGAAAACGAGAAGGAGAAGAGAAGCGAGGAGGATGCGTTTCATGATGTGCACTCACCCGGAATGCGGCGTTACATCGTTACTGTTCGACCGGTACCTGGGCGGCGTCGCTCATCCACGGAGGCTTTGCGCTCCGGCACCAGAGTCGCAGCTGTGAGGCCACCTCGAGCTGTGCGGCCTTCTCGTCCTTGACGAACTTGTTGGCCATCGCTGTTTGCATCGCGTCGTTCGTCGCCGTGATGGTCTCCATCTGTGCGCGGCAGACGTCAATCTTCACGCGAAGCAGGTCCTGTTGCTTGGCGATCTGGTCGGCGCGATGGGGCGAAACCTGTTGCTCGGCGGCGAGCCGTTCGTATTCGCGGCGGTATTCGTCGAGCTTCTTCTGGATCTGGCCAGCCTTCGTCATCAGGTGAACGACGTTCTCGTCGACTGCAAGCTGGGCGAGCGCGTCGGGTGTGTCCGGGATCTTCGAGAACGCAAGCTCGTAGTCATCCCGGTTCTGCTGTGATATTCGACCCTCGCGCGTCATCGCCTCGATGCGCCGAAGTTCCTGCTCGACGTAGCCGATTTCGCGGTCCCGGAAGATGCGTGTGACGCGTCGGTCAATCTCCGGAAGCACCCTGCGATACCCGGCCGCCAGGTCGTTCTCGTGCCAGTTCCAGTAGTCGCGCGTGATCTTGTTGTTCGTCGCGAGCTTCGCGTTGATCTCGACGTTCTGCGTGAGGATGCGAAGCAGGATGCCGGCTTCACCGATGCCGAACTGGGCTGCGGCGCGGTCTACGGCGCACAGGGTGATGATGACGGCGGCCGCGATCGCGGCCGCGCGCCTGCGTCGCGCTGGATCGGGCGCGGCCTTGCTCCCCCGTCGCGATTGAGAGGGTCGTCTGCGTGGTGAGTTCATTATTCGGTTCTCCTTGTGCGGGTCGCGGTACTTGCGCGCAGTCGCGCGCATTCGCCTTCGACATCGTTTGCGGAGGTCCATCCGGGCGGATAACGGGAGGCGACGAGATCGAAAAAGCGCAGGTAAGTAAGATCCCGACCCGGCCGACCGATGGCATCCTGACAGGCCCGCATCAGCGAGACGTCCTTCGGGTCCGATGTCGTGATGTAGTACTCGACGGGCTCGAGCGGCAGCGTCAGTCGCGTTCGCTTGTTGCCACACTTGACGAACGCGGCACGGGTCGCCGTGACTTCGCCGCCCCCACCGCGACCGCCCAAGGAATCGATCAGGTCGCAGTCGGCTTCCGTCAGCTTGTACTGCTCGCGGTAGGTATCCACCCGGTCCTCGAGGCCGAGGATGATCTTCGTGCCGGTGTTGGAGATGAGGGCCTGGCCGGCTGTCCACGACGTGAGGTCGGCAAGATCCTGCGAGATATAGACGAGCGTGCCGTTTCGTTTCCTGAGCGTCTTCGCGAATCGGACCATCGTCTCGCCCATCGGGCCGCGAACGTAGTCGTGGAGCTCGTCGGCAACGATCAGCTTTCTCGCGTCCCGGTGCGCCGCGCGCTGCATCTCGGTCTCGATCCAGTTGACGACGAGCACGAGCATCGCGCCCGCGTCGCGGCCGAACTCCTTGAGGCGCGAGAGATCGAAGATGACGAATGGGCTCCGGGAATTGAAACGGCGATCCTTGCGCGAGAGGAAGTCGCCGAATGGTGTGCCGGGTCCGTAGAGCCTCAGTGCCTCGAAGCAGTCCCGCGCGCGATCGTTTCGAAGCGAGGCCGCGTGCAATTCCTTCAAGAAGCGATCCATGAAGGGCGGGTCGTCTGGGTCCGGGCGCGCACGCATCAGGTTCTTGAGGACTTCAAAAAGCACGGCCTCGGTCGCCTTGTCGACCGCGGGGCGGGTCTCGTCGACGAGCAGGGCCTTGAGGAATGCGAGCGTGTGGATATAGGCGAAGAGCGGAACCCCGTCCGAGTCGGTTCTCGAATCCCCGAGCTCATCCGGATGCATTCGCATCGCGAACGGGTTGAAGCACGGCATGTCGGGACCGACGGCGACGAACTCCCCTCGGGCGATCTTCGCCATCCGCTCGTAGCTGCCGGCACTCTCGCCAATGCCGTCCTCGGTTTCGTAGGGCGTACCCGTCGCGTCGATCACATAGGTTCTCGCGCCTGGATGCCGTGCATGGCGAAGCATCATCTGAAGCGCGAAGACGGATTTGCCGGAGTTCGTCGCGCCCCAGATGGCGCAATGTCGGGTCCGCGTTTCGGCCGGATCGATCGTGACGAGTTCTCCGCGGTCGTTCGGCGCGCATATGAGCGGCCATCCCGATGAGTCGCGCCGCACTGGCCAGGACGACGTTCCCCGGTAACGCCCGAAGACCGGCGCAAGCGCCGCCGCGCACGTGAGCGTCGTCTCGCGAAGCCGCTCGTCCGAATGTCCGTGGGCCGGAAGACCCGATATCCACGTCTCGATCGAACGGTACCGGTCGTGAAGCGCCTCGGCCGAGTGCATTCCCCGGATTCGGTCGATGACGGTCGACGTCCGTGAGGCAAGCTCCGAATCGGATCGGCCCTCGAAGGTGACGACGAGTCCGGCCGAGAGTGGACGGTCCCGCCCCTCGATCGTGTCGTAGATGAGCGAATCGATCTGCGCTCCGGCGATCTCGCTTTCGGCCGTGTCGAGCTTGATGTTGTGGATCCACGCCGATTTCATCGAGTCGTGCATCTTCTTGCGGTCGCGAAGGCGCGCGAGTTCCTCGGCGCGAGACGTGACACGGATGTTTAAGGCAAGTGAGTATTCGAAGTGCAGGCCCGAGGTGACGGACTCGATCATTCCGGGCACGGCGTGCTCGGGCAGCGTCTTCAGATAGAGAGAACGTGTCCTGATGCCGTCGACTTCGATTCGGTCGTGCTTGCGGATGACGTCCGATCCGACCAGCTGCTCGCGAAGCGACGGTGGACGAGCCCAGGGGTTCTCGAGGTAGTAGCTCGCGTTGAACGGCTCGGTGAGCACACGCCGGTCAATCGACCTGCGTATGCCCGATGCGCGGTCGCGCGGGTTGAGCTCCGAGTGCAGCAGGCCCGCGAGTTCCTCGTCTCCGAGCCTTCGGGACTGAAGCCCGGCTGAGCGAAGCGACGTCTCGACCGATTCGAGCCTCAAACCGACGTCCTCGAGCATTCGTGCGTGCTCCTCGGCAAAGCGCCGGACAATGCGGCGGGTGCCCGCAACTCCTGTCGAGAGCCGGCGTTTGCCGCGCTTGCCGGCGCGCTCGGCCGCATCGAGCTTCCAGGTCGCAGACGGGGAAAACGTCACAAAAAGGTAGGACCGGGGCTCGTAGAGAAAGCCCCCTGAGGCAAGCCCTTCGAGAAAGGCCTGGCGTCGGCCTACGATCTCGTCAATCTCCGGATTTCCCGACGACGGTCTCTCGCGCATTTCGCATCGGACGTCTTCGGGTGTTGCGTACCAGTTGCGATGGAAGAGCTGGACGTGCGTCTGCTCTGGCAATCGCGCGAAGGCGTCGCGGACCGCAAGGTAGGCGCTGTTGCGCTGCCCGGCCGTGAGCGCGTCCGCGGCAAAAGGGTAGAGTTCGAGTCCGACCGCGACCCGACCGTCGACGAGCGGAATCGTGCTGTCGAGGATGTCGAGCCAGTCAAGTCGGCGGGCAAGCGACGATCGCCATTCGCGCCGAAGCGTGCGCGACGTCGCCTGACCCGACGAGAGGAAGGGAAGGTGAAGGTTCACGTGACGGCCTCCGAGCCCGGGCGATGCCACTCGCCCCGCGCAGGTTCCCGCATCGCGAGCGCGAGTGGCGGTTCAACGAGATAGGGCACGGTTTCCGGATCGCGCGCCGAGCCCGAGAGCCGCGCCGAGGTCGTTGCCTGCTTCACGGCATCCATCAGCTCGACGTCCGGGTTTCGTTTCCGCCATCGCTTGAGGATGACGAAGCCGATCGGCGCCAGGACCCACAGGATGAAGTTCGAGAGGTAGATCCAGCGGAAACCGGGAAAGGGAACGCCGATGTCGATGCCGAGCACCCGGATGATCGATCCCAGTCCGACCGGCACCATCCCGAACGTGACGAAGTCGCGCAGCGGCACGCCGCCGATTACGAACTCGGCCGAGAGGTTTCTCGGAACCGGAATGACGAGCAGGCGCTCGGACATCGGACTAGCTGACCCAGCCGATCGCGAGGTTGACGATCGAGACGGCCATCAGGCCGATCAGGACCGAAACGAACCCCATGGCGATCTTCGACATGCCCTGGCGGTCGCCCCACGAGCTGTTCAGGGCGCTCCAGGCGAGTGCCGCCCCGCCGACGAGCGGAACGGCGATCGTGATGACCCAGTTGCGCCCGCTCGTCATGACCTGGTCGACGGGCTTCTGCGACGGGGTTCCGCCGCCCTGTTGTGCGGCAACCGCAACGACCGCAAGGCCGATGCAGACGAGGACGGGCAGGGAAGCGAGAACGACGCGGCCAAGTGCCGCGAGGCTCCGGCGTGTGCGGTTCGAGACTGTGACGGTTGACATGAGCGACTCTCCACGACGAGGTGTATCCCGAGAACGTCGGGACCGGGTGTCCGTCATAGGGCGAGTGCCGTGCCAGAAATGCCGAGGCGCCCGAACGGGCCTCACTTGTCGCCTGTGGGCGCGTAAGTACCTGATAATGGATTGGATCGCGGCGGGAGGCTGCCGGGGAGTGCCAGAGACTCGAGTCGGCTTTCAACGCTTCGATGCACTGAAAGCGCGAGGGGGGGGCGCAATTTCGGCGCGAAGGGCGGACCGGCTACAGAGCCCGATCGATGTCCTCGAGGTCGAGCAGTGCCGGCGGAATCTCGATGAGTCCGAAGCCGGGTCCGGAGCAGTCGCGTGGGCTCGCTTCGGGCAAAGGCGGCTCGGCCGGCGCAAGGGCCACCGGACGTTCGCGGCTTCTGAGCGCCGCGAGCCGTTCATCGTAAACGCGTCGCCGTACGGCGTCCGGCAGTCGGCCCGAGTGAGCCAGGGCGGGCTCGAGATCGACGATGATCGCCACGGCTTCCCGTTCACGCGCATAGCGTCTAAGCGCCAGGGCCGTCAGCGTGAAACCGAGAAGCAGTGCGGCAGAAGCCGCGGCAACTGCCGAGAGCATCGGAAGTGGTTGACGCCGGGGTGTTTCGAGCGCATCGAGCCGTGCGGAGAGATCCGTAACGGCGCTTTCGAGTTCTCCGGTCTTGACCTTGCCGGCCCGCTCGGCGGCGCGCAGTCGTTCGATTTCGGAGACGGCAAGTCTCAGGTCTTCCGGCCCGGATGACGACGTCGCCGCGAAGCTCGCAAGCAGGGTATCGAAGCGCTCGGGTTCGGCGGTCGCCGCCGCAAGCGCCCGAAGCCTCGTCCGGTTCTGTTCGATTCGGCTCCGGGCTGCCGGATCGTCGATCCCCGGAAACGAAGCGACTGCCAGATACGCCAGTGCCGCGAGAACGACGCCGGCGCCGGCAAGGGTCGCGAGGCCCAGGCGCAGCAGATTTCTCGTGTTTCTCATGCGCCAGGTCCTAGCAATCCGGGTGCCGCGGCTCGGCGCCCTCGGCGTCCGCCTTTGCCGGGCTGGCCCGCACCGGGCTCGAGCGCGTTACCCCGAGCGCCTCGGCCGCCCGCGTCAGAGAGTAGTGATGGATTTCGAGACGTTTCGACGCGCCCTTGATCGAACCATCGTGCTCGATGAGGGCTCGAACGAGCATCGTGAGCTTCGCGCTCTCGACACCCGAATTCCACGTAACCCACGGGGCGAGCTGCCCGCCCGCGAGATCGAGCGGGCGACCGAGCTGCGAGATGGCCCAGTCGCTTGCGAGCCATCCGCAACGCGCGAGATCGGCGTCGATCGCCGCCGCGCGGCCTGTCGTCGCGGCCATCTTCTCGGCGTACTCGCGCACGTAGTCGACCGACAGTACGGGCCGGCCTGTCTCGCGGATAGCCCGGCCGAGCAGGACTTCGACGGCGCTGCGCAGCGCGCGAACGTTTCCGGGCCACGGAAGCCGCTCGAGCATCGCCACGGCATCGGAAGTGATCCATGCCCCGTCGTGTCCCTGTGCGTGACCGATCTGCGTGGCGAAGCGGCGAACGAGGATCGGAATCTCCTCGGGCCGTTCCCGCAGGGGAATCAGTTCCAGCCGGCACGCGGCTATCCGGTAGTAAAGGTCCTCCCGAAAACTCCCATCGGCGACCATCGACTCGAGGTTCCGGTTCGTCGCGCAGATGAGCCGGACGTTGATTGCCACGGGACGTCCCGATCCGACAGGCTGAATCTCGCGCTCCTGCAGCGCCCGCAGCAGCTTCGCCTGAATCGCCGTCGACACGTCGCCAATCTCGTCGAGAAAGAGCGTGCCGCCGTTGGCCTCCTCGAACAGGCCCTTCTTGTCCGTGATCGCGCCCGTAAACGATCCCCGGCGGTGGCCGAAGAGTTCAGATTCGATCAGTCCTTCGGCAAGTGCCGCGCAGTTGACCGCAATGAACGGCTTCGACGCGCGCGCGCTCGCACGATAGATACCGCGGGCCGCCACTTCCTTGCCCGTGCCGGTCTCACCCGTGATGAGAACAGGAGCCGAGAGCTCGGCGAACGCAAGCGACGTTTCGGCAACGCGAATCGATTGCTCGCCAGCGAGAATCATCCCCTCCCATTCGGTTGCGTCCGGGGGGAGATGCTTCGAGGTTCTCTTCGGGATCGGACGCCCGCCCTCGCTTCGCTCGACTTCCTCCCGATCCGCGATCCACTCGGTCGCACGCTTCGACAGGAAATCGGCGTTGATGTCCCGGTAGATCGCGAGGGCTCGTTGCATCCGGTCGACGGCCTGATCGGGATTTGACTCAATGAGCGCCTTGGCGAGTGCATCGGTCGCGCGCGCTTCGTGATATCGCAGTTCATGGTGACGAAAGTGCGAGATCGCAAGCTCGAGCGTCTCGACGCCCTTTCTCAGGCTCGACGGCTCGTCGGCAAGCAGCATCCCGACGAGTTGGCGGCAGCAGCCGACCATCACGGCCGTCGAGTCGAGTGCACGGCCCTCGGTGCGGCGAATGCGACCCGTCACCGTATTCTCGAAGGACTGGATGGCAACGGCGGCGTCGGTTGCCTCCCTGCATGCAGCACTCGCAAGATCGCGGTTGCCAGCAGAGCGATGGGCGAAACCCTCGCGAATGGCCGTTTCCAGTAGCGCGCGAGTCCGGATCTCCGGGTCGTCGATCTCGTCAATGAGCGTACGTGCCTGCTCGAGCGTGCGAAGGGCCTCGCGCGGCGTCGCGAATATCTGGAGACAGCCGGCGAGCCCGCGAAGCGCCCGGGCAGCGGACCCGGCGCGCCCGTGTTCACCGAGAAGCTCGACGGCAATCCGGTACTGGGCGATCGCATCCGCAAGCTGCCCCCGAATTGTCGCGATCTCTCCGAGAAGCATTCTCACTCGGCCCTCGTACTCCCGGTCCCCGGCGCTGACCAGTTCGCGCGCCCGCTTCTCGGCGGCGAGTGTTCTTCCTGCCCGAAGATCCTCGAGCGTCCGTGTATATCCATCTTCAAGGGTAGCGGTCGTGCTCATTCGAAAGACTCCTTTGAGGTGACGGTCTCGAGATCCATTTCCGCAGCCGCGTCGACCGCGCGGCCGAGAGCGCGGGCAACGAGCGCTCGCAGTGCGTCGTAATGCCGCTCGAACGCCGAGAGTTCAGGTCCGTCGAGAATCGAGAACGCGGTTTCCGCCTCGCGGCGAAACGAATCCCACTCGAACGGAATCCGGCGTGCCGCGAGTCGCTCCTCGACTTCCGGACTCCAGACCACGCACCGTCCGCGCGCCCAGGTCTTCGCGTACTTGCTCGCATCATCGGCGCGATTGACCGCGGCCTTGATCGCCAGGTCTTCCTCGAGCGAGGCCCCTTCGTCGCTTCCGTCAAGGACTTCTTCTCGCGACGACGAATCGGTCGTGTAGGCTCCGACCGACGTCCGCAGCGGGATGTACCGCGTCTCGCCCTCGATTTTGTACGCAATGACGGCATCGGCGACAGCCGAGGCGATTGCGGAGCCCGACGGCTCAACCGCCGCGAGGCCGGCTCCCGGCAGCAGGACGAGGAACTCGTCACCGCCTGAGCGGCAGACGATCGCGGATTCAGGCGATGACGACGAAATGAGCCGCGCGGCCCCTCGAATCGCCTCGTTGCCTCCCTCGTGCCCGTGGATGTCGTTGATGCGCTTGAAGCTGTCGAGGTCGAGCGCGAGAACCGCGAAGGGCTCGCCTGTCGCTTCGTAGCGGTTGAGGGCCGCGCGGAGTTCCGCCCGGAAGAACTCGAGTCGCCAGAGTCCCGTCATCGGGTCCTGGAGCGAACTGTGCCGTGTACGGCGAATTTCCTCGCCCTGCTCGACGAGGAGGCGTTCGCGGTCGCGAAGCCGCTCGTCGCTCTCGGCGAGCTTCTCGTCAAGAGTCCGGGATTCACGCCAGACCGTATCGGCCACGGCGCGGGCTCGCCGCTCGCGACCGGCAAGCCAGGCCATGCGGTCCGGAAGGCTAGTGCCCGGCGTCGTTTCGGGAATTGCGGCGAGAAGTCGAATTCGGTCCTTTGCGATCAATGCATAGGACGCGAGTCCAAACGCCATGGCACACACAAGTGAAACGAGCGACAGGGAGCTGAAAACCATGACCCGTCGCTGCCACGACACAAGGCTTGCCACGTGTTCAGACTTCTCACGCGCCGATACGATGTCGTCGGCGGCTACCGCGAGTGCATGAAGCTCGTCATCGGTTGGGTTCGTTGAGACAACGAGTCCGGCCTGGGCCGCTAGGAGTCGTGCGGCTGAAACATCGGCTCGCGCCAGCTCATCAATCGTTCGCCGGGAACTGACGCTACCATCCTGTTGGCCTCCCACGATGACGGCCGCCCGCCGAGCGACGATCGCGAGCTCGCGCGCTGCGTCGATCCGGCTGTCGGCGGTAGGCACGAAACTCGGCGCCATGTCACTTGCGAGACTTGCTGCTGCCAAGGCAATGGATGCGACGGCAAGGGTGCAAGCGACGATGGCCGCGACGGTCGCGAGTCGGGGGCGAATCAATATGGTGAATCCTCTCGGCGAGGCGCTGCTGGCATGCGCTCCGGAATGCATCTCGGACATGAGGTCGTCGACGACCGCGATTATAGGCAGAGCGGGGGCTGATTCCACAGGGTATTCAGTCTATGCTGTCTCTTGGTGCATCTTGGTGCGATTCTGTGTAACCTTCGACTCGACAAACCTATGGAATGGCCTGAATGTCCGTTGCAGCTTCACAGAAGCGTTTTATCGTCTCACTCGATGCGGAAGACTTCGAGGCTCTGTGCGCGCTGTCGCAGGGCGCAGCGGGCGCCGCTTTCGCTGCAGTATGCGGTGCGACTCGCCATCCGGCTGTTCCTCGATGAAAACGAGGGGCGTGCCATAACGCTCACAGTGGCCAAGGCCCCGGCTAAGCGGAGCAGGCGATGAGCAGGCGGACAGCGGCACGCCGCGCGACATCCCCCGCTTGGGAGCGTCTGGCCCGCGCGGACACCCTGGAACTGCCCTTCGAAACGCCCGTTCGCGAAGACTGCACATTGGCTCCATCGGCGGGGCCGTGTGCGCTGGAGGATGACGGCTTTCCGTTCGAGGCGCTAAGCGACGTGGCTGAGACGGAAAGCTGGCGCAAGGAGATCAACCGACCGACCACCCACATTCACAAATGGTGGGCGCAGCGGCTTGGGACTGTCTTCCGCGCGATGACCATCGGCGCCTTCGCTCCGTCCGGCGCTGACATCTTCGACTTGTTCTACAAGCCCGTCCGCATCCCCGGCGGTACGGTCTTCGACCCGTTCATGGGCAGCGGCACGACGCTGGCCGAGACGGTGAAGCTAGGTGCGAAGGCGGTTGGGCGCGACATCAACCCCGTGGCACACTTCCTCGTGAAGTGCGCGCTCTCGGTCCATGACCGCAATGCGATCCTCGAGACCTTCCACGCCATCGAACGCGACGTGGCCGAGAAACTCTGCAGCTACTATCGCGCGGGCTTGCCGGACGGAACGCAGGCCGAGATTCTCTACACTTTCTGGGTCAAAACGGCGGACTGCCCGTCCTGCGCAACGCCCGTGGATCTGTTCAGTTCTCGGATCTTCGCGCGCCACGCCTATCCGAAGAAGTTTCCGCAGTCGCAGGCTGTCTGCCCGCACTGCGGCGGCTTGAATGAAGTCCATGTCGAAGCGCGGGATGCGAATTGCGGTTCCTGCAAGAAGCCTTATGATCCCAACGCTGGCCCCGCAAAAGGGCAAAGAGCGACATGCCCGTGTTGCGAACATACGTTTCCGATTGCCAAGACGATCCGCGCATCTGGCAAACCGCCAGCGCACCGGATGTATGCGAAGCTGATCCTGCTGCCGGACGGGAAGAAGGCATATCACCCAGTCACGGACGAGGACCGAGAACTTTACGCGAAGGCTGAGCGCGCGCTGGCAAAGCGGAAAAATGGCTTCCCGGTCGTCGCCATCGAACCCGGCTACAACACCAATCAGGTGTTGGGCTACAACTACCGCCACTGGCACGAAATGTTCAACGCACGCCAACTTCTGTGCTTGTCCATCCTTGCGGACCGCATCCGTGAAATCTCTGATCCGGTCCTGCGTGACCTGTTTACCTGCCTGTTCTCCGGCGCGCTGGAGTTCAACAACATGTTCGCCTCCTACAAGGGCGAGGGTACGGGCGCGGTCCGCCACATGTTCGCGCACCACATCCTGAAGCCCGAGCGTGTGCCGCTTGAAGCCAACCTCTGGGGCACCGAGAAAAGCTCCGGTTCGTTTTCCACCATGTTCGAGGGGCGTATCCGGCGAGCGCTCGACTACGCCGACGAGCCGTTTGAACTGCGGTTGGCATCCGGCAAAGGCAGCAAGGCCGAGAAGATCTACGGCCTGAGCGAGAAAATCGGCGCGCCCGTGGCCGAAAGCTATCGGGCTTTCTTGCGCGATTCGCGCGTTTATCTGTCCTGCGGCGATTCCAGCGCAACCGACCTGCCGGACCGTTCGGTGGATGCGGTGCTGACGGACCCTCCGTTTTTCGACAACGTGCATTACTCGCAACTCGCAGATTTCTTCTATGTCTGGCAACGGCACATTCTCGGAGTGGACGGCACCCGCGTCACCGACACTACGCGCTCCGACCGCGAAGTGCAGAACGCAAACGGGGATGAGTTTGCCGACCGTCTGGCGTCGGTCTGGGAGGAAACGCACCGTGTCCTGAAAGACGACGGATTGCTGGCCTTCACGTATCACCATTCCCGCTCCGAAGGCTGGCGCTGTGTCTTGCAGGCGCTGATGCAAGCAGGGTTCGGCATCACTGCCGCCCATCCCATCAAGGCCGAAATGTCCGTGGCTATGCCCAAACAGAAGGCCAAGGAGCCGATTGACCTCGACATCATCCTCGTCTGCCGCAAGCAGGCGCGGCTTGAGATGCACCGCTGGAACGGCGACCTCTGGGGCACTGTCGCGCCGCCAGCGCAGGATCAGGTCAACCGTTTGCGGGCAGCTAAGCGCAAGCTCAGCCGCAACGACGTGCGGATTATCGTCATGGCACAGCTTTTGCGGCAGCTCTCCCGATCACCGACATTGGACTCCGCCCTTCACTTTCTGGACAGCGCCAACGGTGACACCGAAGCCCTGATCGACCGGATACATAGCGGCGAGACCGGACCAGCAGAAGAGCCCGCAGAACGGAAGGGAGCGGTTTAAGAGCGTGTCGAATGTCGCAACCATCTTCAAAGCCTGTGTGCAGGCAATCCAGCGCGGCGAACTCATCGAGCGCGAGGGCCGCAGCGACAAGGAGTTTCATTTTCAGAACTGGTTCAAGCGGCGGCTTGAGGCGCTGAACATCAACTTCGATTCACCGGGCCGCAATTCCTACCCGGACTTCCGGCTGGTGCGCTTCTCCGAAGGCTTCGAGCTCAAGGGCCTCGCCTATCCGGGCCGCCATGCAGACTACGACTGCAACAGCCAAGTGCCCTGCGGCGAACACAACGGGCGGCAGGTCTATTACGTGTTCGGGCGCTATCCTGTGAACCCGGACGGCAACCGCTATCCCGTGCTCGATCTGGTTATATGTCACGGCAGTTTGCTGAATGCCGACAACAACTACATTCACGAGAACAAGAGCTTCCGGGGCTTTGGAAGCTATGGCGACATACTCGTGCGCGACCGCAAAATGTACGTCGCTCCCACGCCATTTGCACTGGTCGAGGGCACCTCGCACCGCCGAACGCTGATCGTGCCCCAAGGCCATGAAGTCGATCCTGATCTGGTTCAAGTCGGGACGCTCACACGGCGGGAGGTGGAGCAGGTCGTGGTGGCCTACAGCTTCGATCTACGTACGAATGAACTTGTTACCACGCACGTTGCGAACCCGAATGCGGGCCGCGAGCATGTGTTCGAAGCCTATCGGGTTGCGGGCGATCCCCTGGACGCCGTGAACTTACGCGCGCGCAACCAGATTCTCGCGGGATTGGGCGCGGCCGATGCCGTCTTGGAGGACGATGAGGATTGAGCGAAGGGCTACACACCATCGAATTCGCTTTCTGGTAGTGGGTCAGTTTGAAATCGAACCGCGTTCCAGCCGTGCTATCCTCTGTCCATGCCAACCCGCTCAAGCAAGCCGAAGCGCCCGCGTGACGTGAACCAGCTCGCGAAGGCCATCGTGGACATGGCGACCGGTCAAGAACCCGAGCCGAAGCCAGAACGCGAGAAGAACCCGGCAGCGGTCGCGCTCGGCAAGCTCGGAGGCGCGAAGGGCGGACGGGCGCGAGCCGAAGCACTCACGCCCGAGCAGCGGTCCGAGATCGCGAAGAAGGCAGCGGCGAAGCGATGGGGAAAAGTGTAGACAGGCCGATCACTCTGGGGACTCTTCTCGGATGTCTACCTCTTGGTCCGCCAGTTCCTGGCCGGGTGCGCCGGGAATAAGACCCGTTTGGATCGGACCGAAGCTCGCCTCGAACCTCTCCACGTGAGCCGAAAGGAGATCCCGGAAGACCTTGGCATGTTGGGGCGACATACGAACCGCCAGAAAGTTCTTAATGCGCGTTATGTTGTCCTCGCGCGCAGGCTCCACGAGTCCGAAGTCGACCGTGAAATCGTACAGACCTGCCGTGATCTTCGCGCTGTTCACATAAACGGACATGTGGTCGTCTGCCCACCTGACCACCACTTCTGACTTCTTGTACCCCGGTAATGGTTCCTTAGCGGCGGCGACAATAGCGTCAACGGCTTCGGTCACCGAATCGTCCTTTGGATCTGTGCTCATCTCTTGCCTCTCTTAGAGTATGACTTGGAGCCGTGCCGTTGCGCCTTCAGTCGATCGATAGCCCGCTTCGGTCGACTTGACAACCTCGATTCCGGGGTGGCGGGTGAAGGACGGGAGCGCGCCCATCGGAGATGGTGCGACGGTTGTATTCCTTACTAGATGGAGGAACTTCCTTGAATCAGGGCCGCGCATGTCGATCATCGATAGCTGTTGAGGGATCTTGGTTCGGGCGATAGCAAGGCCGCGCACTGCGGTGTTGGAATTCACATCACTGAGGACCGGCCGGCTGGCTATAAGATCGGTGTCCTCAGCGAAGCTTGGCTTGAGTCGGGATTCGGGCGTCGCTCCGATGGCGCTGTCGACCAGATTGCTAAAGGCCACGAATCGGACTTCAAGCCCGACATCAAAGGCCGAAGCAAGGCGAAGCAGCGTGTTCAGAGAGAGCTTGCCGTAATTGGGATCTTCGACTTGCGAGATGCGCGACTGCCGCATCTCGGCTTTCTCAGCCAATTCGTGCTGAGTCCAGCCGCGATCGTCGCGCAACGCCCTGATCTGAAACGGAAGCCCAGTTTGAATGCGCTCGGCTACGAAACCGTCCCGGTATTCCTTGTCAGCGAGCTTTCGAAGAAGCTTTGACTTGGCTTTAGCCAAACTCGCATTCGACGATTCGACTGGGATCGGCATTGATGATTCTCCTGTTCTCAACTGCTGTGTCCGGGGCGTTTCTCGGGTCAAAGTCGCCTCCTCTTTCCGTCGCACCAATCAGAAATGTAAACCGGCCGGTTCCGGGTCCGAAATACCCAAGCGGGCGATGTACCACGTTGAATACCTCAAATCGCACCTCGTAGATCCCGTGGTACTGATCGCCCGCGAGATGGTGGGCATAAGGCCGAACCCATCGATGGCGCGGCCACGTCCCAAGTTCCAATAGTCGGGCGTCAAACTTTGTCTGCGCCTTCCTTGGCAGTTGCTCATACCAATCGTCCAACGGTGACCGCCCCGCTGCCGTCCGGTACCCAAAGAACTCCCACAAAGGCATAGAATATCACATTTTTCTGATAGGGGAAGATGGAATCGCTTGACTGGCTATCATATTTTTCTGATAATCGACCTGCGAGTATCGAAAAAGCAAGGGCCAGTTGCCCGGCTCGAAAGCCCAGGCTCCTGGCCCCCTCATTCACACGGCGGGTTGGCTGAGCGGCCTATAGCTCCGGACTGTAAATCCGGCAACCGTGCTGGTACCACGGTTCATCCGTTCGAATCGGATACCCGCCGCTCGATCCCGGCGGGAGCCTTGAGGCTTCCGTCGGGACTCACGCGTGCAGTATAGGCCGGGACATGCCGGTCTTCAAAGTCGAAAATAATGCCTGACCATTCTTGTACGCTCAAGCATGATGGTCAGTATGAACCGGTTGGGCAACAAGCGACGCGCCCAAGTAATTGCCGCCCTCGTGGAAGGCAACTCGATCCGCTCGACCGTCCGAATGACGGGAGTCGCGAAGAACACAATCGTCAAGCTTCTGGCCGAGGTCGGTCAGGCGTGCGCGAGCTTCCAGGACGGCGCGTTGCGCGGCCTACCCTGCAAGCGGGTTCAGGCGGACGAAATTTGGTCCTTCTGCTACGCGAAAGCGAAGAACGTCCCTGAAGAGAAGAAAGGCGTCTTGGGCTATGGCGACGTGTGGACGTGGACGGCGATCTGCGCGGACACGAAGCTACTTGTCTCGACGTTCGTTGGCCGTCGCGATCTGGAATGCGCCCGCATCTTCATTGACGATCTGGCGAGCCGTCTCTCGAACCGCGTGCAGCTTACGACGGACGGACACAAGCCCTACTTGCAGGCCGTCGAAGAGTCCTTCGGTTGCGCCATCGACTACGCGGTACTCATCAAGCAGTACGGTGGCGAGGGATCAAACAAGCACCCGGAGACGCGCTACTCCCCGGCCGAATGCACGGGCATCCGCAAGGAAACGATCACTGGCAGCCCGGACAAGAAGCACGTTTCAACGAGCTACGTCGAGCGCCACAACCTCTCGATTCGTATGTCGATGCGCCGGTTCACGCGCCTCACGAATGGCTTCTCGAAGAAGATCGAGAACCACGAGCACGCGGTTGTGCTGCACGTCGATGACGTACAACTTCTGCAAGGTGCATTCGAGCTTGCGCGTCACGCCTGCGATGGAAGCCGAGGTGAGCGACCACGTTTGGACCATCGAAGAAATTGTGGCGTTGCTCGACTGACCGGGGTGATTTGAGCGGGCATGACGACTCTGTTACCTTCGGTGTGAAAGGCAGGAGGTACGGCATGCCAACCGCTGAATCGGCTTACGAGATCGAGTTCGAGGGTAAGCCCTCCCAGATTTCAGCAGAGACGCTTGGGGTCTCGCTCGTCAGCCTCGTTGCGCTCGTGAAGGAAGCTAATGCCGAGCTGTATCCGGGCGGCCAGATCACGATCCAGATCAAGGCCCAGCGCGAGGGCAGTTACATTCTCGGCTATGACCTTGAATCGGCGATCGTAGGTTCTCTCGCGATGGTCGCCTCACACGAAGGTCTGCTCGCTGCAAAGGTCGTTGGCTCTGCTGTGATGGATCTGGTCAAGAAGGTCATCGAGCTGAAGCGTCTCCTGACATCCAAGCCGCAGACCCAGCCTCCGACGCAAGTTGGCTCAAACTATCATTTTCACTTCGGGGACAACGCTCACGTTGTGATTGATGCCTCCACGAAGCACGTCTTCGATGCGCCTGCTGCCCAAGACGCTATGTCCGGCCTCTTCGGAGCCGTCGGTCAAGATCAAAAGGTGACGGGCTTGGCCATCAAGGAAATCGACGGCGACAACAGAAGGCCGCTGGTAGCGATCGATCGCTCCGAGTTTAAGGCGCTGGCGGCAACCGTCGACGCTCAGGCGGTGCCGGATCAGATCCGCGTCGAGGCTAGGGAAGCGCGACTCAGCATCCTCAAGCCGTCCCTACTGCCAGGCTATAAGTGGGAACTCGTTTACGACGGCGTGAGGATCTTCGCTGAGATGGCAGATGAAGACTACATCGGCAAAGTCGAGCGTCGAGAAGTAGTCTTTGGTACCGGTGACATCCTAGATGTCGCGCTTGAGATCGAGCAGAGGCTACTGGCGGGCACCACCAACGTCTACCTCAATAGATCGTTTCGCATCGTTAAGGTGCATGATCGTGCTCCGGCACCGAGTCAGCCGCCCCTCGATCTCCCTCCCGGCGATCCCGATTCAAACTGACCCACTACCCGCTTTCTTGGAATTTTCAGAGACACCGAAGGCGGATGTTAGAATAGCAACCAACCCATTACGTCGGACGCGAGAGGGAGCCAAGGTGCCGTTCGCGCGGTGGTTGTTACGTCGTCAGACCTGATTGGCGACGGCAGGAATCGTCAAAGGTCCTGCCGGTGCTCCAGGTCGAGAGCTGCGGGCGCCGGCGCCGGACGCGAGACCGCCGGGGCCAATCGTCCTCGATCGTCCGTGAAGATACGCACACTGTCGCGGGCTCGCGATATGGAGACGTAGAACTGCGAGGAGTTCACGAGCAGGCCCGGATGCCGGGTTCGGATGGCGACAAGCGCCCGATCGACAGTCTTGCCCTGCGAGGAGTGCGACGTTACGGCGTAGCCGTAGTCGAGATGTCTCGCGCTCCGAAGATCGAGCGTCACCTCCGCCGACCGCCCATCGAAGGCGATCCGGGCGCCGCCTTCCGAGTCAATCGCCGTGATCGTGCCAATGGCACCGTTCGGGATCTTCTCTCGCTTCATCGGCGTGCGAATGACGATGCGGTCTCCTGCGGCGAAGGCCTTCTCCTCGGTCGAATAGATGTCGACTCCTGACAGTCGCCGCGGGTCGTATGTCGCGTGTCGTCCGTTCGGCAGCATGACCGTGAGGACGTTTCGCGCTTCGTCTCTTGCCACAACCGTTGCATAGGAGCCACCCGCGATTCTGTGAGCACGTGCTCCTCTCCGAAACCGCAGGACGTCGCCCTCCCGGTATCTTGCGGCCAGACGGCGCTCGGCGCGCGTCAGGTCGCGTCCGTGAAGCGTTTCGACGGCGACGTCTCCGCCAGCTATTCGTGCTTGAGCACGGAGACGCTCCCGAATCAACTCGTTGAGCTCGCGGCGCTCGGCATTTGACGGAGCGACAATGAGCGTTCCCGAAGGCTCCGCTGCATAGGCGTCCGCTATTGCCTCGTGGCGATGATGCCAGTCGGCAATCTCTTCGACGACACCCGATGCCTCGAGCATACGCGCCGCACTGCGCGGCGATCCAGTTGCGGCGAGTACGACCGCATCCCGCAGGCCCTTGTTTCGCTGCCGGCGAATGTCGCTGAGTGAAAGCGTCTGCATTCCCTCGCTCTGCAGGACGCGAAATGGCGCTCCGGCTTCGACCGCTGAATGCTGCCTGATGTCGCCGACGAGAACGACTCTCGCGCCGGCCGCGTCCGCCTGCCGTAGAAGGTCCGCCATCGCCCGTGTCGCTATCAGGCTTGCCTCGTCGACGATCCACAGTTCCCGGTCCCGGGCCGCGCCAGGGTGAGCAAGATGCGACGCGAGCGTTCGGGAATCGAGGCCTGCGTGGATGAGCTCCTCGGTTGCGCCCGTCGTCGGCGCGATGCCACGCACTATGAAGCCAGCGGCGGTAGCCCGGTCGAGAACGGCTCGAAGCAGCGTCGTCTTTCCCGTGCCCGCGTATCCCTGGACGCCAACCGTTCGATCGGGGCTCGCGAGAATCGCCTTTGCCGCCGCGAGCTGTTCTTCTGACAGGCCGTGATCGGGGAACTCGGCGTTCTGTAGAATCGGTTCCACGGCGCCGCGGCCCCGCGTGACCCTCGCGACGATGTCGCGCTCGAGCTCGAGG
Source organism: Blastocatellia bacterium (assembly GCA_021463145.1). Classification (GTDB taxonomy): domain Bacteria; phylum Acidobacteriota; class Blastocatellia; order UBA7656; family JADIYM01; genus JADIYM01. Next base: position 61,107 of record JAJTWZ010000009.1, on the reverse strand, counting down.
TTTTCCCGCGTCGTCATGGCCGGCAGCGTGGTGTGGTCGACGAGCGCGCCGCGCGAAAGGAGCCGGTCGATCTCTCGCTCGACGTCGCGCCTGCGGACGGCGCCGGGCTCGGCTGCCAGGGCCTCGGTGACAAGCCGGGGACGATCGAAGACGGCAAGCCGTTCCGACACGTGTTCGACGGCGAAGCGAACAGTCTCGCGGACTTTCGCACGATTCGGCTCTGCGACGGTCGCCGGCACGATCGACTCACGAGCGGTTCGGATGACGGCCGTCGTTTCGCCGTGGATTGCAACGGATGTCTCGTCGGGCTCGACGCTCGCCTCGAGCGCCGGAGTCCTTCGTCGTCGACGTCGTTTCCGCCTTCCCGATTCGCTGTCCGATGATTCTTCCGCCGATGGCGCTGCCGCAGGGCTTGCGACTTCGGGCGCGCCCCAGAGCCGCGAGAGCTGCTCGCGCGAGACGTGACGCTTCCGGGGCCTGGTCGCACGTCTCGCTTTCTTGTACTCGGCAGCGTCCTCGGGCGCGCCCTGCGAGCGAAGTCGCGCGATGATCGCGCTCTGTCGCTGCGAGTAATGGGTGATCGCCGCGTCCGAAACACCTTCGATTTCGAACGTCCCGCGTCCCGTCGAGCGTGTGCTGTAGCCAGCGCGTTCGAGCTCCTCGGCGAGTCGCGCCCGGTAGACGGCCGTCCCGTAGTGCTGAAGCTCGAAGAGAAACGAAGAATCGAGCGCCGACCAGGTGCGCTCGCTCCGCTTCGTCATGTTCACGACGACGTTGTGCGTGTGCAGGTGAGGGTCGAGCTGCCGCGACGTCTCGTGACGAAACTGCGCGACGACGAGATTGCCGGTGAGAGCCCCCCGCCGATGCTCCCGAAGCCGTCCCCGAGCGCAGGCCTCGACAGCCGAAAGGGCATCGCGGACCGCCGCGTCGTGGGCCGCAATAACCCGTTCATCGCGTCCGATAACGGCTACTATGCTCACCGACTTCGGCGCCGCGAACGTCACGTCCCACGCCGCCGTCCGCTTGCCGTCCTTCGCCGTCGACCCGCGCACGAGCTCTAGCTCGAGCGCCGGGTGCCGGCCGTCGAGCACGCGCCGGAAATGCTCGCGACGGACGTCACCCGTGAGGCCGAGTTTCGCAGCTCCCTTGCCGAACCACGTGCCGATCGTCTCCGATCCGACGTAGTAGTCCTCGGTGTGCTCTCGCTTGTAGTAGCTCTCGGCGTGGTCGGCCGAGATCGGGTCCGATGTCGTCATCATGACTGTTCTTCTCGACTCTCGTCTGTGTCGTGCCGGCAATCGTCGTCCGCCGTCGACTCCGAAGCCGGAGTCTCGTCTCCGGCTGCCGCAATCAGTGACGGACTTTCATCGAATGGCAGCTCGGGCGTGGCTTCCCAACGCGAAGGAGGGTTCCCACTGCGGGAGGCCCTGCCCGAGAGTCGCTTCGCCGGTCGACGCGAGGCTTCGACGGCCGCGCCGAGATCTGAGTGGGCACCGAAACCGTCGAGGCTTTTCCAGGGAGACGGATTATCGTTATCGGACTCATGTTGTGCGACTGAGGGAGGCGGTGCGACGTGCTTGACTCCGTGCGCGCGGCGATGGTCGTGGATCGACTCGGAATGGCCGCACGTTGAGGCGTGTGATGCTACTGCGTCGTGAGGTTCTTGCGGCTCGAGGTCCGGCAGGTTCGGCCGCGGGATGTAGTGCGGAACTCGGACGATTGTACGCGTGAATCTCGGCCGTCCCTTCGCCACGTTGCCACGAAACGAGATGTAACACTCGAAGTTCGCAAGACCTGCAAGCTCCGTCTGGAGAACGAGTGGGGTCATACGGACGTCGTCGTTGAGCGACACGTAGTCGCGGCCGGCCATCGTCAGATCCGCCCGCAGATTCGCACGCACCGTCTTGCGCTCGACGGTGCCGATCAGGTCTTCGACGTACTTCGAAAGCTCCGGTTCCGAACACCGGTAGAAGACCTTCGTCGATGGCTGGCTCATGATCGTCGTCGCGCCGATCCCGTAAAGCGCCTTGAGTTGCGAAACGCTCTGGCATCCGAGCACCGCGGCGATGCCCTGCTTGCGCCCTCGCGTGACCAAGCCTTCGAGGCTCGAGAGGCGTCTGAGCGTTTGCACCTCGTCGGCGATCACCCAGACCCGCTTCCGACCCGCCGGCTTGTCGTGCAATCGGCGGATCAGCGCGTCGAGCCAGGTCGTGACAACCGGGAGTGTTGCCTCTCGATGTGCCTCTGTAGCGCCAATGAAGATGAACCCTCTGGGCTTTCTTGCCCATTCCCGGATGCTGAAGATCTCGCGTCCGTCGCTGAACTTCGGTAGCACCCGCAGTCCGCGAGTCGCAACCATCAGCGTTCCGCGTACCGACTCCGCCATCTGCGGGGCGGTAGGTGAAAGCGCCGCGGCTCCGGGCATTCCCTTGAGCATCCCGTAGAGCTGCTCGACGGGCAGCGCGCAGGCCTTCGCAATCGCCTCGGGATCGTTCGGGTCCGACCGCTGCAGTATGTCGACGAAGACAGCTCGCGCCGCTTCGACCCAGAACCGCGACTGGCTGTCGGGCGGGTCCGGAATCAGGCTCGTCGCAAGCGCCTCCGCGTCCTCCACCGAGTCGATCTCGAGGCCCGGTGCCCAAGCCGGCATTCGCGCGTCCGTGGCGTTGAGGATCGTATCGCCGGGTTCGTGAAACGTCGGCAGAAACTCCCGCTCCGGATCGTAGATGACTGCCGCCTCCCCGCGCTTGCGGATCTGCACGAGCAGGTGCCGTATCAGTGAAGTCTTCCCGCTCCCCGTGTCTCCGAGAATGATGACATGCGACTCCACTTCCCCCCATGGAATCCGGACTCCGGCAATGTCGAGGCCTGGCTGGGGAGTCGCCTTTTGATCTCGGCGACCTGCGCCAGCGCTGCCCCGCGCCACGACTTCCTGGAGCTCGTCGATCGAGTTCAAGGGGCGGCCGCGAAGTACCTCCTCGCCCCCGTGTCTCGGTCGCCGCCAACCCATGCGAACGAATCCGATCATCGCGAGAACGAACGCGACTCCCGAGGCAATCGCCGGAGCCAGAACGTATGCCAACGCCGGCTCTCCGTCGAATATCTCGCTTCGCATCCAGTCTCTCCACTCGGTTGCCCGCGCCTTGTATTTCTTCCCGTCGATCGTGAATTCGACCGCATCGTCGACACCCTGACTTGCCCGCCAGCTCGCAATCACGTAACGGCCGTAGTACGTCCTTTGATCACCGCTAAGCGTCACCGTCCCGAACCACGTGAGTCCGACGGCGAGCGCGATCAGGAGTGAGAAGATCGTGAAGAGCCGCAGCCGGTCTATCGTCATCCGGACGCCGGTCCATGCCTGTTCCACCTTGTAAGCCATTGCCGCTCTCCTGCTGTTGTCAGCTGGTCTCGTCCAGCCCTTCCTTGTCGCGCCGGCGCGTGCTGCGAACCGTTGCGTTGATGCCCTCGATCGACGCCCGCCGGCTCTCTCGTGACGTGTTCGCCGGGCCTCATAGACTCTCGAGATCGTCCATTCGAGCCGCTCGGTCAGGTCCACCAGGCCACGGCTCACGATCGCTTCGACGGTCTCGCGCGGCGAGTGTCCGGAGATCGTCGCGAGCGCCTCGATGTAGTCGTACTCCTCCCGCGAAATGCCGATCTCCATCGTCACAGCTCGCGGTGGCTGAGACGGACTCGCGTCGAGCTGCCGAGTGGTTCCGTGTTTACTTTCCAGCTTCTCGAGATCGAAGCCACGCAGCCGCCGCCGCTCCTCGTGAAGGTGCATCTCGAGTCCTGTCTGGACGATCTGTTCGAGCGTCACGGACTCGGGTTCTCCGGAGAGCCGTCTGAGGATCGAGAGCGTCTGGTAGTCACTCTCCGACATCCACACCGACGCCACCCGAAGCCCGGCAACCGCGATCGGCTCCGCGATATCTTCGCATTCGCTCAGCCCGTCTGCGTCGCGCTCTCTTGCCAACTCCGTGGCTTCTTCCAGCCTTCGCTGTTGCCGGTCTCCTTCAGTTGTCCGGGTCACGAATTCCTCTATGTCCGCGAATGCGGTTTGCTCGTGTTTCGGGTGCCGCGTGGTTCTCTCCCGTGTCATCGCGTGGGCTCTCCTTTGGCGCCTCGTTCGCTTCCGCCGCCCGGTGCGTTTCGCGCCGCGCAACGAATCGTTGCGGGGGTCGTTGCTCCAGCGATTGTCTGGCCGTTGCGGGGTCGAATCCTTACCTGGTTTCACGACCCGTTTCTCATTCGCGCATCGGCTCGATCCCGGACCGCTCTGTCGATTCCCGCCAACACCTCGAGGGCCTGCTCCGGTGTCGCTCCCGTTCCTTCATAGAGCTGTCTGAGCATTGCTCTCGTCGCGAGCTCGATCGCATCGAGCCGGGTCACGATTCGCTCGCGGTACAGGTGCTCGGGCTCGCCTTTCTCGAGGGTGTTGAGTCCCTCGAGCAACGCATGTCGAAGCAGCGTCGCAAGCGGCATCTGCATTCGCTGACTCAGGCTGTCGAGACGGCGTTCATCGCCACGACCAACCCGCGTCTGAAGCGTTCGTCCATAGGTCCTTGCCATTGGTTGTCCCCCTCTTCTGGCTGTTGTCGTCGCCCGACTTGTGCAACCTCCGTGCCGCGGAGCGCGCCTACCCGTCGCGCTCGTTTCGTTGTCATTGTTCGCTCGAAGTCGTAACTAAACGCACTCCGCCTCGTCCGCATAACGGGCCGGCGGTGTAAGTCGGCTTGTCGTGAGCTCTTAGTGGCCCCGTCCTGACGAGTACCTAGTTTTCACCCAATGCCATGTGCCCGCCTGTGTTCGTAACCGCCATCAAGTCAGGTAGTTGCGGAATAACTAAGAAGTGACTCTTTTACTGACTCCGGTTCGTCGATTGCGTTAGTTACGTTCGGCTCGGCTATGTGAGGGAACGTCGCCCCACTTACGATTTCTCACCTAGAAAACGACGCGCTCCAAATGGAAGGCTCACGCTCGCACGGAAGCACACCGTGCATGACGTCCCAAGAATTTGCGTGCCGAAGGCACGCGCGCTACTCGAGAGACGCCATCCCCCCGGGCCCACGGCCACCTCGGCCACAGGCAGACGCCCCGGGGCACGGCCGCTGGACGACCCGCGCTTCGCGCCAAAAGCGCGAGGGGGGGGCGCAATTTCGGCGCGAAGCCTCACCGTTCGAACCCCGTGCGCAGCCCGCAACCAGTCGCTGCGGTGAGAGTCGGATTCGACTCAATTGGTAGCCGGATACAATCCGTTCGGCATCGGCTTACGGGTCCTCCGGCGACCGGTGATGGCGGACTGGTTGGACCCGTGCGGAGCACGGTCGGCGGCGACTCGATTCACTCACCCCGACGTCGACGCGATCGGCATGCCGGCGTCGGCGAGTGAGCTTGTCGGGGACCGACTCGGGCGCGGGCTGCTGGATGTTGTTCGCGCCGCCGCGGGTTTCTCCGGTCGGTAGTGTTTCCCTCCGGAGAAGTCTGGGGCATCAGGGCTCGTCAACCACGTCGCGCGCCGCGCTTCGACGTCATGAGTGCGCGCGTGACGACTGCCGGCCGCGGTCCGTCGCTGCCGGTCTCGCGGTCTTCTCGAGGTGGCGCGTCGGTGCGGCCGATCGGGCCTGGGCTCGTCGGCGCTAAGGTCCCAGTGCATCACCGCGAGCCATCGAACGGGCGCGATCGTGTCGCAGGGCCGGGCGGGCAGTTGGCGAGCCGCAATTGCGGGATCTGAACCGAGCGAAGGTTCCGCGCGCCCCGCCTCCGCTCGGTGTGTCCAGGGCAGGAGTCGGCGCGGCTCGTGCGGACTCGTGATGCCGGCTCCGGCGATCGTGGGCGACCGGCGTCGGGCGCAGTCGAGCGGAGCGCTTCCGGCGATCCGGCCGGGCTCGGCGGACGCCCGGAGACGCCGTGCGTCGAGACGGTCAAGTGCGAAAACCGAGAGAGGACTTCAGTGTGGCAGGTGACGTCGATGTCCTCGTCCGGTGTGCCGACAACGCCGAACTATCGCTCTTCGACTTTGTGACCGTCGCGGACGAACTCATCGACAACTTTCTTCGCCGGGTGGACCTGGGACTCGAGTCGGGACAGCGCGAGACCGGCCCGGTCGTTCGTGATGCGATGTCTGGCCGCTGCGGTACCAGTCTACGTCGCGCGTTGAATTCGAGCGCGATCCGGCCTGCTCAAGGGACGTCGTCCGCGCCTGTGATCATCTCTCGGCTTTGTGTGTCGGCCGGACACGGGAGGCGTTCGAGCGAAGTCCCGTGCACCAGTTCGCGGTGTACCACCTGCTGACGGTGATCCTCGAAGCAAGCGGGCCGTCTCACCGCCTACACGAATCTGGCTTGTGCCGGGGCGCGAAGCGCTTTGTGTCGCCCGCAGCGTGGTCTGGCGTCGTGAGCGACTGCAGAGGGACGCAGACCGGCGAGATCTGTTCGGAAGTTGTCGGCGTCGAGACGCCCCCTGTCGGTTCGGCGAAGCTGCCGAACAAAGATCCGGGAGCGGACAAATCTACCGAACGTGCGCGTGCGGCGTCACTCTTTCCCGTGTTGCTTTCGCTTGTCCGCGGCGGAAAACCGACCAGCGTGCGCCGAATCGGGATCTGCCGACCCGAAGCGGATCCGGCCGTCGCACGACTGTTTGCGCTAAAAGCGCGAGGGGGGGGCGCAATTTCGGCGCGAAGACAGGCCGACGCCAGCTTGCGGGGCTTCGACTTCCCGACCCGGTCCGGCGTCGGATGTCGGCAAGGTTTCGACGGCGATGGCCGTCCGCAGGGCGGCTGCGACCGGCGCGACTTCCGGTTCGTCGTGCGCGAGCGACTCGAGGACAACCGCGTCACGGCGCGCAAGCTCGAGGTCGAGTTTTCCCGAACCCCGCGCACCGCGCGAAAGAGCCTCTTCCGACAGTAGATACGTCCAATCTGGACCGAGCACGTGCAGCGCACGCGAGCTGCGGACGTATGTCCTGTGGCCGGCCCGGTCCTCGACCGTGACGGCAGCAAATCCCTGGTCGATGCGCCAGGAAAGCGTTCGCCGTGAGGCGCTCGCCGCGGCCGGAGCCGCGAGCAGAAGGAGGCTGAGAATCGTCGTGGTCAGCTTCATGAAGGGTCTCCCTTGTCAGTTGGTAGCCGGCTCGACCGCAACTGCCGTGCCCCTCGTCGAGCGGCACACGGGTTGCACTAGCCCGTGGCAGCTCCTGAAAGGAAGGACAAATGAACACCCACACGTCCATTGCACTCGGAACGCTCGTCGAAGGCGACCGGATCGACATCCGGACGTCGAGCGGTTCGCTTTACCGCTTCGTCGTCGCTTCGCTCGAGCGAGCCGGCGAGCTCGCCGTCGTCGTCGGCTCGCTCATCGACCCCGACGCAAGGCGTCGACGCGCCTCGCTCATCAGCGTCCGTCCGACGTCGCTTGCAGTCGGCGAACGCGCCTACTTCGTCGCCGAACCCGTCTGCGATTCGTCGACCGGTCACGACGCCATCCTCACTTCTCCAATCCGGTCTCTCGCCCTCGTGCGTGCCGAGCCGGCGGCGGCGTAAGGGAGCCAACCGACGTGCCGTCCGACCCGGTCCAGATCTACAGCCGCGCGCTCGTCGCCGTAGCCAGTGCCGTGCCTCCCCAGGTCGTCAAACAGACCGGGGCGCGCACGGTCGAGCTCGTCAACGGCTCGGCGCTCGCCCTGGGCGCCTGGCTGCTCGTCGGACCCTCGAAGGTCGGCATCGTCCGCTCACACCGACAGGGCCGCGCCATTGTCGAGCTCGCCTTCGAGTACGCGGAAAGCCGGTGGGGCCGCGTTCGCACCGCGGCGATGCTCGGTGGCGTCGCCGTGCCGCTTCCGGACGAGCTCTGGTCGGCGCTGTTCGACGCCGCATTCGCATCGTCGTTTGCCGTTGGCGCGATCCGTCAGGAGCACGCCCGGACGCGCGCACGTGTTCCGGATCTCGCGCGCCAGCGGATGATCGTCGTTGGCTGCTCGGGCTCCGGGAAGTCAACGAGCGTTCAGGGAATGCTCGTCTCATGGTGCCGGTCGATCTCCGCCCGTCCACCCGCAACCAGGCCGGCTATCGTCGTCATCGATCCGCACGGCGACTACGTCGGTCGCGTCCGGGAGGTCTCGGACCCGAAGCGCTTCCGCCCGTCGCTCGTCGACTCGCTCGAATGCGCGCCAGCGGTCTTTGGCGCCGGGACGCTGACGTGCGTGGCGCGAGACCTTCCGCCGCGCATCCTCACCTCGGCGATCGGGAAACTGTCGACCGCGCAGCAACGCTGGGCCGACCGCTACACACTCGACGACGTGGATCATTCCGGCCTCGAGCATCTGCTCTTCGAAGTGCACGAGCCCAGGTGGCCGGAGCACTTCGCAGATCTAGCGTCCGATGGCCAGATGTCGAAGCCGCAGATCGAGAGCCTCAGAACGCTTCGAGCGCGGATGCGCGCGCTTCTGGCCCCTCCGCTCTTCCGGTTCGATGGCGCCGGAACCTGGTCCGATTTCTTCGGCCGCCTGGAGTCGGGTGAGGTCGTCATCGTCGACGTTGCGTCCTACCCGGCTCCGCAACAGACGCTTCTGATGGTGCTCGTCGCTCTCGCCCTCGAGCGCCGGCAACAGGACGCCCAGCGGCGCGGCGAGATCCTGCGCGAAGTGGTCCTCGTGGCCGACGAGCTGCACGACTTTCCAGGCGCCTTCGCACACCTGAACCGGATCGCGCTCGAGGGCCGCAAGTTCGGCATCGCGACCGTTCTCGGGAGCCAGCGCGTTTCGCACTTTCCCGACGACGTCCTCACGCAGGCGACCGCGGCGGTCGTCCACCGACTCGAGGGGTCGGACGTTCGCGACGCCGTTCGCCGGTGGCCGGCGCTTCGGCCCGTCGAGCACGAGCTCGACAAGCTCTCGCCCGGCGAAGCTTATCTCGTCGCCCGCAACATCCCCTGGCCGATCTCGATCGACGAGCCGCGCCCGGTGCGCGGCACTGCCGCGAGGATCGCATCGTGAGCGGCATGTCAACAGTGTGTTGCAGGTGCGGCCGATCGAGGCGTAGACTCGAAAGGCCAGCAAACCCCAGGTTCCACGTCGGTATCGCGCGCCCGTCCCCTGGCGGGCTCGCGGCCGGTCTTCGGGCCGGATATCTCAACAATCAATCTTCCATCGGAGGCCCCCATATGCGCCTGACGGCTCGTTGTGCGTCATCGCGTTATGCCCGGCACGCAGACCCGCGCGGGTTTGCGCTTGTCGAGGTTGTCATCGCGCTGTTCCTGTTGCTGATCGTTACGGGCGTCGTCCTGATCGGCGGTGCCCGGGCGGTCCGCAACTCGGCACGCGTGGCCGACATCCAGGCCGCGCGCACCGCGGCGCTTGCCCGGATACACGAGCCCTTCACCGCTTCGCCAGGCGGTACCGTGTGGCCAGCGACTCCAGTCGAGGGTTACTCGGATACCGTCGTGATCGAGACCGATGGCGGTCCGCCCGCCCGGGTGCTTCGTCAGTGGACGGTTGCAGGCTCGAGTCTCGCTACCGTCGAGCTGTCGGCCGTCGCAGTCGATGAGCAGGGGCAGGCGCTCGGTGAGGAGGCCATTTTCCGGATGGCGACCGAGGTGAGGCCATGAAGGCGCGAGGGTTTTCCACCGTCGAGCTGCTCGTCGTTCTCGCGATCGTCATCGTGGTTGCCGCGATAGCGATTCCGGGATTGCTCGCCACTCGCCGCACGTCCGACTTTGAGACGGCCGTCGCCGAGTTGCGAAGCTCAATCGAGCTCGCGGTTGCCCGTGCGCGCGAGGGCGAGAGCATCACCTACTCGCCGTCGAGCGCGCTTGCCGCGCAGCCGGTTTCCGTCACGATCAACTCGAAGTTCGTCGCGCCACCCGACGGCACAGAGATCGCGCCGGTCGTCGTGTTGCAGGGGGGCACGGGCAACCCGCACGTCGATGGCGTACAGCGGGGATTCGCGGTCGTCGTGTCGGAAACGGATGGCGAGACGATCAAGGGTAGCGCGGCGATCGTGGTGACATCGGTCGGGACCGTGACGCGTTGGGACTTGGATGGAAGAGTCTGGAGGGTCATGAAATGAGAACTCAACCAGGGGCCGAGCGTGGCTTCTCTCTTGTCGAGATGCTGGTTTCCCTGGGGCTGATTGCCCTGATGGCCACCATCCTCGGCAGTTCGCTGTTCAGCGCGAGAAACATGAAGGCTGTCACCGAACCTCGAATGGAGCGACTCTCGGTTGAGAACCGGCTTCAGGTCGAACTCGGCGAAGCGGCCGCGGGCGGAGCCCGACTTCGCTACGTGGCCCGGGACCGGACGCTGGCTCCGATCCTGCCGTCGGGCGGCGGTTCTGCGACATCAGGGACCGTCTCGAAAGACCCGGCGCCAGCGGCGGGAGGCGGCGGCGGATCGACTCCGCCGACAATCGACGTCGACGCGGATCTCGAGCCGGTGGCGACGTTCGGCGCCAGCATCATGGTCGGAGGCCTCGCCGTCGCCGGTCCGGTGACGGTGATCGCCGAGCCGCTTACCGTTGGCCAGGTCGGTCCCTCGATTCTCACGATCCGCACCGACCCGAGGTCACCGGAAGTGAGCCTGGCCGAGCCCTTCTCGACGCTGTCGGGCGTGATCCGGCTCGTTGCGCGCGACGGTGACGATCTCGCGGCGGTGCTCGCTTTTCGCGAGGGCGACGTCCTCGTCCTCAACGGTCGCGCGGCCGGCCTCGACGCTTCGGCCGTCGTCGAGATCGTCTCGGCGCCGCACGAGGTTTCCCGCAAGGACGCTTTCGCGACCGTCGAAGCCGGCGTGCGAAGCGGGACGGCTTCACTTCGGGCCGGGCTTCGAAACAACGCGGCGGCGGCGGCGGGCCTTGAGATCTCGGACGACGCGGAAGTGGTGCTTCTCGACAGGGCAGGCCCCGTCGTCAGTTACGCAACGCTTCGAGTCGAGTCCGACGACCAGGCAGGCATCACGCCGCGCGGCGATCCGCGCTTCGTCCGGATCATCGGCGATCCCCGCTCTCCCGAGCTCGTCGAGGGACTGATTGAACGCACGGGTGGCGCGCTCGAGGTCACGAGTCCCCCGGCAGGCGGCGCGGCGACCAAGGACCCGGACGCCTCGGGCTCGGTCGCCTCGGCCAGCGTCTCGATTCCGATCCCGGGCGAGCCGGCGATCGTCATCTCGATGCGTCGGGTTCTCACCGGTCCGCGCTCGCTTGTGCCGGCCCATATTGAACTCATGACCGCGTCGGGCGGTGGTTCGGGAGGAGGAGGAAAGTGAATACGCGACGTCGAAGACGCAACGAAGCAGGCTACGGCGCCGCGGCGCTGATGGTCTGGGGCCTCCTGCTCATCTTCATCGTGCATACCTGCATGATCACGATGTACGCTCCGTTCATCCAAAACGCGGTCGAGAATCTTCGGACGACCGCGTCGGAGAACGCCATCCGCTCGTGCCTTCGGGCCGAGCAGTGGATGATGGACAACGCGCCGGGCGCGATTCGCGCGATTGCCGAGCAGATCAATGCGAACCCGACGCTCGTTGCCGCCGACAACTACGCCCTCGCCCAGGTCGAGTGGCCGACCGTCCGGCAAAACTACGACTACTCGACTCCCCACTACGGTCCGGGGCAGTCCGGGTGGGCCGAGATGACGATGTTCGTCCGCAGGCCTCCGCGGTCCCGGACGCTTACGAATCTCTCCGCGAGCTCGAAGAAGGGTGTTGTCGTCGACGACTACGAGTTCACGATCCGTATCCGCGGCTGGGGCCGGTCGGGCAGCGAGTACTACCACGTCTACGTGCCCGCGAAGCTCGACAGTCGGCTCTACATCGGGCTCGTGAGCGCGCGAAGCGACTCTCCGGCAATGGCGAAGATTCTCCAGGTCCTCGAGGCGTCGGGCGCGAGCCCCGCCGCTACGGCCGGTCGACTTGCCGCTGGCAGCGATCTGACGGCCGTGACGTGGACCCCGTATCCGGGGCCTCCCGGAACGCCACAGCCCGTGCCGGCGGCCTGGCAGGGAGATCCGGAAGTAGTCTCTGGGCCTGAACTGCACGGGCTTCCGGCCGGCGACGGCGTCTACGTCTACACGCTGCGGGGAGTGCCACCGGGTACGGTTCCCTATGGCGACACGTCTCCCGTGACGATCCTCGCCACCGACGACTGGCGATTCCTCAACAACTCGTACGTCCAGAGCACGGACACGATCGAGATCCAGGGCAACGGATCGACGACGCGACGCCGGGCGACGCCCGAGTACGCAGTCGTGGCTGTCCGGGCGCCGCATCCGAGCCGGGGACTTCCGGCCATACCGGCCGACTACGCCCAGCTACAGTTACCAAACGGTCGGGTTGTTACGCTTCCGCAAGTCCCCTCCTCGGCTCTTGGTGAGAAGAAACTCCTTCCGCGCGACGGATCGCCGGATACCACCTTCGTCACTGGCGTACCTGCCGGCGCTTTGCCTAACGTCGTCGACAGCTCCGGTATTGGCTATGTGATTCGCGGGGACGGGATGCCTGGTCCGGTTGGGCCGAACGCCTCTGGTCCTCTCGTGTCGTCGCACTCGTCGACCATCACGGTTGGCGGCTGGGCGGAGGATCTGGCTCGTGATCCGCATATGTTTCCTCAGATGCTGCGGAGGCTCGGTCAGTCCGGACCGGTCACGATTCCGCTCCTGTCGGTTGTAGGTCGCAGTCAGCGTCTGACGGTCTCGTGGCCGGGCGGGTCCGACTCGATCGAAGTCACCAACAGCTCGAACGCCTCGTTCCTGCCCGAGGACGCTCCGGACCCCGGAGATCCGGAACCGCCCGATCCGACGTGCGACGCCTGCCCGCCGCCTCCGCCGCGCCTCAGCTATGTCGTGGCGTCGCTGTTTATTGATGGAGACGTGGTGTTGCTGCCGCCCGTTGTTGGGGCGGGAGAGTAGGCAGATCGAAGGAGCCGGGCGTGCAGTCGCACGCCCGGCAACGCCGCATCTTGTGGTCGAGCGGTGGCAACTATCTGTCGGATGGCGTCGAGTGTGTGCCGAACCGAGAGCGGAACGCACGAACGTGAGTGCCCGACGAAGCTCGTTCAGGCCTCTCCGTCAGTCCACTTGTCAAGTACACGCGTGAGACCGTGAAAATCGCGTATATGTTCGCGAGCGCCGCACGCGCAACCCGGTTCCGTCGTGATGTGTACTCGTCTCATTCCCAGAGCGCGCGCTGCCTCGAGTTCGCTGTCCTTGTCGTCCCCGACGACCGCAACGCGGCGAGCAGGCACCTTTAGCTTGTTCATGATTGCTTCGAACGTCGACTCTTTTCCAAGTTCACAGCGGGCATCATCGATGACAACGGGAGTGAAATGCTTGGCGATTCCGGCGGCCTGAATCTTCTTTGCCTGAAGGATCCAGATCCCCGTTGTAACCAACGCGACCTTCAGATCGAGGCGCGACCATAGGTCCCGGCACTCGTTGTACCCGGCGACGAGATTGGGCACCGCGACTTCGAGATCGCCGTATGCTCCGAAGACGTCATCCTCCGCCTGGGCCGTCTGCAGATGGGCCTTCAGGGAGCCAGCCTTGACGAGCTCGCTAACTAGTCCGTTCGGGCGCCTCGTTAGAACGCGCTCTTCAATCTCCTCCCACGCTATGTCGAAATTTCGTTCGAATGCCAGCCGAAGGGCCTCGAGGTTTGGTACAGCCTCTCCTGTCGCAAAGAGCGTGTTGTCCATGTCCAGGATGAGCACCTGGATCGTTAGATTGCGTCGAACGCAGTCCAGGTGCGGCTCCAAAGCGGTCTTGACTGCTTCGCGCGTCTTGGCCATCTCCGGCTCTGCGTCCCCGTGAAGCACCTTCTTGCGAGCCGCGATCGCGAGCTCGTGGACCCACAGGATCGCCTTCTCGTCTATGAAGGATGAATACGGCTCGCACGCCCGTCCTAGCACCGTTCGGCAGGCCGTGGCCAGGACGCGACCAAGCGGATTTGCGGGAAATGCGCGCCATACTGGGTCGCTCGTCTCTTCCTGGAAGGACTCCTCCACTTCCGAGTTCAGCTTCCTCACGGTGCTGCCGGCACCATCCTTGTTCTTGTAGAGAAAATCGACGAACCAGGAATCGGTTGTTGTCTCGACGCGCCCGATGCGGCAGTCCGAGATCGAGAGAACATTCTCCGAGCTCCCGAAGAGTTTCTGCGGCTCGATTCCAATGTGCCGCTCGGCCGGAAAGCCCAGTTCGCCGAGTAGCTCGTCCGACCGGCGAACGCCGAGCCAGCTCGTATGGACGACAGCCGTCCAATCCGGAGCTGTCAGCTCGATCCTCGCTCTGGCATCGGCCGAATAGTAATAGACCCCGCCAACCTCCCCCTTTGGCAAGGGGCGGGGCTCGTTGTCAGCGCCGAGAAACCTCGTTTCGCCCCACATGACAGCCTCGATATCCGCCGGCATTAGAACCGGGTCGAAGACTTCAAGGGAAATTTGGTGGTGTCCTGGAACCGTAGCTCCTGATGCAAAGAGGAGGGCATGCAGTATCGAGAGATCGTGTACGGCCTTGTCAAGAATCGCGCCGCCAGCGATCCCCTTCCTCGCCGATGGAAACAGGAGTTTCTTGAGTCCGCCACTTCCCTCGCGACACAGTTCTACCTGAGTTGGGCGTGCCGCCTGCTTCTTCATCTGGCTGGCGACAATGCACGTCGGCGAGCTGTGCGTTTCGATGAAGTCCACCATGATCCGGCTTGCCCGCGCGGGGTTGGCGATTTCGTCTCGAAGCACCATGAGCTCGCACGGGTCCATCACGAGCGGCTTCTCGCCAAGGTAGTGAAACCCTTCCTTGCAACACAGGATCAAATGGGGGAGATGCAGCGTTGATGGACTGGCGTCGTAGACAAGATACGATTTGTCGCCACTTTGAAGAGTGCTGAGACATTCCGCCAGTGAGACGAACGGCTTCTTTTGGCGTGGTTCCAGGACGAGAGCTTGGAGAAGCGACTCAATCGCTTCGTGAGCCTTGACCTGAACGTCTACCAGCGCCTCCAGCTCAAGCTGAATACCGTCCAGCGAAAGTGCATGCTGTAAGACGGGTAGCGTGCACAACGCCCGGCGTCCCATGTGGCCGCCAGCTCCGCAGATGACTAGTGAGACTCTCTGTACTTCCACATTCACCACCTGGCGGCTGGCTTCGTTCCGAGCACTTGCGCTGGTTCGGGCTGCCGATCCACGAGGGGTCAGATCGACGCTACTCGGCAAGAGGCAGGATCAACGGAGAGCCGAGTCTTACGGCAATTCGATTCGAGAAACGGGAAGGAGTGTCGGGGAAGTCGGGACGGGGCCGACTGCAGGCGACGTCCGCCTGGATCAGGAACGCTCCCGATCTGCGTAACCGCTCCACCATCCGACGTCGCTCACCGAATGGTGCATGGACTGGCTCTTCTGGGCGACGTAGTTCTTGCACCACTGGCAGTCTTTGTAATGGGCGTGCACCGGCTGCTTCGCGGCAACGGGGTCATCCTTCGTGCAGAGTCGGAATGCTGTAAGCACCATGAGATCCTGTTCAGTTTCGAGAACTTCCATTTTTCTTTCCTCGAGGACGCCACTCATGGCGTCGCCAAGTGGTCTGGCGAGACCACACCGACGTGTGATGTCGCTACGACGCTCCGCGTCGTACAATATCCCGGAGCCGTGCGGAGTACACCATGAGTGTCCGGTTCGGTCAAGTCCGGAAGAATACCCCGAGACGCTCCATAACCGTTCGTTACAAATGAGTTACAGGAACATCGAGCGGCGTCGCAGCTCGGCACGAGCGGAAGTCCCGGTTTAGCGCGCCGCAAGGAAACGTAGCCACTCTCCCACGGCAACAGGCCGCCAAGGAGTTCGCGGAACGAATCGCCGGCCGGGTCGCCGGCTTCAATCTCCGTTCGCCAGCGCCAGACCCGGAGTTCGAGATCGTCGAGACGTGATGCCAACTCCGGTGGCGGCGCTTGAGGGACCGAGGCGACGCTTGCGGTGCCGGCGAACTGCGATTCTCTGCCGGTGGCCATTGCCCGGCAGTTGCGTTCGTCGAGATAGCGATCGAGGATTGCCTCCGGCGGCGCCGGACGGCCTCGCTCCCTCGCGATCGTGATGGCGATCGCCTCTGCCTCGGCTTCCATGGCGCCGGCGACGGCGAGTTGGAGAGCAGCCCGCCGGATTCGAGCACGCCATCGGCATGAAGCCACCCTCACGCCGTTCACGACCGACAGCGCCTGGAGGGAAAGCGCGATCGCGGCGGCGCGCGAACGCACGCCCCTTCTCTCTTTCCCCTCTTCTATTTCAGTAGAAGGATGCGTCGGAGCTGAAAACGCAGATTTGTCCGATTCTGCTGGTTGAATACTCAGTTCTGTCCATTCCTCGAGGCCGAACAGCTGGGGCGTCAATTCAATCGCCCACTCCCCGCCCCTCGAAGCTTTGCCGGCGATGAGGCTGGCGCTGTTGAGCGCCTCGAGCGCGCGACGGACGGTCCTGGCCGAGAGTGCCGTGGAGGCGGCAATTTCGCTTTCGTTGACCGAAACCCAGATTCTCTCGGAGGCAACGGCTCGCGACAGAACGCCAACCCCGGCTGCCTCGATGACGGCGATCGCGATGGCGAGGTCCCGCGGAGAGAGCAGACCGGCGAGTGCGACGGGAAGCGCGACGTAGCAGCGCCGGAAGTCGGCTGAGAGACGCCTGCGTTCGAAGTCGTCCTCGGGAAGTCCGAAGGCCATCGGGGTGATCTCCCATTCAGACCCGGAGGACCGACGTCCCCGACGCCTGACCAGGTCGAGGCGCTCAAGTTCGGCGATTGCCTGGCGGAGATTATTCGGTGAGGCACGAGCCGTCGCAGACAGGGCGTCGACGGAAGCGCTCACGAGGAGTCGCGATCCGGAAAGGAGGCGATCCCAGGCGTAGGGTGCGCGTGAGATGAGCGCGGCGAGTACCGCGAGCGCAGACGGCGACGGGTGAGTGCGGAGTGAGGCAGCCGGTAAAGGAATGAACCGAGGGAGGTTACGGACGCGCGGAAACGGGCTTGAACTTCCGGGCTGTCGTGGTACACTTCGAGTGTTCTGCGGAGGGTGCATAGCAGCGGTCTCCTCGCAGGGCAAAGGGGTCACGAGCCTCGTGCCTGTCGCACCAAACGGCAGAGCACGCAGATCGAGCCCACCGTGAACCGCCAGCATTCACGGCCCGATGTTTGGACTTGGTACTTGAGTCGATCCGAGGTCGTAGCCGCGACAAGGGATCTATTGGTTTCCTCAGTTGCCGAGTGCCCTTGCGAGAACTCGACGATTTCGTTATTGGCCGGTCCGGACTTTCCGGGCCGGCCATCTCGCTTTGTGGCCGTAGTTGTCGATCGAGTGCCAGCAGAGTTCTCGACGTTCTAAGGCCGTGGCGAGTATAGCCTTACCTCACAATACCAACAATGTCACTTTTTGGCTTTGCAGAGAGACGGCAGTCGTGTAGGAGAGAAAAGGCGGGATCAGTCGGTAGAGTTCGGAGGGCGGCCTCGGCGCGAGGCAACGCCCTTCGGAATGGGTTTGTAGGGGCTACCTCGGTTTCGTTCGCGTTCTGCGAGGTGGGCCTCAAGCGCCTCTGTGATGACAGCTGATATCGTCGTTCGATCCCAATACGCTGAGGCCCGCACTCGTCTATTAAGCTCTTCAGGGACCCATCCGCTGAGCAAGACGTTCGCCATAGGGCGTCATATTAGGTCACGGCACAATCCTCACAAAGCGGAGGACGCGCCGTTGACACTAAGCCGTTCGCATACCGATACTCCAGCAGCTTCGCGAAGTTGGTCAGGCAAAAATCGGCTGCAACCGTATCCCGTCAAATCGCATCACGGAGAGCACCAAACATCTTCCTTGGGGTGAGAAGTATCCGCGTGAGACTCGCTGCCTTCTTGACGATGTCGCTGATAATCGGATGGGCTGCCCCTGCTCGAGCTGGCGGATACGGAACGTACCGCGCCTTCACCGGCACTACGCTACCCACAAGTGCCTCGGTATTCGTGCTTATCGACGAGGGTCCGCTATTCCCCGGCCCATATCGAATGGGGTGGATGTTGGATTTAGATGGCGACTCGCAGGTCGATGTCGCGGATCTGTCGCCACTCGATACCTCCGCTGAGCAGATCGCAGAAATCTACTCGGCTCACGTCTCCCCGGCCGATCCAACCGCAGTCTATATGTTCTATCGTCCTTCGACCGGCGCGTTTGCGATTGCTGTGTATCGTCGGACAGAGTCTGGATGGACCCGCGTTGGCCAACCGCATTCAATTCCGGTTGCGTTGGCGGCAACTGGAGGCGTCGGCGGCAACAGGCTTCCTGATCGGGCGTATCTCGGGGTTACAGATCTTGGCTGGACGGGTGTTTCTAGTGTCGTGAAGCTCCGCGACGGGTCCGATGCGATTCTCGTTGTCGCATCCAGAGTAATGAGCGTTTCAAACCCTGATCGTGGCTTCGAGTCCTCATACTGCGTTTTCGTGGATGATGCAGTTGCGGATGATGCGGACGCAGATTCACTTGCGGACGGTTTTCGCGACTCCGTCTCATTCGACGGCATCGAAGGGTGCGTAGTGCTTGACGATGGTTCCGCGGTTGTGAGGCGAATTGCCGCACCAAACGCTCCATCTGAGACTCGCGAGTTCATTCATCTCGCGGCACGACCGAGAAACAACGCTGAGTCCATAAACACACCGAACTCATTTGTAGGATCCTCTGCCATCGCGAAGTCTTTGACTGACGGCCGAAGTGAGGGGTGGCTCGCCAACGATACTGGAACCCAGCGCCACTTTTTCGGTGGATTTCGAACGGGTAGGTATTCCGTCGACTCAAGCGGCTCGCCACTGCCCCAAACTATCGGTCCGGCGGACGTGTTTCCCAGTGGAGGCTTCATTCCTTGGAACGCTTCGGAGTTCTTCGTCGGCGCGGATGGCGACCGCGTTGGTTCGGCACAAGACTATCGCTTGGCTTCCGATACCGACGCCGCTGCAGTCTGGAGAGATCCTGACTTCAACGATATCGTTGCAAACAGCTTTGGTGCGCCGCTCGAGGTTCAACCCATACTCTACGAGCAGTCGTTGCCGAACCCGCGACTGGTTGGCATCTCGCTGGCGTCTCTTCCCCGAATCCCACTCACGTCGGGCGGTGCGTCGATCCGGTTCCGCGACTCAGGAGAGTTCGAAGAAGGCGAAGCGTTCACGTTCCGATTCGGAGGCGTCGCCCGCGACCGCCTTTGGGTCTCTGATCGTGGGCTCGTCTCATTCATCGGCCCTGTCGGAGGAGCTGCATCAGTCGAGCGTCTCGCCGGAATTCGCGGTGTCATCGCGCCGGCCTGGTCCGACCGATGGGACACCTCAGAGGTCCAGGTCTTCGCCGGCTACGCCCCGGTGACGAAGTCGTTTGCGCCAGGCAATGCGCGCGTACTCGCTTACGTCGTCGAGTGGAGATACCTGCGAGACCCCGAGTGGGAGCCGAACCGTTCGTTCAACATCCGACTTGTGCTCTACTCTGACGGCACGTACCGGACCGACTACGGCGCGATCGACGAGACCGACGAGCCGTTCGTCGTCGGTTTCTCGGGACTCGGGCTTCATCCGGTGACTGGTACCGTCAACCTCCCGGATCACTCCTGGGGCGGCACTCCGGCCGGAACAACCGGTGAGCGGGTGCTCTCGCAGTTATTCACTTCCCTGCCGCCGATCGGGCATCGGATGCACCGCTGGCTCGGGTATCCGGAACGGCTCGACGCTGCGACGCCGCAGCCGGCGATCATCGCTCCGAAGCTCGCCAGCGGGAAGCTGTCACTCAAGGCAGCGGGCTCGAACATCCAGCCTGGCGCGCGGCTCGTCGTCGATGGCATCGAGGCTTTCGACCTGGCAAGAAGCGCGAACGGCAAGAAGTGGGTGGTGAAGAAAGCTTCGCGATCGGTACCGTCGGGACGGTCGGTCTCGGCGGTACTTGCTGGAAGCGGCCACGAGCTCGTGGTGTTCAATCCGGATGGCAGTGCGAGCCCTTATTCATCCTTCTGAGTGACCGTTGTGAGCATTGGTCTGAAGACAGTTGTATGTGTGGAATGCGGGTCGTTCGAAGTCGAGGCGCTTCACGGTGCTACTGTGCGCTGCCCGTCCTGTGGCAAACGGCTTCGACTGACAATGTTCAATCACCTGCCTCGATCTCCGCGGTCCTGCACGCCTACGGCCAATGACTGGGAATCGGATGCGGACCGATTCGTCGAATGGGGTACGACCTCGGCCCGGTCCCACTTGGTGACGCCAGCGAAGCCCTCGACCGTAGGGCTGGTATGGGAGTGGATTGAGTTGAAGCTGGGCTTCAGCGGCCTACTTTTCTTCGTTACGATAGTGGTTCTGATTGGGGCTTACATATGGGGCCTCTACCGCATCACGCCGTACTCCATCGAGGATGTTCGAGCAGAGATAGTGAATCAGTTTGACGAGCACAATCGCCAGCTCCCCTACACGATTCCCGACAGGTACTTGACCGCCTATGTCGTCGGTGAAGAAGCAAACGTGATTGCGGGTCCAACCGGTCATGAGCGGCTGCGGCCAGGCAGTACAGTGAACTTCGTGGGCTCACGAAGGCCAGTCAGTGCGGCCGCCTTCCTTGTCAGCGATCATCGAGGCAATAACGTGTGGGTCCTGCTTGAAACCGACGCTCTGCGGTTTCAGGTTGTTGAGATGACCGGTGAATTGGGGCCAACCGAGAAGGGTATGAGTTGGTAGTCTTTCATCTGTGCGTAGTCGTTGGTACGTGATCCGCTATGGATTTTGCTGTTGAGTTCAGGCGAATTCTCGATCAACTCGATGCGTCGGGGATCGACGTTGCAGTCGTCGGAGGTTGGGCGCTCGCCGTCCACGGTGTCGTTCGTGCGACGGTCGACATTGACTTGCTCGCGCGGGCCGAGCAATCGGATGAGGACCTGCGACATGGCGAGGCCGCTTGGGTTTGTGATTCAGAATCCGTCGATGACCCTTCACGATGGAACCATCGTCATAAGGCGAGTGGTCCGGCCACAGCCGGACTGGAACGATGGTGTGCTGGTGCTCGACTTTCTCGTTGTGACGCCGAGTCGGTGTGGGATGGTCGTGGCGTGGTCGAACCGGCGTTTGGCCGCGTACCAGTTGTCTCACTCGAAGGGCTTGCTGCGCTCAAGCGGATCAGTGGAAGGCCGCATGACCTTGAGGACCTGCGAGCGCTTGCGAGAGGGGCTTCACCCGTACTCGACAATGCCGGCGAGGATGACGAAGCTAACGCGGACCGAGTGCTTCGGCCGGTAGATCGGGGGTACTCACTGTGAATGTCGACATGCACCCCGATGCAGTAGGTCGCCGAATGAGGGCGCTAGCCGAGGTGTCGCAGCTGGCCGTGGCGCTCAAGGCAGTCGGAAAGCGGGAACTTCCCACTCCAACCCGCGTGACACTCGAGATGCTGCAGGAGGCCGCGGAGGAAGTCCGCAATCGGCTCAAACGAACACCGACCGATTCATAGGGTATACCGAAACTGTCGAGCGGCATTGAGATCAAGGAGTCGTGCGGTCATGGTCAGCGACAAGGCAACGGATGCGCCACGAAGTAGGCGAGGCTTCACGACCTGGCCGGCCGATCCGTTCAGATTCGCGGCGCTGCTGACCTTCGTGACCGCCTTCCTGTTCGACGCGTTGGTAACCTGGTGGGGGCAGGGAGACCTTTACTGGAGTGGCTACTACCTTGCCACCCGTGAAGGCAACCCCGCGGCGGAGGCAGTATTCAGGTCCGGGCCGCTCCTTGGCTTTGCGTTCGGCTTCTTCGCCATCGCGCTTGGGTGGGCACTGGCGACGTGGCTTCCCAGGTGGGCAGTTGCAGGCTTCGCATGTTGGTACGTCGTCCGCCACACAATGGCCGGCGCGGGTTGGCTGAGCAGCAACCGTGGCGTCGGCCTGGCGATAGCTACGGTATTCGTACTTGGTCTCGCGTCACTCGCCGCCTGGGCCGGATTGCTCTTCGTGCGCCGTGAAAGAACGTCACGGATGTCTCTATTGGTCGGACCTGCCCTCTCATTGTCGCTTCAGGTGGCTCTCGTTGGTACGTGTTGGTCAAGCTTCGACCTCTCGCGCAGTCAGTCGCGCACGAATGCGGCTGAACGATACCGGATGGCTGCGCGGTACGACGTCGCCCGGGAACTGTACAAGGGCGAGCTTGCCGAGAGACATCATCTTCCTGCCGTGCGCTTCGCGGTATGCCTGAGGCTGGCTTCGCTTGAGGCAGTTGTTGGGCGGCGTTACGAAGCCGAGCGAAATCTCGATCTTGCCCTCGAGTCAATTGAAGAGATGTCCGGCGATACTCGCCGAATCGAAGCGTTCTACTGGGAGAACGCATCCGAAGTCGCGCTCGACTGCGGCGACATACCACGAGCTCGCGAAAGGCTCAGGCGTGCCGTATCCCTCTTTGATGCCGAACTCGCTGAGCAGCAACTCTACGATGATAAGTACTTCATCGGTCGACGTGATGCATGCGTGAACAGGCTATTGCGACTCGTCGGCTCCGACGCCAGGTTGGTCACCGGAATCACGGCGTCGTAGGTAGAGGCTGACTGGCCCGTGGTTGGGACACGATCACCCGAACGGATGTACTGTGGGTGAAGCTCGCCAGATCGCGTCTCGTGGTAGCTGATGATCGACCTGGCGAGATCCCCTGGGCCAAGGTTGCCACAGCCTGTGGCTGCCGAAAAGAAGCGTCCCACCCGGGAATCCGTCGCCTTACAGCTCGCAGGGTCGAAGTCATCCCTCTGCACGGAACCGAACAGCGCACCGTTCTCGATGTCATGTCCGCGACAGAACTCTGCAAAGGCCTTCGCGCTCGACGCGGTGATCGGAGCCGACAACAATCTGCTTCGTGAAGAGATCCTGTCGTCGTGGCAAGTGGTGTTCGAAGCGGTATCGGGATGATGATGCAAAGCGCGCCGTAACGATTGCGTCTCGTCACGGCGCGCCGTCTGGATCGGGCTGGCGTCGTAATTAGGTTTGCGGTCCCGACTGCACGGTGAACGAGCGACTGACGCTCTGGACGCTCGCTCCGCAAGGAGCGTCGACGCAGCCGTTCGCGTCGGCGACTCCGGTGAATCCCGTGGAGTTGTCGGTGTAGACAATCACCTGCTCGTTCGGACGAAAGCCGCACGCAGAGCACGATGGTTGGTCGCAGTTCATTGCCATCAGCGGAACGGCGAGTACGATGGCGAGCAGGGGCTTGAAGATCTGAAGTGATTTGGTTGACTTCACGGCGTGCCTCCTTAGCGGTAGAGCCGGTCGAGCAGTCCCGCGACGCGGGACATGAAGACCGGGCTGGGCGTGGAGGCCAGATAGCCGTTCGGACCGTAAGGCAGATGGCCGTCCGGCCTCGGGTATGGGGCGCCGACGACTCGGGTGCGTCCCTTGCAGGCCTCCGCCATCTGGCCGCGCAGATCGACCAGTGATCCGTCCATCGGATCGTTTGCCGCAAGCGAATAAACGAGCGCGACCGTCTCGACGGGAGAAAGGTCGTCGGGCGCGAACCTGGTCCCATCCGCGCGCCCGAGATAGGTGAGTCGTTCCGAAAGCCGGCGCTCGACAGCCGCACGCAGGCGAGTCTGCGAATAAGAGCGCGTGTCGGCGCTCGTGCGGGCTGACGTGACCGCGGCGCGAACCTCGTCGGGTGACGCGACGATCGAGCCTCCGCCAAGCGGCACCTGGACGCGGTCGCGGCCCGCCCGGAAGAACTCCGGCAGATCGGGAGCGTCAAATCCCCTCGCCGATTCGATCGACCGATCGATCTCCTCAGGCGTGGCCGTCACGAGAACATCGTCGACGGACCAGTTCGAGATGGCGTCGGCAAGCGCCCCGGCAGTGACGTACGGAGCCGCCCCCTGCTCGTATTCGGATTGAAGTGCGAGAAGCCGCGCCTCGGCGTCCGCAGCGATTGCGATACCGGATCGGGCGGCGACGAAGGAGGTCGTCGCGGCAACGGCGGCACGGGACATCCCGGTCTTTCCACCCCGGGGACTCGCCGGAACGTGCGCGAGTACGCCGGCGCGGACCGAGTCGAGAAAGACGTCGTAGCCGGGCGCGTCGTTGTGGGAGTAAGCGTCCTGGCGGCGGGCGGCGCCGACGCAGATAACGGCGATGACGGCCGCCGTGAGAGCGAAACTGCAGACGGGTCGAAGTCGTGTGAACATTGGTGGTCTCCTGGGTGAGTTGACTGAACTGGCAATGGTCTTCGCCGGCAACCGGTGCAGTGCGTCGAGAGGCGTGGTTCTTCTCGAGTTGCTTCGGCCGTTCTTCTTCGAGCCGTTGTCGCATCGCGCCGGTTACCGGGCGTCGTCTGGTCTCAGGGCAACGGGCGTGCCGCAGCAACATCGATCAATGCCGGGACACGACGTTCGGTCACAAATGTCAGGTGCATCGGGACTTAGGGCGATGTCCGGGCAGAGCCGCAGCGGGGGGGCGCTCGGCTCGAAGATGGGCTCGAGTGCCGACTTGGCGCCGAAAGCGCGAGGGGGGGGCGCAATTTCGGCGCGAAGGTAAGCCGTCTCCGAGTTCGAAGTTCCGCGTCCCGTGTGGTACCATCCGTGCGCCAGCAGCACCTTTTTCCTCACTCGGAGTCGCAGTACGGATCGCCTCACAGCAGTCGTCCCTCGTGGAACGCCCCTTGCAGGGCCGTAGGTGTGTCCAACCCCTGGAGGTAATCAACATGGCCCTCATTCGGCGCAGGTCGGCTGACAAGCCGCCGCATACACTCAACGTAACAATGGACGGCGACGACGCCCGCGTACTCGTCATGGCCGGTCCCGACAGCCCTTCCCGCGGCGCGCTTCTGGCCGCCGAGCGCTGGAAGTCGAGTGACGTCGACTACCTGATTCGAAGCCTCGTGGGCCGCTACGAGGCAGACGGCGTGGCGCTTCAGGCCGTGACGGCGCCGACGCGGGAGCCGGTGACCACAGTCGTCGTCGACGTCGACGAGTCGCTCGTCGGCGCATCGGAGCCCCAGCGGCGAGCCGCGGCGCTTGCCGCTACGTCCTGGCCGAGCGAGGATGTGCTCGACGGGCTGGGCCTTACGGCCGCCATCGTTCCCGAAAGCCCCGGCTCGGACGCCTACACGGTCGCGACGGCGCCGACCGCCGAGATCCGTTCGCTTCGGGCGCGGTTCGACGTCGAGACGGTCCGGGTCACCTCGGCGGCGTTCTCGGTCGACTCCCTGTTTCGCTCGCTTTACGCAGGCGAGCTCGCGGACGCGTCGCCGATTCTCGTCGTGCTCGCCAACGTTTCGTACTTCGCCTGCGCCGTGCTCGAGGGCGCCGCGACCGTGGTCCAGACCCAGTTCACGGTATCCGAACTTGTTGGGTCGACGAGGCCTCCGGCTCGCGAGGCGGAGCGGGCACCGGAGACCGACGCGATCGACGCCGAAGAAGTTGGAAGAGAGCGCACGTACTCGGATGCACTGCCGGACGGGTTCGAGGCGGGAGGCAGCTTCGATCCGCGCTCCGTCGAGTCGGGCGGGTCGTCGCGGGAGGCTCGCGCCGAGGTTGACGTGAGGGCATGGCGGGCGGCACTTCGCCAGGCGGTCGAGCGGACGTCGATCCTCTATTCGGAAGCGATTGCCGGTGAACCTGCGTTCGCCACCGACATCTCGCGTGTGTACGTGACGGGTGCCGGCGTCGAACGGTTTTCCGCAGTCGAGTATCTTGCGGATCTGTTCGCGTCGCAGGCTCGGGTCTCGGAGCTCGAGGCGGCGCGCATCACGTTCACGTTCGATGACCCGACGCTTGCGCGCGAGATCGCGTCGCACGAAGGCGAGTACGGCGACGCGCTCGCGCTTGCGGCGATCGACCGCCGGCCGGAGCCGCTCGTCTTCGAGCCCGACGCTCCCCTGCCCTGGGTTGGTGTGTACGGCGAACCCGACGTTTCGGCGTCTGCCCCGACAGGGCGCCGCGGTGCGCCGAACTGGCTTGCTCCAGCGGCGCTCGCCTTCGCGCTCGCGTTCGTGCCCGTCGCCGCCGCGGGTACGTGGGTAGTCGGATCGCGAACGCGCGAGGCGACGGCCGAGCTCGAAAGCGAGAGGGCACGGGCCGAGGCGCTCAAGCTGCACACGGAGGCCCGCAGGCGTGAGGAGGCCCAGGTCGCCGAAGTGGAGGAGAACAACCGGGTGTGCGCCGATGCCGAACGACGGCAGAAGCTGCATCTCGCGCTCTGGCGGAGCCTGATGGGTATCTACTCCGGCTCAGCGGCACGGCTCGACGAGTGCGCGGTCGACGCGAAGGGCGGTATCCGACTTGTCGGCGTCGTTCGGACATCGGACGAGCTCGAGCAGCTCCTGCAGCGCTTCGGAACCTACGGGACGGGAGCGTTCTCCTCGCTTGACGGCAAACAGACGGTCGTCAAGGAAAGGGCCTTGGTGCTGTCCGATGGCACACCGGTCGAGGCAACCGCCGCTACTGCGCCGCCCGACGCCCAGGAGGCGAACGTCGAGCGTTTCGGCTACACGATCACCGCGACGTTCAATCCGGAAGGAGCCCCCAAATGAACATTCGAACGTACCTGTCCGAAAACGCATCGGGACTCGCCATTGGAGTCGTCGTGGCCGTGCTCGCCCTTGGCGCGTGCTTTGTCGCCTTCGCGCGTCCCCGCCTCGAGGCGGCGGCAACCGACCGGGCATCCGCCGCAGCACTTCGCTCGGAGTCTGACGCGACCGAGGCGAATCTGCTCTCGCCGGAAGCGGTCGCTGCCTGGGCCGAACGGGCCGAACGCGCGAACACGGCGTGGACGGCCTACCTGACGACGCTGCCCGCGTCGGAAGAAGTGGAGGTTACGTTCTCGGATCTCAAAGCGCTGGCCCGACCCGCCGGTGTCGACTTGCGGGAGTTCGAGCGCAAGCAGGTCACTCCGGCCGTGGGTGCGCCAGGTGTGACGGCCCAGCCGGCGTCGACGGCGGCAAGCGCGACGCCCGGCGCCGGCGCAACGCCGCTTGCACCGGGAGTTGAAGTGCGACGGGTACGGATCAAGTACCGCGCTACGTCGCTTTCGCACAACGCGTTTCTCTCGGCGATGGCGGCCTATCCCCGAAAGATCACGGTCGACGAATTCAAGGCCGTGGCCCGAACCGGTGACGCCTATACGATTGAGGTCGAGATGGTCGTGAGCGTCTACTTCCGTCGCCGCGGGGACGAGATCGCGGCGGGGAGGGCGGCATGATTCGACGCCTGTACGACAAGCTCAAATCGAGCGGGACGTTCACGAAGCCGAAGCCCGAACGAAGCGGCGGCGGCCGTGGCGGGCCCTCGAAGGATCTCATCCGAGAACAGACGGCCGCGCGAAGGCGCGCGCAGACGGCGGCCATGCACGAACAGCTGCTTCGGGAACATCTGGACGGTACGCCGGTGCCGCCTTTGGCCGAAGCCGAGCCACGGCTCTTCCGGAACCTTCCGGTGCCGGTGAAGAAGTCGGCAGGCGGACTGCCGGCGGCGCTGACGTCCAGGCCTCCGCGCGAGGTTCTGGATCTCGTCGACGGATCGTTTGCGGCTGCCCAGTCCATCGTCCCCTTCGAGCTCGATGAGGATGCCGGCGTCGTGCGTGTCGCGACAGCGCTCAAACCGACCGGGGAGCGGGCGCTTGCGATCGAACGAGCGCTCGCGCAGCGCGCTGGGCGAGCGCTCCGGGTCGAATACGTGGACGGGTGCGGTCTTGACGAACTTCGTCGCCTCATCGCCCGGTTCTATCCTCGCGCGACCGACGAGCTCGTCGCGCTTTCCCATAGCGCCGCCCGAGAACTCGGCGACGCACCTCGAGCTGCCGCGCTTGCGGCGTCCGATACCGATTCGTCGATACGGCAGTTCGTCCTTGGTCTCATCGAGCTTGTGGCCCGCGAGGATCTCGGCGACATCAAGTTCATTGCAGCCCGAACGGGCGTGCGCGTCCGCGTCGGCCGGCGCATCCCGATGCGTGATCCGATCGGTCGGGAGCTTCCGCCGCACGCCGCGGCGCTCATCGCGCGCGTCGTCAAGCAGCTGTGCGAACCGCATCTCGACCTTCTCGATACGCGCAGCATCCAGAAAGGCCGACTCGTGCGCGAGGTCTCGGGTCCGTACGGTCCCGTGCAGATTTCCTGTCGTGTCACCACGATGCCGACGCCGCTCGGCGCGGAGACGATCACGCTTCGTGTGCACAACCAGTCCGCCCGCAGCTACCGGTTTGGCGACATCGTTCGCGACGAGTTCACACGGGCGCAGCTGCTGTCGGTGATCGCAGGCGGCCGCGGACTCGTGCTCATCGTTGCGCCCCCGAGCCAGGGCAAGTCGACGCTCGCGCATTCGGTCCTGACCGAGGAGTTCGTCGACGGATCGACGACGGTGTCGATCGAGGATCCGATTGAGATCGCCAACGACCACATCCAGCAGTACCACTTCGACCCGACCGGTCAGGCTGGGCCCACGGCGATCGAACGACTTCGCGGCCTGCTTCAGAGCACCGTCTTCAAGGTCTTTGTCGGAGAGTGCAAGGAACAGGAGCTTGCGCGCGACATCTTCGAGGCCTGCGAAGGCGGCGTCCAGGTTCTCACGACGCTGCACGCGCATTCGGCCGTCGAGGGCTTTCAGCGCCTTGCCGGACTCGGCATTTCACACGTCAAGCTCGCGCAACAGATCCAGATTGTCATCGGGACACGGCTCATCGACGCCGTCTGTCCGGCGTGCGCCGAACCGGAGACCGTCTCCCGAGAGGATCTGCTGCGGGCCGGTCTCTACGAACAGGAGCTCGGGGCCGTCCGACTCCGGCGTGGTCGGGGGACCGACTGCGAGCTGTGCGACGAAACGGGGCGGCACGGGTACGTGTCCGTGTGGGAGACGATCCCGATGACGGACGCCCTGGCCGATGTGCTCAGGCGTGCGTCTGACCAGGAGCGGGACAATCTGGTAGCGATCCAGGCGGTGCGCGCCGGAATGACGCCGATGTGGTTCGCGATTCTCGAGGAGGTTTGCCGCGGGCGCATTCCGTTCTCGGCGCTCGCGGCCGAGAAGATGCCGCCGGCGCACATTGTCGGACTGTGGCGCGAGATGCGCGGCCAGCCCCCCCAGCCATCAAGTCTTCGGCTCATCGAGAAGGCGGCAACGGGAGGTGAACTGTGACGGCCCCGCGAAGAGAGCCCGTCCGGCCACGTCGACCGGTTCCGCCAATTCCCGCTCCGGCTCCGAAGGGCGCCAAGCGAGGGCGATCGTCGGTCAAACCCCGGCACATCGTCGATTTCGTGCTCAACTTGCGGGCACAGCTCAAGGTCGGCATAGGCGTGGCGGATGCTCTCGAGGAGGTCGCCGCCCAGGTTGAGCCCGACACGGCGAGGCTCGCCGATGCGCTGCGCGATGCGGCATGGCGCGTCCGACAGGGCGCGTCGATGGCCGACGCCCTCGAACCTCACCGTGAGACGGTCGACGGTCCCGTCGTCGAATTCATCCGGGCGGGTGAGCGGCAGGGCACCCTTGTCGACCGCGAGCTGCCGGCGCTCAAGCGCATGTACCGGCAGAAGGCCGCGCTCCAGAGTCGTTTCATGACGCTTCTGATCCTGCCGGCGCTCGTCGTTGTGCTTTCAGTCGTCGTGACGCTCATTCTCGGAATGGTGCTCATCCCGCAGCTCGAGCCGGTCTTCGGGTCGCGAGAAAGCCTGCCTTTTGCAACGCGCCTGGTGCTCCTCGTCAGCGATGCGACGCGGTCCTTCCCGGCGCATCTCGTGTTCTGGAGTGTGCTTCTGGCCTCGGCGGTCGGATTCGGCATGGCATCGCGAAAGCCTGCTTTCCGCGAACGCGTCGACCGCTTTCTGCTGTGGTTGCCGAAGTGGCGGGACATCGAGCGGCGCGAAGCGCTCGCATCCGCTTTCGCGTCGCTTGCGGCCTCGATCGGCGTTGGACTGCCGCTCATCGAGTCGATCGAAACCGCCGCGCGTGTGTGCTCGAACCGGGTCATCGGCCGGGCGATCGGACGCGCCGCGCCCATTGTCGAACAGGGCGGGACGATCGCCGAGGCCTTCGACGGGCAACCCGACGTGTTTCCGCCAAACGCCCGTTCGTTTGTGCGGACTGGCGAAAAGACGGGCCAGCTCGAGTCGATGCTCGGCGAGCTCGCCGATCTCTACCTCGAGCAGGCCGAAGAGCTTCGGAAGCGCTTCGAGCAGTATCTCTATTACGGGATGATCCTGCTGGTTGGTGCTTACGTGGCGCTCGTCGTCATCGCCCTCTACCTGCCGATGTTCAAGCTGGTCGAGGCGTTTACGCCCCACAAGGGAGCCTGATTGTCGTGAAGCCGGCTCGACTACTCGTCGCAATGATTGCCGTAGGAGTTGCGGCAACGTGTGCGGCCTGTGGCGGAAGCGCGATCGAGCGGCCGGCCGGGGCGTCGACGTTGCTCGAAGCGTCGGCCACGGCACCGGCCGGCGCCTGGCGCCGGGTGCCGTTGCCGGCCGTGCTCGGCAGTGGGTGCGGGCTGGCCTCGCTGCCGTCGGGCGAGCTCGTAGCGGTCTCGGCTGAGTCGATTGCCCGTTCGAGTGACGACGGCCAATCCTGGTCGGTAACTCCGATCCCGGCATTCGAGGCTCGGTACTCGAACTCGGGTGGGTCTCCCTACGTCAATCGCGACGGCATCGACAAGCCGTGGTACGCCCACGGTCCGCTCGAAGAGTCGCCTCCCGTGGCGTCGGTAGCTCTCGTAGGCCCAAACGCCCTCCTCTTTCATCTCGGGACCTACTCGACGGCCGTCTCAACCGTTCCGCTCGCGAGCGTCTACGGAACTCCGTCGCGGACCATCTATCTGTCGAAGGGCGGAAGCGTCGACGGGCTCGGTTACGACGGGCCAAGACGGGCTGCGCTTTCGGCTGAGCCGGTTCTGGTCGGCCAAGTGTACGGACGCGCCACAATCTACGGTTCGACCGACGACGGACGAACCTGGGAGCCCAGGTGGCGCGGGGAGCCCGATGGCCCCCGGATCGCTGCCGTCTCCAGCGTGTCGGACTCGGAAGGGTATCTTGTGCTTTCGGACGGCACGCTCGCGCATTCGACCGACGGCCTTCGTTCGTGGCAGGTATCTGGCTCGGTTCCGGCCGCGATCGCGCGCGATGTTTCGGCGATGAGCATCACCGAATCTGGCGCGATCGTCGTGCTTGGAAGCCGCGGACGCGGCGCCATCTCGCGCGATCGCGGCCGCAGCTGGGCCACGGTCGAGTTGCCGGTTCGCTCGGAGATTTACGACATTGCGACATCGGGCGAGTTAGTTTGGGCGGTCGGAGCTGGTGGAGCGGTGCTCGAATCGCTTGACGGCGGATCGACGTTCTCGAGAGTCGATCTTCCGGCCGGGGCCTCGGGTCGCCAGGTGCACGTGCGCGGCAGTCGGGCGTGGATCGTACTTGGCGACGCCGTCTACGTGTCGCCGGAGGCCGGGCGATGACGGAACTTCCGCCGATCGAACGGGTTCTCGGGGCACTTTCGGGGGTGCGCCGAACGAAGGAGGGCCACTGGATGGCCCGGTGCCCGTCGCACGACGATCGTAAGGCGAGCCTTTCGGTCACCGAAGCTCACGACGGCAAGGTTCTGCTCAAGTGCTTCACGGGCTGCAAGAACGGCGACGTCGTCGCCGCGGCCGGCCTCGAAATGCGCGACCTGTTCCCGGCCAGGTCCGATGGCGCACCGTACGTGCGACGTGAGCCGTCGGCGGCTGCAGCGACGACCCCACCGCTGGAAGCAAAGCCCGATCGCAACCGAGCGCGCTCACCGTCGCGCAACGCAACACTCGTCGAGCTCGCGGCGGCAAAGCAGATTCCCGTCGATTTCCTCGGATCTCTTGGCGTGACGGACGGGCGTCGCGGTATCGAGATTCCCTACGTCGACGCGGGCGGCGAGCTGCTCGGCACGAAGCGCCGGACAGCGCTTGCGGCAAAGGACGGTTCCTGGTGGGAGACGGGGAAACCGCTTGCCGTGTATGGACTCTGGAAGCTCGAGGAAATGTGTTCGTGGGGAGCCGCCGATGAACCGAAGATACTCGCCCTCGTCGAGGGTGAGACCGACGCCTGGGCGCTCTGGTACCACCGCGTACCGGCGCTCGGCCTGCCTGGAGCCTCGAGCGCGCGAAGTCTCTCGAAGGATCATCTGACCGGCTTCCGGGAAGTTGCCGTGTCAGTTGAACCGGATAGAGGGGGAGAGACATTCGCGCGTTCGGTTCCGGAGCGCCTTGCGGAGATCGGTTTCACGGGTCGCGTGTCGCTTATCCGGATGCCCGAAGGCATCAAGGATCCGCAGGCGCTTCACGCCGCCCCTGAGACCGAGTTCGATGTGGCGTGGCGTGCGGTTCTCTCGAGCCGAGAAGACGCCCGTCGTGAAGCCGAACCGTCAGTCGCGCAAGTGCCGGCCACGCAACTCCCGGAGACGGCGCCGGCTGTCAGGACGCTGGTCCCGGCCGTTGCTCCGCCGACTCTGTCGGGACGTTCTGTCCCTGACGATGACGCGGAGGCGATGGTTCCGGACCGGCGGTTCGGATGGCGGACGTCGATCGTCGAGCGCCGGGGGCCAAAGCTCGGTGAACGTGTCACGGCGATTGCAATGCGGCTGCGGGAAACGGGGCACGAAGCGGTCGCTCGCGGACGCGAAGTGGTCCGGGATCGAGTGCGGGAGTTTCTCGACATTCACGAGCAGCCTGCGGCCGCACCGACGCCTGCGACCGACAAGGTCGACGAGCATCGTTTCCCGGAGCTGCGCGGTACACCGAAAGCGGTCGGATGGGGGAAAGCCGTTCGCGCCGAGCTGCTCCGCTCGATCGACGAAGAATTCAACGCGTCGTTCGACGCGGTCGCGCCCGACGAAAGGGCGAAGCTCCTCAAGGTCCGCGGCGCGGTGCGTGACTGGTTGTCGCTTCAGAAGAACGCCTCCTGGTGGATCGACAACCGTGGGTGTGACGCGAGGACCATGCTTGCGATCGTCTCGTCCGAGGAGCCGGAAATTGCCCGCAAGCTTCTCGCCCTTCCCTCAAGTGTCGGCAATCGGAAACGCGAGGTAGAACTCGAGGGAACGCCGAAGCAGCAAGTTGCGGCGAAGGCAATTCGTGAGCGGGTGCGAAACGAGCTTGTGCGCTACTTCAACGACGCGCGAGCCGGCGCAAGCGACCGTGAACGGCCGCGAATCGCTGAGATCGAAGCCGCCGTCGCGCGCTACGTCGAGCGCCAGTCTATGGCCGGCGCCTTTCTCGGATGGAAAACGGCCCGCGCGGCGGACGTCATCCGGCAGGCCCGAGAGCGCGACCCGGAGGTTCGCGACGCGCTCACTTCCTTTCGCGAGGTCGGGAGAGCCGGCGAACGCGGCCTCGCGACGTCAACCCGTGACGAACAGATCGCCGGAGTCCGACGTTGGTACGAAGCGTCGTACCGATCTGCCTCGCGAGATCACCAGGCCGACATCGCTCTTGAGGCCCGATCGGTTCTCGAACGACTCCGATCAAACGAGGATGCCAGGTTCTGGGCCTCCCACCTCGGAGACGATCCCGTCCACTTGATCGCCGCCGCAATCGAGCGAGATCGGCAGTCGCTTTCCGTCCGGGAACCCAAACATCGGGTTCCGCAACAGAGTTTGTCGCCGGAGCCAGCACCGGCGATCTCGATGTAGGAGATCCCCGATGCTGATGCACCGACCCCAATCAACCCCGGAAGCTGCAAGTTACATCGAGCGGCTCGGCGAGCTGCTCGACGACTGCCGCTGTGAGAGCTATTCGCTACACGACCATTCAGAATCCGTTGCAAGCCTCGCGGAGATGCTCGCCGTCGGCGCCGCGCTCTCCGAATCGGACTGCCACAAGGCGTGGCTCGGAGGCTACTTCCACGACATCGGCAAGATCTTCGTCACGAGGAAGATCCACTTCAAGCCAGGCGCGCTGACGTCGTCCGAGCGTCAGGTGATGCGTCAGCATCCCGCGCTCGGCGAGCGGTTGCTCGTCGGCTCGGCCTTCGAGTCGGTTGCGCCGATCGCACGCCACCATCACGAGCGAATGGATGGAACAGGCTATCCTGATGGTCTCGCCGGCAATCGGATTCCGATGCTGGCGCGACTCGTCGCCGTCGCGGACTTCTACGTCGCGTACCGCGAGAACCGGACGAATCGGCGCGGTCACTCGCATTCCGATACACTTATTCTGGCGGAGGGTGCCGCCGCATCCGGCCATCTGGATCCCGAGATGGTCCGTCTCCTCGTTCAAACGGCAGATACGCTCGACCTGCCAGTGGCGGCCGCGTCGGTCCTCAATTAGCGGATTCGACTGGTATTCATACCAGCAGTGACCAATGTCGGTTCTGTCCCCGAGCGCGTGAAGGGTACGATTATTGAAAGGTGGGCTCCGGTAGCACGTGTCCGTGAATATGGCGACATACCTGATGAATCGAACCTTGCACCTTATCCGCTCACACCAGCAGTGGCTTGCATGTGCTTGGATCGTCCTCCTGCTCGTGAGCGCTGGTCTTCTCGAGTTACGAGCACTTCCAAAGGCGTTGATCCCTGACCCTAGCTCTGCTACCTCGACGGCACTCGTAGTTGGAGTCTTCGTCTCGCTGGCTCTGAGCCTCTACTCACTTTCGCGCTTCAGGATTGCCTCAACGACCGTCCTAGCTGATATCGGTCGCTTCGCGGCCATCGTCTGTATTTTACTTTTGATCTGCGGGTTGGTGCCCTACTTCGGGCCGCGCTCGCTGAGAACACTCGTGCTTTGTGGACTCAGCTTTGAGACGGTCGACGAGCTTCCGGGAGTGTATGTCAATGGAGACGGAACTCTACGGAACGAACCATTGGCCATCGCAGTCTATGACACGTCGCAGGGAAACTTCATGTACATGCGCCTCGGCGCTCAGGAGTTCTATCGTGAGGCGAGTCGTGCAGAAGCCTATGCGTTGAGAGTCAATGCTAGGAGCCCCGACAAGGCTGCGTCGCTACTTGAAGCCTTTCTTCGGGAGCGGCAGTTCAGCGGAACTATCGCCGAGGTATGCATACTCGGACACGGAAGTCCCGCGCGACCGGGCCTCGGCAACGCACCAGATGGTACGTTCGGTGTTCGCGAGCCGCTTTATGAGCTCGTCGCGACCTACCGAGGCGAGAGCAGACCGCGCATTGCATTTGTTCACTGCAATGTCGCACAAGGCGCCGCAGGTGCAGACTTCATCTTGCAGATTGCACATGCCTATGACATCGAGGTTGCCGCGAGCGAGTCGACTGTCGTTTGGGAGCTATTTCGGGGAAGTCCGTCGGTAGTCGAACCGGGAGGCTCGGTCTTCGTGTTCAATCAAGAACTGTGGCGGCTGGCGACTCCGTCAGAGTCGAGGCCGGTCGCGTGGCACCAGCGTCGCTCGAGTGACAGACCGTGAGAACGTGCAACTGGGTTGGAATGGCACGCATCGTGCGATCGAGTATCAAGGGAGAACCACATGCTATTCGAGAGTGAACGCAAGCAACTCCTCGATGTACTTGAGGACCTCAAGCGAGACCACTTTATTGATGCCGGTGGTGGCGCCCTGAGCCTTCGATGTGACGACGACAGGGTTCTCATGACGGTAACAGCATCTGCATTTCGCCGGTGGAACATTGGTCCTGAGGATTTCACTGTGGTCGGTCTTGACGGGACGCTCATCGAGGCGGGTTCTGCCCTTGCAGCATCTGGCGCGCCCATCCATCTGAGCATCTATTCGTCCTTTCCAAAGGCGCGGGCTGTATTGCATACGCATTCACCCTACACATTGGTGTTTGCGGCGTTAAACGCACCTGTGCCGTCGGTAACCAACGGGTCGGATACACTTGGCGAGGTACCGTGCCTCTATTGCGAGGATGCCGAAGTCAAGGAAGCGGCACGTCGAAACGCGTCTAACACCAGGGTGCCGTCTGGGATTGTCCAGAGGCCCGACGTCTACGCGGTGAACACTAATTTCCTGATTCCGCAGCTGCTCGACAAGTTCTTGCAACGCGCCGACGAGCTCGAGCGACACGGCCTCGCCTTCACAGTCTATCGGCACGGAATCTATCTGTTTGCCCGCACGGTTGATGAAACTGTCGAGAATCTCGCGCGTCTGGAAGCAAGTGCCCGGACGGCGATCCTCTCGCAGGCAGTCCGACTTTAGCTGACCACGTGTCGTCACGAGTCAGGCAACTGGTCTTTACGTGGGCTTCCGGAAGCGCCGGCGGAGCTGAGGAGTCGATTCGCCTCCTGGCGCGAAATCTGACCACACGCCTTGGCGTTTCAACGGCAGTCGTAATGTGGGACGTGTCAGGGAGTCCGTCCACACCCGAAGGTACGGCGGAACCCTTCACGCTGTCGGTACATCGCGATCTCGAGGAGTATAAGCGTGCCGTTCAATCGGCGGTTGGAGGGCGAACCGCGTCCGGAACTGTACTCTTTTCGAATCATCGTACGGGTCCCGTTGACATCGAGATCGCCCACCGCGAGGCAGTACCTGTCGCAGTAGTTTTCCGGGCACTTGCGGTTCCCGATCTCGAAATCCGTGCGCTGCGAGACAAGGACTCAAGGGACCTCGCGCTCGTCGCCTGGCAGAGCTTTGACTGGGTGCGGTTCGCCGCTGCGTCGGCGATTGTTGGCGTCAGCAACGCCTGCATTGACTCGATCCGGCCGTTCATGCCTGGATACGGCAGTCTCGTTCGAATCTACAATCCGGTCGGATCTGAGTTTTTCGAATGCGGGCGCGAACGGGGGCGGCGCTGCTGCCGGGCTAACTCGTTCCTCATAGCGTCGCGCCTTGTCCCCTGGAAGAGAATCGACGTCGCGCTGACGGCCTTCATTGCGGAGGCGGCCGAACGGCCATGGTTGCAGCTTGATGTCATCGGTGAAGGTCCGGACCTGACCCGGCTCCGGCGACAAGTACGAGCCGAGACGAATGAGGTGTGTGTTCGTTTTCATGGATGGCAGCGCGACCCTCTGCCCTGGTTTCGAGAAGCCGGCTGTTTGCTTCACCCGTGTGGACTTGAGGCATTCGGACGTGTTGTGGCGGAAGCGCTGGCGAGCGGTCTCCCCGTGCTCGGCGCCGACGAGGGTGGTGTCGGCGAACTGTTGGCGTTCGATCGAAGGCTGAGCTTTCGGGGCTCGGATCCGGTAGACTGTCGGCGCGCAATCCGGTCGTTTCTTGAGACGAGTGTCGAGCAGCGGACGACATACACGGACGGGGCGCACGAATGGGCGACGTCCCTGTTCACCGAGGATGCCTGTGCAGACCAATACCTGAGCCTGGCCGAGCGCATCAACGGTGACCGGGGAGCGAAGTAAGGGAGCAAGTCGGAGATGTCAGAAACCGGAGTCCAGGCAAAGACCGAGCCCGTATACGAGATTACTGGCGGCAAGCCAGTGGAAGGCGAGCTCACCGTCCTCGGATCAAAGAACTTCGCCACCAAGGCGATGGTCGCCGCATTGCTCGGCGACTCTCCAACGACGTTCCAGAACGCTCCGCCGATCGGCGACGTCGCGATCACCGAACAGATGTTGATGTCGATCGGCGCGACCGTCACGACTGACGGGAGCACGGTGGTCGTCGACCCGACGACCGTTATACGGCCTGATGTTCAGCATCCGGATTCGGCGAGCAATCGTATTCCGATACTTCTCGTTGGGCCACTGCTGCACAAATTCGAACGCGTCTCGGTTCCGGCGCTGAGCGGTTGCAACATCGGGAGGCGGCCCGTCGACTTTCATCTTCGGGCAATCGAAGCGTTCGGCGGAGTGGTGGAAGAGACGGACGAGGGGTACGCGGCGATGCGTCGCGGGCCACGCCTGCAGGCTGCGCACATTCGCCTCGAGTACCCCAGTGTAGGCGCAACGGAAACGTGCCTCTTCCTGAGTGTCCTCGCTCAGGGTCGATCGGTCATAGCTAACGCCGCCGTCGAACCCGAGATCCTCGAACTCATCACGATGCTCCGGTCGATGGGCGCCGTGATCTTTACGTCTCCCGGCCGCGAAATCCGAGTTGAAGGCGTCGAGCGCCTGAGCGGAACCTTTACCCGAATCTCTGGAGACCGAATCGAAGCAGCGTCATGGGCAAGCCTCGCTTGCGCATCGAACGGTCGAATCACGGTCAATGGCGTCACGCTCGAGCATCTCGGCAACTTTCTCTCGCACTTTCGGCAGGTCGGAGGCGGCTACACTCGCCTGGAATCGGGTGCTGTCGAGTTCTTTCGCGAAAGTTCGACGATGCGCCCCGCAGTCATCGAAACGGACGTGTATCCGGGGTTTTCGACCGACTGGCAACAGCCGTTTGCTGTCGTTCTGACTCAGTGCGAAGGAATCTCGATTGTACACGAGACGGTCTACGAGGACAGGTTCGGGTACTTGCGAGCGCTGAGCAAGCTGGGCGCTAATTCTCAGCTTACCTCGCATTGCCTCGGTTCCCTGCCGTGTCGATACCGCGACAAGGGGTACGACCACAGCGCGATCCTCAGCGGCCCGACACAGCTGGTGGCGCGCGATACCGAGATCCAGATCCCGGACCTGCGCGCGGGACTTGCCTACATCATCGCGGCCGCCATGGCCGAAGGCCGGTCGATTGTGAGCAACGTCGCACTGCTCGAACGCGGTTACGGCGACATTGTGCCAAGGCTCTCATCACTGAACCTCGACATCAAGCGCACGACGCGTCCGGTCCCTCGCTAAGCGGCACCAAACCCGATGTCCTCATTGGGTTCGCGGCCGCTGACGTCACGCTCCGCCGTCTTCGAAGAGATCCCCAATGCTGTGGAGGTCGCCGGCTCCCATTGTCACGACGACGTCGTGCGGTGAAGTCGACGTCAGCAGCCACGCTGCGACGTTCTGGAGTTCGGAGACGTGCTCGGCTCGGCCTCCATTCTGTACGATGCGATCGACGAGGTCGTGCTCCGCACTTCGTGTTTCGTCAACGGCGCTCTCTCGTGCGGCGAACACATCGGAAACGAGGACCATGTCAGCGCCTTTCAGTGCGTGCGAGAACGCCTCGAGGAAGTGAAGGAGCCGACCGCGCTGGTGGGGCTGAAAGACGCACACGAGGCGGCTGGTCGGGGCTATCTCGCGAGCCATGGCAATCGTCGCCGCCACTTCGGTCGGATGGTGGGCATAGTCGTCGAACCAGCGGGCTCCAGACGGAAGTACTCCTCGCGGCTCGAAACGTCTCCCGATACCAGAGAAGCCTTCGAGTGCTTCGCGCGCATCCCGCTCGGATACGCCACAACGAAGCGCGGCGGCTATCGCAAAGGACGCGTTTCGCCGGTTGTGGTCGCCTCCGATCAAAAGCTTCGGATACGGGAAAGCGTGCGCATCGAAGGTGAAGCCGTCGACCGAAAAGGTAAGGGCGCCCGAGCGTCCGCCCCATTCATCGCGAAGTGCTGCCGCGTTCGGGTCGCTCGAGTCAAAGAGCACGCAGCCGTCGGCAACGCCGGCAACGAAGTGCCGGAAGGCGGCTACGTAGGACTCCTCCGAAGGGTAGCAGTCGATGTGGTCGTGCTCGATGTTGAGGACGATCGCGATCTCGGGTGTGTAATCCAGGAACGTCCCCTCGAACTCGCAAGCCTCGAGCACGAGATGCGGTCCTGAACCGAAACGAAAGTTTGAGTTGCCGAAGGCTTCGACCGTTGCGCCTACAATGACGGTCGGGTCGAGGCCTCCGGCGATGAGCGCGAGGCCGAGCATGGCCGTCGTTGTTGACTTTCCATGCGTACCTGCAACAGCGAGCGTTCGTAACCGTCGCGTGAGCGCTCCAACGGCCTCTCCATAGGTCACAACCGGGATGCCGCGACGCGTTGCTTCGAAGAGCTCCGCGTTTGTTCCGTCCACGGCTCGCGTTCTTACTACGAGATCGACGGCATCAGGGAGATTGGTGTTGCGGTGTCCAAGGCTGACCTGGATTCCTGCGGCTGCCAGCCGGTGAAGTGTCACACTGTCTCCGATGTCCGATCCTGTGACAGTGTGTCCCGTCGCGCGGAGATACTGCGCTAGTGCCGACGTTCCCGCGCCACCAATTCCTACGATATGAACACTTAATGGGGAGTCCAACATCGGGCGTGCGGCCTTCCGTGTGAGGGGGTCCAATCTCCTCCGCCTCATCGCGAGTTGCGGAAGAATGACGAGGCCTCCATCGAAGCTCGTTCTGCCCCGAGAGTGACCAAATGAGACGATACCTGGTCGGCGTCAGAGACAACTACTGATGCGACGGAACCATTCCGCAAGACAGCCCATTCATATCCTGAGCCGAGCTTGGCTCAGACAATCGGAGTGAGCGTAATCTCAACCCTTGCGTCATCGCCCGAGATGTCAGTTGAAACGAAGGTATGACCTTTGGGTGGAACAACGTTAAGGTCATTGGATCCAACAAAAGGGTTGTTCCAGTGAATTGCCAGTGAGCCGGAAGAAGACAAGTACTCGACTTGTCCTTCAGTGCCAGTGCCAGCACCTGAGGACTCGCTCGCCCATTCAACGCGAGACATCGGCTCTATGACTTCCGGTGGAACAAAACCGCCATCCTTAGACCACATGCCGTGAAGTAGCTTCAACGACTCCTTGTTGATGCGAAACTGAACGTTCGTGATATTGCGAAGACTCACGTGAAATGAACGCACCGCCATGATGCACCTTCCTCACAAGTCGGAGTTTCTCGTCAGGCCCGCGAAGGACCGTTAGAACTGAATCGATCGGTGTGAGTTCAAGGTCAGCAACGCTTTCCATCGACCTCACATCGTGCATGTCCGCGTTCCCGTGCCTCTCCATGTATAGTACTCTTGGGCGCTCGCGACAAGTCACTCTGCTTGCTAGTTAATAGGAAGTAACAAGACGCTTGGATAAGTCTTCGATCGCCGGGACACTGCCTGTAACGGAGAGGTCACTTCCCCGGACGCGCCTTCGCAGCCGTGCTAGACGCCAGCGTCCGCGCGCCGTGGATGTCGTCCGAAGGCAAGCAGCTCGTCGATCCGAAAGCAAGCCGCAGCAGATTCCGGGTACGTGCGCCCAGAGGTTCGAGTGTGGATGCGCCACGTGCATCGCAATGAGCTCACAGGTCCTTTTTCGGGACGTTCTTGGTATTTGCGTCTGCCGTGATCTGATCGAGTTCCCGTGCTAGGTCCTTACGACGCACGATGCTGGCTCGCTCTGCGAGCTGCTCGTCGAGGATGGCTTCAATACTCTCCCGAATCACGGGAAAGTACCGTAGGCACTCTTCTTCCGAGAGCTCGTGAATGCCCTTGCTGAGTACGGCGTAGATGGATCGGTTCTCCGCGAGAAAGGCAGGCAAATGTGATCTCAAGAGCCTGATCTTCTCTTCAATTCTGAGGCTGTCTTTCCACTGCGAATCGTCCCAGCCGTCCGCTTGTGCGGCACGCTGATGAGCTTCGGTTATGAGACGCTCGAAGATCCGTCGAAGGTAGACGAATGATCCAATGCCCAGGCCGTGCGCGAAGAGGCCTGCGGCCTTGGTGAGCTCGCGGTAACGGTCGCCGAGGATGCTTTGGTACTTGCGATAGCCGTAAGTCTTCAGGTCCATCATCGACGGGAACTGGCCGATCTTCAGAAGACACCCCTGCTGAACTCGGAAGTGAAACTCGATCGTGTGGCGCTTGTTCCGCGTGCAAACGAACCGGCACGTAAATGACTTGTCCTCTAAGGGCGGCGGGGATGCTGAGGTCCCGACCAACAAGGTACTGTGATTGCGAACGTCGCGTCTTCCGGGCGGAGGAAGCGGCGGGTTGCCGGGTACTGAAAGCACGTCAACGAACGTGCTTTCCTTCTTGCAACTCACGCAGTAACAGTCGAACGTGCCGCGAAAGTTCTCTATGTGCGCGACTCGGGAGCGAGTCGACTCCTCGAGCGTATAGCGCTGGTACGGAGGCATCTCGAGGAAGATGTCCTTGACGGTCGCAAAATCCTTGAGCAGTTCGGCAGCGGGGCGCACTTTCATCCGAGCCTCTCCCAATCCACTCGCTTGAGGATGCCTCGGACGATCGTTCGGCGCTTCGACGTTTTGACCCACACGGGCGTTCGTTCGAACGAGCGGTCATCGGGAAACGCCATATAGACGGCGAGTGAACCATTAACCGGGACCTTGAACTCCGCAGCGCCAGAGAGGAAGTCAGCTCGCGCCAGGAAAGCAAGCGGCCGAAGCTCTATCCCCCACTTCGGGACGTTGGCCTGTGGAATCGTCAGATCTACGACGAGTGCCTTGCCGGAATCTACGTCGGGTACGACCGCCACGAGGTGACCGGCCCAGGCATCGGGCCGACCTTCACCATGTCCTACGGCCACAAACTTACAACCAGCTGCTGACCACTCTTCGCGATCCTCCTCGGACGAAGGGAGGGCTCGCGTACGTTGTCGCTCCGCGTACGCCGGGTTGAACACCTGAGGCTTCACCGTAAGCGGGTAGGCTCCTTCGAAGCCTAGTCCTGACAACACCTCGAGATAAACGACTCCCGCCATGATGCACGAGCGGTCCTCGCGTGCGTGCTTCAACTCCTCGGTCGTGATTGTCGCAATCGCGGAAAGAGTCGAGAGCGAGGGTCGATTCGATGCGTTCTTCGCAGCTGCCATGTGTGATGACCTTACGACGACACGAGAACTGTGAGCAACGAGCGAGTATGACAGTCTCTCCGTCGACGCTCGCCGGAAGTTGGCCCTCCGTCGCGTGCTCGAGCTAGCGACTCCGGTCGTCCGCGGTCCATGTCGGCGAAGCGGGTTCCCCGGCCGCGTTCCAGATCATATCCGCGTACTCCTGGACTATCGGCTTCGGATCATCGGCAGGCGACGCGAGGAGTCGTACCGGTAGCACGAGGTCGTTGCGATCGACGGGGTGACGTGAGCGGGGGCTCTCAAACCCTTCCATCCCCCGTCGTGCAGGGGCTTCGAGATAGAGGCCGCCAACGCAGAACAAGGTGACAGCCAGGGCTACCGGCCCTTCGAGTTCGAGTTCCCGAAGCCCGTTCAGATAGTGCAACACTCCTTCGAGAATCCGCTGCGGGAATCCAACCTGGACCTGAGGCGCGGACGCCGTTCGATCGTTGGGCCGGCCTCTGGTGAGCGTGAGCCTGTCGATGCCTTCGACGATTCCCGTCCGGTACAGAACGGTTGTGCCATCCCTTGCGTCGCGCCCTGACCATTCGAGTCCGTCGAAGCGATATCGGAGGTTCTGAGGTTCCTGCTCCTGTGTCCAATCGAGGCTATGAAACCGGGACCCGGAGTCCGCCGCGCAGAGTAGATCAATCGC
This sequence comes from Blastocatellia bacterium, assembly GCA_021463145.1. Lineage (GTDB taxonomy): Bacteria > Acidobacteriota > Blastocatellia > UBA7656 > JADIYM01 > JADIYM01. The sequence continues at coordinate 17,905 of JAJTWZ010000009.1, read as the reverse complement.
GGCGTCCGGCTCGAAGGCAGATAGTGGCATGACGTGGACAAGGATCGTTGGTACCTGATTCCCAAGGTCAATCTCGGCCCGGATAGTGTCCACTCTGTCCCTACGGAATGCGGTCAACCGGTCGCCGATTGATGCCGTGAGGTCAAAGGCGGCGCGGACTTCGCTGATGTCCATCTGATGCTTTCCCCTCGACGTACGCACGTAGAAACGCCAGTGCCCGGAGTGTTCAACGACGTGTGGTCCGTTCCAGCTTCGCGGAACTCGCACGACGACGGCATACCCTCCACGGTCGCTGTCGACTCGGACAGCTTGAATGCGGAGACCGAGAATGCGCGGCTTGATCGAGCTGCGCACGAGATCCTCGAGTCTCCTCACGCTTCCGTCGATGTCGTCGCTGTCGATAGGTACGATCGCCGAGGCCACAGCGTCGCCGTCGTCCGTTGTCTCTTCGTCGATGCCAATGACCAGGTCTCCCCCCGAGCGATTCGCAAATGCCGACACGTCGGCAAGGAACTCCACGAGCGATGCTCTGTCATTGCCGGGCAGGTCGCGCTTGAACTCGAGCGTCAGGGTCTCGCCCTGGCGGACATCGACGAGCCGCGCGAGGTCGGCGGCGTCAAGCTCGGCAATGCTGCGTGGGATCATTGCGCTTTCGATCGGGCGCGAAGGAAGCTCCGACCGAGTCGTGCCCGGCCTGGATCCGGCGCCACGCCGTCAAGGTAACACATCCGATTCTACTGTGTGATCATTCGATCACGTTCCGAGGAACTCGGAATCGCCATCACTTAGCGAGTCGATCTTCGCCGCGTGCGACGGCCTGTCTTCGTAGGCTCCGATGCTTTCGCATGAGCGAGAATTGCCGGCGCGGCAGCCGCCCAGTTCTCCAGGATCTCCGACCCGAGGACGCGCGCTCTTCCGCTTCAACTCGCCCGGCACGGGACTCCAGCAGGCTTCGTAGTAAGCCGCCGCGCTCGACACACCTCCCGTGCGATGACGCGCCTCCGGAAGATCGGAAAACTAATTGACACCAAGTGCCCGTCGAATCCGTCTATCTATTACAGGACTCACGAATGTCCTTCTTGAGGGCGCGATCTGCGAGAGTTCGTCCTTCGCCTTTGACGCCTTCGTGCGCGCCCGCCGATGCCTGTCGCTAGTCGATCAACCTAGACTTGCAAGTTCCTGTGAAAGAAGGAGGAGAAGCAGTGGCGACGACCAAGGAGCAGGTCCGCAGCTTTCCCTGGTTCCGAACGGTGAAGGCACACATGATCGAGCGCTATATCTTCAACTACCGAATGCCTCCGGCGGAGCTCAAGAAGCGCCTGCCCGCGCCATGGCTCGAGCCGCAGGTGGTCAACGGCTCCAGCGCGGTGTCGTTCTGCATCCTCTGGCTCGACCGCCTGACGCTCTCGCCGATCCCACCGCTCCTCCGCTTCAGCACAATCTCGTGCGCCTACCGGATCGGCGTGCTTGACACATCTGTCGACCCACCGGCGCCATCGGTTTACGTGACAGATCGCTGGGCGGACTTACCACTGATCTCTATCTTGGGACCCTTGGTTCTGCACGACACGATCCCTGTAATCAAGGCCGCGATCGGTCACGAGCAGAACGGCGAGACCCATGTCCAGATGTCCTACGCCGACGGCGCCGCCCTGTTTTCTGCCTCGGTCCGGTCGAAGCCTGATGGCCAGTTGGGCTCCGAAGTCTTCGGCTCAGTCGACGACTTCGCCGCGTTCATCAAGGCTGGCGTCTCGAGCTTTGGCCCTTCGCTCCAGCCTGGGGTCCTTACAAAGGTCGATCTTTACAAAGAGGATGTCTCATACGAGCCACTCATTCCCAGCATCGAGTACAGTGAGCTTGTCGACGAGGTGTGGAAGGACGCCGGCCTCCAACTCGACAGTGCAGTGCGCGCCAAGGGCGCACAATACACTTGGGCCTACCGAGGACTTTGGTCAGCCGCAAGGCACCAATAGGGACTTGGGCGTAGATCGAATGAGGATTCCAAGGTGGAGGGGTCGAAAGCGGCAGGGAGAGGTCGACAGGTGTTACCTTTTGGCGCGATCAGCCGGTCCGTAGAGTAAACGGACGCGAACTAGCGGGTTGATCGCCGCGTGGTGCGACCGAGTGGTTTCTTGGGCACGGGTGGAGTCGCAGCGGCGAGGATAGCCGGGGCCGCGGCTGCCCAGTTCTCCCGGATCTCTGAGCCGAGAAGCGCGCGCTCCATGTCACGTCGATGAGCGCAAGCAGCAAGAAACGCTCCCCTCTCTCCGAGCTTGTCGACCGAGAACAACTTCCGCTTCAGCTCGCCCGGCACGGGACTCCAGCACGCCTCGTAGTATGCAGCAGCGGTGAACACGCCGGTGGTCGACGTGCGCTTGCGCTCTCGCCGACGGACACCAACGACTCCCGATGAGTTCCGACTCGACATAACGAGAACGGTACGGTCCGTGCGCGGCCTTCCAAGTTCCCGCTCGGCCTCGTCGCGGTACGCGACGGCTGCCGTGAGGGACTTCTTGCGGCTTCCAAATGCCGAATCCCGGAAGAACTTCGAGAGCGACTTGCCGCTGAACCGTACGCGGACGTACCAACCGTGGTGGTTCTTCGCTTCCTGATCGATGCGACTGACACCCTTGTGTCCGCTAATTGCCATCCGTCACCTCTCATCCGCTTAGAAGTGCCCCAACGGTAGCACCAGCTGTTCGGCGTTGGCGCACCGGAACGCAACAGAGATCCTGCTCGAGCGGCGTGCAGGGCAGGGCGATCGGTGCTGTTATGGAAGGAGAAGCTCGAGGTGACGCGTGACAACGACGCGCTCTGCTTCGGAATCCCATTCGACCGCCGAGACAATGCCGTCCTGCGAAGCAACAATGGCCAGAGAGTCGCGCCGGTCGTACGCAAACTGAACCGCCGAAGAGTGGCGTGTTCCTCCAAGTTCCGAGACCTCACGCGGCGTGCGACACGTGTTCTCGAAAACGTCGGTTTCATCGACGTCTACAGGAAGCGGCGTTTTGGGCTCTATCTTGACGCCAATGGCAGGAACCGAGAAATCGTGCTCGAGAACGACAGCTCCATCGATTGAGGTGAAAGTCCCGATCGCAGCGCAGGCACTCCTGAGCCGATCCCGGCGGGCCATCGATTCCGGAGAGACCATGTCTCGAAGGAGAGCGCTGAACTTCGTGTTGTCGCGAGGCTGAAGACTGGCGTCGATCACTTCGGCCATAGCGTCGCGAGCCTCGGTGAACGGCGATTCGAACTGGTAGTGGACCGGTCGTTTCACAGAGTCAATCCAAGAACCCGAAGGTGAAAACAGCAGGGTGCCGCCGTGGCCATGGTTGAACATACCCTCAGCTATGGAAAGGAGCGCGTGCGAGATCTCACGATCAGAACCCAACTCCCGTCGATTGGAGCCGTGGGGATTCGTGCCGCGCGGCATCGCCTCGTTCGGTCGTTTCCAGAAACCGCTCGGCGTTGAGGCGACTACTCCCAATCGCGACTCAGAGAGAACAACTTTTTCTCCTCCGTCGAGATGCACCGTGAGTCTACCCGGGTAGATAACCCGAATGCGCAAGCGAGACAACCCGTACCGCTTCGAGCCCCAGATCGCGAGGTCTCCGTTGCCAGAAGGCTTTGGCCAAACACCCAAATGTTCGAAGCGCGTCTGAAAAGCTGGAGCGATCCTGACCAGTTCCCTCGCTGAAAACTGTATCGGCTTCGCGAACGTCCAGGTCGCATGCTCGTCGCCAGAGCAGAACTCCAGAGAGAACTGCACGGTACGGCCTTCTTCCCGCATGAGACTCGCCCAGAACGCCGTGGAGAGCAGCATCTCGAGCTCTTCTTGCGTCGGAATGCGCGGGCGCTCGGAGATGCCTTCTGGATTAAGTTCGTCCATTCTCCGCGCGCTGTTGTCGAGCAACGACCAGACTCGCTCGACTACAGATGGCGCAAGACGGAAAGCACTTTCAGGCGTTGGCATGAGTTCCCACATGGACCAGTGCTGCAGCCTCAGCCTGGCAGCGATCAAACCAGAAGACGACTAGCCATACACCGACGACCTTACGACTGACGATTTCTGGTGGCATTTGATGCCGGTGGCTCCGCAGGAGGGGCTTCGACTTGCACACCGATGTGAATTGGCGCTGCAAGCACTTGCAGGTCGCGTGATTGCAGCTCCTTCATCATTGTTACGATATCGCCAGGCACGAACGCAGGAACCTCAGGAACGATGAGCTCGGCAATGGCACGGATGAGTCCGGACGGTTGTCCCTTCTTGTAGCCGTGGAGACTCTGAATTGCCTTGAGGAGACTCTCTTCCAAACCGTGGCCTTGAGTCGTCAGGTACCACTCCGGGAGTTCAAGCGTGAACCCACCGCGGTATGAGACTTCGACAAGTTCCGACTTGCGGGTATCGGCGTGGACTGCGCCAACAAGCCTGGCAATAGTCGTTGCTGCCGTCTGCAGCTCACCCTGAGACAACGACAGCAATTGGTGGAAGCGAGTTCCCTCCGGAAGCCCTATGGTCTCCGGCGAGGGCTTTTGCGCTCGGACTACACACGCGGCGATATAGAGCGGATCAAGAAGATAGTTTTCGATACTATGGCGGGATCCTTGTCCGAGCATCTTGATTCCCTCGGGAGTGGTGTCCTTGCCGTCACCGTCAACGACGCCGAGTACGGTGGTCGCTCCTGCTCCGCGCAGCCGACTGACGACATCCACTACCGTAGCGCAGCCTCCCCTACCCCTGTGTTGGCCTACGTGAAGGAAGGCAAGTGACACTTCCGGGATGAGGTCATTTCGGAGGAGGGCGTAAAGCGCCTCGAGGACGAAACTGTCATGCTCGCTCTCCACGAAGACCTGTCGACGGTTTTCGTGGCTGACGCTCAATGAGGGAACTCCCTCGAGGAGTATCCCAAGAGCCTGATCCTTCGTAACACGCGTGATCCGTGGCGCTTCACGCCGGACGGCAAACAGGCTGTCTTTCGGCGCTAGGGCAACAGTGGACGGAGAGTGAGTTGTCATTAGCACAACTAATCCCTTCTCCTCAACAAACGTCCGTTCAAGCACGCTGAGCAATAGCCGAGTCATAGACGGGTGGAGGTGTGAGTCTGGCTCGTCCATCAAGAGAACGCTCGGAAACGCCCTGGAACCGTCCAGATTGTACATCGCGGCAATCAGCGACAGGAGTACCTTCTCGCCAGACGAAATGTCGCTGCTCTGGATGACGGCGCCGCTCGTGAGATCCCTGAACTGCAAGACAAAGGGTGCCTCAAGGACAATCTCCTCGGGAATGGCGAGTTCAATGTCCATACCGGCGTCCCGAAGTGCCTTGTTCACGAACACCCACGGCGGCTCTCCATGAAGAGCCACGAACTCCTCAGCTGAGAGGTAGGTCAATGCCCGCCCATAGCGTTCTGCCTTGATCTGGGCGTTCAGGTTGCTCTCACGCTGCTGGTAGTAGCGAACGCAGATGGTTGCAAGCTTCTCTGCGAAGACCTCTGTTGGTTGGTAGTCGCGAATCGGCCAGTAGCGCTCGAAGTCGGCGTCGTCGAGGTCGTCCTCGGCCTTGCCACACGCCGTTCTGATCTGGTCGATAATCCACTGCTGCTGGGGATTCACGTGAGCGTTGAGCCTTTGACTCGGCTTGGCCGCACGTGCGTTGCGGAATGCCCTGTACACTTCGACGAGCTGCCTCAGGTCGACCGCGCTACGCGCGTCTCCCTTCAAGGGTGCGGCAACCGGTGCAAGTTGTGCATCGTTGACGTAGCGGGTCGGCTGCAGTGGCTTGCCCGCGGATGAGAGCACAATTGTGCCATCCGCAATTCCCTGAAGGAGGTGGGTCTTTCCGGCTCCGTTCCTACCGGTGAGAACGGCGAATCTCGGAAGCTCGATGGGCTCCGCAATAGCCTCGATCGACTTGTAGGCCAACTTCGACTGAATCTGCACAAGCACAGCTCGAGCCTCCTCGGGCAACGGTGGAGTATCAACGACTGCCGCCGGTTCTTGTTCACTCACGATGAATGCCACGTCCGTGTGTCGTTGGTGCAGCCGGTTGAAGAAGTGCGTTGCCTGCGAGATCCGCAGCGTGGCGATTCGCGCTCCGTGGAACCACTCTGAAAAGGAAAAGGTCGTCAGACGATCGCGAATTCCGTCGCAATTGACTCTCCAATCGGGTCCGTGAGACTCGATCCAGTCGAGTTGCGCAGCGTTTAGGATCGACAGCGCTCTTTGAAGTGCAACTTCGTCTGCCAAGTCGGGTTCGACGTAGAAGCTCACGGCGAGGGCCTCGAAGTCGTCCGTCCAAGCTGCAGACCGGCTGTAGTTGCAGCGCAGAGTGTTGGTACGGTCGTCTACGTGGAAGGCGAGCGAGTCCACAGTCCATAGTCCTCAGATTGAGCCGCCGGGTCCCATGGCTACCGGCAGCCTGTTGTGACCGATCGCGCGATGCCAGGACGCTAATCGCTCGTCGGTCACGCTCCAAAGGTATCGTGCGCCAGGACATGGAGTCGATCGACTTTCGCAACTGCTTCTGGGTCGCCGTGTGCCTGATCAGCTCGTCGCGCCGCAGTCGTGCGACGGAAGGCGGAATGGGCTTTCAGGAAATGGCATCAAGTGTGTTCGCATAAACGAGCGCGAGTGCATTCGCGACAGCGACTCTATCGTAAGCTCAACTGAGCTTCATTGGCAGCTGCCCTTGGAAGTCGCTGCCGTGGTACTTCAAGCCACGACTTCTTTGGTCTCAAGACAAAGACTCCCTTCTTCCGATGTAGGAGCAGACAGTCGACCGTGGGTCCAATGCCGGCATTTGTGACAAGGAGATCCGATCTACTGCTGCTGACAGCTGTCAGCCGACAAGCGGCCTCGAGAGCGCTTGATCGAGACAGAAGCCGCGGGTCTGTCGATGACTTCCGGAGACGCTCTATGGTGGAGTTGCGCCTGATATCGTCAAACCGCACATCCGTTCCGTACAGTACCTCCCGGAAGACCTCTGAATGCCCGAAGGCCTTTGGCTCCGAGCTGGCCGTTCCAATCTCGGACAGAGGAACCATGTAGGCGGAGTAAAGTGGGTCGGAAGGGAGAAAGATAGAGGACTCCCGCTTCTCGTAGGCAATGTCCACCACGTACCCAGAGATTGAATGTGACGTCCGGCGGACGAACACGATGACCTGCATGAGCAGTCGCTTCCCTTCAAGCAGGCCGGTCGGGGGAAGGACTTCACCCAAGCGACGGGGGCGTTCAAGACGAGATATCAGTCTCTCAGCCAACCCCTTGGCAGAAGCGCCGGGATCAATCGAATCATCTGCGAAGTAAGAGCGGATCTCGCCTTCAAGATCGAACCGAGCAAGAACCAGGCTCGAAGCACCGAGTGTGCGTTCAACCGAGGCTGCACCCGTGTATGCCACTACTGCGTGACCACGTACCGCAATCAGCTTTGTTGCACCATCGGTAACTGGTGAGCCGTCGGCGAGAGAGAGGCGCTTGTCAGCGCAGATGATCAGCCCGTCAGTGCAGGGTATCGCAACCACGAGAGTTCCACGTTTGAGGCGATTGGACCTCGACAAAATGTGGTCCTGCGCCGGAAGCGATCTCGGAAGCTGCCCTTGTACGGTAAGAGCCAGCGCGACCAATAAGCACGTGGCAAGTGTCGTTCGATCAGTCGTAGTGAGTGCCTGCCTGAGATGCATGCTTGGAGTGGCTCTCGGTGGGCTACATGCCCTCAACCCTCCGAGATTACTCTAGCGTATTTGGCGCTTGAGGGCCGTACGGATTCAATCCGAGACGCGCGTAGAACTCCTCTTCGAGCGAGTAGACGTAGCTATTCTCACGGCTTGCGCCGCTCTCTTCAGAGATCTGGCGGAGCACGTCGCCAGCGGGATGCTCCCGCAATCGCCGGATGATCGAGTGGAGCGAGATCCCTGCAGCGGCATGCGGTTGTAGGAGTTCGAGTTCCTCAACCGAGAGAACATACCAAGGGGCTACGGGAAAGCCTGTCACAGCGAGTCGTTCCTGAACTCCTTCAACTATCAGCTCTCGTCCTGGGCCACTGTTCGCGAGGTAGAAAGGCTCAAACGTGACGACGACACATTCAATGCCGACGAGGTTGTGGAACCGCTCGAGTCCTGGCGCCTTCGACAGACACGCTGAGCGAAACTCCTGCAGTTGGGTCAAGCCGGTAATCACCGGCGCGAGACTCTGCTCGACGGCCGTCGCGTCGGCAGTAGCCAATGCCCTACGAGAATAGCCGGCGGCCTTGCATTCAAGAAACACCGCCTTGTCACCGGCAACCACGATCCAGTCCGGCACCTTCCCTCGCCGCTCACCGTATGATCGGCGGATCTCGGATTCTGAAATGAGCTCGGCTCCTGCGACAGACTCCCGGAGCAGTAAGCCAACGTACTCCTCGAAGAGGTGCCCGAAGTATTGGGAGAACGGTTCGCGATGGGCCTGGAAAAGCTGATGGTAGATGCCTTCCGAGAGTCGTGTCAGGATTAGCTCGGGGAGCGGTGCGATGAAGCGATCGTCATCGAAAGTGGTCGACCCAGTGAGAGGCCAAGGACGTATCAGCGGCCGAACGAAGAGGGGGTTGAAGTCGTAGGCGGCGAATCGTCTGTCTCGTTGTTGATAGGCGGCTGAGAAAGTCTGCATTTCTGCTTGATCGGCGGCGAGGTTGTTGAGTACATGCCGGATCACTTCATCGTTCGGCAAGCGGAGGCCTTCATCTCTCGCTTTTGTGAACCATCCGCTCGAGAAGCCGAAGTTCTGAGATGCCGCCACGAACGTGGCAAGCGAAATGTCGAGGAAATCCTGAATCGACGCGCCGTTGAGTGCGGCGAACGCAGCGTTGACGTCAAACCGCGCCATCTTCGAGCGACCGTCGAGGCGAGCTGGGATGTCTCTGTACAAAACGAGCGACCGTGCGTACTGTCCGGACCAGAGTGCATCAAATGGTGCCTGATTCCCCACAATCCTCAAGAGCACGGGGAAGATCGTCGAGCCGCTGAACTCCGGTTGGTCTGGATTGGTGAAGGTCGCGGGATCAGCGAGTACGTAGTTCGTGACGAGGCGGGCGATCCGTTCGAACTCATGCCAAGGCACCGCGTGAAGTTGGGCAGTACGCTGCCCAGGCGCTCGCGCGTGTCGGACGGCGAAGTGTGCAACGGCGGCCTGCACGAATGGCGGCAGTGAGGCCGAATAGGTCCGGATCGAGGCGAAGATGCTGTCCAGCGAGTGACGGCCAATCTGGATGCCGATGGCCATCTCAGCGTTCGAAAGGTCTTCTGCACTGGAGATGATCACGCCGGCTCCGGCCGAGTGGCTGCTCGAGAGAGTCTCCTCTCGACCTCTCCGCCGAACTTGTCGCGCTTGATGGCAATGCGGGCGACGTAGGCGCGCGTCGTCGCGAGGTTGCGATGCCCGAGCGCGTCCTGGGTCTCGAGAAAGCTGCCGCTCGATTCCGCCACGATTCGAGCAAACGTGTGGCGCGTCTGGTGAAGGTGAAAGTCCCGAATCCCGGCTTCGCGCGCGTACCCCTTCATCCGCGACGCAAGCGCCCAGGCCGTAAGCGGCCCGGCTTCGCCGGCCGCCGCCGCCGCGTTGTCGTGCCGGACCCACAGTGGCCCGCCCACTTCGAGCACCCGCGTGCGTCCGCACGAAGCCAGGTAGTCGAGAAGCGCCTTCCGAAACTCGGCGCTTGCGACGGTGCGCGCGACGTAGTCGCCTCCCTTGACCTGGCTCGTGATGACGATTTCTTCGTCCCGGAAGGCAAGATCGAGTCCGTCGAGATCGAGCGCCTCGGCTCTTCGCATTCCGGTCATGAGGAGGAGTATCAGCAGCGCGTAGTCCCGTCGCTCGGCGGGGCCTTCAAAGAACGCGTGCGAGCGGACGACTTCCATGAGCCGGCGAAGCTCATCGTCGTCGAGCGCCCGGATGGCCTTCGTCTGGAAGGCGCGTGGAGCTCGCGGACGGGCGGCCGAGCACGGATTGGCCCCGATGGAAGCCAACGGGCTCATGTTTTCGCGAAGCCATGAGAAGAACGAGGAGAGGTAGGAAATCCGCGCGTAGACGGTGGCCGGGGCGAGACCACGCTCCTCGAGTGCGGCTCGCCACTGCCGAACGTCTGCAGGAATGACCTGGGAAGGGTCAAGTGTCGTGAAGGTGAAGAAGTCGCTCAGGGCCATCACCTTGATCCGCAGGCTGTCGGCGTAGCGCCGGCTGTCCGGATTCGTCGATCCCTCGGCCCAAAGTCGCGCGGCATTTGCGATCGCCTGGTCGACGGCCGCCGAGCGCCGTACGGCGCGGACCAACCCCGTCGAGTCCTCCATTGCTCTTCCCTCCCCCTCTCTTCGGCTGCGTTCCGGCCACCGGGCCACTTTATGCGCGACGTTTCACTCTATGCGCAAACCGGAAGGCCGATTCTACGCCATCGATCCAGTTTGCGAAAATGGCATATTTGCGCAAGCTCGGACGGTCGACGGGGAGTTCTACTCATTCTATGGTGAATTGTGGAACAATGGCGGCGGGAGGCGGCAATGCGCACATCGAGGCGACGGAAACGAACGCCGGACCCGCTCGCGTCGGTGGCGGCCGTCCGTGGGGTTCTCGACGAGCTCAGGCGACGCGCTCCGCATCTGCCCGACGACGAGCGCGAGCTCGTGTCCTTGCTGCGGGCGGCGATTTATCGCGAGCGGAGGCCACAGGCCGTCGGACCGCGAGGACGGCGATCGCGCTGGCCCGAGCGGCTGACGATCGTCGCGCTCGCCAATCTCCGGGAAATCCTCGCGACTGGCGACTATGGACGGAAGGATGCGCGCAGCTTCGTGGAACACTACCTTGGCGTCCTCCACTTCCCTGCCGATGTGCTCGCTGCCCTCGAGCGCGGCGACGTCAACCTGTTCGAGGCCGAGCAACTCACCCGGCTCAACACGAAGACCCTCCAAACGAATCCCGCAAGAGCTGCGGGACGCCGCGCTCGCATCCTGGCGGCACACCTGGCGTCTCGAGACGCGGGCTCGAAGCTACGGGACCGCGTGGATGCCCTTTTGAAGCCCGCTAAGCCTGTGTCGAAGTCGACCGACGACGCTTCACTTCTCGAGGTTGAAGTCGACCCCGGCCAGGTCTTCTACGAACTCCTCACGTCGATCGCCCAGGCTCTTGGGGAGATCACCGACGAGGAACTCTCAAAGGAGGAGCGAGAGCGCATCCTCGAGCACGGTGATCAGATACTGCTCGCATTGGGTCGAGTGAGACGGAGACGTCAAAAGCTCCCAGCTACTCTGCCGGCGGAGAGCCTTTCGTGAACTCCAAATACGATCGGAGCCTGACCTACATCATCAGCTATGCGCTTAGGGTTCAATATCTTACCGGTCCCCCTCCCTTCCCCACTTCCGAGCGACTCCGATGATGTCGGAGTCTTGGAAATCAACTCCAGCCTGAGCACCAACGCGCCTCATGGTTTTCCTCAATTCCCGATCAATTTGTTCGATCGTTGGCGGAGCCTCCCCGTCTTGTCGAGCATCGTCGATCATCTGAACAGCCACGGTTTGCAGCCGATCGGAGGTCCACTTTCTATCTTGTATTTCATGTTCCTTCATGCGGGCCGGATTGGCCGCGGCACGCAGAGCCTGGGCGGATTTAGCCCGGGCTGATTCCGACTCGGCTTGGGCCTTTGCGGCCTCACAAGCCTCGAGAATCCCCGGGAACTCTGCAGGTGGTATTGCCGGCTCGAGGAGTCGCCAGACTTGGCCACGTGACTCAAGCGGGCCGTTCGACCGACCTTCAGTGGTGATCACCTGGCGTTCAACGAGCGACTTCCTCGTTGCCTTCGCCGTAGTGAGCGGCATCACGCAACGCTCGGCCATCCGTTCCATGGAGCAGAGTGCAGACAGTCGTCCGAAGCCAAGGGTCAGTCTCCAAATTTGACGCATCATCACCTGCTCGGCGGCGCTCATCCTATATCGGCGGAAGAACTCATCGTCGATCCAGTGCTCGCGAGCTACGTACGTCCGGAGGCGACTCATGCCCTCCAGCTCGTAAGCGAGGGCGGGAACAGCCCGGGCGGATATCGCTGGGGCTGATTTAGGCGGGGTCGGATCCGGGCGGGGGCTTTCCTGCCCGGGTTCTGCCAGTCGAACGGGCTGGGCTGGATACGCCGGGGCTGTGAATACCTGGGCTGGTTCGGTCCGGGCGAAATCAGCCCCTGTCGTTATAGCCGGGGCTGGGAACGCCCTGGCGTGGTCGGCCTCGGCATGTACGGCCGGGGTAGCGCTGGCCGCGGCCGTTTCAGCCTGGGCGGAATCGGCCTGGGCTGATGTCGCCTGGGTTGAGTCCGTCGTCCGCAAAGTACCGAGGCCGAGGATTTCCTCGATCGGGTGAGGTTCGGCCGCGGGAAGGGGAGTGGGTGGCCGAAGGTTGTCAAAGACGCCGGGCTTCTTACCAGGCACCCGCGTCTTAACGATTGGAAGTTTGGGCCTATCCTTCGGATCAGTCATTCTTCACCATCCGGATGGGCGTTCGAATCTGCAATCGATCGAGAAGTTCGTCGGTCAACGAATCGTAATCTGTCGAGCCGTGCGAGGAAGGCGCGTGCTCGAAGATCGTTTTTCGATAGGCAGGCGCAGTCTGGAGTTTCACGTTACTTCTGATGACCGTGTCGAAAACGTCGTTTCCGAACATTTCACGGATTTTCGCATCGGCCTGGGCGCAAATAGAATTGCGTGAGTCGAAAACCGTGACGAGGTAGCCGAGCACCGAGAGTTTCGGATTCGGCCGCATCGTTGCCTTGATGGTCTCAGTGAGGTCGACAACCCCTTCTAGTGGATAGAACTGAGCAGCAATAGGGACGAGCACGTGTGACGCTGCAAGCAGCGCTTGCGTCAGAGTCATCCCGAGGCTGGGCGGGCAGTCGATGATAATGAAGGAGTACTCCGCGAGGGAGTCGAGGGCGTCCTTCAGCCGATACTGTTCCTCGATTGCCACTGTTCGCTCTATTAGGGCAAGCCGAATCGACGCCGGCGCTATGTCGAGCCCTTCAATGTGCGTCTGGTAGATGGCATCACGGATAGGCTTTCGTTCGTTGTGACCTACGAGGACATCAGCGAGCGTCGTCTCGATCATCTCCGGCGTAAGAAACGACGTCGACGCATTCCGCTGCTGATCCAGATCGACCAAAAGCGTTTGATGCCCACGGATCGCGAGACCGGCCGCAACTGCGCATGCGGTGGTAGTCTTGGCGACTCCACCTTTTTGGTTCGCAACCGCAATAGTGATCATGGTTTACGTCCTCCCGCAGAGATTCATGGAGTAACACAAGCGGTGGTGTGATGCAACGACGTAGACGCTATCTGTAGGGCTTGAAGCGTACAGCATCCGACGCCTGCGCGCAGCTGTCGCCCCCCAGTATGGCTTCGATATGTCCGCCGGCCGGTAAACTGTTGGGCATGCGATATCATCTCCGCCGTATACCGGGTCCCGACCTGGCCGAATGCCAGCAAGCGAGTGAGCCAGGCCAGGTCCCGAATGTAGTCTGACCGTAGCCGAAAATGGTATCATTAGCAATAATATTAAGATCGTAACGGTGGGAGCGGCGATGTGTGTGGGAAGCGGCGGAAGGGAAGGGTGCGGGGAAACTAAGGCTGGCGGCGCGGGGGCCGGCCCCGACGGACGGGAGCGGGGCGCTCCGGGTAGGCCGAGCCGCGGAGCTGCTCGGCTTCTGTGATGCCGGCCTCGAGCATCCGCTCGACGACGTCCGGAATCGTCTCCCGTTCCCAGAACGCGAGATTTCGAAGCCGCTCGATGAGCTCGGGCGAGAGCCGGACGTGCAGGGCGCGTTTGTCGTCGGGAGCCACGGCAAGTGATATTAGGCGATCGTGATGCCGGAACAAGGGGAAGTTCAATGCGGCGGGGCTTATTCATTGTGGTCAGACGGAGAAGATGGAGAGCGATCCCTCGTCCCGCAGAGAACGCTGGAGGGCGTCGATGCCGTCGAGGGCGTTTCGAATGGACCCTGTGCGAGCGATCTCACGGCGCGCCCACAGGAGCGAGTCCGCGACGTGAAGGCGAAGCATGACGAGATCTTCACGGGTCTTGGCGTAGTAACCCGAATAGGCGAGCAGCAGCTCGGTCGTAAGCGCCGATTCACCATCGAGCTCGAGGAGCGCGAGAGCCTCGGCGATGTAGCGGACGTTGCGAATGGAGACGGGATTGATTGCAAGCTCGTCACGAATGCGGTGGGTGTAGAGGAGCAGTAATCCGCGCAGGTCGTCGTCGAGATCCGGGACCTGGCGACTGAGGATCTCGTCTTCCTCGAGGACCGTGGGAAGCCTGACTTCGACGGCGAAGACGCGCGACTCGAGCGGCTCGCCAAGCCGGCGCAGCTTGTTTGCGGTCAACACGACGATCGGCTCCGTGCCAGGGTCGGACCGAAAGACGCCGACGTAGGGGACGGTCACACGAGAGGAGTTCAGGAGATCGAGGAGCGGCGCTTCCGTCTCCTCGCGTGCCTTGTCGATCTCGTCGATGACGAGCACGCGACGACGGCCCGTGCGATTGCCATCTTCGATTGCGGTCAGGAGCGGCCCCGGGACGATGCGCGAATGAACCTCGCGGGCCGCTTCGTCCCAGTCGACCGCCTCGCCCGTCTCGGCCGCGCGCTCGCGGATACGCTCCCAGAGTACCCGGCGTCCGTCTGGGTCTTCGCGGTAGACGAGATCCTCGGGCCGGACTCCGGAGTGCATCGACACCATCAGCAGCTCTTCGCCGGGATTGAAGAGACGCGTTGCGACTTCGCCGAAGAAGGTCTTTCCGCACCCCGGAACTCCGACGAAGAGAAGCGGACGGCGGGTACGGATTGCCGAGTAGATCCCGATCGTCGTTCGCGGGTCGATGATGTATCCCTCGTCGGCGAGCAGACGCGCGAAGTCTTCGACGAGACTCGCGTGTTCGTCCGGAACACGTGCGCGCCCGAGTTCCTCCCTGAGCGCGGCGATATTGGCCGTCGTGGCCGTTCTGTCGGCGTCGCGGTTCATCCTGCGAGCGAGCGCTCGATGTCGGCGACCGTCTCGGCGTCAAAGCTCGCGCGCCGTCGCCGATACTCTCCGAACTTTGCCGCGACGGTCGCCGCAAACTGTTTGAAGCCTTCGGCGACAAGGGCGTCAGGTGAGACGCCACACGCGGCGGCCCAGCCTTCGATGGAGCTTCGTTCCTCTGCGGTGGGAAGGATCTCGTAGCCTGCGACAGGCACGGGGACTGCCGCGGGACGGGCCTTCGCCGGGCCGGGCTTCGGGGGGCTCACGCGAGCGCGCGCCTGCGCTGCGGAAGACGGATGTGACATGATCGGTTCTCCTTTCACGGATGGGTTCGATAGGGGTAGCGCGCCTGAATGGCGCGGACGTAGTGACGAGTCTCTCGAATGGCCGGCACGCGGTAGCCGGCGTCGATTACGCGACCCTCGCCAGCGTTGTAGCCTGCAAGGGCGAGGTCGACCCGGCCGTCGAAGGTATCGAGCAGCCACCGCAGATACCGGACTCCGCCGTCGATGTTCTCGGCCGGATTGAAGATGTTGCGGACACCGAAGCGGCGAGCCGTCGCCGGCATCAGCTGCATGAGACCGCACGCGCCGGCCGAGCTGACGGCGCGCGTCTTGAAGCCCGATTCCTGGTTGATGACGGCGGCGATGAGGCGTGGGTCGACGCGGTGTCTCGCGGCGCTCGCGGCGACGAGGCGTCCGATGTCGCCCGCAGGAAGCATGACCGAAACGACTCGTGACGAGAGCGGCCTAATGGTACGTGACCGCTTCGAACTCGGCGCGATGGGCGTCAGTCCAGCCTCCGCATCTGCGACGTCCTCGGGGGCAACCTTCGGTTTTTCGGGCGCCGGACGAATGAGGCGGCCTTCGCAAACCTCGAGCAGGATCGGCGACCGCCGGCCGGTTCCCTGTCCCGAGGCGGGAACCGAGACAGCGAGTGCGATCAGCAGGGAACCGAGGATTCTCACTGTCGTGCCCTCGCGATGTAGACCGTGCCGGTCGTCGATGCGGCGAGAAGTCCGGCCCGAGTTCGAGCGAGGTGCATGATGGCGCCCTCGTCGAGTCGCACTTCGGTCCAGATGCCGTTCGTAGCGCGCGAAAACACGCGCCCGTCGTCGGTTCCGCACGTGATGAGAACTCCGCGTGTGCTCGAGTCGAGTGCGACGGAGGCAAAGGCCGGAAGTCGCGTGGCTGTGGCGCTGTCCTCGAGTCCGACCGGCGCAAAGGTCGAGCCGCCGTCCGGGCTGCGAAGTGCGGTGCCGGCGCGGCCGGTGGCGACGACCGTTCGTCCGTCATCGGCGAATGCGACGGCGTAGAGCGGCTGCCGCCCGAAGCTTCGTCCGCTCCACGTCATTCCGTGGTCGGTGGACCTGAGGACGAGTCCCTGGTCACCGACGGCGAGGACGATGCCCGACGGCAGGGCGGCAACGGCGAAGATGTCGAGGTCCGTTGAGCGGCGAACCTCCTCCCACGATCGCCCCTGGTCGCGTGAACGCAGGATGGCTCCGAGCGGACCGACGATGATCCCGGACTCGGGCGTGAAAACGGCGGCTGCCAGTATGCCGGTCGGAGACTCGCCGCTTCGATCCCATGTCCGTCCGCCGTCGGTCGAAAGCAGGAGTGTCGAGTCCGGCGAACCCTCGTCCATTCCGCCCGCAAGCGTGACGGATCCATCCGGTGCGACGGCGATCGCGGGTGTTACCTCGAGGATCGGGTGCGCCGGAATCGCCTCGATGCCGAGTTGAGCGGGAATGGCGTCCGATTTCGCGACGACGGACGAGCGAGTGATGCTGCCCGTTGCCGGGTCAATCTCGACGACGGACCCGACCGTTGATGCCGCAACGATCGAAGCGCCTCGGACGGCCCAGCCCTGGATCTCGACACGCGCGAGTGGTTCCCAGGTATTGGCGTGCTCCAGTCCGGATTGGTTCGAGGCAGCCTGGCCTGGTGGCGGCGTGCACGCGAGCGCGGACGCAAGCAGGACAATTACGGCGCCGACCGCAATCCATGCGCCGACGAGGAGCAGGGAACGAGTGGTCAATACTCCGTTCATCGGGTGTCTCCCGAAAGCGCCCGGTACTGGCGCTGGTTGTGGCGAATGGCGTCGAAGCGAGACGGCCAGCCGATCCGCTCGGGCTCGATCTGGAAGTGCACGGGATCACCGCCAAGTCCGCGAAGCGTGAAGCGTCCGCGCCACTCAAATCCGTAGCGGTGAAAAACGGCGATCTTTCGAAGTTGGGCCTGGAGCCCGATCCGGCGGAAGTTAGTGTCAATGGCCGAGCCCGCCTCGTGAATCGAGGAGCCTGGTGGCGCGACACCGTTCGGATTCGGACTGCGAAGATGCGCCGCGTAGATTCGCGCCTGCTGCCAGGTGGGCCTGAACGCGTAGTTGATCTTCATCGGGTATTCGTCAAGGACCTGGTCGAGATTCCATTCGATCCCGCGGTCGATGTACGGAAACGGCGTCTCTCCCGCGATGCGCGGGTAGTAGATGAGACCGATTCGCGTGCCGCGGCCGTTGACGGGGTGAACGGAGGGTGGTGTGTAGCCCGGAAGACCCGCGACGGAGCCTCGCGGTGCGCCGACGTCGTCGGGAAGTCCGGCGACCGTTCCCGTACCGCTCGACGACGCACCGTAGCCGAGCGTTGCAAGGACTCTCGACTTCGCTCGCTCGAGCTCCTGTCCCATGATCGCGGCCCCGGCGAAGGTGACGGCGAGAAATCCACCGCAGAGAATGAGCGGCCATTTGATGACGGAGATCACGGCGCTGCTCCTAGATGGACAGGTCCTTGCGAAGCGCGATGAAGAGCCGCCTGCCGCGATTGACGTCGAGACGGCGGCGGGGCTCGCGCGCGCGATCGGCTTCCTCGCGCGCCTGGTCGGCGGCGC
>JAJTWZ010000089.1 GCA_021463145.1 Blastocatellia bacterium | reverse complement strand
CGCGGAATCGCCGCACGCGACCCACGGCTGCTATGAAACACGGTCGTGCCCTGACGCGTGCACTCCGCCCGTTTCATCCCAGGGGGTACGCCGCAGGCGTGTGGGGAACTATTACATCGACCGCTCCGCGGTCGCGGAATCCTCGCGCGCGACCCACGGCTATTACATCGCCCGCTCCGCGGTCGCGGAATCCTCGCGCGCGACCCACGGCTATTGCATCGCCCGCTCCGCGGTCGCGGAGACGCCTGCACGCGGCCGGTGTCCGGATTTCCGGATTGCCAGAGTTCCCGCTCGGGGCTTAGCCACTTCGATTCTTGTGAATTTCTTGCTTTGCGGCTTTTCTGGTTGAGCCTGCCCGTAACCATATGGTAGATTGACAGTTTTTCGGCGGAATGTTTTCTCGGACGTTCTTCAGGAGAGGCAGCCTCATATGTCTTCTGCGCAGTACAGTGCCAACATTTGGACCGGTGAAGAGGAGGAGAACGGCTCGGCGGTCGCCAGGATCGACGACCTCGACCGTATTCTCACGAAGCTCGATTCGGACCTGACGGAGATCGGGCATTCCACTCCGTGGGATCTCGACCACCAGGAAGAGCAGGCCGAACAGACTCCTGAAGCGGAACCAGACACGCCGGACGTCGTGCTCAATCTCGAGCCCGACGCCGATCCGTCCATCGACTCGATGCGCTTGTACCTGCGTGAAATGAGCGTCGTCCCGCTGCTCAAGAGGGAAGACGAGATTCGCATCGCCAAGCAGATCGAAGGCGGCAAGCGCCAGATCGACAAGGTGTTTTCGCGCTCGCTGGTGACGGCGGATGCCATCATCGAGATCGCAAAGCGGCTCGCCAGCGGCCAGGTTCCGCTCAAGCACGTTCTGCGGATCACGTCCGAGGAGCACGAGGGCGACGATCACCACACTGACGCGGACCACAGCTACTACGATTACGCTCAGACTGTATTCATCAACATCGCGAAGCAGACGGTGAAAATCCGGAAGCAACACGCGGCGATCCTCGAGGAGCCGAAGTCGTCGCGAAAGCTGCCGCGCATGCGGCGAAAGCGAGCCGAACTGGTCGTCGCGCTTTCGCACATGATCCGCCAGTTGCCGTTCACCGTGGACGTGCGGGACCGGTTCCTGACGAAGATCCGGGAGACCTGCCTCAAGGCCCGGTCTCTCGATGCCGAACTCGATCGTCTTACGGTCTCGCGCTCCCGCGCGCGTCAGGCGGAACGTCAGGCATTGCTCAAGCGCGAGCAGACACGCGTCCGCAAGCAGATGCGCGAGATCGAGAAGCTCTATTGCGTTACGATCGTCGATCTCAAGCGTTCGTCTCAGCGTCTTGCGATGGCCGAGATGCAGGTGGAACGCGCGCGGTCGCACATGATCGAGGCGAACCTGCGCCTCGTCGTTTCAATTGCGCGTCGCTATCTGAACCGCGGACTGCCGATGTCGGACCTCATTCAGGAAGGGAACATCGGTCTCATGCGCGCCGTCGAAAAGTTCGAGTGGCGTCGAGGCTACAAGTTTTCGACGTATGCGACCTGGTGGATCAGGCAGGCGGTAACCCGCGCGATCGCCGATCAGGGGCGCACGATTCGCGTCCCGGTTCACATGGTCGAGGTCATCAACAAGATCCTGCGCACGCAGCGGCTCATGGTGCAGGAACTTGGCCGCGAGCCTTCGACCGAGGAGCTTGCGCATCGTCTCGACATGCAGGCCTGGAAGGTCATAAAGGCCCTCAAGGTCGCCCAGCACCCTATCTCGCTCGAGACGCCTATCGGCGACGACGGCGATGCCACTATCGCCAGCCTGATCGAGGACCGCAACTCGGCCAGTCCGTCGTCCTCGGTAATGCGGAACAGTCTGCGCGACATCGCGTCGGAGGCGCTGTCGACCCTTTCGCCACGCGAAGCCGAGATTCTGCGCCTGCGCTACGGCCTGGACAGCAACGGCGAGGAGCGCACCCTTGAAGAGGTCGGTCGCCATTTCAATGTAACCCGAGAACGAATCCGGCAGATCGAAGGGAAGGCGCTGGCGAAGCTCCGTCATCCGTCTCGCTGCCGCAGATTGAAGGAATTCTTCCTCGACGGCGCAAACGGCACGCTGTAACCCACCGGCCGCCGCGCCGCAAACCGGCTGGCGCCACCCGAGCCGCGACGGCCGGGTGGCGCCAGTTGCTCTTTCGGAGATAACGTCCCGGGCCGCGTGTGGGCGATTCTGGGCTATTATCGCATCCCCGCCCCCCCCCCATAATCCCGATACCGTTGGAGACCCGGCGTGCAAAGCGAGCGGATCGTCAAGCAGTTCGGCCTGTGGAGCTCTCCGGTCAGCGCTGCCTCGGTGGCGTCTGCCGTTCGAATCACCGACGTGCAGTGGACCCCGGACGGCCGGACGCTGGTCTGGCGTGAAGAGCGATCTGGCAAGGGCGTGCTGGTTGCACAGGACGGCGATTCGGCTCCGCGCGACCTCACTGACTCCATCGGGGTTCGGGCGCGTGTCGGCTACGGCGGAGGCGATTTCGCTGTCGGATCCACCTCGGCGGTAGTCGTAGACCAGCAGACCGGTGGGCTCGTTCGGGTGCCTCTCGAAGGCGGCTCGCCCCGCACAATCACTCCGGTCTTCGGTCATTGCGCTTCCCCGGCCATTTCGCCCGACGAGCGGTGGGTGTTGTACGTCAACAGCACGGACCGCACCGACGTCGTCGCGATCGTGGACATCGATGGGAACTTCTGGCCGCAGAAGCTCGCCTGGGGTCACGACTTCTTCATGCAGCCTACCTGGAGCGCCGACGGTCGACGTGTGGCCTGGATCGCCTGGGATCATCCGAACATGCCGTGGGATGGCACGCGGGCGTGGATTGCAGAACTGTCGCTCCGCGACGGGCGGTTGCCCGAACTCGAAGGCGCTCCGCGTGAGGTCGCCGGCGGAGACTCGGTGGCGGTCTCTCAACCGATGTTCAGCACGGATGGCGAATCGCTGATCCTGGTCAGCGATGCCAACGGCTGGGGACAGGTCACGACGATCGGACTGACCGACGGAGTGGCGAGCGCCGCGGCCGCCGCCGACACCGAGTTCGGTATTCCGCCGTGGATGCAGGGGATGAGGACCGTTTGCAGGACGCCGGATCCGACCGTGGCGTTTGCTGTGGCCAGCCATCGTGGGTTTCACCAGTTGGCGCGCGTGCACCTTCCTTCAGGAGGCATCGACAGGCTCAACGTTCTGGCGGGAGCAAGCGCCATCGAACAGCCGACGGTAAACCTTCACACGAGCGCCATCGCGGTGATTGCGTCGTCGCCGGTGCTTCCGCCGCGACTGATCGTCGTAGAACCGGACGGGACCGAGCGCGTCGTGCGCCGGTCTGCGTCCGAGAGCATCCCCGCGAAGTCGCTTGCGTACCCTGAACCCGTCGAGTGGAAAGCGTCGGACGGAGGCGTCGTCCACGGACTGTTTTTCGAGCCCGTGTCGGAGCAGTTTGCGTCATCCGGCCGTCCGCCGCTCGTCGTCCTGGTTCACGGCGGACCGACATCGCAGAGCATCGCGGGGTGGTCGCCGGTAACCCAGTTTCTCGCAACGCGCGGGTTCGCCGTCCTGATGCCGAACTATCGCGGCAGCACCGGTTACGGCCGCGAGTACATGCTCGGGCTGCGCGGCACGTGGGGCGTGACGGACGTGGACGATTGCGTTTCGGGCGCGCTTGCCCTGTCGATAGTCGGACGGGTCGACGGAGCGCGAATGGCAATAATGGGTGGCAGCGCCGGCGGATTCACCGTTCTGCAGACGATGATCGACCGGCCCGACGTGTTCGCGGCGGGCGTTTCGCTCTACGGGGTCTCCAACCAGTTCGCGCTGTGTGCCGACACCCACAAGTTCGAGGAGATGTACACTCAATCGCTGATAGGTGCGCTGCCGGAAGCTGCCCCGCTCTACCGCGAAAGGTCGCCGGAATTTCGTGCCCGGGAGATCCGTCGGCCGATGGCGATCTTTCAGGGAGCGGACGACGAAGTGGTGCCGCAGAACCAGTCGGACGCGATCGTCGCGGCGCTGGCCGCGACCGGAACCCCGCACGTCTACCACGTCTATGCGGGGGAGGGTCACGGCTGGCGCAAGTCCGAGACCATCGACGCCTACCTGAACGCTCTCGAGCGATTCCTGCGCCAGTACCTCGTATTCGCCTGAGGACACAATTCCGTGGTGTTCGCCTGCGCCCAGGGGAGTGACGGTTCGACTCGCTACGAGAGCCACTTCGTCAGTGCGCCGACATACTTCACGACTCTGTCCGTGTACGGAGGGTAGAACCACCCGAACAGTGCCGGCCATCCCTGCCTCATCACCGATCGCTCGTGGGAGAAGGTCCTGAATCCCGCTTCTCCGTGGCCGTTACCGATCCCGCTCTCTCCAACGCCGCCGAATGGAAGATTCGGATGAACGAAATGGATCACCACGTTGTTGACGACCGAACCTCCCGCGCTCGTCTGAGAGAGGACGCGCTCGGTCGCGGCCTGGTCCCGCGAGAAGACGTACAGCGCCAGGGGCTTGGGCCGGGAACGGACGTTCGCAATTGCCTCGTCGATCGATCTCACTCCGATGACGAGCAGAATCGGGCCGAAAATCTCGCCCTCGAGAATCTCGGCATCTGCCGGAATCTCCGCCAGGATCGTCGGCGCAATGAATAGATCCTCGGCGTCGCGTTGGCCGCCAACCGAGACCACGGCACCCTTCGCGAGGGCGTCGTCGATGAGTCCCGACAGGCGATCGAACGCAGGCGCGTCGATGATCCGGCAGTAGTCGGCGCTCGATCTGCGATCATCGTCCGTCGTTCCGTAATACCGTCCGATCGCAGTTCTCGCGTGCTCGATGAAGGATTCGCGAATCGATTCGTGCACGAGAACGTAGTCAGGCGCCACGCAGGTCTGTCCCGCGTTCACGAATCGTCCCCAGACTATGCGGTTGGCAGCCGTCGCGACGTCGGCCGATGCGTCGACGATTGCCGGCGACTTGCCACCGAGCTCGAGCGTGACTGAAGCCAGGTGTTTCGAAGCCGCTTCCATCACGATTCGGCCAAGCATCGTGCTTCCGGTGAAGAAGATGTGGTCGAAGGGGAGCGCGAGCAACGCTTTGGCGACTTCGGCGTCGCCCTGGAAGACGGCGACGTCCTCGGGAGGAAACACTCTGGCTATGAGCTTCGCGATGTAGCGAGAGACGTGCGGAGTCTTCTCCGATGGCTTTGCGCAGACGACGTTTCCGGCGGCGATCGCCGCCACGACCGGGTCGATCAGAAGTTGAAACGGGAAGTTCCACGGCGCGATGACGAGGACCACTCCCTTCGGCTCGCAGCGGATCTCGCCCCGCGTTCCGAACATCGTCAGAGGAGTCCGAACGCGCCGCGGCTTCATCCACGATTTCAGGTGCCGGATCGTGTGTCCGATCTCGTTGAGCACGGGTTGAAGTTCGGTAAGCTCGGCCTCGGCTGCCGGTTTGTGGAGGTCCGTCCAGAGCGCTTCATAGAGCTCTTCACGAGTCTCCAGAATCGCGGTGCGCAGGCGCCGAAGAGCTTCCATCCGCTCGGAAGCTGGCCTCGACGCGACAGTCCAGCGGTTTGCCCGCTGGAGTGCGAACGCCGCGTTGACTTCAGAGGTCGAGGCGCTGCGGAGAATCTGATCGGAAGCCGGCACGGAGTCGATCGCGGGGGTTGACGAAGCCAAGGTCGTGCTCCTGTTCGAGTCTAGGTCTGTCGAGTCTACGAGACAGCAGGAAATTCGGTTCTTCGCGTTCCGGATTGCCGGCGATCACGATCGGAGTATCGCCGGAAACGCGCGGCCGTGTCACCAGGACTCGCCGGGCTGTCCCTCAGGCCATTCAAGCCCGTTCAAGCGAAAGACCAGTCTCGCTTCGGCGGCGAATCTGGGAACCGGCTTGAGGACACTGCGCAAATAGCATAGCATCCAGCATTCGACTCGCCGGAAGCCGGACATCCACCGGTCGTTCAAGTGGCGTACATCAACAGGAGCCGAGGACAAACACGTCGATGAAGGGGTTCACCGAGGATCTGCAGCCCGGAACGGTGCTCAACGACCGCTACGAGATCGTCAAGCGCATCGGCGGTGGCGGCATGGGTTCCGTGTACAACGCCCGCGACAAGCGGCTATCCGGACGGCTCGTCGCCGTCAAGGAAATGATCCAGCAGTTCTCGGATGAAGGTCAGCAGAAGAAGGCCGTCGACGACTTCCTTCGTGAGGCCGAACTGCTTGCATCGCTCGACCACC
The DNA here is from genome assembly GCA_021463145.1 of Blastocatellia bacterium. Classification (GTDB taxonomy): domain Bacteria; phylum Acidobacteriota; class Blastocatellia; order UBA7656; family JADIYM01; genus JADIYM01. The sequence goes on along the minus strand of JAJTWZ010000089.1, from coordinate 10,653 downwards.
CCTCCATCCCGACGATTTTCGACTACTTCATCGAGAACGGGCGCTACTACCTCGTGATGTACTTCATCCAGGGGCGCGACCTGGAAGCCGAGATGTACCGGCGTGGCGGCCGCTGCGATGAGCTCACGATGACGCGATGGGCCTCGCAGGTGGCGGACGTGCTCTCGTACATTCACGAAATGGAGCCTCCGATCATCTATCGCGACATGAAGCCGGCGAACCTAATGCTCGATGAGCGGCGAAACAAGATCATGCTCATCGACTTCGGCATTGCGCGATTCGTGGCTCCGACACAGAAGGGCGTCACGGCAATCGGAACGATGGGATACGCGCCGCCGGAGCTCTTTTCGGGCAAGGTCGAGGCGCGATCGGACATCTACTCGCTTGGAGCGACGATGTTCCACATGATGACTGGCTCCGACCCGCAGGACAATCCGCTCCTTATCTTCGACTTCACGAAGCATCCGCGTCCGATCAAGATCAATCCTGCGCTCTCGCCCGAAATGGACGAGTTGATAGTGAAGATGGTCGCGCACAAGCCTGAAGACCGCCCGGTGTCGGCCGGCGCGCTCAAGAACGCGCTCGACGATCACGAGCGGCGGCTTTCGAATCCGGCGGCTTCGGCTCCTGTCGCGGCGGCAGGCACGGCATTCTGTGGCTCCTGCGGCGGGGGGATGGGTGCGAAGGATGCGTTCTGTCCGCACTGCGGGGCCGCCACGGGCCTGAGGCCCGGGACTCACGCTCTCACGGCCAGGCTCGCTACACTCAACTCGCCGACCTCCCACACTTTCTCGATAGACAAGGAAGACAACCTCATCGGCCGGGCGGACCCGAATGCGTCGATATTTCCGGAGGTCGACCTCACGGTGCACGACGTGCAAACCAAGGTCTCGCGCCGGCACGCCAGGATCTTCCGGCAGGGCGACACCTATTTCATCGAGGACCTTGGCAGCGCGAACGGCACCTCGGTAAACGGTACCCTTCAGCTAAGTCCCCGGTCTCCGCAGGCGCTTCACAACGGCGATGTCGTGAAACTTGGCGAGACTATGCTGAAGGTCTCGCTGGCCTGAGATCGGCGGCTACGTCGGCTCCGGCTTGTTGAACAGGCGGCGGAGCAGGCCGGATGCGCCCTTCTTCTCGAGAGCGCTCATCGAGGCCTGGAGCTCGCGGACGGACCTGTCGTTCGGCTTCAGGCCGATCGCGCGCTTGAGTTGGACTTTGGCGTCTTCGAACCGGTCCAGTTCGAGATAAAGGTTCGCAAGATCGACGATAGGCTGCACGGCAAAGGGCGACATCGCGATGCATTGCTCGAGGACGTGTTCGGCGCGCCGTCGCTGAGACGGGATTCGCGCAAGAGAATGGCCGAGAGCCAGGTGCAGACGGGGATTTTCGGGCGAAACGAGGATCGCCCGCTCCAGCGCTTTCACGGCGCGATCGTGATCTCCGGCTGCGGCCCAGGCGATGCCCTTTTCGATCAGTTCGGCAGGGCTCAGCTGGCCGGTAGGCAGTGCTGCGGGAGGCTGTGCTGGCGGGGCTGGCCTTGCAGGGGCAACCGGTCTTGGCGTCGCACCCGGCGCGGGGACGGGGTTCGCGCTTGCGGTTGCACTGGGCTTCGCCTGCGAGGGTGGAGGCGGCGGCATCGGGGACAGAGGGCGCGCCGGCGGGCGAACCGGCTCGACGTTCACCGCCACTGACCTGCGTTGGTCCAGCAGTTGACGGTCGTAGATCTCCCGGTAACGGGAATTCGTCAGGACGACGAACGCGGTAGTCATCGCGTCGAAAATCGTGTCGAGTTGCCCCTCCACGTTGATTCCGGCGGGGGCAAGGAAACGGTACCTGTCCGGGTGGAAGTCTCGCGCCAGCGCTTCGTATTGTGACCGGATGCGGTCCTCCGGCTCGCTTCGTTCGACTTCCAGCAGTCCGTAGTGATCGACTCCGCGAGCGATGTCGTTCAGCTTCTCTTCGACGCGATACCAGAAGAGAGCGGCTTCGGACGGATCGATGGCCGGGACGTCTGCAACAGGCGACTCGGCGGCAGGATGCGACGGGAAGTCCTCGGCCGGTTCGATCGCTCCGGAAAAGAGAAGCGCGGCGACGAGCCTGAGCGCGTGGTCGCGGTCGAGGATCTGCATCGACAGCAGCTCTTCCAGGCGCACTCGATTCGCAACCCGCGTGAGAAAAAACGCCTCGTCGGGCGATAGCTGAACATTGAAGAAGCTGAACGGATCCTGCGTCGTGACGAATACCTGATCGGAGCTGCCGACCCACGAAGCGATTCGTTCCCGGTCACGCACCTGCCGCATTCCGGCAAACAGAAGCGATCCGACCGACAGCGAAATCTTTGGCCATCGTGACAGGTGAATTCCATCGGCATAGGTCACGTTGGCAACGGGAAGATTGAAGAGATCGGCGACGACTCGTGTGACCTGCCGCCGGATTCTTGCGATCTCCTCTGCACTATCCGGGTCCAGTTCGGGGATCTGGAATATCTCGAGGAAGAGCTCGCCCGTAGGATCGCGGCGGCGGCGCGATGTGGCGAACACAACGGCCCCATCCTCGACAAGAACCGTAGAGACGGATGGGTCGGGAGTGCTCGAGACAACGGTCAGTGTGCCCGTGGCGCGCTCCTGCGCCCACTGTCGCAGGACCATCGGCATACAGAACTCTGGAACGTGGGGCATCGGCACTGATCGGAGACTGGAAGGACGGTAGCCGGTCCGCAAGCTCGAACCGGCAGGACGCTCCGAGTATCGCAGCCAAACCTCGTGCGTGTCACGTCGATTGGGCGGGTGGAAGAGTCACGTCGGAATCCACGGCCAGCCCCAGCAGCGGATCCAGGTCGCCCGCGAGCACCTGCGCGAAAGGCCGCGCACCGGGCACCTGTTCGCAAACGATTTTTATGACGGCTGTAATCGGTGTTGCCAGAAACAGTCCGGCCGTGCCCCAGATCATTCCCCAGAAGATGAGCGCCATGAGCACCACGACAGGGTGCAGATCCAGCGCGTCGCCCTGGAGTTTCGGCTGAACGATGTTGCCGATGATGAACTGAATGACGGACGGAATCGTGAGCGCCAGAATCTTCGAGGATAGTGGCAAGGTTGGGTTAAGCAGGATTACCGGGACGGGAAGCGCAAGCGCCACCAGAGTGCCGATGGTCGGAATGAAGTTCAGCAGGAAAGTGAGGAACCCGAAGAGGAGCGCGAACTCGACGCCGAGCGCCCAGTAGACCGAACCGATGAGCAATCCGGCGCCACCGGCGATGAAAACCATCTGGATGATGTAGAGCTGAACGCGGCTTTCGATGAGCTGGAGCAACGCGGCGGTCGCGCGCGAACGACCCTCTCTCTTGCGACCGTAGAGAATGAAGATGAGGAAGATCAGAACGGTGGCGCCGTTGGAGATCAGGGAAGTCAATTCGGCGGCAACACCGGTGATGACGGCGTTGGCGGCGTTCTCGGGAAGCGAGAAAAACCGGCCGGTCTCGGGATTCGGCTTCAGGCCGAGCGACTCGATTGGCGCGTTCTTTACGACCCAGTCCTCCAGTTGACCGAACTGCGCCTGGTACGACCCGAGACTGGCAGTGAGTGACGCGACCGTCGAAGCGATGATCAGGCCGAGCAGAGTGAGCGCGGCAACTCCGAGGATCGCGGTGCCGATCCACGCCAGTCCCTTCGACAGGCGCAGGAAACGCATCTGCACGTCTACGACCGGCGACAGGCAGTAAGACAGCAGCAATGCAAGGACGAATGGAACCAGCACCGGCCTGAGCAGGAAGAGCATCACTCCAAGGATCGCAAGCGCGATGATGACGAGCGATGTCGTCTGAACCCTGGCGTATCGGATGTCTTCGCGGCTCACACCTGCTGTGTACCACAACGTGGCGCGCAAGGTCAGCCGGCACGGCAATCGGCGCGCCGTGACACGGGTCAGGCGAGGTCGAAAACGAGGACCTCGCCCGTCCCGTCGGTTGAGATCCCCACGTTCGCGGTTTCGGAGAAGGAAGCGGCGTCGCCCGCTTCGAGCCGCTCGCCATCGACGGTCGCCGTACCGGCCGCCACGTGGATCCAGGCGTGCCGGCCATCGGCAATCGAGTGTGTCACTCGATTGCCGGCATCGAGAATTGACGCATACACCCGGGCGTCGGCGTTGATCCTGACGGAGCCGTCTTCGCCATTCGGTGACGCGATCAGGCGCAGCCGGCCGCGTTTCCCGGCGTCATCGAACTCCGCCTCTTCGTATGAGGGCCTGACGCCAGTGACATCGGGCTCGATCCAGATCTGCAGCAGGTGGACCGGGTCCGTCGCCGATGCATTGAACTCGCTATGGGTGACGCCCGATCCGGCGCTCATACGCTGAACGGATCCTGGGCGGATCGTCGAGCCATTACCCATGCTGTCCTTGTGCGCGAGTGCGCCGTCGAGGACATACGTGACGATCTCCATGTCGCGATGGGCGTGGGTCGGGAAGCCCTGTCCGGCTGCGACACGGTCTTCGTTGATGACGCGCAACGAGCGGAATCCCATGTGCTGCCGGTCGAAGTAGCTGCCGAACGAAAAGGTGTGCCAGGTATCCAGCCAGCCGTGATCGACATGGCCTCGCTCGGCCGACCGTCTGATCGTTTTCATCATGACCTCCAGTATCCAACGGCAAGACGATAGTCGTGATCACGATAATTGTCAAGAGGCGAGAGCGGAGCGAGTTGTCAATTGGGCTGGCCTGGTGGAGCGGTTGAGAGGCGCAGGGCGGCGAGGGTGACCCGCCGTGCCTATTCGCTGGCGAATCTGCGGATTACGCCGGTGACCACGCCCTGCACTTCCACGTGATCCACGACGATCGGAGCCATCGAGTCATTGGCGGGTTGAAGTCGGAAGCGACTCCCCTCGCGATACAGTCGCTTGAGCGTCGCCGATCCGTCTTCGAGCAGTGCGACGACGATTTCGCCGTTCTCCGCGGTCTGCTTCTTCTGGATCACGACGAGGTCGCCGTCGAGGATTGCGTCGTCGCGCATCGACTCGCCACGGACCCTCAACACGAACGACTCGCCTCGCAGCAGGCCTCTCGGCAGGGAAATGCATTCGTTGCCGGACTCAAGCGCCTCGAGAGGACTGCCCGCGGCAATCTGGCCGACGATGGGAACATCTACGACCTCGTCAGTGGCCGGTGAGGCACGGCGGCGCCCCTGATCGATCAGTTCGAGACCGAACGCCGTGCCGGATCGCCTGACGAATCCCTTTCGCTCGAGTTCGACGATGTGCTCCTGTACGGTCGCGGCTGTGACACCAAGTTCGCGAGCGATGTCGCGCACGCTTGGACCGTGTCCGGCCCGACGCGTGAGCGACGCGGCGGCGTCGAGCACCCCACGCTGCCTCCTGGTCAATGCTTCGCTCACGGCGAGCATCGTGCCATACGAAACCCGAACGGTCAAGTCGAGGTTAGAATAAATCTGGTGAATTGGTTGTTTACCCGAGCAGTACGGGACTAGTATCTTTCCCGGATTCGAAGCGAGGCCGGCCCGCATCGGTTTTTCACCCAGCTTCGACATACGGCGGGCTCCGACTCCGCACGGATTTCTTCTCTGCTCCCGCACCCAATGAAGATCGACGGAGGTTTTACGTGAATTCCAAGCACCGAACTTGGTTGACTGCCCTCGCACTGGCCATTGCCGTTTCGATGACGCTCGTGCCGGCGAGTGCCCAGAACAAGTACCGCACTACGGAAGAGATCTGGGGCTCGAAGTACGGCTACACCTCGTACAAGTTCCACGTCCGCGCCGACAAGGCCTCGGGTCTTGCCGGACTGCGCCGCTGGAATCAGATTTCGATCGACGCGAGCGGCCTCGACCACACTCCGGTCGCGCCGGGCGAAAATCGGGTCTTCGGCGAACAGCTCGGACCGTGCCGGGCGGCGCGCGCCGTTGCGCTTGTGAACATGGCCATGTTCGAGGCGCTGAATGCGATCGTGCCCCGATACCAGAGCATGGTCGGTATGTATCCTTACAAGAAGGCCAATCGGGACGTCGCCGTGGCCCAGGCCGCACACGACACGCTGGTCGTGGTCTTTCCGTCGCAGAAGGCGCTCTTCGATACGCGGCTCGCGACCGATCTCGCGGCAGTCCCGAACAACGCGAAGAAGACCGCGGCGATCCAGATTGGCAGGACGGCCGCGCTTGCCGTGCTCGGACTTTGCTACAACGACAAGTCGAATCACGCGGAACCTCGCATCAACGTCGACTACATCCCGGGCGATGCGCCTGGCATCTGGCGACAGGATCCGATCAGCCTGATTCCCCTGGCGCTTGGAGCACAGTGGAATACGGTTCGTCCATTGGTGCTCGAGTCGGCAGATCAGTTCCGGTTGCCTGCGCCGCCGGCCCTCGACAGCGCCGAGTACGCCACGGCCTACAACGAGGTGAAGGATTTCGGCGGCGATGGCGTCGTTACGCCGACCGTGCGCACCCAGGACCAGACCGACGCCGGTCTTTTCTGGGCCTACGATGGCACGCCGAGCCTTTGCGCGCCGCCGCGTCTCTACAACCAGATAACCATTCAGATCTGCGATCAGCGGGGACTCAACGACATCGATACGGCCAGGGTGCTCGCGCTTGTGAATCTCGGCCTCGCCGAAGCCGGCATCACGTCCTGGGATTCCAAGTTCCATTGGAACTTCTGGCGTCCGGTTGGAGGTATACGGGAAGCGGATGCCGGTACCGGTCCGACGGGTCTTGGCGACAACAATCCGGCTACGGCGGGAGACGCGACCTACACGCCGCTCGGCGCTCCGGCCAGCAACCTGAACGGCCCGAATTTCACGCCGCCGTTCCCGGCATATCCTTCGGGGCACGCCACGTTCGGCGGTGCGCTCTTCGAGACGCTCCGTAACGTTTTCGGCACGGACAACATTTCGTTCACGTTCGTTTCCGACGAGCTCAACGGCGAGACCCTCGACAACGAAGGCGTCGTGCGGCCGCTGAAGCCTCGTACTTTCAACACACTGTCGCAGGCCGAGATCGAGAATGGCCAGAGCCGTATCTATCTGGGCATTCACTGGTCGTTCGACGCCAGTGGCGGCATCACCCAGGGACACCAGGTGGCGGATTACCTGTTTACCAGGGTGTACCAGCCGAAGTAGTTTCGGAAGAAGCGGACGCTTCGCACACCGGGGCACGGAGGCACTCAGACGCAGCGTCTCGGTGCTTCCGTGCCTTTTGCCCTGCTACGGCGTGTTAAGGCGTGTCGTGCAACGGTGGCATGGTTGGCGTTCCGGGACCCCTCCGCGGTCGCAATCCTGTGCGCTCTCCCGGATGTCAGGCTCGCCTTACCGGAAATCCCTCGCCCGCACCCACCTGCCGTCCGCGTGGAGATCGGTCACCGCAAGCACGAGCACGCTGACCGCACCCTCCTCCCGCTGAATCCTCCCCCGAACCCGCACGACCGGCGATCGCAGCAGCACCCGCTCGAATTTCTCGACCGTTGACGGAAACGCCGCGACGTTCGAGAGTCCCGTCTCGTCCTCGAGTGTCATGAAGAGCATCCCTCCCGCCGTCGGAGGCCTCTGCCGGCAGATGACGACGCCCGCGACGTCGACGACCGAGTCGGCCTTCGCCTCCATCACGTCCGCCGCCGTGAGCACGCCAATCTTCGAAAGCTGGTCGCGCAGGAACTCCATTGGATGGCGGTCCACCGACACGCCGGTCGTCACCATGTCGAGCGCGACTTCTTCCATCGGTGTCGGATCGGGAAGCGTCGGCGCCGGCTCGTCCGTTTCGTCGCCGCGCGCGAGCGGTCCGGGCCCGCTCCGGCCGGCCCCGAGCGCCACCCAGACGTCCTCGCGACGTGACGCGCCGATGGCCTTCGCCGCCGCGATCGCCTGCAGCGCGCGTCGCGAGACGCCCTCGTCCCGCGCCACGTTCGCGAACGCGCGCGCGTCCGCGAACGGTCCCCGCGCAAGCGTGCGCTCGATGGCTTCGCGCTCCGCTTCGCCGACGCCCCGGATCGTCGACATGCCGAACCGCATCGCGCCGTCCGCCTCTATCGTGCACTCCCACGCGCTGCGGTTCACGTTCACGCGCAGCATCCGCACGCCGTGGCGCCGCGCGTCGCCGACGATCGTCGACGGCGAATAGAACCCCATCGGCTGCGAGTTGAGGAGCGCCGTGAAGAACTCAGTCGGGTGGTAGTGCTTGAACCAGCACGACGCGTAGACGAGCGTCGCGAACGACGCCGCGTGCGACTCCGGAAAGCCGTACTGCGCGAAGCCCATGATCTGCTCGACGATCGACTCGGTCGTCGCGAGGTCGAAGCCGTTCGCCTTCATGCCCTCGCGCAGACGGCCGAGGATGGCCTCCATCGCAGCGCGCGACCGTTTCGAGCCCATCGCGCGGCGCAGCCGATCCGCCTCCGATGGCGTGAACCCCCCGGCGACGACCGCGGTCTTCATGAGCTGTTCCTGAAAGAGCGGCACGCCGAGCGTGCGCTTCAGGATCGGCTCGAGCGACGGATGCGGGTAGGTGACCTCCTCGCGGCCGGCCCGCCGGCGCATGAACGGATGGACCATGCCGCCCTGGATCGGTCCGGGACGGATGAGCGCGACTTCGACGACGATGTCGTAGAAGCACCGCGGCTTGATCCGCGGCAGCGTGTTCATCTGGGCGCGTGACTCGATCTGGAAGACGCCGACCGTGTCCGCCCGGCACATCAGGTCGTAGACCGCCGGGTCGTCGTAGCCGAGCCGCGCGAGGTCGACCGTGATGCCTTTCGTCCGCCGGACGAGGCGGATGGCCTCGGCGAGCAGCGAGAGCATGCCGAGGCCGAGCAGGTCGATTTTCACGAGTCCGACCGCGGCCGCATCGTCCTTGTCCCACGCGATGACGCTGCGGTCGGGCATCGCCGTCGGTTCGACCGGCACGACGTCGGCGAGCGGTTGCTCCGAAATGATCATGCCGCCGACGTGGATCGACAGGTGACGAGGCGTCTCGGCGAGCCGCGCGACCATGTCGGCGAGGAGGGGAATGCGTGGATTGCCGGGGTCGAGGCCGGCTTCGCGCACCGCGTTCCCGAACGTGTCCGGATTGACGAAGTACCGGAATCCCGTGCCTTTCGAGATCTCGGTCACCTGATCGTTCGAGAGCCCGAGTGCCTTGCCTGCATCGCGCACGGCCGAGCGTCCGCGGTAGCTGATCACCTCGTTCACCATCGCTGCGCGGTCGCGCCCGTACTTCTCGTAGACGTACTGGATGACGCGCTCGCGCTCGCGGTGGGCGATGTCGATGTCGATGTCGGGCGGTTCGGAACGGCCTTCGGAGAGGAAGCGCTCGAAGAGCAGGTCGAGGGCGATCGGATCCACCGCCGTGATCCCGAGCGCGTAGCAGACGACGGAGTTCGCCGCCGAGCCGCGTCCCTGCGCGAGGATGTCGTTCTCGCGGCAGAACCGCACGATGTCCCACACGATGAGGAAGTAACCCGCGAGGCCGAGTTGCTCGATGAGCGCGAGCTCGCGGGCGACCTGTTCGACGACGCGCGGCGTGACCGGGCGGTAGCGGTCGCGGGCGCCTTCGTGGACGAGCTGGTGCAGGAATCCGAACTGCGACTCGCCCTCTGGCGGCACAAACGCCGGCAGCCGGAACGCGACGCGGTCGAGCCGGACGTCGCACCGGGCGGCGATGGCGACCGAGGCGTCGATGAGCTCGGGCGCACGCGGGAAGAGCGCGAGCATTTCGTCGCCGGACTTCAACCGGAACTCGGCGCTGGGCAACAGCCGCGTGCCGGCGTCGGCAAGCGTCGTGTGATGGCGGACGCACGTGAGGACGTCGTGCACGCGTTTGTCGCCGGGCCGCGCGAGGACGGCGCCGTTCGTCGCGACCGCGGGCAGGCCCTCGGAGCGGGCAAAGCCGTAGAGCGCGGCGGCGATTGCGTCCTCGCGGGGGATGAGGCGGCGCTGGATCTCGATGTGGAAGTCGTCGCCGAAGAGTTCCGACATCCGCGCGGCTTCGCGCGAAGCGGCGGCGCGGTCGCCAGCGGCGAGGAGGCGCGCGACGCGGCCTTCCGCGCCTCCCGAGAGCGCGATGAGACCGGCGTTGTGTTCGTCGAGGGTTCTCCACGACGTGAGCGCGGTGCCCTTCGGCCGGTTCGCGCGCGCGGCGGTCACGAGGCGGCAGAGCGAGCGCCAGCCCTCGTCGTTGCGGGCGAGCAGCGTGAGGCGCGAGCCGTCGTCCATGCCGGCGTCGACGCCGAATATCGGCTTGATGCCCGCGTCACCCGCGCCCTTCCAGAACTGGACGGCGCCGTAGAGCGCGTCGCGGTCGGTGAGGGCGAGGGCCGTCATCCCGAGCTCCGCCGCACACGCGGCCAGTTCGCCGGGCGGCGAGGCTCCGTCGAGGAGGGAATAGTGCGACCGGCAGTTCAACTCGACGTAGGGAGGAGGAGAGTTGACAGGATTAAAAGGATTTTCAGGATTAACAGGATTACTTTTTGGTGGAAACCGGGCGATGCCTCCCATCCCAAAGCTTCCTGTTATTCCCGTTATTCCTGCGATTCCCGTTATTCCTGTTAATCCTGTTAATCCTGTAATCCTGTCCACTCTTCTTCTTCCTCAATCGAACTCGCCCTGCACGAACCACCGGTCGAGAAGCAGGTCGCGGTTGTCCCCGGGCAATCT
>JAJTWZ010000088.1 GCA_021463145.1 Blastocatellia bacterium | reverse complement strand
GGCAAACCCTCGTCTAGGTTATCTTCCGGCGCCGCTGCCTCGATCACTTCGGAGTCCCAACCAGCAATCCGGCCAACCCGCGTCGAGGCTATCTGCCGGCGCCGCGGCTTCGATCACTTCGGAGTCCCAACCAGCAATCCGGCCAACCCGCGTCAAGGTTTTCTGCCGGCGCCGCTGCCTCGATCACTTCGGAGTCCCAACCTGCAAGCCGGTCAACCCGCGTCGAGGCTATCTGCCGGCGCCGCGGCCTCGATCGCCGCGGAGTCCAAAGCCTCCATCCAGCCGGCCCGCGTCGAAATCTCGTGGCGACCTTCGACGTGCCACCTCCGCGGTTCCAAACGCACTCAGGCCGCGCGAATTTTCGAACTCGCGCGGCCCGATCCGCTCCAGACGGAACGCGTTCCTAACCCTGAGGCTTTGGCGCAGCCGGCGGCGCCGACGGCTTCGGTGCACCGCCACCCGCATCGGGCTTAGGCGCAGTCTGCACCGGACTCGAGCCCGGCGACTTCCGCGGCTCGTCTCCAACCTCGAGAACGCAGTCGCCGAATGTCACTCGAGGTGCCGCCGTCTCGGCCACGGGCTTCACTTCGAGCGTTTTCGCGCGAATGATCGTGTTGTTGCTGACACGTCCGGACAGCAGCACGCTCTCCGCCTCGACCTCGCCCGCGATTTCGCCATCGGACGTTATTTGGCCGATGCGCATCTTGCCGAACACGCCGCCGCTCGACGCCACGGTCAGAGAAGGAGCGTGGACCTCTCCCTCCACCTTTCCACTCACGGCCACCGGACACTTCGAGACGAGCGAGCCCTTGAACTCGGTGCCGTCTTCCACGAGCGTCTTCTTCGCGGCTGCCGCTGCTTCAGCTTTCTTCGGATCCGCCATGCCGGTTTCCTCCTGTTTCCCTTTCCGTTACCGGTGATTGTTGGCGTGCAGGATTCGCATCCGCAGCTTGCAACCAGGCTCGAACGCGAAGTGCGTCGCCTGATCCGGCTGCTGAACGACACCAACGACCGATCCGTGCGAGCTGACTACCAGCCTCTTCGGACCCACGATGCCGGGGCTCGCCCCCTCGAAGAACTGTCCGTGAATCGTGATGTTGCCGCCCCCGGTTATCTGGCAGTCCACCAGAACTCCGTCCTGCCCGACCACGAGTTCGGCGCCTTCTCCCAGCGCGATCGAGCATTGCTCGAAGCGGCTCTCGATCTCTACGTAGGCCGACTGACCGAACTCGAGGTTCGCGTTCCTCAGCACGTCGCCCTTGCCGAAATAGCGCTTCACGCGTCCATCGGCTCCGCCGCCGGCAGCCGCCGCGACCGCGGCAGCGGCCGCCGCCTTGCCGGAGAGCACCGCGGCAATCTGGTCGCCAGTGACTCGGACCGATCCGTCGCCATCCGCGCTGTTGTCGACCCACTCGGCGAGCACGCCTTCGACCTCGCCGCCGCCGGCCTCGATGCCGAACACCTTCGCTCCCGTGAGATTCGCGCCGGCAAGCCGGGTCTCGGCGATCGAAGCCCGCCGCAGGTCCGCGCCCGACAGGTCGGCGCGCGTCAGGTCCGCCTTCGAAAGATCCGCCTTCGAAAGATCGGCGCCGCCGAGTTTCGCTCCGCGACCGACGACTCCCGTCAGGTTCGCGTCGGCGAGGATTGCGCCGTTGAGGTCGGCTTCCTCGATGTTCGCGCGCTCGACGTTTGCGCTCGTAAGGTTGATCTTCGACATCTTCGCGCCGCTCAGGTCGCATTCGACGAGATCGGCGTAAGAGGCGTCCGCATCGCTCAGATCGGCTCCACCGAGCTTGGCCTCGTCGATCTGGGCGTACATCAGGTGCGCTCCCGACAGGTTCGCTCCCTCGAGGTTCGCCCCCTCGAGGTTCGCCCTGTTGAGCTTCGCTCCTGCAAGGACGGCCATTTCGAGATTAGCTTCCTCGAGATCCGCCTTTTCCAGGTTCGCCCCCGAAAGGTCGGCGCCAAGCATATAGGCTTCGCCAAGGCTCGCGTTCGCTAGGTTCGCGCCCTTCAGCTTCGCCTCCTCGAAGTTCACGCCCTGAAGATCGGTGCGACGGAGGTTCGCGCCCTCGAGGTTCGCCTTCGAAAGGTCGACGCCCGACAGGTCGGCGCGTTCGAGGCTTTCGCCCTTCTGGACTTTCTCCAGTACTTCGTCTCTTGTGAAATCAGCCATTGGAGTCGCTTACCTCCCCAGAATCTTGTCTCGCTACGTCTGGCGAATGGTCTACAGCGGGATGTTCTCGGCACCGCCCTCCACGAGGAAGGCCGCGAGCCGGTCGATACGGCGTTCAAACGGGAGCTTTTCGATTTCGTGGATAAGGTCCACCTCGCCGAGCTGGGCGAGTACGACGTTGATCTGCAGCAGCGTGTCCTGCCGCGCCTGACGAAGGCGCTTCTTCTCTTCCGCGGCCTCTTCCGTCCATCCATTCGACGCCCGTTCGTACCCATCCTGCTGCGACTTCAGGTCGCCGATGAGCGTCGCGAGCTTGGCCCGTTCGGCGGTACGGTTCGCGTCGGGAGCCACCGACTGGATCTCGGCCCGATAACCCTGGAACTTGTCGACGATTTTGGCCCCGAGCCAGTCCGGAATACCCGCAGTCGCGGCAAGGTCCTCGGCCTTTGCCAGGAAGAACACCTCGAGCGTCGTCAGACCGGCCGCGTAGAGCTTGTCGACCGTGACCTTGCGGACATCGGTCACCTGCATCAGCAACGAGTGGATGATGATCGATTCGCGCTGGTCGCGCTCACCCTCGAGCGTGAACGCCTGCGGCATCAACTGCACCAGAGTGTCGTATGTCGAGATCAGTTCTTCCCTGATCTCGCCCGTGACGAGCCGCCCCTCGCTGTTTGCAGCGAGGTCGAGAATTGCATCGAAATCCTCGACCGCGCGGTAAACGTCCACAAGTTCCATGTTCTCCGCGGCGCGCTTTATGGACCGCACCGCTGGCTGGCATATGTCGATCCACTCCTTGACCGTGTCGCCGCGATTGATCTCGATCATGAAGTTACGCACCGCGCGCACGTAATTCGCGGCGATGTCCGCGAACAGTTCCCGTATCGGCGCCTGATCTACGACGACGCCGTGCGGCGCCGCATCGGCGGCCGAAGCGCTCGCTGCGGCGGCATCCTTCGCGCCGGCGATGGCGGCGTCGAAGTTCGAGTCGAAGTCGTCGAGAAGATCGTCGAGGTCGTCGAGGAACCCTTCGCCGAGGTCCCCGCCGCCGAGCGGAGCCGTCTCGCCAATTGCGGGCGCGGCGGGCGCCGAGGCCGAAGGGGCGAACGGGCTCTGCAGGGGAACCGTCATCTGGTTCAGGTTCGGGTCGACAGCCGGCGCACTCGGCGCCGACGCGGACCCAGACGCAAGCGGCGCCGTCGACTCGGCCGAGGAGCCGAGCGGCGCCGTTGCAGCCGGCGCTTTCGCAGCGCTCACGTCCGCCGGAGCAGGGGTCTTGATCGTCGCAAATTCCGAAGCCGGCTTCGACGCAGCCACTGGAGTTGGAGCCGCTGTTGCTGGCTTGGCAGGCGCGGGCGGAGGCGGGGGAACTGGCGCGGCCTTGGGAGTTTCACGCTGAACTGGCTGCGCGGGACGTTGCGGCTCAGGTTCTTCCTTCTTTTTCCGGCCAAAGAGTCGCGAAAGAAAGCTCATGGATTGTCCTCGAGAAGGCCATGGCCCGACGCCTGCTGCGGCCCCGTCCACTGGATCGGCAGCCAACCACAACGAACAAAATCCGACGTCAGGCTACAAGATGGAGGCTAGGTTCCCTCCACCTTCACTACTCGACAGAACTTGCAATAACGTTAGTGCGGGTTCAAAAAAGAAACCCCGGGAATGAATCGGGACTGTCGAATCGTCAGTCGAAATCGGAGCTTTGAAACGCTGTCGTGGAGCGGATGGCAGAGTATACAGAAAGGGTTTGACTGTCAATAGGATGGCAGGTAAAGGACCATCACTCGAGATCCTGCGGGGCAAACAAGCCCATATCGTCGCATCACTCTTGTTCGCAGTCACTTCGGAGACCGGGCAGCGACGCTGCCAACGACCGTGACGAAGGCCTCGACGGCGTCGTTCCAGCGCCTCATCGGGTCGAGTCCGAGGGCCTCCGAGCGCAGGCATTTCATAGCCGAATAAGACGGCCGCGGTGCAGGCAATCCGAGTTGGGCCGTCGTCACCGGCACGAGCTCGACGCCGGTCCGCCCTGCAGCGACGAGAATGGCTCGAGCAACGTCGAACCAGGTTGCCGGCTCTCCGCTTCCGGTCAGATGGAACGTGCCGGATGTCCCGATCTCGGCAAGTTCGAGAATCCGCGCCGCCAGGTCCGGTGCGTAGGTCGGAAGGCTTCGCATGTCGATTATGCCCTCGAGCCGGTTCGCGCTCGCGGCATAGTCAAGAATCCTGCTTGCAAAGTTCCTTCCGCCCGGTCCGAACACCCAGGATGTACGCGCGATGACGGCATCCGGGCTCGCTTCAAGTACCGCTCGCTCACCGGCAAGTTTCGTTACGCCGTAGACGCTGAGCGGATTCGGGTAGTCGTCGATGGTGTACGGCTCGCGTTTCCGGCCGTCGAACACGAAGTCGGTGCTTATGTGAACCAGTCGGACACCCGACCTGGAACACTCTTCCGCGAGCCGCCCGGGGCCGTCCGCGTTTGCCCGGCGAGCCGCCTCCGGGTCGCGCTCGCAACCGTCGACGTCGGTCATCGCTGCAGCGTTCACGACGACTTCGGGCTCGTGCACGTCGAGCGCGCGGGCGATGGCTCCCGGATCCGCAATGTCGAGCCCGGCTCGCGAAATCGCGATGACCGGTCGCGCCGGCGTCGACAGCGCCGCGAGCGACCGGCCAAGCAGCCCGGAACCACCCGTTACGAGAATGGGACGTCTCGACATTGTGCAACTGTTACCTGATCGAAATCGTCATCGCACGGCGCGCGACTCGAAGTTGTGGAAACACGCGAAGGTCGCACCGCCTACTGCGTCGCTCCACAGAACCGGCAGAACCGCAACTGCCCCTGCAGCGGCCTGCCGCAGTTCCTGCACTTCATATGCGCGGGCAATCCGGACCCGCTCTGTGCCGCATAACTGGCGGACGACTGCTGTTTCGGCGGCGCGGACGGCGGAGGCGCCTTGACCTTGGGGTCCGACCTGAAGCCGAACTTCGAAAGCAGTCCACCGCCGGCGCCCTTCCTGATCTCTTCGGTCAGTTTGCGAATCTCGGAGTTGATGGGTTCGAGGTGCCTGGCATCGTCGAGCAGGTCCTCGGCCTCGTCGTTCCTGCCTGCCTTGTGGTAGATCCGAGCAAGTTCGACGAGCGGCTTCACGCTCTTCGGATTGCGGTCGCTTGCCTGCCGAAGGACCTTGTCGGCGGCGGCCAGCCCCCCTGGCCGCTTCGCAAGGACGCGGGCATAGGCAACCAGCGTGTCGAGGTCGTCCGGCTTCTGAGATAGCGCCGACTCGAAGCACTGAACCGCCGCCGCGAAGTTCCCGGCCGCCGCCTCCGCTTCTCCCATCTGGATATAGGCAGACGCGAGGAGCTTCAGGCGTCCCGTGTCGCCGCGCGGTCTCGGCGATGGATATTGCAGCGGCGCGGAATGACCGCGTTGAACGGGCGGCGGCGGTGTGTACGGAGCGCTGCCGTCGAACTCGCCCATCGTGATTGGCGAGCCGCCAGAGTCCTCGTCGGACTGCATGCTGGCCGACAAGTGAAGAGCCGCGGCCGCCATCTCCGAATCGACGACGAAGCCCGATTCGACGGCCTCCTGCCGCTGGCGCAACCGGTCGGTGTCCGAAATTCGCTTTTCGTAAAACGGCACGATGACGCCGGTAAGGCGCAACGCGACGAGCGCCTTGAGAACCTCGGACTCGGGAATGCCGGCGACGATGATCAGGTCCTCGAGCTTCACCTCGGCGTTAATCTGCGATGCCACCAGTCCATCGAAAAAGCTGAGCGGAAGCGAGGTGAGGCGGCCGGTGTAGCCTTCCGCCGGCGCGGTGCAGTAGCCGAGCGGTCCGACGAAGCTGCGGATCAGCCCTTCGTTCTGCATCCTGTGAACGGCTTCGAGGATCAGGTGGCTGACTCCGACGCGGATCGGGAGCGGATGGTCGGCCTCTATTCCACCAGTGAACTTCGCAGTCGCGTCCGCAGAGTCGAAGGCGCGCGCAAAAACGTCGAAGGCGTAATCCGAAAGCCAGGAGCGCAGCGTTTCCTCGTCGCGCGCATCGCTCTCGAGCAGCAACGCGACGAGCGACTTCTTGCGCGTGACTTCCTTTTCGAGCTGGAAGAGAACCAGGCGCTCGGCCGCGCTTTCGAAACGTCCGGCCCGCGCGAAGTAAGCGACGAGGCTTTCCTCGGGCGCGTCCGAAACGATGTAGACGAGATCTCCCTGTTCGAAGAACGCCATGCGGAATCGGCCGTTCAGGCTGAGCCGAAGAACGCCCGTTTTCCGATGTTCCGCGATGTCGTGGAGGGACTCGGTGAGTCCGGCGACCGAAGAGTCACTCATGGTGTGCTCCAAAGGGTAGCGCGGAGTTTACTGCACGACGCAAGGAACGTCCACGCCGCCATTTCAGAGCGCCGGCCAGTCGTGGAATAGAAAAAGAGCGCCCCGCCGAAGCGGGACGCTCTGTAATGAGCGAGAAACGTGGCGCTCGAAACTAGGTGCCCTGCACGTAGGACCGCCGGAACCCGGTCAGGTTGATGTACTGGAAGTACGGTGTGCCTGGCGGCAGGCGACGGGGATCGAGGAAGTTGGTATCGAACACCCAGTCGCGGACCGGCGGTGCGTATACCTTCGTGCAGCACTTGAACGGGCCCGTCTGGTTGACGCTGTTGAAGAGATTGATAAGAGATCCACAGTAACTCACGGTGTGGCCCCAGTCCTCCCGGAACCGCTTGAAGTTGTGGACGCCGCCCGCCAGCGACTCGTCGCCGCCACCCTGGTTCGGGTAAGTGTTAGGCGTTCCGTTTCCGTCCGGATCCACCAACCAGCTTCTAGTGTCTCCCATAAGAAGAGCCGTACGAATCGTCAGGTTGGAACGGGACCGCCTGCCGTCCGCGGCCGTCCCGGCGTCGCCGAACTGCAACGCCCATCGGAAGCTCTTCCCGTCGTTCCACTCGTTGCCAAGAATGGTGATGCCGTCAGAGACGACCGACGCAGGCACCATGGGTCCGAGGGAGTTGCGGTAGTCCGTATAAGGAGTCGGGCTGCCAATCGCGGTGACGTGAGTGGCGTTGTAATTTCCCTGGATGTACACCCCGTTCTCGCTGGAGAAGGTGAAGCCGTCGAATTCGGTTCCTGGAAGCAGCGCGCCGTTTATGAGCCGCTGGGCCCGGCGGTTCCACGGTGTATCCATGAACGCCATGATGTCGGCCTCGCGTCCGGTAGCGAACGTCGCGCTCTCCCCGGTGCCAACGCCGGCATTGTCGTAACTGACGTCAAGAGTCCCATTGAAGTTGACGTCTTCACCGGGCTCGAATCCGGTGGTATACGCCGCGTCGGCGGCCGTCAGAGTCGAGGAACTGTCGCCGACATAGACGTTCTCGTTGTCGTACTGACCGTCGTTGTCGATGTCGTTGCGGCGATCCGAGAAGTAGACGATCCAGCCCTCGCCGTTGTTGGAGATCTGCGCTCCCGTCAGGCCGCCAGGCATCGTTCCGTCGAAGTTGCCGTTGACGAGCCGCCGGAAGTTCGCAACGTCGAAATCTATCATCCCCATCACGCCGTTCACTGGCACCTTCTGGGAAGTGGCCGGCGTGCGATAAAGTGTCTGCCAGAGACCGTTGCTCACGTCGTCGTTGAACAGTCCCTCGCGAGTGTCGAACATCATGATCGGGAACGGGACGAGCTTTGTCGGAGCCGTCGTCGTCGTATTCGGCTTTGCCCCCGCTCGCGGATTGTAGGTAGTAATGTTCGGACCCGCCGCCGCCAGCGGATATTCGAAGTTCTGCTCGCCCCCGCCATTGACGTAGAGGTTCGGAGAGGCGACGACGCTCAGGCTCTGCGGCGTGGTGGCGCCGACGAGGTACGTGTAAGTATTGCGGTTCTGCGCGCTGCGCGGGTTCGTCGCGTCAGCCTGGAACCAGTAATCCGCGGTCACGTTCGAGTTGCTGGTGTAGTTGGCGTCCGACACTCGTGGCGGAGGCCCGGCCATCGCGAACCGCTGGATCTTGACGATCGCGTCCTGATCGCCGAAATCGACGCCGCCGATTCTCACCGACTGCGTCATGCCGAGCGAGAGGATCGACTCCGTTATATCTGTCGCGACCGGCAGTCCTGTCGCCTCGTCGACGACAACGTTCTCGATCTTGATCCAGACCTGCCGATTGGCAACCGGCGTCAGCCGATAACCGTTGACGCGCGTTGCACGGGCCGGACCTCCCGTTCGCGGAGTCGGCCAGTAGCCGGATGTGGCGCCTCCCGGGACCTGATTGACCGCGTTCGGCTGAGCCGTGGCGTTCAACTGAACGCCGCCAGTGCTGGCGGGAAGTTCCGCCTGAGAATTGCTGAGCGACACGCGAACGCAGTTCTTGTTGTAATAGCGGGCCGTGCGGACCTGCAGCGGATCGCCGGGAAGACCGCGACGGATGATGTCAGCCGGAATGCCGCCGTCCAGTTGAAGCGGAAGCCGGAGGAATGGCGAGCGCGCGATAAGGTTTCCGCGGAACCGGGCCGAGTAGGCAGGCCACCCGGCGTTCCTCGTGCCGTCCATCAGATCGGGATCGTCGCCGCCGCGCGCAGCTTTGCGCTCTGGCGTGTCGGCACCACCGATCACGCTGCCCTGGCCGACGATCTGATAGGCGGTCCCATCGTTGACCTTCACGCGCTGTCCCCAGTGCGTGTAAGGGAAACCGTTCCGCGCAAAGTCGGTCACAACTTCGCCAGCGGCCGTCACTCTATCCTTGAAGTACGTGCTGGTATTGCCGGCCATCAGGTAGATGTCGCCGTTCGTGTGCACACGGCCGCCAAAATTGAAAGCGGGACCAGGGTGGTGCTCCATCGGATCGTCGTAGAAGATGCCGAACTGGAAGATCGGAATGAGGTAGTTGTTGAGCGTTCGAGTCAGCCTGACCTCTGCGTTCGTAGGGCCGACGGCAGTGGCGTTGACGCGCCAACCCTGGCGGGTCGCCACGAGACCCGCGAACGGCGATCCGACGTCGACCGTAGTCACCTCGGAGACGCCAGGCGTCTCTTCCTCGATACTCTGGACGAAGTCGAAATCGTCGAACCCGGGCGGCAGGTCGGCGTTGATCCGGGCGATGTCGCCCGTCGTGACGAACGGCCGCAGGTCGAACACCTCGGTGAAGTTACGCGACATATGCTCGAGGCTGGCCTGAGCCGCGAAGTACGCCTCGGTATTTGCCTGATCGTTCGACATCATGAGCGTCTCATTCGTAGATCGCGAGATCGTCGCCGCCACGAAGATGGCGAGCAACGCCATCACCATGACCGCAATGATGATCGCCGTACCGCGCTCCCGGCGCGCGCCCCTCGGGTTGCGCCGCAATCCCGCTCTTCGATTGAAACTCTTCATGACTTTTTCCTCTTCGTTCTTACGATCGTCAAAACCGACAGCTACAACTTCACGCACGAGTCAAAGCGGCGGCTATGCTCCGCGGCCGATCGCACGCTCCTGAATGACGAGATTCGGCGTGTGGAACGCGCCGTTGATCTGGACCCGGATTGGCTGACCCGTCTTGGGGTCGTTCTGGGTGCCTCGCAGGCTGAGATCCACCTGCACCAGGCGGATGTTCTGCCGGATGATGCTGGCGTCGACCCCGCCGGCCGAAACGATATCGTCGACGATCGTACCGTCGTCCATCACGTAGCGGACCTGGAAGTTCTCGACACCGAATGCGAGCGGCATCTCGACGAATCCGATCCCGTCGCCGCTGCCGACCGGCACCACGCCGCCGACTCCGCCATCGTCGACACCCGCGCCGACGAGCTCGTCCGTCTGGCCGTATACTCGCCGGATCAGCACGTTATCGTCATTGACGAAGTACGTGACCCAGGTGATCCGCTTGAGAGACGCCGACTGCGCGAGACGGGAAAACGTTCCCGCTCCCCCCGGGTTGTTGAGTTGTAGTGGATCGCCGGCCTCGAACACCATCTTATCGGTGCTGCTCAACTTCGTGAGCGACGCAAGACAAGGCTCTTTGCCGTCGTCGATGATGTAGACGTACAGGTTGCCGCCCACAGCTACCGAATTAGAGGTAACGGTGATCGTATTCGTGAGCGGGTTGACAGCCGACACGGCGATCGACGTGCCGCCGTTGAAGGCATTGTCCATGTAGGCGAACGTCAGCGCGTCTGTCTGGACTGGCACCCCGTCGACTACTGTTGTCCGGACACCGTCCCCGGGCACGACGGGAGTCAGCCAGTCGTCCAGACTGTCCGCATCGTCCGCAATGAACAGGAGGTTCGAGAGCGTGCCGTCGGGAACGCGGGCGCCGCTCTTCCAGTAACCGACACCGGCGTTCACCGCGTCACGGCCGATCGTGTTCAATGCGATTCGAGCGTTCTGCATGGTCTCGGTCTTCTGCTTCGTCAGGAACGCGTCGGACCTGCCCACCTCGAGCATCGCGTAAATCGCACCGACGACGACCATGAAGATCGCCATCGCAACGAGAAGTTCCAACAGCGTGAAACCGGATTCCCGGATTCGGCCGGCGCCAGCTCCGCGATCGATGTCGTACGACTTCATTTCGGTACTCCTCATCAGTAGTTCGCGACGCTCGTCGAAACGCTCTCCGACCGGGCGAATCCTCGTTCGATATAGTTGACCGTAACCGTTATCCGGCGCTCGGTAATCGGGTTCGGAGGACTCGGACGAGCCGGATTGTTCACGTCGACGATGGTGACGGTTCGCGTGTAGCCGGCCTCCGTCTCGCCATCGTCGTCCGCCGTGGCGAAAATCCCGTCAGCGCCAGGCGACAGATACACCGGCTGTTCTCCGGTGACGAACACGCCGGGCCCGCTTCCGACATTCTGAATCGCATCGAACGTGTACGCATTTCCGCCGATCTTGATGAATCGCGCGCTCATGATGTTCTCGAGCACGGTCGACGCCAGTGCCTTCGCCCGAAGTTGATTCTCGCCGGCCGTGGTCTTGACCAGCGCCGCCGTCAACGCCGCCGCCATCGTAAGAATGCCGACGAGCAGGATCACCATTGCGATCATCACGTCGACGTACGAGAAGCCGCCCTGTCTCGACAGGCGATCGGTAGTCATCGCTATACCTCCTCGAACTTGGAAGTCGCCTGGTTGTAAGACCACGACCGGCACGTTCCCGTCGGGCCGAAAAGCGTGACCGCGCGAGTCAGCCCCAGATCGGGCACGCCACTCGATATCGGCACGTACATCGTGAGCGTAAGGCTCTGCGGTATGTTCATCTCGTTCGTAACCGTTCCGTCAGGCCGGAACCGGATGACCATGCTTCCACCAGGCCAGGTCCAATGCTGGAAATTGAACGGTGACGGAGGAGCCGGCAGCAGGCTCACGCTCGTATTGACGGTGACATCCCTGTTCTCGGGAAGCACCTCGTTGCGGATGACCACGTCGTCGGCGGCCCCGGCCCCAAGCGTCTCCTGGTCGATAACCTGGATCGTGCCCCTCGTGCTGTCCGTACCGGGAACCAGCTCCACCCGCATCGTCTGGCGCTCGGCCAGCGCGCGCTGCTGGGCGAACTGGAGGATGTCGACGATCTGATTGCTTGCGTCGTCGACCGCGTAAATCCGCCTCCCGGCGACGATGGTAGGCAGCGCGATCGCGATCATGATCGCGATGATGGCGACGACCGCGAGCACTTCGATCACCGAATAGCCGCGCTGCCGGACCTTGACCCGCTGCCCCCCGCATTTCCTGCCAATCGTGCCTCTCGCAAACTTCATCTTGGTCTGCCTCCGTGATCGCCGCGGCGCGTCCGCCACGGCTCTTGCACTCGAGTGTCTATCCGAATCGTTCCAGCCCCCGGACGGGAGCAGACGCGCCGGCCGGTGCGAAATCGCACGATCGGCTGGCGCCGGCTGAGCAACAGGCGTGCCGGGACGGGCGCCGGCGTTTAACTAACCGGAATGGAATGAGTTCTGGCGGGTTGGCCATCATCCGATTCCCCGTGCGTCCTGGTGATTGTGTAGCCAATGGTGACATGAGGGGGAATATTAATTCCCGGCCGGTCCGGGATCTCAGCCGGCGGCTCTTGGAAGGTGGCAGCGGAAAACGGCCCCCGGATCTGCGTTCGATGCCACGATCCGTCCACCGTGCGCGACAACGATCTTCTGGGTGAGCGCCAGGCCTATTCCGTATCCGCGCGACCTGGTAGTGAAAAACGGTATGAAGACGCGGTCCAGGTCTTCCGGTGCAATGCCCGGGCCGTTGTCCCGGACTTCCAGAACTATCTCGGCTGGACCGGATGCTCGAATGGTGACGGCGATGCGCCGCGGACCCTCCGCGGACTCCAGTGCCTCGACCGCATTCTGGATCAGGTTCAACACCGCGCGCGACAGCAGCATTTCGTCGGCCCGAACATTGGCCGGCGCGTCGCCGGCATCGATTGCAACCGTCAACTCGATTCCGTTCTCCGCCAGCCTTTCGCCTAGCCTGTCGACAACGGATTCGACGACGCCGGCAATGGAAACCGGCGACAGAACGAGATCCTGCGGTTTCGCGAAATTCAGGAAGTCCGTCACCATCTGCGAAAGCGCGCGGACCTCGGACATCAGCGCCTCGGAAGAACCAGTTGCGCGCGAGTCCAGTCCGGCAAGCAGTTGCGCGTAGCCCTGGATCGTCGCAAGCGAGTTCTTGAGTTCATGTGTCAGGCCGGCGGCCATCTCGCCCAGGCTCGCGAGCGTCTCCTGTACCCGCAACCGGTCGCGCAGAGCCACGACTTCCGTGATATCCGTCATGAGGACGAGCGCGGCCTCGACGGGCTCCCCGGCCGGACCGATCGGAGACACCGAAACGCCAAGGCAGCGAGTCGCTCCCTCCCCGGTCCGCGCCCGCAACTCGATCTCGCGCCGCTGAAACGTCTGGCCGTTGGAGAGACAGTCGGTTATGAGCGCCGAGAGGCCGGTCGCGGATTCGAATACGACGGCCTGCGGCACGGATTCCGCCCGGCCCGCCGGCAGCCCGGCAAACAACTCGCGCGCGCTGGGGTTAGCGGCCGTGACATAACCCGACCGGTCTATGACGACGAGGCCAGTCGGCATCTGGGCAATCAGGCGTTCGGAAAAACGCTCGCTCCTGTCGGCCCGCTCGCGGTCTCGCTGGCTCCGCAGTTCCAGTTCCTTTCCCTTGTGCTGCAACTCGCCGATCACGGACTGGAAAGTCTCGACGACGAAATCCGCTTCGCGCGCGGGGGCATCCGACGACGACGAGGGAGAGAGCGACTCGCGTCGCGCGACCGGCGAGTGGCGTCGCAGCCGCCAGAAAAGGAGTGCGATCGTGGCGACAACCAGCACGAGAGTCAGCGCTTGATACGCCACGAGCGAGTCGGCCCACGGCCGCAAAGGACGCCTTTCGTGAACGACCAGTAGGGTGTTGCCGCCTCGAAGCTCGACGATCTGCCTCCCGTGCGGGAATTGCCCCGGTTGCGCGGCCGTGTCGACCGAAGTCACCGGTTCGCCGTCTCCAAGGTCATCTGCGAGCAGATCCGAGAGCCGCTCGTGTCCGGCCGCAGCAGCGCGAGCCGTCCGGTGCCCCTTCGCGTCATAGATACCGGCCGCCAGCGTCGCGCCCGACTCGGCCACGAGGCCCGCGAGCGTGCCATCCGTCGGAGAGCCGGCGGCGGCCTCGATCCGGCGCGCCAGCAACTGTGCGTCGGCGCGTTCGCCCGCGTCGCGAGCCATTTCGGATTGCGCCTTCAAGGTCGAGTCGACGCCCAGCCACAGCACGAAGCACGTCAGAACGCCGACAGCAACGAGCGCCGCCAGGCCCGCACGCAGTCCGCCGTTGTCGCCGTGTTGAGCCACCATTCAATCGACCGGATTCTGAGCTCTTCCAGTCATTGCATCAGCCCGAGGTACCAGCCGATCATGCGCGATCCCGCCAACATCGACACGACAGCGCCCACGCCGAGGAAAACGCCGAACGGAACCTGGAACTCGTCGATACGGCGTCCTCGCGCCGCGACGACGCCAACGACCGATCCGGCGACCGACGCGATCAGGATCGTGAGCAGCGTCAGTTCCCAGCCGAGGTATGCGCCGACGAAGCACATCATGCTCACGTCACCGAGCCCCATGCCCTCCCGCTTGCGCACGATCTCGTAGGCGATGCCCAGCACGAAGAGAAGGCCACCGCCGAGCGTGGCTCCGGCAGCAGCGTTGACGAGCGATGCGTACCAGTCCGGGCTCGTCCCGAGTCCGAGGACGAAGCCGCCGCCCCCCATCTTCTGGCTCATCCCCACGAGTTTCGGAAAGAAGAAGCAGGAGAGCAGCGCAATCCCGAGCCCAGGCACCGTGATTACGGCGGGCAGCAGCCGGACCGCGGCGTCGATGAAAACGAGCGGTATCACCATCGCGATGAACAGGCAGTCGAAAACGAGCTTCCAGCCGGGTCCGTCGATCGCGGCAGCGATCGCAAACAGCGCGCCCGTAAGCAACTCTACGGCCGGGTAACGGATAGAGAAGGGCGCCCTGCAGGATCGGCACTTGCCGCCAAGCACCAGGTAGCTGACGACGGGAATGTTGTCGTAAGGGAGGACTTTCGCGTTGCAGGACCCGCAATGGCTTCCGGGGAACACGATCGACTCGCCGATGGGCCAGCGATAGATAACGACGTTCAGAAAGCTGCCGATGACGAGGCCGAGTAACGCGGAGATAATGATCCAAACTGCCAATGGCGCGTCGGTGAGTCCCATGGGCGTCAGAATACCCGGCCACCTGCGCTCGTCAAAGTATTGGAAGCGCAGGGGGCATCCGGTTGACAGCCGTACATGCCACGGCTAGACTCGCGCCGATTGCACCGGCCGTTTCCGGGAACCACTTTCCGGCTCGAATTTCCCAGACTTACACGAACTAACGACTGAGGAGGACCGCTCGTCATGCAGAATCCACCAGGATCGTATCCACCGCCCCAGCAAGGTTTCCAGCCGGGCGGTTACCCTGGCGGCCCCGCGCCGACAGGCAAGACCCAGACGCTGGGACTCGAATACAACGTCGCGGCGGGAGTGTGTTACGTGCCGTTCTGCCTGATCCACCTGATTGCCCCGATCATTTGGATCGCCACGGAGCCAAAGACGAACAAGCTCGTTCGACTTCACGCGTTTCAGTCGCTGATTGGCTTCGCGTTGGTCGCGGTCATGATCGTCACGGGTTGGATCGTCGGTATGGTGATCGTAGCGATCGGGGGAGCATTGGATGCTCCGATTATCGCCATTTTCGGATTCGGCGTGGCGGTACTGATGTACGGCGTGTCCCTGATTCTGGGCCTCGCTATGATCATCATGGGCCTGGTCAAGGGATTCGGGGGGCAGTATTGGAAGTTTCCGGTCATCGGCAATCTCGCCGAGAAGTTCGCCTAGAGCGCGTTCCGGACTCTATGCTTTAGTCAGGCGCTTCCTTGCGGAAGCGCCTGACTGCTCTATGCGAAGCTCCGGAGCGCCGGTTCTTGAATCGCCCTTGCGCTGTATCCTGAAAACCCGGAAGCGCCGGCCCTTGGAATCGCCCTTGCGGGTGTGCTGGCAGCCCCAGAGCGCTGGTCTAAAGAGGTGCAGGGTGCTGACTTCCTGGAGGGCCGGAGGCGCGCAAGCGCCACAGCCCACCGTGCAAGCCGTGGGTCGCGCGCCAGCGAGCCCGCGACGAGGGAGCGGGCGATGTAATGGTTCCCCACACGCCTGCGGCGTCCCCCCTAGGATGAAACGAGCGTAGTGCAGGTGTCAGCGCACTGCCGTGTTTCATAGCAGTTCCCCACGCGCCTGCAGCGCACCCCCTCGGACGAAACCAGCAGCGTTTCGGGTCCGCGGGCCATTCAGAAGTGCCGGTGCGTTTCGGGTCCGCGGGCCATTCAGAAGCGCCGGAGCAACGGTGTTTCCTGTCAACGTGGAAATGCTTCGAGTTTGGCCCTACGAGAGGTAACCGGGTCCGCGACCGCGGAGCGGTCGATATAATAGCCGTGGGTCGCGCACGGCGAGCGCAGCGAGCACGCGCGCGACCCGCGGAACCGCCCGCCGCGTCGTACCGACCGCGGAGCGGTCGCATCGTCCGTCCCAATGCGCGTCGGTGGCGACGCAATCGACGTTGTGTCGCGGCAAGGAGGCAATTCTCTCATAGCCGAAGATCGAGATTCGTACGGCTCGAATTGCGAACCCAATGCGACCGATCCGTGGTTGGCGCGGTTGGGCACGCGGTTCCGCGGGTCGCGCGCGGTGGGTGCAGCGTTCAAGCGCGCGACCCGCGGAACCAACCGCCGCGTCGTATCGACCGCGGAGCGGTCGCATCGTCCGTCCCAACGCGCGGCAACGCGCGTCGGTGGCGACGCAATCGACGTTGTGTCCCGGCAAGAAGGCAATTCTCTCTTGGCCGAAGATCGAGATTCGTACGGCTCGAATTGCGAACCCAATGCGACCGCTCCGCGGTCGGCGCGGTTGGGCATGCGGTTCCGCGGGTCGCGCACGGCGGCTCGTTGCACTCGCCGGCGCGCGACCCACGGCTATTTTATCGACCGCTCCGCGGTCGCGGACTCGCCGGCGCACGACCCACGGCTGCTACGGATAACGGCCGTGCGCTGGTGCCTGCACTCCGCCCGTTTCATCCCAGAGGGTTCGCCGCAGGCGTGTGGGGAACTATTGTATCGACCGCTCCGCGGTCGCGGACAGCGCCGCGTCACGAGTCGGCCAGGTCGCGACCCATGGCTGCTCTCCGCCAGTTTCATCCCAACGGGTACGCCTGAGGCGTGGTGGAAATATCCCTGATGCAGGCGTCAACGCCGACCGTGTTTCACAGCAGTTCCCAACGCGCCTGCGGCGCACCCCCTCGGATGAAACGGGCAGAGTTTCGGGTCCGCGTGCCATTCTGAAGCGCCGTAGGCGCGAAAGAGCCAGAGCCCACGGCGTAAGCCGTGGGTATGGCGCCCAATTTCGGTCGAGCCCCGGAGGGGCGAAACACGAATCCGGACTTCTTTCGCCCCTCCGGGGCT
>JAJTWZ010000087.1 GCA_021463145.1 Blastocatellia bacterium | reverse complement strand
CGCATATTCTGCTTTCACACGGATACGAAGCATGGAGGACCCTTCATTTTCAAGCCCAAACCCCGCAACCGTTGCAATGACATGGTTTCCGCGTCGTCAGAGACCGTGTGCACCCGGATGATTTATGGATGCTTCAGGAAATGCTGACGGCCACAGTACTCGGATCGAACGAGTACGCGGGCTGGATGCCATCAGGACCGTGTGCGCCTTCTGGGTCGTCATGTATCATTTCGGGGGGCCACCACTTACCGCTGGAATCGACAGGTCGACCCTTGCCGGTTGGCTCATTGGCGGTGTGTACAATAACTTCTGGAACGGTCCAGCCGCAGTAATCGTCTTCTTCGTAGTCTCTGGCTTCTGCATCCACTATCCATTTTCGAAAGACCTGCAGATACCATCGGTTTTCGCTTACGGGATCCGGAGGTATCTTCGAATTGGAATCCCCTTGGCAGCTGTGATGGTTGTGTCCACCTTGTTAGGGGTTAGTTTGTCGCCGTTTCACGACACGATTCTATGGAGCCTTGTCGCTGAACTGGTTTATTACACCCTCTACCCGGCAATACTTGTCATCCGCCGACGAGGCGTTAGGTGGCGCTGGATTATCTTGACGAGTTTTGTCTTTGCCTTGTCGTTAGTCGCAACGGAGCCATCTTCAAAAGAGTATCCGTCGTGGGGCGTCGGGCTGAACTGGGTGCTCGGCCTCCCTTGCTGGCTGCTTGGCTGCGAATTGGCAGAGTTTGTTGGTCGAGGGGGCACAAAGTCCGGAAGTATCTGGCTGTGGCGGATGGCCGTTTGGGGGGTATCGATTGTACTTTCAGTCCTGCGGTTCCACTCACCGGTTGGTTTTCCGTGGACTCTGAACTTTTTCGCAATCATGGTCGCTTTCTGGCTGGCGCAGGAAGTCACTCGATACCGACACCGACCACCGAGCGTTTTTTTGGAATGGTGCGGGCGGTGGAGTTACTCGGTTTACCTTTGTCACGTCCCCGCGCATGCCTTGTGGGTGCTCCTTCCTCTTCCGAATTTAGGCTTTGCTATTAACTGGCTGATGTTTGTCACATTCATTATGACGGCGAGTTTTCTTTTCTACTTGGCAATTGAATCGCCAAGTCACAGAATTGCGAAGCACGCTGCGCAGGCGCTCTGTCGATAGCTGGCAAGATTGGTTGTACAGCCGAAACCTTGCGGAAATGGGTGCGACATTTGCCCGCCGCTTCGTGGTCGTGGACTCTTTCGCAATGGCTGAGCATTTGCACTCGATATACCCCAGCTTAGATCAGCGCCAGGTTGTGGAGGACATTTAGGCGTCCGCGCAGTGGCGCTGCCTGCACATCCACGCTACGTTAACGTCAACTTCCTGGTGCCGCAACGCGATACAGAACAAGCCCCGGACTCCTGGTGGGAAGTCGAGTCATCGGATACCTGTCTGTATAGGCTGACACCACAGCAGTCGAGGTTGCATCATCGCCTTTGGCGAGAACTGCTAAAAACCAATCCCGCGGTTCGTCCGCAATTTCATCCGAGTGATCAAGCGGCATACCAAAGTAGTCCAAGTACTCCCAGCGGTACACTGGCACCCCTTTGCCTGGAACACCGAAGAGCTTCATCAGCGTTCCATTGCCAATCACCAGCGATCCCTCCGGAATGATTCCCGACAGTTCGTGCCTGACGTCGACAAAGCGCTGAAGATGAACTTGATGCTCACGAAATCCAATTGCTACCCCGAACAGCAAAAACACGCCGATGACGGCCATACCAATCGAAACGAATCGAGTGCCTGCGACCACTCTCAATCTCGCAACAAGTGTGTCATTTACCACCATCGCGTAGGCAACGATCCACACCGGAATCGCGGGTTGCAGGAGTCTCTGACCAAGAACCAACGTCTCGGGGATGGTGGGCCCCTTGTCATACCAGTAGTAGAAACACAGGAGGGCGAGCAGAGGGAAACAGAGCGCAATCACGTACCATCGAACCGACGACCGAACCGCCAACGGTGCCAGAAGCATGATGGGCCAGATGCTTGCCAGCGCGGCCCCGTAGAACATAAGGTTGCCTATCGCAAACTCCGAGCTGAAGTTCGGCGATATTGGTCCAGCCAACGAGTCGAAGATTGCAAGGTTGTACGAACTCATGACCAGAATGCCAGCCGCACCCGCCACGCTACAGGAAATGGCTTCTCGCAGTCGCTTTTCTCGGGGTAGACCGTGAATCAGAGCCGCCACGACGAACGGAAGCGCCACCACCGAGTGAAGCCGCATCACCGTCGCGCAGGCGAGCGCGACACCCGCCCATAATCCAGGACGTCGCGCGCGGACTATCGCGTAAAGGGCAAGCAGCACGAACATGGCTGCGGGGGCGTCGCCCATTATCGTCCTACTGTAGATTGCGAGTGTCGGGTGGCAAAGCAAGAGGCTCGCATAGAGAGGACTCGCGCCGAGTCTGGTGATCACGAGTGCTCCGATCAGGCAGATCGTAACGTGAATGATGGCGCCGGAGGCGAACATGGCATCGGGCATTCCAGATACCAGGAACGGGAGAACCAGGAGCGACCGCCCGGGATTTCTCCACTCCACGTGATAGCCATTCACCGAAATGGTGTCATACAAGTCCCCAAGCCCTGCACACTCTGTGGAAACGCAGCCCTTCGACCAGATCAATGCCTGATTGATGAATCCCGCCTCGTCTTCAATGCCGTACATTGGCGGGTAGAAGTAAGCGAACAGGGCGACATAGCCGGCAACAAGGACGATCAACGCGACCCAGTGGCCAGCCCAACGCCGCGCACTGACGCTATTGGAGCAGTCGGCCGTGTGCTCGCTGCTGTTCATGAATTGTCATCCGGTCCTTTGAGCAAGTTCTTGATGTAGTCGCCGCGCTCCGATTTCATTATTCATTTGCGCTCCGCCACGGCGCCCCGAAGTACACGTAGCACCTGCGCCCCCAGACTGGATCTCGCAAATACCTCGACTGCGAGTTTTCTGCAATCGGCTCCCAGTTGTCGACGAACCGATTCATTGGCGAGAAGTCGCAGGATAGCTCTCGCCATGTCATCGGCATCACCAGGCACAATCGTGTTCGCGAGTGACTCCGGAACGAGCTCTGCCACACCACTGTCTCTCGAGAGCAACACTGCGCAACCGCAAGACATCGCCTCCGCGATCGTACGGCCAAATGGTTCTGGCTTCGTACTGGCGTGGACTGCGATGTCGAGCGATCGATACACGCCGGCGACCTCGTGCTGAAAGGGAACGAATCCAACCCGATGAGCGACTCCCAGACGTTTCGCTCGATCGAGCAGTTCATCCCTGGAGAATTGGGATCCCTGCGTTTCGTAGATCGGGCCACCGACGATGTAGAACCGACACGGTGTTCCATCGACATATTCGGGAACACGCGAGATCGCATCGATAAAGACGTCCTGTCCCTTCCATCGAGCGTAGGTGGCAACGAGACCAATTCGCGTTGCCGGCTCCAGCCCGGGCGGGAAGCCTGCTGCCTCGTCCAGCCACGGCCGATTCCCCTGGCCAGGCGAGTACTCATCGACATCGATCTCGTCATAGACTACGTGAATTGGCAGGTCTCGAAGAACGGTCCTCGCATCTCGCTCAACGAGCCTGGACATCGCAACGGCTGCCGACGCCCGGAAAGCAAGGACACTCATGACTCGGGCCACAAGCGGCCGAAGGCCGATCTGATCGCGAATGTGCCAGACTATCGGAACACCGCGATTCGCTGCGCAGGCCAGCAAATGGCTCTTTATGCCGTTCGAGTGAATGGCATCGGGCCTCAAGCTACGGACGAGGTGCCGCAGTTTCCCGGCATAGGAAAGCGCTCCGAGTCCGGCAGCAAGCAACTCGAGCGCTTTTTGAACACTGCGGGCGACCGTCGTCGAACCTTGTGCGCTATCGCCAACGGTAGCAAGGGATCCAGGCATCGGCACAATGTGCACCCGAACGCCCAGGCGTTCAGCCTCGGCGACGAGGGGCCCAGGACCACCCACAGCGAGATGCATTTCCACGTCCGGGTCCGCCTCGGCAATCGACGCCTGGAGGTCGAGCAGGCAACGTTCGGCGCCTCCGAGCTCGCTCAGTGGATTGAGAAATAGAATCCTCACCGGGCCACGGCGCTCTCGGCAACGCGATCACCGGCGACGGACGCATAGAGCTCGATCATCCGTCGCGCCATGACCCGGGACGTGAACTCCGATTCGACGCGCTTTCGGGCAGCCTCGCCGAGCGTCGCCCGGCGCACTTCATCGTCGAGCAGGGTCCGGAGCGCCCCAGCGAGCGCAGTGGAATCACCCGCCGCCACAGTAATTCCCGTCTTGCCATCGAGTGAAACGAACGGCACGCCAGAATCGAGACTTGTATTGACTACCGGCAAACCGCAGGCCATTGCCTCGAGCTGAACGATCCCGAAGGCCTCGCTGCGCGCTACGGACGCAAGCGCGAAGACATCGGAGGCGTGGTAGTACGCGGCGACGTCGCGGTTGTGAATCTCGCCTAGAAAGCGAACACGGCCGTCTATTCCCAGACGGCGCGAATGAGCCTCGAGCTCGCCACGCAACGGGCCGTCGCCGACGACAAGCAACACGCCGTCCACGTCCTTCATCGCGCGGACGAGCACGTCGAAACCCTTGTAGTAGATCAGGCGGCCGACTGTAATCACGACGCGCCGGCCGTACGCTTCGCGGAGCCTGGCTATCGCCGGCTCGTCGCGAACGGCGAACTGGTCCACTGGAATGCCGTAAGGCAGCACCGTGCAGCGCTGTTCGTGCGCCCGAAGGACGGTCGATGTCGCGAGGTAGTCTGGCGACGTCGCGATGATCGCATCGGCCCAAGCGAGGCAACGGTCGAGGAACGGCTGGAACATTACACCGAGTTTCTTCTGCCGGACGATGTCGCTGTGATACGTGATGACGAGCTTTCCGCGATGGCCGCTCATCAGGTACGCAATGACGGCAACCGGATTCGGGTGGTGCAGGTGAACGATGTCCGCCTGTTCTCGCCGGATGCGCGAAACGAGTCCGGGCGAAATCGGCGCCGCCGAAAGGGTCGCGCGCGTGCCAACGCGGGTCACCTGCACCCCGTCAACTTCGTCCTCGACCGTCCGTGCGCCGGTGTTCGACACGAGGACCTTCAGGTCGACGGCGTCCTTCAGCTCGTTGCAGAGGTTCTGAAGGTGTGTCTCGATACCACCCATGGTCGGCGGATAAAACTTCCCGACCTGCAGCACCCGAAGCTTTCCGGATTCGTTCACAGAAACAGTTCC
This sequence comes from Blastocatellia bacterium, assembly GCA_021463145.1. Taxonomy (GTDB): domain Bacteria; phylum Acidobacteriota; class Blastocatellia; order UBA7656; family JADIYM01; genus JADIYM01. Next base: position 12,274 of record JAJTWZ010000087.1, on the reverse strand, counting down.
CGATTCGCGGCGACCCAGTCGTACAGCCGCTCCAGCCCGTCCGCCTTCGAAATTCCGGGTGACCAGCCAAAATCCGCTGCCGCCTTGCCAATACTGCTGATGTAGACGCGCTGGTCGCCGGGTCGCCAATCGTCGTGGCTCACTGGAATCGGCGCGCCCAGCCGTCGCTCGATGTGACCCAGCAATTCGACGAGCGAGAGCACGTTCCCGGGCCCGCCGCCGATGTTGTAGACCTGCCCGGCGGTCCGGTCGATGCTCGCGGCGGCCATCTCGAACGCGTCGACGAGATCGTCGACGAATAGCACATCGCGCACCTGCATGCCGTCGCCGTAGACGGTGATCGGTTTCCCGAGCTGTGCCGCGATAGTGAACCACGCGATCCAGCCCTGGTCCTCGAAGCCGAACTGTCTGTAGCCGTAGATGCACGACTGCCGGAACACCACTGTATTCAGGCCATAGATCCGATGGTAATCGCGGACGTACTGATCCGCCGCGCCCTTCGAGCATCCGTAGGGCGAATGGAAGTCGAGGCTGCGGCTCTCGGGCACGCCATCGGGCAGCGAGTCGTAAGCGTACCGTCCGTCGCGGACTACCACTCCCACGTCTTCCATGCCGCCGTAGACCTTATTGGTCGACGAAAAGACAATTGGCGCCCGCACACCGGCCGCCCGCGCCGCTTCGAGCAGGTTGAAGGTGCCGAGCGCGTTGACGTCGAAGTCCATTCGCGGATCGGTTACCGACGTCGTGACGGCCACCTGGCCTGCAAGGTGAAGGACGAGGTCGAGATTGCCCGCGCCGGCAACCGCCGAGGAGAGCGCCTCGGCGCACCGAATATCGACACGCTGGAAGTCGAGGTTTCCTCTGCCTTGGAGCCAGGCAAGATTCTTCGCGGCGCCCGGACGCGACAGGTCGTCGACGATGGTGACGCGCGCGCCGCGTGAGAGGTACCGCTCGGCGGCGTTCGCGCCGATGAATCCGGCGCCGCCGGTGATCAGGACGTTCACAATTCAGCTTCTCCAAAGGAACCGCTGGTGGAATCACGTGCTGCCAGCACCGAAGCGTAAGCGTCTACGATGATACGGGCATGGCGGGCCCAGGAATATCGCGACGCTTGGGCCAGCCGAATCTCGCGATCAGGGCCACGGCTCGGAGCATCCACGAGCCCTCGTACGGTTTCGACCCACGTATCGATATTTCCAGGCGGACAATAGGTCAAGGCGTCCCCGCCGACCTCGCGCAGAACCGGAATGTCGCTGGCAACTACTCGAGCGCCACACGCCAGCGCCTCGATTACCGGCAGGCAGAAGCCCTCGGCGTCGCTCGGGAGGAGGACCAGCTTGGCATTTCCATAAAGCGCCGCCACGCGTTCGCGCGACAGGCCCGTTAGCGCGACGATCGCACTGCGAATGCCGAGTGAGTCGATTCGGCGCTCGAACGTATCGGTGAATGGCGCCCCCACGTGTACAAGGAGGAGATCGGGCCTATCCCGATGAACCCGCGAGAACACGTCGAGGAGTACATCGACGCGCTTTCGCGGTGCACAGCTTCCAACGTGCAGCAGGTACGGACCGGGAATTAACTTCTCGATGCAACCCGGAACGTATTCGGCTGCGACTCCGAGAGGGGCGTGCACGAGACTACCTGCAGGAACCAGTGCGTGCTCCAAAATCTCGTTACGCACGGCCTCCGAGTTGTAGAAGACGACAGAAGCCTTCTGCAAGCCGCGCAGCACATGAGTCGCAAGGCGCCGATACCAAATCGGACGAGGATCGCGGTCAGGTTCCACTAAACACCGGAAGGCATCAAGATCGTGACAATAGACGCCGGTACGGCAGGCAGGAAGTACGTGAACCAAGTGGCCATAACTGTGATCGGTTACGTGGAACATATCGTATTGGCGGGAAATGGAGCGTCCGTAGAAGCGGTAGTCTACAAAGCGACCCGCGAACCTGTCGAGTTTGTGCGCGGCCTGCCGTGTTCCGCTTCTGGAGAGGAAGGCGAAGCGCCGCCGCATTATCGGCCGGAGCTTAACCGAGTCGAAAATTGTTGGCGTCTGTTCGTGGATCGCCGCGTGGAGTTCATCCGCGACGAGGTCCATGCTCGGCCAGCCCTCTTCGTGAAAATCGCACAGGATCGCGAGACGCGGCATCCTCGCGTGCGATCCAACTGGGCACTCCAGCAATTCTCGATTCAAGACCGGACCTTACGGCTAGCCTTCGGTGAACCTACAGCGACGGCTATCGACGCCTGTGGTCTGTAGTACCTGGGACACACCACAGCGTAGTGGATAACAACAACTCGAGGCCGACTACTCAGTTCTCAAGTACTGGTAAAGAATGCGCCAACTCGCTCGCCGTAGCCTACCACACGGCCAAGCGCCGCTGCGGGATTGCTAAGGCTGGCGGCCACAGACTGATCCCAGAAGTGAGTGAACGCGACTCGTGAGCCTACGATACTCGAAGCGCTCCCGGGCGGTAGTCCTATTAGCGGCCACGATCTCCGCACGCGCTTCTGCATCCTCAACCAGGTCCCGAACTCTCGCCGCAAGGCGAGCCGGATAGCCGCGATCGACGACACCCTCGTACTCCACCAGCTGACGCTCGTCGAGCACGAGCGCCGCCTCTCCCACTCGGGTGGCCAGAATCACCCCGCCTGCCGCAAGGTAGAGCGGCAGCTTCCCCGTCGTCCGGACGCGCCCCGGTATGTCGTTCGTCTGCGTCGAAATGCAGAAGTCCATCGCCGACAGGAAATCCGGCAGATCGTCGTACGGCACGATACCCACGAACCTCATTCGATCCTCGATACCGAGTTCCTCGCACCGGGCGCGCAGCCGCTCGATCCCGGATCCACCGCCCACCATCACTCCAACTACCGGTCGATCGCGAAGCGCGTGCACTAACTCGACGAGCTCCCATCCGTAGCATATGCCGAGTCGGTCGCTCCACACCGACGAACCTACCAGTCCGATCGTCAGTTCGCCACCCGGAGCGAGCTCGTCTCGCCGAGCCTCGACATCGCGCGGCCGGAACGTTTTTGTATCGACCCCATCCTGTACGACAACGACCCGCTTTCCGAGCTCGCCGAGCAGATTACGGTGCTCCGTGCCACGAACGACCACTGAATCGGCCACCCAGAATCCGAATCGTTCGAGTGCCATCGTCAGCCACATTCCCACTCGGCCGCGCTCTCCCACCGATCTAGCGAGCTCGACGATGGCGTCGCCCGTATCGACGATAAGCCGGCAGCGGGCAAGCAAGCGATACGCACCACCGGCCAGCACGCCAGAGAAAGCCATGTCGACCGAATAGACGACATCCGGTCGAAATCGGGTCGACTCACGAAAGAACCTTAGAATTGACAGGAGCTTGCTCCCATCCCGATACCGGATCGTAGCGTCGATGTCGTTCCCAAGATGCTCCACGAAAGCCCGGGCCCGCATCGCCGCCGCGCTCTCCCGGTCGCCGTTCACGAGAAACAGAACCCGGATCAACGGCCCGACCTCGGAAGGACGCGCCGGTACACCTCCATCGTCTGCTCCGCAATGGCGTCCCACGTGTACGGAAGCACGGCGCGGCGAGCGGCCCCGCCCATCGTGGCCAGGGATTCACGATTCGCGGACCACGACGCGAGCCACGCTCCAGCCGTCGCCGCGTCGGTCGCAACGTCGAGCACGTACCCACTCTCGCCGTGCGAGACGACTTCGGACGCGCCGGCGGCAGCGCTGACAATCACCGGCAGGCCCGACGCCATTGCCTCGGTTACGACCATGCCGAACGCATCGTTCTCGCTCGGAAAGAGAAAGGCGTCAGCTGCGCCGTAGTACCCTGCAATGGCATCGGTCGGCGGTGCCAACACAATGCGATCGCTCACACCGCACTCGGCGGCGAAGGCGGCATACGGTTCCGAAGGCGTCCGAGAGACCGTGACAAGCCGCCAACCCGGAGCGGACCGGAGAGCCTCGATCGCAGTCCGGCCACCCTTTCTAAGGTCGCCGACATAGAGAGCGACGAGCGCGTCGGGCCGGATCCCGAGGGAATCGCGAACCTGGTTCCGGTGCTCGTCGCGAAGGGACGGCGTGAAGCAGTCGAGGTCTACGCCGTGGTAAACGACGGAGACCCGATCGGTTCGCCCGTACGCATCACGGAGGTCGTCCGCCACGCGACGCGAGACGGCGACGACTTCGGCCTCGGGTGAACCCTGAAAGAGCCGCCGCTCGAGCCGGTTCACGATCGCCGCGAACAGGTGCTCCTTGAGCCGTATGGAGTCAGAGGAGCGCCGCCGCGCCGCGTACCAGGTCTCGCTGCAGATGTGCGCCGTGATGACATTCGCGCCGGAACAGACGAAGCCCTGCGCGTGAACCACATCGAAGCCGCGTGCAAGTGCACGCGACGCCACCAACGGAAACGAAAGAATGGTCGTCAGTGCCGTGGCGCGGACGGCCGGGACGCGATGAAAACGGATCGGCGCCGAGCCATCGTCCTCGATCCGATTCGCGAAGACGTGCACTTCATGATCCCGGGCAAAGCGCTCGGCCAGTTCGACCGTGTAGCGGCTATGTCCCCCGTGGCGGTGGTAGTCGTGGACGACGAAGGCGATTTTCACGAATCGGTCACTCAAGCCGCGGCCCTTCGCGTGGACTGCCGCCTCGGTCACCCTCCCCCGCCGATTGACCACCGCTGACAAGAGTAGGACTCCGCGGTTCCAAGAGCACCTGTTCGCCAACGACCTCAACCGGACGATAATTGTCTTCGATCCAACTGACGACCGGGAACGCACGATCGTCGGAAGTCTCCACACCGGATACCCACCGCAACGCCGGAAAGCAACAACCGGACTGACCGCGGATTCCATTGACGGCGCCAAACCGGTAACCATTGCTCACAATGACCAGCGACGGCGGATGGCGACGCACCGCGTCGAGATCCCGTTCCAGGACTTCGTCGGATGGCTTAAGTCCGTAGAACTGCGTGGAGAAAGCTGGCGACGACCGGCCGAGACAAAAATTCATCCCCCCGCCCCATGGGATCTCGAGGATAGAAGAATCATCGCGCACCCGATTTTGGACAGCGGCGACGAGTCTGGCAGAGCGGCCGCCGTCGAAGACCCAGACTGAGCCGGCAGGAGTAACAATACACTCCGCCTCTTCTCGAAAAGCACGCGCCCCGGACCACATTGCGCGACAGCCAGCGACGGCAAGAAGGGCAATCGCCACTACGCCTGCCATGCGGCGAAATCGATAGCCTGATACTCTCGCCGTCGGGAGAAGCAATGTGAAACGACAGACCACAGCCGGAGCGGCTAGCAGGAAGAGCGGGTAAGCTGTCGGGGAGACCCAAGGCAAATGTCCAAAAAAGTAACTAAACAGGCCGCGGCTGGAAATTCCCAGGCCAGAGATGACAATCACAAGCAACTCGAAGTCTCGTGGCAACGCCGCGCTTGACTGGGCACGGAGTCGGCCACACACTCGAGTAACCATAGTAGGCAGAAGCGCCGCTCCGGTCCACTGAACGGGAAGGAGCAACCCATTGAGAGTAAAATGGAAGCTGACCGCTCTCGCAATGTCCAGTCGGGTCGAGAAGTTCATCTGCCAGCTCCCAACGTTCATTGGCAGCATAAGGCACCACAAACCAAGTCCGAAGAAAAGCAGCGGTGAAATCAATACCAGGCGTTCGCGAGAGATCATTCGAAATCCGATAGCCAGAGCCGCGGCCACGGCCGCGCCAAATCCGGCGGCGGCAAGCGCACCGCTGACTCCTGCCCCAGTGGGCCACCACGGGCAAAATCCTGCGGCAACTCCATATCCGGAGACACCAGCCAACAAATTCTCCCATCCTGACTGAGTAGCAAGGAGCACATACACAGTTGCCGGCCCAATGAGAGAGAGCCCGGTCCCTCTTGCAACTACCATGGCGCAATGTCGCGGCGTAGACTGTCGGTCCCGGCCGCGAGAGAGTGCGGTGGCGGCGACGAGCACTATGGCGCCAACTGCAGCCTCTTGCTTCGATAATGAAGCCACTGCAAAACCCGCCACCGAAATGCCAGCCGTTAGAAACCCACCTGAACGTCGAGATCGCACCAGCGCCAGAACACAGAGCATCACTCCCAGACTTCCGGCCAGCACAGCCGGACTGTATATATCCAGACTGAATAGGTTGAATACGCCGAACGTAGAGACACCGAATAGCACTAAAGCGACGCTCACAACGGCCGCGATAGTGGCACCATACATTTCACGCGCCGCTGCGTACGTGACAATTGTGATTAAGGTACTAATTACGCACACCAGAACGTGTGCCACAGCGAATGTACTGCCGAAAACCGAGAACGTCCACCCGAAGAGATAGACAGCCAGCGGCGGGTACATCCACATAAAGTCACGGTATGGCACTTCGCCGCCAGCGAAACGGGATGCCTCGAAAAGCCAGCGAACCGGATCCCCACCAGTCAGTCCGGAGAATCGACCCCAGGTGGCGGCGCTTGCTACCGCGCATGCGGTAACCACGACGCACATGGCAACCCCGTTACGAAGTCGCCATTGGGCAGCAAGTACTCGTCTCACGACTCGCCCGCCAATCGGCTCGATCGAGTGGCACTTATTCATACGGTTGCACGGGGACTTTGACGACGCGACAATCATGTCATTGCCACGGTTGCGGGGTTTGGGCTTGATGAGGAAGGGTCCCCCACGCTTCGTATCCGTTGGAAGTTCATCTACGGCTGATGTGGCAAGCTCTTGCATTCACGACGAGGTTCCTCTAAGCCACTGAACGGCAGCGGGCCAATCCTCGAACCCGCGCTCTATCCAGCCTTCACCGCAAAATCTCACGAGATACTACTCCCAACGACGGGGCCATCCTGGCGGATGCTCGCGTGACCTGGAGTCGGCGAACCCGGCACAATCGACACCTCTCGGCTTGGTACATCGTGCCGCTCCTCTCGCACTGTCCAGCCGACGAACATCAGAAAAAGGGCAGTGCCCGGAATACTTGCGAGTAGTCCAGTTCCAGTCGATGCTCCGAGGAACCCGACAATCGACAATGTAAGTGCCAGCCTCTGCCCAAGTTGTTTGCTTGCAACTGTATTGCGCAACCCGGAGGCGACAATCCAGACGATGAATGATAGCCACAATGCCAGACCAGGCAAACCAAGTTCCAACTGGAGTCGAGCGTACTCGTTCTCGATCACAAGGTATTCGCGTAGGCGGTCCTGCAGGAAGTACGGGATGCTCGTTCCACCTGCACCTATGCCATTCCCCATAGGATAGTCGGTTAACGCAACAATGAAAGACTCGTTGACCGAGCCAGAGATGCGCCGCGCAACGTAGTCGGTATCGCCGAGCGTGGTAAATCGCTGCAGGCGCGGGTCCGTCGATACGATCCAGCCCGTGACGGCGATGATAGCCAGCCACACACCAATCCTGGATGGCCGCATCCGAAGTGACAGGGTGCCGACGAAAAAAAGGATAAAGAGCGTCACGGCAGTCGTTCGCGATGCGGCCATGTAGACCCCAAGCACCGCCGCGACAATTGCGCCAACAATCATGTAACGCCTGACGCCTATGAACGAGCGCACATGCCAGGCTTCCGCGAGTAGCGGAAGTGAACAAACCATCACTCCCCCATACGCCGCAGAACTGGTGAATATCGACGGGATTCGCAGGCTGCCGGCGGCGTCGCCTACATCGCTCCGGAAGATCAATTCCGTAACGTTGTTTCTCGGATAGAATAATTCGACCCCGAGCGCGAATTCGGCCAGCGCAAAACCGAAGGCTACGACATTCAGGACCGCAACATGGAGAGCCAGTTGCCGCCGTTCCGACGGCAGCATCTGCGCCCCGATGAGCACCATCGGCAAGAGGAACACGTTGGCCCGCAGCCCGACCAATTGAACTAGCGGATCCTGTATCGGCAACAGCGCCAGCAGTACCGGCCACCCGATCAGTGCCAGAAGCCACGGGCGAACGAGCACCGTATTCGCAATGGTGTCAGGCCTGCGCAACGCGAGGAGCCGGCCGAGGTACAATCCGATCACTGCACCGTCGAAGATGAAGTGCGCCATCATCTCGGCGAGATTCGCCCGCAGGATCCCGTAGGCATACCCGACGGCGAGCATCGATGCCAGGCCCCAGACAAGCGATTTCCTCGCGAGCCAGCCCGTAACAAGGAAGGCAAGAATGCATAGGACCAGTGACATAGCGGATTGGCGGACTCTATCACGAGCCGTCGCGAGGCCGACGCAGGATTGGTTTCAGAGCATTTCGCACCCCGATTCAGCGTGCAGTCCCACGTCGTGCGGCCGGGGATGACGTGCGTGAACGTCGGTGCCAATGTCGGCATCTTCGCGATGCAGATGGCGGCGTGGAACGCTCCGGACGGCGACGTGATTGCGTTCGAACCGAATCCGGAAACAGCCGCGCTCCTCCGAACGCACCTCGAGATGAACGGGCTCACGGCGCGCGTGCGCGTCGTTCAGGTCGCGACGGCCGCCGAATCGGGGACGATGGACTTCTACGCGTCCGGGACGGACGGCATGAGCCGCCTCGGATCGCCGAATCCGTTGCTGACCGAAACGACCGTCGTGAAGGTCGACGTCACGACGCTCGACGCCTGGTGCGAAGCCGAGGGCGTGCGGCCCGATGTCGTGCTCATGGATGTCGAGGGGTTCGAGCTGTTCGCACTGCGTGGCTTCCAGAAGATGATACGGGCGAACCCGTCGATGGAGCTCGTCGTCGAGATCCATCCGTCGTCGTGGGCGGAAGCCGGGTGCACGGCGGACGAGGTTCGCGAACTGCTCGACGGCCTCGGTCTCGAGGCACATCCGCTCACCGGGCAGTCGGATCCGATCGACGAGTACGGCGTCGTGCGGATGGCGCGGGCCGACACGCGGTAGTTCAGTACCGCGAGCGGTAGCGAGCGGGTGCGGTTCATTGACAGGAAATGCACCGCACCCGCTCGCTACTACTCGCGCTTCTGAGTATCCTTTCGCGTCACGAATCCACTGACGAGGCGAGGGAATGTCGAAAAGAGCGCTAATCACGGGTATCACGGGCCAGGACGGGTCGTACCTCGCCGAGCTTCTGCTGGCGAAGGATTACGAGGTCTTCGGAGTGACGCGCCGCTCGTCCTCCGAGAATCTTGGTCGTATCGATCATCTCGCCGGCCAGGTGACGCTCCTGCAAGGCGATCTCCTCGATTCCACGTCGCTCGTGCGAGCCCTCGAAGACAGCCGTCCGTCCGAGGTCTACAACCTCGGAGCCATGTCCTTCGTGCCGACATCGTGGAACCAGCCTGTGCTTACCGGCGAATTCACCGGATTAGGTGTGACGCGCATGCTCGACGCGATCCGCGCCGTCGACACGTCGATCCGGTTCTACCAGGCATCGAGCTCCGAGATGTACGGTCGCGTTCGGGAAACGCCGCAGACCGAACTCACGCCGTTCTACCCGCGCTCGCCATACGGCGTCGCGAAGGTCTATGGCCACTACATCACGGTCAACTATCGCGAGTCGTACGATCTGTTCGCCTGTTCGGGAATCCTCTTCAATCACGAGAGCCCGCGGCGCGGTCTCGAGTTCGTGACGAGGAAGATCTCGCACGGCGTCGCGCGGATCGCCCTTGGGCTCGACACGACGCTCGCGCTCGGCAATCTCGATGCCGAACGCGACTGGGGCCACGCGCGGGACTACGTCGAAGCGATGTGGCTCATGCTGCAGCAGGACGAGCCGGACGATTACGTCATCGGCACAGGCTTTCCTCACTCGGTTCGCGATTTCTGCCAGCAGGCCTTCGCCGTCGCTGGGCTCGACTACAAGGATCACGTCACGGTTGATCCGCGGTTCTTCCGCCCGGCCGAAGTCGATCATCTGCTCGGCGACGCTTCAAAGGCGCGAGAAGAGCTGGGGTGGACGCCTCGCACGTCGTTCGGCGACCTCGTCCGCGATATGGTCGAGTCAGATCTCGAGCGTCTGAGACCGGTGGCGGCGGCCCGGAAGCCGGGTTCGGCGAAGGCCGAGTAGGTCGCGGAGCGGGGGATGCGGGTACTCGTCACGGGTGCGAACGGCTTCGTCGGCGGACATCTGCTCGACCTGCTGGCCCGACGCGGCGACGAGGTCACCGCGGTCAGCCGTGAAGACATAGACATATGCGATCCGGAGGCCGTGGAGGAACTGGTCGCTTCTACGGTGCCCGAGCAGGTGTATCACCTCGCGGCTCAGGCGAGCGTGGCACTGTCGTTTCGGGAGCCGATCCGGACGTTTCAGGTTAACGTGCTGGGTACGGTGGCATTGCTCGAGGCGGTGCGGGCTCACGCGCCGGGGGCTCGGGTGCTGGTCGCGTCGTCGGCCGACACGTATGGTCGCGTGGGTCCCGACGAGATTCCCGTTCTGGAGGACACGCCGCTTCGTCCAGTCAGTCCGTACGCCGCTAGCAAGGTGGCGCAGGAGACCGTCGCGTTCCAATTCGTGCGCGCTCACGGGATGCACGTCGTCTGCACCAGGAGCTTCAATGCGATCGGTCCCGGACAGTCGACAGCCTTCGCACTGCCGAGTTTCGCGGCGCAGATCGTCAGGGGAGTCGCAGAGGGAAGGGAGTTGCGTTTGAGAGTTGGAAATCTGGGAGTCGAGAGAGACTTCGTGGACGTTCGCGATGTCGTGCAGGCGCAGGCGATGCTGCTGGATGCCGACACGGCGGGCCGGGTGTTCAACGTCTGTAGCGGCGTGGCTACCAGGCTGCGCGATGCGCTCGATCAGTTGATCGACGTGAGTGGCCAGGAGGTTTCCGTCGAGATCGACCCGATCCTCATGCGGCCAGCGGACCTTCCGCGCATGGCGGGCGACAACCGGAAGCTTTGCGCGACGGTGCCTTGGTCGGCGACAATCCCGCTCTCGCAATCGCTGCGGGATCTGTACGAGGACGCGCTCGGGCGAGCAGAAAGGAATGATGGTGAATGATGTTCGCGCGATGGGGCGCGACGACGGCCGCGAGGTGGCGGATGCCGGGGACGTGTGCGGTATCTGGCGGCCGGCCCGTCGCTCCGGGTACTTTCTCGATTGCTGGCGGTCTCGGCGAGGTGGGCTGGGGGCATCGTCGGCCACTCGCCGGCGGCCGGATCCCCTTTCGCAGTTGTGGCGGGGCTGATTCCATCGGACCGGTGTGAAATGATTGCCGCGAGTTGTTTCTGGGAATGAGCTACGGACACGACATAGGCCTGGAGACGCTCGACCGGATCGACGCGAGCCTGGTGCGCTACAACGACTGGCTCTTCGAGCAGGTCGAACCGGCGCTCACGGGAAACGTGCTCGAGATCGGAGCCGGTATCGGAACGTTCTCGGGGCGGTTGGTGTGCCGTGAGTCTGTCGTGCTGACGGATGTTTCCGATGCTTACCTCGAGCGGCTTCGCGCTAAGTTTGCCGACGTGCCGAACGTTCGCGTGATGCGATGGGACCTGAACGATCCGGCACCGGCCGAAATCGAACGGGGAACGATCGGCGGCATCCTCTGTTCGAACGTGCTGGAGCACATTCGCAACGACGTCAGCGCGCTCGACGAGATGTACCGCCTGCTCGCTCCCGGTGGCCGCCTTGCGCTACTCGTGCCTGCGCATTCCTTGCTCTACAACTCGTTCGATGTCGGGCTGGAGCATTTCCGGAGGTACTCGAGGAAGCCGCTCGTTACCCTGCTCGAATCGACCGGATTCGAAGTGGAAGACTGCTGGCATTTCAATGCGTTCGGGGCGGTGGGGTGGTTCGTGAACGGGAACCTGCTTCGAAAGAAGGTGCTGCCGTCCGGACAGATGCGGATCTTCGATGCACTCGTGCCGTTACTGCGGATGGAACGGACGCTCAGGCTGCCGTTCGGCGTGTCGCTCGTGGCCGTGGCGAGGAAGGCCGGCGGGTAACGCTTTGGAGTACGGCGTTCGATTGCGCGGAGCGCCCTGGAGTGCGGCGTGAAGCGCCGCTTTCGGGGTGCGGGGAGGGGAAGGGTTTCGAGTTCGCGCAGCTGGTTCGGTTTATCAATTGTCAAAGCGGCGCTTCACGCCGCTTTGAGGGTGCGCGGAGGGGAAGGGTTTCGAATTCGCGCAGCTGGTTCGTTTCATCAACTGCCAAAGCGGCGCTTTACGCCGCTTTGAGGGTGCGGGGAGGGGAAGGGTTTCGAGTTCGCGCAGCTGGTTCGCTTCGTCAACAACCAAAGCGGCGCTTCACGCCGCACTCGTACGCCCGTGGGCGTACTCGACCATGGAGGTGCAATCCCTCCTCAGGCATACGCTCTCCGGCCTG
>JAJTWZ010000086.1 GCA_021463145.1 Blastocatellia bacterium | reverse complement strand
GCCGAACACTGGCCTGCCGTGTTGCCCACAGTGACAGGCGCCGGACATGTGACCGAAGGCGCCTCGGTGTCGAGCACCGTCACCGTGAACGAACAGCTCGGTCCGCTCGTCGTCGTGCAATTGACGGTCGTCGTCCCGACCGCGAACGTGGATCCGGACGCAGGCGTGCAAGTCACCACCCCGCAAGACCCGGTCGTCGTCGGCGCCACGTACGAAACGCTTGCTCCACACTGGCCCGCGTCGTTACCAACCGTCACGTTCGCCGGACAGGCGATCATGCACGAAGGTTGCACGGTAACCGTGAACGTGCAGGTCCCGATGTTCGACGACGCATCCGTCGCCGTGCACGTCACGGTTGTCGTCCCGACGAGGAAGAGCGTTCCCGGCAATGGCGCGCAGCTGACCGTCGCGCCAGGACAGTTGTCCACAGCCGCAGGTGTCGCATAGCTCACGATTGCCGACCCCGACATCGGCGGACTCTCAACAACGGTAATGTTCGCCGGACACGCGATCGTGGGCACCTGGTTGTCGACAACCGTAACCGTGAACGAGCACGAATTCGAATTCGACGACGCATCCGTTGCGGTGCACGTGACGGTCGTAGTTCCTACCGGGAACGTGGATCCCGACGCAGGCACGCACGTCACGGTCGCTCCGGGGCAATTGTCCGACGCCACGGGCACCGTATACGAAACGCTTGCCGAACACTGGCCCGATGTCGCCGGCGCGCTGACGTTCGCCGGGCAGGTCAATGCCGGAGCCTGTGTGTCCGTGACGGTCACCGTAAAACTGCAGCTCCCGGTATTCGAAGACGCGTCTGTCGCCGTGCACGTAACCGTCGTCGTGCCCACAGGGAACGTCGCGCCGGTCGCCGGCACGCAGGTTACCGGTCCGGTGCCAGGGCAGTTGTCCGTAGCCGCCGGCGTCGAGAAGGCAACGACCGCGGAGCACTGGCCCGCCGTGTTCGGCACGCTGACGTTCGCCGGGCAAGCCAACGTCGGAGCCTGCGTATCGTTGACAGTCACCGTGAACGAACACGAACCCGTATTCGAAGAAGCATCGCTTGCCGTGCAAGTGACTGTCGTGGTCCCGACCGGAAAGCTCGATCCCGAAGGCGGCAAGCATGCGACGGTCGATCCCGGACAGTTGTCGGAAGCCGCCGGCGTCGCGAAATTCACGACTGCCGAGCATTGTCCTGCCGTGTTCCCCACCGTCACGTTCGCTGGACAGACAACCGTCGGCGGCTGACTGTCCACAACGGTCACCGTGAACGTGCAGGTCGCCGTCAGCGATGCGGCATCGGTGGCGGTACAAGTGACGGTCGTCGCTCCAACCGGGAAGGAACTTCCGGAGGCAGGGCTGCAATTGACGGTCACGGCACCCGGGCAATTGTCGGTTCCCGTGGGCGTCGTGTAGGTCACCGTCGCGGAACACTGTCCAGGTCCCGCTGGCGCATTCACATTCGCGGGACAGGTCAATGCCGGAGGCTGGGTGTCGGTCACCGTCACCGTGAAGGTGCACGTTCCGGTCAGCCCAGCCGCGTCCGTGGCAGTACACGTCACCACGGTCGAACCGAGCGGGAACGAGGAGCCAGGCGCTGGCAAACATGCGACCGTAGCGCCCGGGCAGTTGTCGCTGGCAGCCGGCAGTGTGAAGTTCACCGTCGCCGCGCACGTTCCGGCGCCGGCCGGCTGCGTAACGTTCGCCGGGCACGTAAGAGTAGGTGCCTGGGTATCCGCTACCGTCACGGTAAACGAACACGACGCGTCGGGAAGAACTCCGTTGCTTGCCGTGCAGTTGACGGTCGACGAGCCAACAGGAAAATCGAACGGCGACGTGATGACGGTAAGGCCGATCTGGCACGTTACGGTAGGCGTGGGGAATCCAGTGGCTGTTGGAGCGAACGCGAACGAAGCCGTGCAAACGCCGGTGTCGGCGTTGGTCGAAACGTTGGCTGGGCAGGTGATCGTCGGCGGCTCCTGAATCGTTATCGTCGCCGTTGCCGTGGCGTTGTCGACTGTTGCGTCGGCCGAGCCAAGCCCTCCGACAGCACCTGCGTTGAAGGTTGCCGTGGCCGTGCCAGAGGGTTGAATCGCCGCCTGGGGCGACGAGATCGTTCCTAGCACCGGATTGGAAAACGTTATCGGCAGACCGATCAGCCGCACTGCGTCCGCGACGGCAATAGGAGACCCCGCCGAGTTGACAAGCACGCTTGCTATAAGCGTCGTGCTGGTGTTGATGAGCGTCGCGGACGGCGAAGCCGAATGCGTGAGCACCATCCTCGGGTTATGAGCTCCGGACGTACCCGTCACGCTCTGGCAGCCGGGAGCCGCATCCGGGTCGCCATTGCACCCCCACCAGTTGTTCGTGATGTTCGAGCCGCCTCCGACTCCCGATCGGTAGAACCCCGTCGATGACGCGTCCCCCGATGTGTTTCCGAAGAACCGGTTGAAGTTGAGCACGAGAGCTCCGGCGGACTGCAGTCCCCCGCCGCCATTCGCGGTACCCAAGTTTGAAAGGATCGCCGAGCGGGTCAGCGTCAGCGTGCCTCCGGCTATCGCGAATCCGCCTCCGGCCGGCGCCGAGTTGGACTGAATTACAGCTCCGTTCAGAGTAGCCACACCGCCTGAAACGAAAATTCCGCCCCCCGACTGCACAGCGGAGTTCGACTGGATTGTCACCGTTCCAGCCGTTCCATTGAACGTCCCGCCCGCGACAGCAATCGCGCCACCGCGCGTCGCCTGATTTGGTGTGGTTGCCCCGAAGGAGACAGACCCCAGGCAGGTGACCGTCGCTCCAGAGCCTCCGATTGAAACAGCGCCGCCGTCCCCGACACCGGCGCCGTCGAAATTCGCAGTGTTGCCGTCCATCGCGATGCCGGACGCAAGGTTCAACAATCCGCCGTTCCGCATCGAGACGCACCCACCATTCACATCGGCTCGATTCCCGGAGAGCGCGGGCAGCGTACCGGTGCCGAGAGTGATAGTCGTACCGGCACCGTCCTGATTGGTCGAGTCGCTGGAAAGCGCTCCACCGCTCCCGCGCGCCGTTCCCAGGTTGTAACTTCCGCCAGTCACCGTGATTGTGGCTACATTCGACGATCCGGCCGGCCCGAAAAACGAGTGACCGAGAGCTCCGCCATTGAATGCCGAGTTCGCGGTCGTCGCTCCAAACGTGCAAGACGATATCGTTAAGGCGCCCCTGTCGATGAAGATGCCTCCGCCGTCGCCCGAGGCATCAAGGTTCGAATCTGCACCGTTTCCATCGAAAGCGCACGAAGTGAATTGAACGAGGCCCGCGGTGTTTGCAAGGTCACGCGGATCGCACCACGCGGCGCCGCCGTGGCGCCCGGCCATGTTGCCGGCGAAGGATGCTCCGGTGACCGTGACGCTGTTGTTCGCAGTCGAAATCACGAGCGCTCCGCCGTCCACGGTAGCGGTGTTGCCGCTGAAGGCGCTTACCCCCGAGACCGTCGACACGTTTCCAGCGGCGATGACGTAAAGCCCGCCGCCTGTTCCGGTCGCCGCATTTCCTGAATAACTCGAAGAGACGGAATTGATGCGGCCGTCACCGCCGGCGCCAGCGTCGAACAGAACGCCGCCACCACCTCCGGTGCTCGAGTTGGAACTGATGCTGGCCGACGTCAGGTCCACCTTTCCGAAGACGATGTTTATCGCCCCACCAGGACCCGCGAGAGACGTGTTCGTGCGCAACACACAGGACGTGACCGCGAGTGGGCCGGTAACCGGGTTCACGATGAACTCCGACCCGAGAAACCGGATGGCTCCGCCGTCGCCCCCGGCCCCGTTCGGCGCCGGGGCGCGGCCGTTTTCGAGCGTCACGCCGGAAATGTTGAACCCGAGCGAACTGCCGCCGAAGGGCGGATCGATGTCGAATATCCGGTCGATGCCGTTCGACGCAGTCGTCCCGGCCTGGATGAATGTGGAGCCCGAGCCGGCCCCGGTAACGGTAAGGTCATTCGTGTCGAAGCCTGGTACGTCGAAGAACAGTCCGGCCGAGTCGAGGTCTCCCGTTGTCGCGCTCTGGGCTATCGCATCGTCGTCTCCCGTGCCCAGCGAAAGCGTGTACGTGCCCGCCGGCACCGTGATCATGTCCGGACCGGCGCTGGCATTCGCGGCCAGAACCGCGTCACGGAGCGAATAAGGAGCCAGGCCATCGGAGGTGTCGCCAGCGACCGTAACCGGGAAAGTCGCCAGCGGCGCAGAAATTATCGTCGAGGGTGCAGGATCGCCCTTTCTCAAGAGAACGAGGTCAGGTCTGCTGTCGACGTTGAGCCGCATTGAAAGCACCGCAATCGGTGAGCCCTCGACATCGAGCGTCACGGCCGGAGGCCGGTTCGATCCGTCGACGCCGTAACGCCGCGGCCCTTCGGTTTCCGCCGATACGGGCCCGTAGCGGGCTGCGGTACCGGGCTCGATGGATCCAAAGAGCATTCGAACAGACCGGTCATCGGGACTAACCACCACAAGGTCGGCGGTCGGCAATCCAGCGAAGTGGCCAGCCAGGAGCGTCGCCTTGGTGGACGTCAATCCGGACAATCCTTTCGATACCTCGCGTGACTCGACGACCCGCCAGCCAGTCCCGGTGGGCGGCGGCGCAGTCTGGACCTCGGGATAGCCGACTTCGGCAAGCCTACGGCGCAAACGATCGAACAATCCGGCAGGTACGGTGCGGTTCTCGTTGAAGCGCCGGGCCAGTTCGAGCACTTCGTCGATGGTCCTCTGTCGCGTGTCGAGCCCGGCGCGCGCCAGAGTGTGCAACGTGCCGGACACGTCGAGTACCGCTACTTCAGATTCGCCGGCCCTGTCCCATAGAAAGTTGCCTGCAGCTACCGCGGCAGCCTCGCCATCGAAACCGGCGGTCTCGACGCGCCGCTCGGCTTCCGCTTGGCCACCAAAGACCATCGTTACGGTTCCCTTTCCAGCCGCAACGATGTCGTCCACACCGTCGGCGTCGACACGAGCGACGGTGAGCGCGACCGCTGGTGTGGGGAGGCCGATACTGTCACGCGCGGCGAACGCGCCTGACTCATCCTTTGAAAGCACGTCAAGCACCCCGCCCCGAGGAGCCTCCAGGCTGACGACGACGTCAGGCACCGCCCTGCCCGGCGAGACCCTTCCCGAAGTCAGTGCCAGGATCGCTCCACTTGCTTCGACAGCAGTCGCCGGGCCGAAACCACCCCGCCCGTCGCCCTCGAGCAGGTAGATCGAGTTTCCACCGCGGGTAGCAGCCACGAGATCTACCGCCGCATCGCCCGTCGCATCGAGAACCGACACGAAATCCACCTGAGACGGCAGGCTGAAGACATCGGCAGTTGACTCGAACGGGTCGGGAAATTCACCTGCAGCAATTCTCGAGAGCGCATCGTTGCCGGCCGGCGCAAGTGCTTCCGATCGAAGCCGGAACACCGCGACTGCGCCGCCCCCCGCTCCCGAGTACCCTGCCACCACATCCTCGAGGCCGTCAGCATCCACGTCCCCGGCCGCCATCGTCAGCGGAGCCGATGCTCCTGCAGCCGCACCGGCAAACCTGACTGGAACCGCTCGGCCGTCCGTCAGATTTATCCACGGATTGCCACGGCCTGCCGCGCGGGCCGTCACACCGGACGCCGGGGCCGCCTGCTTAGCCAAACGAGTGGCAGTCCAGGGGGCGCCGGATGCCACGGCAGCAAGTCCAACGCAAACGGTAATGACGAGTTGAATCCATGGCTTCGGCAGCGCGGATAGAATAACTGACATTGAATAGTGCTCCGTGGAGGCGGAATTGGTTCTGACCGCTTTCCTTGCGACCGCATTTGGCCGATGAAACGACAGTGACTGCTTGCGGCTAACCGAAATGACCGTGGACTGAGTTGCTGCTCCGCCACAGCCACACCAATACGGTGGTCATCAATTGCGAGGGGGAGGCGGGAAAGTTCCCTGGAGCGCAATGATCATGGTTACCGTGAGATATGGCGGCATGTTGTTGTGGGGCTGACCGCCGCCAGTGGTCGAAATGGCAGCCGCATTCATCGTGCCGCTAGCCGTTGCGGCTGGTGCGTAAGGCAACTGGGCCGAACCTCCCCACGCATTGTTTGCGGGAGAAAGTTGATTGGCGACTCCACCGACGCCGAAAGCCTGGTGAGTATGTGCGGGGATCTCGCTTTCGAGCAGAGTAACAGTCCGTGCACCGACCTGTTCGCCCCGCTCGCGAAGGCTGAGCCCGGGCCCCTGTCCCCATCCCATCGGTGTTCGCCCCTGCAGGTCCGGAAGAGCAAACGTAGTGTCGCCATCGCCGCCGAAAGTAGTTCCGAGCAGGGCGAACAGCGCAGTGTTCTGGGACATCGGCAGGAGTTGGCCGTTGCAAAGGGCCCAACCGGAGGGGGCGAAATTGCCCGCGAACAAACGGATCTCGGCGACGAACGGACTCGACATCACAGGCTCCTATGTGGGGGATGGAAAGACACCCGAAATCGCAATAATGAAATTGAGCGTGAGGAACGGCGAATAGTTCAGGTGCGCTTGAGATCCGCCGATGCTGGACACCGTTTCTTGACGCATGGACGAATTGGCCGTCACCGAATAGTGACTCTTCGACTCGGCCGCCCAGACGTTGCCGGACGGCGCGGGCAAAGTACCGGCGCCAGACTTTGCCGACGCCAGATGTGTATGAATCGGTAATTCCGCCAAGGTAAGGGTGTGCCCGCCTTCGCCACCTCGTTCACCGATCGTGAACCCGCCGCCCCAATGAAGGGGAATGCGCCCACGAAAGTCGGGGAGTCCGAAGTTCACGCGGCCATCGCCGCCGTATGTTGTGCCGAGCAGCGAAAAGAGTCCCTGGTTCTGGTTGATGGGAAGCAACTGACCGTTGCACTGCGCCCACCCCCGTGGAGCGAAAACGAACGAGACTATCTTGATCTCGCCAAGATAAGGTGTTCCCACGTCGGCACCTCCAGGGAGGAATCTTTCAAGGAGAAGGAAAGATCCCGTACAGCGAAATGATGAACGTGATGCCCAGACCGGGCGACATGTTCTCGTGCGGCTGGCTGCCGCCGGTTGAAGCCAACGCCTGCGGCGCCATGCTCGCAATCGGGTTGATGCTCGAATAAAGCTTCGTATTGACAGCCGCGCTAACCGCTCCCCAGTAATTTCCTATCGGGCTCGACTGATTTCCGGGTTGATCCGAGCAGACGGCGGAGTGCCGGTGCGCCGGAATCTGGCTAACCGTCAACGTGGTCTCCTCGGCCCCGCCAGTCTCCGCAAGTATGACTCCGTTTCCCTGGTGCATCGGAAATCGGCCGCGCAGGTCGGGTAAAGCAAAGGTCGACTGACCGTCGCCACCATAAGTGGTCCCGATCACCTGGAACAACGAGTCGTACTCGGAGATCGCGAGAAGCCGCCCATCGCATAACTCCCATCCGGCTGGCGCGAAGTTTCCGCCGAAGATTCGGATTTCACCGATGTAGGGACTCGACATACAGTTCTTCCTCCGGGAGCGAGTGAAGAGACCCGATGGGGCCTCGAGGTGATTCCTGGATGTCCGAAGCGGCGCCGCCTGGATGGAGCTGCTGACGACGCTCGCGCCTGTCGAATGAAGTACGTCGTGATCGTAGCCAGATGAAAAAGTATGGTCAAGACGAACCGGCGTCCCACCTGGCGGCCAGGTGCAGACTCGACGTCGCTCGCACATCTCCCAAGCAAATTCCGTCAGACAGGTGCCTGGCCTCAGGAAACGGAGGCAGACATCCTGATTCGGCTCTCTCGACGCGGTTGAGGCGCGGAGCGCGTTGCAGTCGAGACCTCATGACGGGGCGGGCATTGCTCTCGAAGGGTTCCGTTGTAACGAGGAGCAGGGCGCTGTAGCCACCAGGTGTCTTTAGTCGCCGCACGGCAGAAGCGGAAAGAAACGTGCCGGCTCCGAAGTCGCGGTTAGATCGGAGCAATGCCCATGTCAATATGCACATCACCCTTCGACCTCATCCAAGGATGGCGACCATTCGTAAACGACGTTCATCCCGTCCGAACGCAAAACTTCGAACCCAAGGCCGCGAAAGAGGCTGGTAGCCGGGCCGAAGGCATCGACGTAAACCCGTACCGGTACGCCAGCAACCTGCGCAGCGGCCTGGCATTCCCTCATGACGCGCGTCCCGATGCCACGACCCCGGAATTCCGGTAACACCGCAACATCAAGGACAAGAAACAGGCTCTGTTCCAATGAGTAATACAAGCGCCCAACGGCCTCGCCCCCGAGCAACAGAATCTGATGAATACCGCCAGGAAACTCAGACCTGTAATGACGCAACTGTGCCTCGAACTGCGAGTCGAGAAAGACGGCCTTCTGCTCGTCGGTCCAGGGCAGCGCTTCCATTTCCAGAGCGCGTGAGGACGCGTAGACTCGGGCCAGAAACACCCGGTCGCTTTCGATCGCCGGCCGGCGCTCCACAACCGGCAGCTCAGCGCGGCCCGATCCTGTATTCTCCTTGGTCGTCACACGTGACCTCCGATAGGCGATGAGTATCGAGTCCTGGAACGAGCGACTTCCTCCCCTGGTGCGAGTCCGCCACGCGGACGAAGCCGACTCAGGGCTGCTGTACGAACTGTTCAAATCCGTTCGAGGCAAAGAACTGGAAGTCGCCGGGTTACCAGCGTCGAGCCTCGAACACTTGCTCAGAATTCAACACGACGCTCAGCGCCGATCCTACCAGATGGCATTTCCTGACCTGGAAGTCCGAATCGTGGAGATCGGCGGGAAGTCCTGCGGCCAGATTGCCCTTTCGACAACGGACGATGCGGTGCATCTCGTCGATGTGTCGATCGCTCCCGCAGAACGTGGTCGAGGTGTAGGCAACTGCCTGGTTCGACTGGTATGCGAAGATGCGGCCGCTCGTGACCTGCCGGTGAAGTTGCACGTTGCGGCCGGCAATCCAGCGCGGCGGCTCTACGAGCGGATCGGATTTCGGTTGACGAAGGAAGACGCGATATATGATTCAATGGAGTGGCGTGCCGAGCCCCGGCCGCGACCACCTGCTCAATGACGGGAGTGAACGTGAAGCGGACCGAGCTCGATCAGTTGGTTGGGACAGAGTTCAAGGTGACGGCGGAAGAAGGCTCCGCCTGCCTTCGGTTCGTCGAAATTTTCGATCATCCGTGTCCGCCTGAGTTCGAGTCTTTTTCTCTCTTTTTCGAGTCCGGACTGGACGCATTTCTTCAACAGGGCACTTACCTGGTATGCCATGCCCAGCTTGGCGCGTTTCCCATTTTCATCGTGCCGATCGCCCAGACTGACGGAGGGTTCCGCTACGAGGCCGTTTTCAACCGGCCTCTGCCGGCAGGGCCAGCCGGAACTTGAGCATTGTGGCGCAACCGCAACTGGCCTAGGATCCCTTCTAGCGTCGAGCAAAGTAGTCAACCGTCCGAACGGAGAAAACCGATGCCCCTGAACAGACGCGAATTCGTCGCATCCGGCTTGATGGCCGGACTGGCCGTGCCGGTCGCAGCCACGGCGCAACCGTTACAGAAGTGGGGAGTGATCGAACCGACGTGCGAGGTTGGTTCGATCCGCCTCGCCGAGTTCGAGGAATCCATCGGGACGACATTCTTCGTCTTGCCGATGTCCAACTCCCGGGTGATGCAACGCCGCCGGGCTACGCTATCGAAGGTCGTGGTTCTGGAAATCTCACCTGAACAGGAAGTTGTAGGCGGAGAGTGCTTCAGGCTCGAGTTCGATAGCTTCCGGTACGAGAATCTGACACAGGGTACTTATCTGTTCGTGCACGAGCGACTCGGCGCCTTCCATATGTTCGTGGTGCCGAACGGCATGATGCTGAACCCGGACGAGCCCGGGTCATTTCTCGCGATATTGAACCGAGTGCCGATCTAGCTGGAACGGGTTCGTTCTTCCCTGCCGAACGGCGCGTGGCCCCACGGACACGCGCCGTAACAAGATCGATTCCGCGAGCGGCAGCGCGCGTGGACGCCGCGGGCGGCGCCATCACTCGGAGAACACGCTGCGAACGGTAAAGCGCTGTCACGGGCGACTGCAGCAACGGTCGTCTCCATTGTGACCGAGTTCCCTTCACCGTCGCGAACAGCGACTGCGATCGTGTAAGTACCGGGCGCCAACCCGGTCGCGACAGGGCGCGCCTCGCCGCCGATTGCGAGGTGATTTACATTGTCGGCCACATCCGCACACCCAAGGAGCTTCTCCATGCGAACTGCCATTGCGCTCTGCATTGTCCTGCTGGCCTTGCCCACGCCGACGCTCGGGCAAACGTCCGACGTCTCGACGCGCGAACTGGAGCGCGTGAACTGGATGGAGTTCCGCGACGTCGTTCCGTCCAGGATCCGTACGGTACTTCTGCCTACCGGCACGCTCGAACCGCACGGCGTCGTCAACAACGGTGCGGACATCACGGCGCCGGTCGCCCTCGCGCGAACTCTAGCGCCGAGGGTGAACGCGATGGTGGCGCCGGCGATTCCCTATGGGATCACCGGCAGCATGGAAGCCTATCCAGGGGCGTTCCAGATCAGCGAGTCCGCCTACCGTCCGTATGTGAAGCAGGTAATGGAGGGACTGGCCAGGAACCGGTTCCAGAACATCATCGTCATCAACGGGCACGGCGGGCCGCAGACCGCCGTCTTGACGGCCGTCGCGGCCGAAGTAGCCGCGGAGCAGCACGTCCGCACGCTCGTGATCAACTGGTGGTCGTTCGCTTCCGATGTAACGAAGCAGGTCTTCGGCGAGGACGGGGGCCACGCCGGATGGAACGAGACGGCCATGGTCCAGGCGATCGATCCCACGCTGGTGCACCCCGAGCGGTACACGAAGGAGCTCGAGACGGCATATCCGGCGCCGGGCACCTGGTCGGCGGTGCCGTTTCCATCGTCTATCGGGCTCTACCAGCCGGGACAGGGATCGCCGCGCTTCGACAAGGCGAAGGCGGACGAGTACTACGCGAAAGTCGCCGACAAGCTTTCCGCGCTAATCGTCGACGTGATCAAGAAGTGGGATTTCGCTGGACTTCGCTGACACGCCAGACACCCGGACTTCTAGAAACCCGGTCGCCGCGACACTGTGGCCAGTGAGGCGCTGCCCGCCCGAACAGCCGGAAACTGGCGCTGTTGGAACGGATTGCTGCCGTCGAGAATCGTAGAGTGCCAGCTTTCGATCGCACGGGCGACTCGTGCGCCCGGTGATCGAGCGTTGTTCGCCTGGGTGCTTCGCGCTGACGTGACAGGATGAAACTGAGAATTGACCGTAACTGGAATCATGAACAATGCAGCGCAACCGAGATGGCGCCCGTCGTTAACAGTCATATGTTGTTTGCCCGGGACAAGCTTGCTTCGCGACCTCGAGGTGCCGGGCGCCGGAAACACGTCCGACGACCGCGTACATACCCGCACCGAGATCCGGCAGGCGCTGCCGGCCCGCCAGCCGCAGCTCGATCCCGATTCCAAGGTGCCGCTCGGCAGCGACCGCAACGGTCCGCATACCGATCTCTACACGTTCGAATACGCCACGCGGTCGACTGCGACTTCCGTCTACGACGCGGAAACGGTCGTCGAAGAGAGCGGCGACATCTATGCCCTTGTCGCAATCGACGCGACGACCGGCGACAGCTACCTTGCCGGCGCTGCCGGTGGCCAGCCCGGCGGGCTCGGAATGATAGGTGCCGTCGAGAACTACATTCTGCCAACCGGGACCGGAGGCCAGCCTACGCCGGACGCGTTCGGCAACCGCATAGAAGTTGTCGGAATGGAAGAGTTCGGTGACAGCGGTGGAAACAAGGTCTACTTCTACAAGATCAAAGGCCTTGCGGGAGCCGCAGGCGGCAACGCCGAGGTAACGGCGGTGTGGGATCGCCAGGCTGCAGGGCTTTCACCCGTCGCGCTTCGCGCGCGAGTTCTCGTCGCGGATCACTGGCGGCGGGCGGCTAACTACGATGCGGACGAAGACGCATTGCGCACGACCGACGCAGACGGAAGGCCGATCGTCGACCAGCCCCAGGGCGGCTACTACGGGCTGCTCGTCGTCGAAGGGCCGCCGCCGTCGGCGTTCTTCGAGCCGGGATCGAGGCCGGGGTATGTACGCAGCGGACTACCCAGGACCTGGTTCGACTGGCGGGGAAAGGACAACGTATTCAACGACCCTATCCGATCCCAAGTCTCGATCACGGTTCATCTGGCTGGGATCGGTGACTTTCCGGTCAACAGTCACCCCTATCAGTCCTCCGCCTGGAGATCTTTGTCCATCCACCCGATGGCAAGCGCTCGCTGACCTGGGAGCTCGAGCCGGGAGAGTCGAACCCCATATACGGCGGCGAGGAATGGCGCGTCACCGCCTGGACCAGATTCCGTGTAGCCGGTTCCGGCGAGTACGAAGGCGTCGCCCAGGGCGGACTCGTCGAGGGTCCGACGGAAGGGTGGGACAGAGATGTTCATTTCCCCGAGTCACCACTCGAGTGGAGGAATCCGGCGACCGGCCACGACCTCGTGGCCAGCGCGACGCAGACGACCCGTGGCGGGCGCGTACGGACGGCGACGGTCTATTCGGGCGAGGGCCAGCGGACCGACTACACCAACGCTGCCGGCGTAATTACTCCGGCGCTCGACACGTGGGCCCTCGGCGCAAATCCCCTTCAGCGCATCGGAACTAACTCAACGGCAAAAAGCTTCATCTTTGCAGTCGATTCCACGGTCGAGTTTCGCAGGCCGGGGGAGGCGGTGCCGGAAGTTACGCTTTCGAGCCCGGGGATTACGGTTTCGACGACACAGATTCCCTCGGGGCAGACCGCAGCGGGTGGAATCGTCCGTCCGCCAACGCACCTTGCGGTTCGTGCGGCCGCCGTTGCGGTAGTTCCAAAGGCCGTCTACCGCTGTACGAGCGAGTATACCGGAAACTAGCCTGGGACATAGAGCTTGCTAATGGCGACCAACCCAACGCATCCTTCATGCTGAACCGACGGGAGCACATGGCTCCCGTCCTGGAGGTTCAAGTGAAGATTCCGCACTTGGCTGTCATATCGGGCCTTGTTCTGGTTCTGCATGCGCCATTCGCATTCGCAGGTCCGATTGCGATCTCAGACTACGATGGTCCACGCTTTCCGTATTCGGCATCTTTCGTCAGCAGCGCATCGCCAGTCGATGTCGAACCCCCCTACGAGTCTTACGATAGGCGATACGGGTTCTGGCTGAACGGGAACGGCGCGCGGCAAGTATCCCGGTTTCACGGGGACCCGACCGATCTCCAGGCCCGATACCACGCCGTAGCCTCTGCGGTAGATCCGACCCTTCTTTACGTGCACGATTATTTTGGAGGCGGGCAAGGGCTCGTAGCAATCCGGTACGACGGAACCGATTGGCAGCGCATCGTAGAGATCCCGTTCCGGATGCCGATCGGGGAGTATTTCTCGTCGTTCGTCACCGTCATCGCCAGTCCGTCAGGCTCCGACATCGTCTTCTTCCGCCCGATGCTCGATTCCGTGGCGGTCGTAACCGACACCGACGGCGACCGCGTGGCCGACAAGATTCTCGATCGCGATGGCAACCTGTACGACGACGAATTCAAGTTCGGGGAGTTCTCACATCACGTCGTAGGGTCCGACGGAAAGCTCTACGGCAGCCGTTATAACGGAAGGCTGCCCGACGGCCAGCCATCGTTTACCATCTTCACCGTTCTGGACACGGACGGCGATCTCATTCCCGATACGCCGGCCTGGCCGGCAGACCCGCGTGGCCGGATTGACACAGTGGGGGATGTGGCAACGGGTCGCGGTCAAGTCGACACCGGAGCGGACCGCATCGTCGTAGCTTCGGCTTCGCTGCCGGACATCCTTGAACTAGACGGCGACGGCTTTCCGGTTCCGGCTTCCTACCGCAGTGCCGCAGTCTATTCCTATGACCCGGGTTCACGGGAATCTGCCTACTCCTACGAGCCGCAGCTTCTCCAGCACGACGGCTCGATGGTCACAGCTTGGCGGTACTTCTCCGACTACGACCGGCCGGAGACGAACAACGACGGCATCTACGTACTCGACGACCAAGACTTCGACGGAACCGTCACAATCAGAACCGGAGGGGCTTCGGAGCTACAGCCTGCCCTCACAAAAAGGATGTTCGACCCCGAGGAGACTCCCGGGACTGCGGTTGTCCCCTGCCTCACCGAACTCCGCGCCTTCGCCGGAGGCCTCCAGACCATCACCTTCGCCGACTTCGGCATCTGGCCCGACGGCCGGGCGTTCACCTTCCGGCAGGCCGGAGTCGACCGGACTTCCGTTACCGTCTCGCTCGACGGACTGCTCTCGTTTGCCGGGCCTGTCACGGCTTCGCCCTCGCTTGCCGCACTTGCCGCAAATCCGGGCCTCGTCGCCCCGGCCTGGTCAGACCAGTGGGATACCTCGCGCGTCCGCGTATTTGCGGGATGCGCGCCCGTCCAGCGACGCTTCGCGGACGGCTCCAGTGCCGCCGCACTCTCGTTTGCCATCGAATGGCGCGGCCTCGTCTCGCCGAACGGAAAACGCACGAGCCTTCGCTGCCTGCTGCTCGACGACGGCTCGTTCCGCATCGACTACGGCGCGATGGAGACGGGCGCGATGCCGGTAGTCGTCGGCTACTCGACCGACGGTCCGGGTGAGCTCGTCACGGACGACCTTTCCGACAACTCCTGGGGCGGGCAGCCCGCAGGCACGCTCGACGAGCCGAAGCTCGGCGAGGAGTTCGGCGCGGCAAAGCCATTCGACCTCGCGCACAAGTGGATCCGCTTTGCGGGCTACGGCGAACTGCGCGGTCCGCGGCCCGAGCTCGTCGACATCGTCCTGAAGAAGGGAAACCGCATCCAGATGAACAACGCCGGGTCGAACATCCAGCCGGGCGCGACTCTCGTCGTCGACTCGACGGAGACCTTCGAACTCGCAAAGTCCGCAACGGGCTCGAAGTGGACCGTGACGAAGAAGGCGCTGTCTGCGCCTGGCGCGAAGTCGGTCGAGTCGATCTGGAGCGACGGCGCCGCGCACTCGGTCGTCGTGGTCAATCCCGACGGCGGGAGAAGCCTGGCAACCGAACTTCGATAGCCGGACGTCAGTAGTCGTCGGAGTCCGCGAAGGCCTTTTCCGACTGGATTCTCTTCACGACCGCCAGCGCCTCGTCGGACACGTTTCCCATCGCGAGCACGACCTCTATCTGCCGCCCCGCTTCCTCCCACCGGCCGAGGTCGCAGAGAGCTGCGGCGCGCGACGTAAGAAGCGGCGCGTAGCGCGTCGTCGCGCCGACCGCGGCCGTCTCCTCGAGCCCGCGTTCCGGGTCCTGCTGCAAGCGCCTGAGCGAACAGAGCACGCAAAGCGCACCCTCGTGTGCGGGCCTGATTGCAAGCGCACGCGCAAGCAGCCTGTCGGCCCGCGGGAAGTCGCCGGCGGCTTTCGCGTTCATCGCGGCCGAAAGCAGTGCGTCGAATCCCGCAATCGCGGCTTCTATCGCCCGCAGCTCGGCGCCCGCGGCCGCGCGCAGATGCGTTGCCACGTCGACCCACGCGCTTCCGTTCCACTCGTATGTGCTGCCGTCGTCCGTCGCCCGGATCTTTCGGGAAGCCGTCTTCCTCACGACGCGCCTGCTCCCTTGCGCGGTTGTGGTCGCATTCTTCATCTGGAACCGCTACTCGGAGCGTCGCTCGCTTGCGACCTGTGGTCGAGCGACACGATAAGCAGTTCGGACGTGCTCATTTGTTTCCGCCGGGAGAGCCGCCAGGAGGCACGATCCGGAGAGCGTCGACGCCCTCGAGCTGGAATTCCGCATATGCCGAGACTGGCGCCGGCCCGGATCTGAACATCTCGAGGACGAGCTTGCGGCGCGCTTCCGGCAAGCGCGAAAGCGAAACCGAGGCGTGCGCCAGCAACACCTGCGAAGGCACCTTGGAACGGTTCGCATGACGCACGAGGGAGACGAAGTCCTCGACGACTTCCAGCAAGCTGGCCTCGTCAGGCGCGTTCTCGAGCATCACGGCGATTATCGACGACTTCTCGACGAGATAGTCGTAGTCGTCGCGTTCGCTTATCGCGCTCCAGTCGCGGAGACTGGAGGCAAACTTCAGGTAGCGCAACTTCCAGTCGGTCCACTCGGTTTCACCGCGTTTGACCATCGTCCTGCGGTCCCAGTTGATGTCCTGGCATTCGCGCCCATAGGCCCTGCTCCGCGCCGAACTCCAGATGGGCGTAAAGGCCGGCGCGTCGCCTATCATGGGCCTTCGGGCGGCCTCATCACTCACAACGGGTCCGGAGACGAACACCGTGTCGTTCAGATAGGAAAGCGCTTCCGCCGGATAGGCGTCCGAAGGCAGATCGGCACACCTTGGAGCCTGGAGAGAGCGCAGCACGAACCCCTTCAACTCTCCGCAGAGCTGCCTGCGCGATGCCTCCGGAAGCCGCTCGAGTAGCTCCCCGACCGGGTTCCACGACTGCTCGGCGACAACGTGGAAAAGCGCGCGCGGCGACCCCGGAATGCGCCCGACGGCCGCGCCGAGTTCGGAGGCAAGACGATCGGTCACATCGCGCGGCGCGCCGAGCGCTTCGATGAAGGCCGCCGCAGGAGCGATCTGCATCGGATGGCCGATTCCACCCACATAACGGCGCGCGATCTCCCACTGAAGCAACTCGCGGCGCTCACGGGCCGTAAGCGTCCCGGCAAGGATGGCCGACAGCGTCCTGTAGAAGACGTCCACCTGGGGCAGCAGCACGTCCCGGCACTCCGGCGGCGGCAGTTCCAGACCGGGAGCAACGTCGAGAACGAGACCGCGCGCCGTTTGCGGCTCCGGATCGAAAAACTGCATCGCAAGCCTGCAACGCAGCGACAGCGCGTCGACAGGATAGATTCCAAGCGCGACACTCGACTCCTGTTGCCTTGAATCCGCGCCCCGATGCGACACGACGAGGGGCTGGAAAGGTTCAGTCGCCCCCGAAAGCCTCAGGCGGACGAGCTCTCGCGCCTCGCGCCGAAGGCCGGTCGTATGCAGTTGTCCGGTCTCGAGGAGCCGCAAGGCCAGATCCGCCCCCATCGCGCCTTCGACCCCGATTGCGACGTCGAGAAGATGGCGCCCGCGCTCGTCGGCCTCGACGGCCCTGCGGGCAGGATCGTCACCGACGAGACGGGCACCGGCTCCGGAGGCCGTGACGAGCATAAGGACGAGTACGACCCCGGCCCGGGACGCGAAATCAGGCATGTTCAGGTTCCTCCATCGGGAGCGACTCCCGGCAACCGGACGTCGAGCTGGTGTTCAAGGGCCTTGAGGGTCGCGCCGAAATAGGCCCCGAAATAGTTGGCGACAATGCGGCCGTCGGAATCGGTCACGATTGTACGCGGAGTGCCGCCGAGCTCATAGGATTCGAGCAGTTCGGGGGGAAGCCCGGATACGACGTCGAAAGGAAGATGCTTGCGCGAGAGCAGATCCGAAAGCCCGGTCTCGGCAAGCGCTACTCCAAGGAACCGGTGCGTGCCTGCCTTCTGTTCGTATAGCGCGAGCACGGCTTCGTAATTGCGGTCGCACCAGCCGCAGCCGGGCTGGAAGAAATAGAGCACCGTCGGGCGGTCGAAGTCGATCCGCACGCTGTCTCCGTCGATGTCGCGTGCCTCGAAGGGCGCAAACGGAC
>JAJTWZ010000085.1 GCA_021463145.1 Blastocatellia bacterium | reverse complement strand
TTCGCTGCCCTCGTCCGTTTCGCTTCCTTATCCGTTTCGCCGCCCTCGTCCGTTTGGCCACCCTCGTCCGTCTCGCCGCCCTCGGCCGAGCGGTGTTCATCAACCGTCTCGCGGGGGTTCGCGATCACAACTACGAACAGCAGCGGTTTCGAGAGAGCGGCCTGACCCTCGCTATTGCCGCCATCGCACTGTGAAACACCGCCGACCTCGAGCGCGCTGTCGCGGCACTCGCGACGAGCAGCCTTGATATCGACGAACTGCTGCTCCCGTATCCGTCGCCAGGTTGGAGACACCTCAACCTGACGGGCGCCTCCTTATGGCAACGGGGCGGTAAGGCGGCCAAGGGCCGATCCCTGACATTACGACCGCTCGGTATACGGCAGCGTACGATTTCCCCTGTTGTCTGCTGGGGGTTCCCTTCATGAACAAAGGGCCCCGCCGGTTGCGACGAGGCCCTCGGGAAAATCCCTGCAATCGGCTAGGCGCCTCGCGTGACGTTCGCTGCCGCGAGGCCTTTCGGTCCCTGCGTCACCTCGAACTCGACGGTGTCTCCCTCGCCGAGCGTGCGGAAACCGTCCGCGACGATCGCGGTGTGGTGGACGAACACATCGCCGCCGCCTTCGCGCTCGATGAAACCGAATCCCTTCGCGTCATTGAACCACTTCACGGTTCCTCGTTCTTTCATCGTGTCTGATCTCCTTTCTGACTTCACTTGATCGTGTGCGGTCTTGAACTGAGGCTGGTTGGGTGGATCGAAGCGAAACTGCGGGGGCGCCATCCGTGGAACACGGACCGAGGCGCAAAGCGGGTCGTTACCACTTCCGAATCCTGCCGTCCTGCCGGTGAACGGCGCGTACTCTAGCAAGCACTCCAAAGGCTGTCAACGAGACGGTTTCGGGCTTTTTCCGGTGCGAATTTTCTCCGCAAGCGTTAGTATCCGCCCCTGTGAGAATCGCTACCTGGAACGTGAACTCGATCGCCGCCCGCCTGCCTGCAGTCCTTCGCTGGGCCGAATACGAACGCCCTGAAGTGCTGTGCCTGCAGGAAATCAAATGCGTAGACGAGAAGTTTCCATCGGCTGACTTCGAGGCGCTCGGCTACTCGTCGATCACTCACGGCCAGCGGACCTACAACGGGGTGGCCATCCTTGCACAGTCCGAAATGACGGCCGTCACCAAGGGACTGCCCGGCGACGAGGAGCCTGGCCACGCGAGGCTGATCGCGGCATCCGTCGGCGGCATTACGGTCGTCAACGTTTACATCCCAAATGGCTCGGACGTCGGGACGGAGAAGTACGCGTTCAAACTCGACTGGCTGGCCCGCCTCCGGACCTTTCTCGACGAGAGGTACTCACCCTCCGACCCGGTGCTGATCTGCGGCGATTTCAACGTCGCGCCCGACGACCGCGACGTCCACGATCCTGCAATGTGGGAAGGCCGCATCCTCTGCAGTCCAGCGGAGCGCGAGGCCCTGGAAAACGTCCGGCTCTGGGGCTTCGAGGACGCGTTCCGCCTGCATACGCTGGACGGCGGCCACTTCTCCTGGTGGGATTACCGTGCTGGCGCGTTCAGACGAAACGTCGGACTCAGAATCGATCACATCTGGATAACGCAACAGCTCGTTCCCCGCTGCCATTCGGTCCGCATCGACAAGGAACCGCGGATGTGGGACCGGCCGTCGGATCACGCCCCGGTCGTCGCCGACATCTCGACCGATTGATCCGCCTCACGCCTACCGCCGCCGCCGCCCGGCGGCCAATCTCGACCGAAACCTTTAGCGCTCACGCGTCACCTACCCGTCAAACCTGTCGGAACTTTTCCGTCGCCAGCGCTCGTACGGGGGCACGGAAAGAATTGGAAAGCGAGGTGACGAGTCATGGCAGTAAGGCGTGGCCGCAAGCGCTGGATAGTCCTGTCCACGATCGCATTCGTGCTGGCGGGAGGCAGTTTCGCCGCCGTTCGATCCATGAGCGGAAACCCTGAGATCAGTTCCGACAAGCTCACGAAGGTCGAGCGCGGCGATCTCGCAAAATCCGTCGTCGCGACAGGCAAGATCGAGCCTCTCACAAAAGTCGAGGTCAAATCGAAAGCAAGCGGACTTGTTAAGAGCGTGCTGGTCGACTACGGCCATACGGTCCGGAAGGGACAAGTACTGGCCGAACTCGACAAGGAGCAGCTGCACGCCCAGCTTCGCGAACAGAAGGCGGCGCTGCAAGCGGCACAGGCGTCAGTGGCGAGCGCCCAGGCATCCGTGGAGCGAGGAAAGGTCGACGCCGCAAATCCTGACCTGCCCTTTCTCGAGGCGAACCTCAAGAGATCGCAGAGCCTGTTCGACCGCGGCGTCATCTCGCGAACCGACCTCGAGAACGCCGAGAAAGCCTATCAGATCGCGCTCAACAGACAGTTGTCCGCCGAACGTGGAGTCACCGTGACACGCGCCGACGTCGAACGAGCCAGGGCGGAAGTCGCGCGCGCCCAGGCTGCGGTCGAGCGTGCGGAGGAGGACCTCCGCAATTCGACCATCGTCAGCCCAATGGACGGAGTCGTGCTGTCGCGCGACGTCGAGCCAGGCGACGCCGTGAGCTCGATACTAGTGCTCGGCTCGCAGGCGACGCTCGTGTTCACTCTTGGCGACACCAGCCAGCTCTACGTGAAAGGAAAGGTCGACGAAGCCGACATCGGCAAGATCTATGAGTCGCAGCCGGCCCGCATCACGGTCGAATCCCACAAGGACATGGAATTCAACGGAGTCGTCGAGAAGATCTCTCCTCTCGGCGCCGAGAAGGACAACGTGACGACATTCGAAGTTCGAGTCACGATCACCGGTGACGCCGACGTCCTGCGCGCGAACATGACGGCCAACGCCGAGATCATCCTCGAAGAGAAATCGGGACTGCTGCTCATCCCGGAGGCTGCGGTCATCTACGACAAGGACCGGAATGCGTCCGTTGAAATCCCGGATTCGGTGTCGGAGACCGGCAAGCGTAAGGTTCCGGTCAAGCTGGGACTCTCGAACGGCGTGAAGACCGAGGTCGTCGAAGGAC
Organism: Blastocatellia bacterium; assembly: GCA_021463145.1. GTDB lineage: Bacteria > Acidobacteriota > Blastocatellia > UBA7656 > JADIYM01 > JADIYM01. Next base: position 14,706 of record JAJTWZ010000085.1, on the reverse strand, counting down.
TCGCCGAAGACCAGCAGATCGTTCTGCAGTAGGAGTCCGTCATGGTCTTCCGCGACCTCTTCCTCGACACGATCCGGACGCTGTGGACGCACAAGCTGCGGACCGCGCTCACGATGTTCGGAATCGCGTGGGGCATCGTTTCGATCACGCTCATGGTCGCGGCCGGCGAGGGGCTGCGTGAAGGTCAGGCGAAGGTCGCCGAGTCGTTCGGCAAGAACATCATGATCGTGTTCGGCGGCCGGACGAGCAAACAGGCGGGAGGAACCCGCGCGGGCCGCGTGACGGAGTGGCGCGCGGACGACTACAAGGTGGTCATGAGCCAGTCTCCGGACATCGAATGGGCGCTTCCCGAACTGGGTCAGGGCGGGGTAAGCGTCCGAAGCCCGTTCAACGCGGGCGCGTTTCGCGTGACGGGCTCACTGCCGCCATTCGCCGATGTGCGAAGCATCGATATCGAACGCGGCAGATACCCGAACTGGGACGACGAGCGCGACGAACGTCGCGTCTGCGTCCTCGGCAGTCAGGTGAACGAGCAGCTCTTCGACGGCCGCGACGCGATGAACGAGACGGTGCTCGTCGGGGGATTTCCCTACACGGTAGTCGGGATAATGCGGAAGAAGGAGCAGGACTCGAGCTACGACGGGCAGGACGTCTCGAAGGTGTTCATTCCCTTCTCTTGCGTGCTGCGGGACTTCCCGAACACTCCTCCGTCGAAGCCCGACGGAATCGACAGACTCATCGTCGTGCCCAGATCCATCGGTGTCAGCGAATCGGCAAAGCGTCAGGTACGCAAGGCGCTGTCGCAGATCCATCAGTTCGATCCCACGGACGAGGAAGCGGCGCCGATCTGGGACACGGTCGAGAACGCCAAACAGTTTGCGGCCATGACCGACGGGATGAAGTACTTCCTCGGCGCCGTCGGGCTGACGACGCTTTTCCTCGGCGGAATCGGAGTCATGAACGTGATGATGGTCGCCGTCAGGGAACGGACGAAGGAGATCGGCGTCCGGAAGGCCGTCGGCGCGACTTCCCGCCAGATCCTCTGGCAATTCTTCTGCGAGACGCTGATCGTCGTCTTCCTGAGCGGCGGTGCCGGACTGACTATCGCTTACGGACTGTGCGCGCTTGTGAACACGCTTCCAATGCCGCCGTTTTTCGCCGGACTACTGCCGACTCCGGAATCGTCGCTGCTGTCGTTCGCGCTGCTCGGAACGGTCGCGATCCTCGCTGCGATGTACCCTGCAAGCCGGGCGGCTGCGGTCGATCCGATCGTGGCGCTGCGCCACGAGGCGGGGGGCTAAGCCGATGTTTCGCGAAATCGTCGTACAGGCATTCGCAGCGCTCGCCCGGCAGCCGTTCCGCAGCGCTCTCACTATGCTTGGCATCGTCTGGGGCATAGTGTCGGTCACGGTGCTGATTGCCTATGGCAGCGGATTCCGGTCGGTGCTCGTGTCGGGGTTCGACGCATTCGGCAAGAGCGCCGTCGTCTGCTGGCCCGGTCAGACCAGCGAGCAGGCCGGCGGACAAAGGGCCGGCAAGCGAATCCGGTTCGAGAAGGCCGATCTGGATGCAGCTTTGACCGAATCGTCTCTGGTGAGCGGTGGCAGCCTCGAGACCGTCAAATGGCTGTCGATCACTTTTGGCGACCGTCTTGCGAATACCGCGATCCGAGGCGTGTACCCGGTCTACGGCGAGATCCGGAACGAGGTCCCGAGCGACGGGCGATGGATCGGCGAGGAGGACTTCCTCGAACGGCGGCGCGTGGTCGTACTCGGCGGGCGGCTCCGCGAGCAGCTTTTCGCCGGCCGGCCGGCCGTCGGCGAAACGGTACTGATAAGCGGCGTTCGATTCACTGTCATCGGCACCCTGGATCGCAAGCTGCAGTTCAGCAACTACTTCACGAGCGATGACGAGTCGGCTTTCATCCCGTACTCGGCCGCCGGAGACATGTGGGACGCCAAGTATGCGAACGTGATGGTCTTTGCTGCCATCGCCCCGCAGTTCGAGAAGCAGGCGATCAAGCAGGTGCGCACTGCGCTCGGAAAGCGCCAGCGGTTCTCGCCGGCTGACGAGAAAGCGTTCAGCGCGGACGGCCGCGAAGCGTTCCGTCCGATCATCGACGGTCTCACGATCGGGCTTCAGGGATTGCTCATGTTCATCGGAACGCTCACGCTCGGAATCGGCGGAGTCGGCGTGATGAACATCATGCTCGTCACGGTCGACGAGAGAATCCGCGAGATCGGGCTGCGGATGGCGCTTGGCGCGAGAAAACGCCACATCCGGCTGCAGTTCATCGCGGAAGCCATGGTTCTGACCCTGACCGGAGGCTTGATCGGAATCCTGTTCTCGTACGTCCTCGCCGCCGCCGTCGGCGTGATCCCATTGATGGGTGCGATGTTCGAGGACACGACCGGCAAAGGCGACATCACGCTCCAGATATCGCCGGCAAGCATCCTCGTGTCCACGTTTCTGCTGATCGTGGTCGGTCTTGTCAGCGGATACCTGCCGGCCAGCCGCGCTGCCAGACTCGACCCGTCGACGGCGCTGCGATACGAGTGACGAGAGCGGACAGGATCGTGTCCACTCTCGCCTCCCTAGAACAGCAGCTTCGCTCCGAACTGGATCACCCGTGGATCGCCCGCCGACGTGATCGCCCCGAAGCCGGGCGCGCCGGCAACTGTCGCCGGGTTGCCGAGCGGCGGGGTGTTCGTAAGGTTGAAGATCTCGGTCCGGAATTCGAGTTCGAGCCGTTCGGTCAGCGCCGTTCGCTTGAGTATCGCGATGTCGGCATTCCGATACGCCGGGCCGCGAACCGGATTCCGCGAACTCGATCCCAGCGTGAACACGGGAGCGATCCGGAACGCCGTCGTATCGAACCAGCGCGACGTCGAACGAATCGACCCCGGCAGTTCGGGATCGCCGATGCGGTCTGGCCTCTGTGTTCCGAATCCTGCAAATGAGTTGAAGTTAGTCACCTGAGTTACCGCCAGGGGCAGTCCCGACTGCATCGTGCCGATGCCCGTCAACTCCCAGCCGCCGGCGAGCAGGCCAGCGATCCCACCCGGTTCGAAACGCCTGCCCTTCCCGAACGGCAGCGCCCACGTCAAGCTCGCAACGAACACATTGGGGATGTCGCCGCTAGAGACATCCCGTTCGAGACGACGGTTGTGGCTGTCGGCCACCGGGAAGTTCGCGACCGGCCCAGTCAGAATCGAGGCGTCGAAGACCGAGGAAGCTTCGTCGATGAGCTTGGACCGCGTGTAGCTGACCAGAAACGACCAGCCGTCCGAGAAGCGCCTTTCCAATTTGAGCTGAACGGCATTGTAGTTCGTGTTGCCGACATTGTTGCGGTAGAGGCTGACCGTCGTGAACTGCGGGTATGGCTTGAGAAGCTGCGCGACGGAGATAGTCGGATCTCCGAGGCTCGAGGACCGCGGAACGAGACCGAAAAACGGATTCGGCACCCGCTGCAACAGCGCCGGACCGAGCCGCAACTGCTCGGCGGTCAACTGGTTGATGTTCGTATCGGGAATGCCGACGTGCGTAATCTTCGAGCCGGCATACGCAGCTTCGAACGCGAGTCCCGGCACGATCTCGTGCTGCACGGCAACGTTCCACTGCTGCGCGTAGCCGGACCCCAGATCCCGGTCCACCGAGAAGACTCCCTGCCCGAGCCCTGCGTCCGGCGAACTCGGAATCGGAGATACGCTCGGACCATTCGCCAGGACGAACGCGGGATTCACGTTGTCGAGCGTCCGCTGCGAGACGGACTGGATGAACGGAAAGAAAGGTGTGGTAAAGGGCGTCGTGATGCCGGCCATCTCGATCCACACGAGACCGTATCCCGACCGAACGACCGTGTCGTCGCCGATCCTCCAGGCGACTCCGAGCCGCGGGCCGAAGTTGTTCTTGTGCAGTTCGCGCGCGGCGCGTGGCGCGCCCTGGCCGGCATACTCGAGCTGACGGGAATCGAGGTTGAAGACGGCGGACTGGTCGTTCCTCTCGGTCGAGGGAAAGTTGAGCGTGTATCGAAGGCCGAGGTTTACCGTCACGCGATCCGAAATCTTCCAGTCGTCCTGCACGAAGTACTCCTGGATGTGCGCTCGCGGCCGAAGCACGTCCTCCTGCAGATCGATCGAGAACGTCTGCACCTGGCCGAGCAGGAAGCTCGCCAGGGCCAGGCCCGTGCCGGAGACACCGGGCTGGTCGGTGAACAGGGCGCTGAATCGGAACGATCCGGCCGGCGACGGCGGTTGAATCACGTCGAGCCGCTCCCACCGGAAGTCGATTCCCGCCTTGATCGAATGCCTGCCTCGTTGAAGGAAGAGCGTGTCGACGATCTGCGTCACGTCGGTACGGAACCGGGAATTGGTGTTCGCCGGAGGTCCGAGTTGCTGCAGGCCGTCTACAAGAAACGTCGGCAACTCTTCGTCGAACGCCGAATCCGAGGGAATGCCAGGCAGACCGAGAGCTTCGGACGCCGGTGAGCCGAGAAGAAGCGCCGACCGGTCGATCGATCGGCGCGTGTAACCAAAGCGCAACTCGTTCGTCGTCCGCGGCCCGAATGCGTGAACCCAACTCGAAGCGAGCGAGTTGCCGGTCGTGACAGTCGGCCCAAGCGCGCCCGTCGAGATCAACCCGCTTCCCTCCGGCAGCGGCGTAACCGGAACGGTATCGTCTCGGAAATGCGAGTAGCGGCCGAATATCTGATCGAAGTCAGAGAACCGATGGTCGATCCGGACGTCGAACTGATCCTGCGTGGTCCGTTCGTTCCCGACACGCCGGTAGTTGTTCGCAGTTCCCGGCAGGTTCGGCAGCGGGTAGCGATCCAGCAGCAGCAGGGCTACCGGATCGAATCTCGAGACCGGAATGCGGTTTCCTGGGAACGGATTGCGCGTGAAGCCCCCGCCAGGCCGGGGCGCGGTCGTCGCCGGGTCGAAGATCTGGGGAACGACGCCCGCAACGGCTTCGGTGAAGATGCCGTCGCGCTGCAACCGCGTCGGCACCGTGGAAGTGCGAACGCGGCCGATCAACTGGCGCGTTCCCTGATAGTCGGCAAAGAAGAACGTCCGATCCCTGACGATCGGCCCGCCAAGGACGAAGCCGAACTGGTTGCGCCGGAAGACCGGCTTGTCCGGACTCGTCGCCGTTCCCGGCGCGAAGAGATTGCGCGCGTTCAGAGCTTCGTTTCGCAGGAATTCGAAGACCGACCCGTGAAGTTCGTTCGAGCCCGACTTCGTCGTGAGGTTGACGACGCCGCCATTGGTCCGGCCGAACTCGGCCGGTGGCGCATTCGTCTGGACGTTGAACTCCTGAATTGCGTCGATGACCGGAGTGAAGGCAACCTGCCCTGGTTCCGGTTGAAGGACCGAAATGCCGTCGAAGAGGTATTCGTTGGTCCTCGGCCGGCCGCCGTTGATCCGCGGGAACGCGGAAGCAGGAGGGAGTGCGACTCCCGGCACGAGCGCCACAAGCTGCACGAAGTTCCGGCCGTTAAGCGGCAGACCAACGATCTTCTCGTTGGTTACCGGGTGCGAGAGGTTGCCCGACTCGCTGCGCAGCAGCGGGACGTCCGCCGTCACGGTGACCGATTCGGTCAGACCGCCGGCCTCGAGTGTGAACTCGACACGCGAACGCTCGCCGGTCACGAGGCGGATTCCATCGCGCACGAGTCGGCGGAACCCGTCTGCCTCGACCTCTACGCGGTAGAAGCCGGGCTCGAGACTGGCGATCGTGAACACACCTCCGCCGCCCGTAACGGTTTCGGTTGACAGTTGCGTCTCGACGTCGACCGCGCGGACGGTCGCCCTGTGGACACTGGCGCCCGAGACGTCGCGCACATAGCCGGTAAGCTCTGCCTGGCCGGACTGCGCTGGCGTGACGATCGGGCACGCAAGAAGGATTGCGAGGGCGCACGGCGCCCATTGGAGGAAGTCGTTGTATTTCATAATGCCGTCGAAATACGAAACGACGGCGGCCGCCCGCAACTGGTGCGAACGACTCAGTACGACTTCAGCCGATTATTTTCCGCGGAATCCACGGTTTCCGTGCTTGCGGCGGGCAGCGAACAGGATTGCAGGACCTTCCAGGATTGGCAGGACGTCCCATTGAGAATGCGAGTCCTGCCAATCCCGTAAACCTGCTCTGGCCTCGACTACTTCGGAGGAGCGGCGGGTGGCGGCGCTTGCGGGGCCTGGGGCGCCATCGGCGTTGGCATATCCTGCACCCGCTGGGGCTTCTGCGGCATCTTCGGCTCGACCGACATTACGCGCCACTCCGTGCCTTCTCGCCGTAACATAATGATTTCCTGCCCGATCTCCGGAACCTTCGAGTACTTCACGGAATAGGTCAGCGTCACCGACTGCCGCTCCGGGTCTGCGTCGTAGTGGACGACCTGATAGCTTTCCACCGCTCCGAATGTGTTCGTCATGCCCTCACGGAACTTGACGAAGGTCTCGAGCGGAAGCTGGCGCTTGTAATCCGAGTGCATCGTCTTGTCGTAAGCGCTCGCGAAGTCGCCCGCCTTCATGTATTCGACGTACTTGTCGGCATTCGATTGAGCTTCCTTCCGAATTGCCTCGGGTGAGCTCGCCGTGCATCCGGCGACGGTCAGTACGACTGTCAGGGCCACACAAATCGCGGTCATCGTTCGAATCATCGTTGGGGTCATTCCTTGCTCATTTCTTCAGGGCGTACAGCGCCATTCCGTCCCGCGAATCGAGGCGCTCGGTGTATGCGGAGAGAAATCCGGACCACCGGGAAGCGGCGGCCGGACTCTCGAACGGCGTGAATCGCGGATCGAGCAGGATGTCGTCGCGCGAGAGCACGTGAGTTGCACCAAGTTCGCGAAGACCGTCGCGAACGCTCTCAGGCGTGGCCGATCCGTTTACGATTCGGCCGATCGTGTAATCCTCGAAAACGCTGTCGGACACGAACGGCACGTCGAGATAGTACCCGTCATTTCGCATGTTCACGAGAAGCACGCGATCGTCCGGCCCAAGCTCGCGATTCAGCCGTTCGTAGAAGCGATAGTACGGAAGCCGTCGCTCGAGGTACGCCTGCCGCGATTCGAGCCCGAGAACCGGACGGTACGGCGCATCCGCCAATCCCTCACGCGCGCCCGCAGCGAGATTCAAACCGACGAGCAGTGCGAGCGTGGCCGCAATTGCGAGCGAGCGGAGCCGATCCGTTGCGAACTCGCGGCACGCCGCAATTCCCGCTATGGCCAGCACCGGCAATGCCGGAAGCAGGAACCGGATCTGCTGCGACTGCGTTGCCCAGATGAACACGAACGCGTAAGCGACTCCGGCTGCGACCCGCAGCCACGACGGCACGCGCGACCTTACCAGTGCGAGGATCGTCAGCGGAGCGAGAAAAAGGAAGACGGGTCCGACGACGCCGTCGAACAGTGCCGTAACGTCGCTACGGGCTCGAATGCTCAAGTCCCACGGCAGGCGGAGCCAGCCGGCAATCCCATCGCGCTGCCCATACGAGAATCGAAGGTACGTCTCGAGCATTTCCGCCCTTGCCTGATCCCAGACTGGGGAGTGGGTTGGAAAAGCGCTCCAGAAGAACGGGAAAAGCGGATTCGAGGTCCGCACGGCGTTCTGAACGTACCAGGGGAGCGGGATCGCGAGCCCGATCAACGCGGCTTCGACGGCATAGCGGAGGGTTCGTCGCTGTTCGGAAGGCTCGAGCGAGCGCGCGCGCGCCAGAACGATCAGCGCGACGATCGGCACCAGCAGAAGCGCCGTGTGTTTTGCCGCCAGCGCGACGCCGATGGCCGCGCCGCACCAGAGCAGCAAACGGCGATCGCGCCGTTCCCACCACTGCCCGATCGCGACGAACGCTACGGTCAGCGCGAGCGTCATCCACATCTCGTTGTGCGCGATGCCGGCGTTCCAGACGATACTCGGGACGGTGGCGACGATCGCGGCGGATGCCGCGCCCCATCTCAGACTGCCAGTTACGCGGCGCGTGGCTGCGGCAACGAGCAGTACGGCCGCGGCGCCGTAACCAAGATGCACGAGATTTGCAGACGATTCCGGACCGATGGCGAGTCCGGCCGTAAAAAGCATCTCGGCGGCGAACGGAGTGTAGGAGAGCACGCTCCAGGGAAGTTCGACGATACCGCCAGCCGCAATGTACGCCTTTGGCGCGGCCAGGTGATACGCGAGCGCGTCGCGTGCCGTCGGCGGTGCGAGCGCCGTGACGAGTCCGACGACGCCGGCCGCGGCCGCCGCCAGACCCAATGTCCAAGCGACCGGATCGCGCCACTTCCCACGCTCGGAGCCGGGACGAGGAGCTCCGGCTGCCGCGGCGCGATCCGCTCCGGCTGACTCTTCGCAATCCGCATCGGGTACGAGGGCTGCGTCACGGGCCCCGGGGTCGGTACCGCTAGCGACAGCGAGCGGGTCGGCCTTCGGACCGGCAGCGCGCGACTGCCACACAGCTGCAGCAAGCCCGAGCCATCCAAGCACGAGCAGCACCGCGATCGGCAACGGTGTGAACAGCCCCGTGTGGCCCAGGGCAAAGATCGCAACAGCGAGAACGCCGCCACCGACCACAAGCTCAGCGCAGCGATCCACCAGCGGCCCCAGGCCGAGCGACCCGAATCCGAGACCGGCGACGCAACGTCCCAATCCCGCCGCCGCGCCAAGGATCGCCACCGCCGTGAACACAGCTCGCGCGTGCACTCCAATCGCCGCGAGCAAGCCGGGACCTCCGCCGGCAACAATGACGGGTTCCGGCGGTACCGGTATCCGCGCGCGATCCACTGCAAACGCGACCGCCAGGGCGCCCCCCCACACGAGCACGATCAACGGCCCGAGCCGGGCCAGGCCCATCCCCCCGCCGGCTTCGCGCGCGTCCCGCACCAGGCGCTACTTTGCCGCTCCCAGTGCCTTCTGGATGGCGCTCTCGAGCTCGTCCTTCTCCACGACCTTGTCGAAATGCTCGACGACGTTGCCGTTCGCGTCGAGGACTACCGTGTCCGGTATCGGCACGACGACGTTCATCGCCTTCAAGTCGTCCTGTGTGGCATACGCAACCCGGAAGTCGATCTTGACGACGCCCTTCTTCAAGAACGGCTCGACCTTCGCTGCGCCCTCCTCGTCGATCGATACAGCCACGAACGCGACGTCCTGGGCCTTGTACTTAGCCGCGAGCTCGTTGAGCACCGGCATCTCCTTGATGCACGGCGCGCACCAGGTCGCCCACACGTTCACGACTTTGACCTTGCCGGCGACGTCGGCCACCGTGAAAGCGGTTCCGTCGGCGTTCGTGAGCCGGGCCGCCTTCGGATCCTTTGCCGGGGACGAGTTCGTGTTACCGGCAGCAACCGTCTTTGGCGGCGTATTGGACACGACCGGCGCCGGCGGTCCGCCACACGCGGAAAGCAGGGCGGCAGCGAACGCGACGGACGTGACATTCAGGCAGCGAAGGCGCATCGGGATCTCCTTGTCGGCGTATTTTCCGAGAATCCTACCGGACGACGGTCGCCGCGGCATTCAGGCCGGGCCGCGCAGATGCAACGTCTTGACTCGTCTTGAGGAACCGGATGAATTCGGCCGGGTCGCGAGTAAGACCTTCCACACGCGCAATCTCGGTCTCGGTCTTCGAGTCGATCACGACATACAGCGGCAGGGCGATCGACTTGAACTTCTCTTCCTGAAGCGTCCTGTTCAGGTCGTACTCCTCGCCTTGCCCGTCGGTGTATAGCTGCACGCGCTCGAAACGCGCGAGTTCTTCACGCACCGCCGGCACGGTGAAGATGTTCTTCTCCATCCAGCGGCAATTCGTGCACGCGTAGCCGGTGAAGTCGATGAAAAGCGGCCGCCCGGCCGCGCGCGCGGCGACGAGCGCTTCGGCGTAGTCCTTCTTCCAGTCCAGCTCCTTCGTCGCGTTGCGGGCGACGCCGGCGGTCGGGCCTGAAGAGATGGGTGGAAGAAACGCTTCGAGCTCGCCGAGCGAGCTGCCCATCAATCCCGTAAACAGGTAGAACGCGACCGCCAGGAAACCGGTGCTGAACAGGACGCGAGGCACGCCGACAACGTCGAGCTGCCGTTCGTGCGGCAGCCTCACCTTTCCCAGCAGATAGAATGCCGTGACGAACGCAATCGCGATCCAGATCGAGAGGAAGAGCTCACGGGTCAGAATTCTCGTGCCCCACACGAGATCGACGTTCGACACGAACTTCACCGCGGCGGCGAGCTCGAGGAAGCCCATCACGACCTTGATCGAGACCATCCAGCCGCCCGCCTTTGGCAGTGTCGAAAGAAGTCCCGGGAAGAGCGCCAGGAAGAAGAACGGCAGCGCGAACGCGGCCGAATACCCCAGCATTCCTACCAGCGGCCACAGCCAGTCGCCCTGCGCCGTCGAAACGAGCAGCGCACCAACCAGCGGTACGGTGCAGGTAAACGACGTCAGCGTGAAGGTGACGCCCATGAGCAGCGTGCCGACGAACCCGCCGGAGCCCGACAGCCTCGAAAGCGGCGTCAGGACCGAGCTCGGGACGACGATTTCGTAGAACCCGAACAGGTTCAGCGCCAACCCGACGAAAATAGCCGCGAGCAGTACGTTTACCCACGGATTCGAGGCCACGCTGTTGAGCCCGGTCGCCCCGAACAGTGCCGAGGTCAACAACCCCAGCACCGTGAAGGTCACGATGATCGAAAGCGAGTACACCGTTGCGTCGGCGATGCCACGCCCGCGCGACTGGCCCTCGTGCTTCGTGAAGTACGAGACGGTGATCGGCACCATCGGAAAGACACACGGCGTTAGAAGCGAAAGGAAGCCCGCCGTTATGGCGAGCCACAGGAATGCGAAAAGCCCTTCGCTCCTGGCCTTCGCGACGCTCGCGGCGTCGCCGGTCGTACCGCCGGCAGCGGGGGCCGGCGCTGCGGCCGGCTCCGGACCTGGCGGACCGCCTGCTCCGATCTTCGGCTCGAGGATGCCGATTGCAGTGCCCGCGACGAGTCCGGCTGGCTTGACGGTCTCGAGCTCGGCGGCCGCAGCGCCGTCCACGACGTTCACTATGACTTCGAATGGCGCCTTCCCCGGAATGCACTGCTTCGGATCGCAGACCTGGAACGCCACCTCGCCAGAGATCTTCAAGGGTCCCGCCACTGCCGCGTCACGGATGCGAACCGGCGCGGTGAATGCCACCGTGCCGTGGAACTGCTCGGTTGGAATCTGGAAGTTTTCGTCGAACCTGGTCTCGGGCTTCGGCTGAAGGGCCGGCCCCGCGGCCTCGTAAGAATCGGACGGCGCCAGCGCCACACGCGTCGGCTGAGGTCCGCCTTCGGGCGTCGTCATGGAATAGACGTGCCACCCTTCCTGGATAGTTACTTCGAGCCGGACCGAAACGGCCTCGCCGCGCCGCACCTCCGTTCGATCCACGGACGGCGTCCAATTCGTCTGTGGAGGTGGCGCTCCGAGCACGGCGTGAGCCGACAGGCCGGCCACGATCGCGACGGCGAGAGCCGCGACGGCGCGCAGGGCCGTCGATTCGTAGCGAACGCGTCGCGTCATGGATCTGCTTTCTGCCACTTTTCCTCCGCACGGCGCCGCAGATGCCGTGCACGCCAAACAGTGAACGATAGACCCGCGCACATGCACGGATCAAGGCCTGAATGCCGCGCGCACCGCGGAACATTCCGTCCGCGCGAGTGCATTGCTTCCCGGCCCGATCGCCTTTCTACGCGGCCGCGCCGCTAAGGTTGCGGAGCGAAGGACGAGAGTCGCGCGCAGGGTTCTTGCAACGGGGCGCAAGTGTGTGGTTGATATAGGGCGCTTTCGGAAGCCTGCCGAGATTCATTCCCCTGACGAGGAGGCCTTTGGCGATGCTGGACCTGAACGATCGTGCCCTTAACGAAGCTTTTCTTCCCTGCCTGCCGCTGGAGGCCAGCCGCCGTTCCGGCGGTGACGCGGAGTGGGACGATCCTGACGAACTGGTCGAGGACGAGTACGAAGACGAGCTGGATGAAGAGGACGGGGACGACGACCTGGGCGAAGAGGACGATCTCGATGACGACGATGATCTCGACGACGATTCGGACGTCAGCTTCGAGGGCGACCAATCGTTGGACGAACTGGGCGAAGAAGAAGAAGAGGGCGCGGACGACGACGGCAACGACGACTGGGACGCGTGAAGCAGCGAGAGCTGGAATCCTGTTAATCCTGAGAATCCGGTAATCCTGTCAGCTCTTTCTCCACCACCTTTCGATCGATCTTGCCCCGGTCGTTCTTCGGCAACGAGTCCACGAACCGGATCCACCGAGGGTACTTGTATGGCGCCATCCGGTCGCGAGCGTGCTGCTGGATCGAGCTGACGAGGTCGTCGGACGCCTCGTGCCCGTGTGCCGCGACCACGCACGCAAGCGGCTTTACGAGGCCGTTCTCGTCCGTATGCCCGACGACGCACACTTCCTGCACGCCGGCGTGGCCGAGCAGACAGTTCTCGATCTCGATAGGCGAGACCCAGATCCCCGAAACCTTCAACATGAAGTCCGACCGGCCCTGGTACCAGAACAACCCGTCGTCGTCTCGGCGGAACTGGTCGCCAGTAAAGCACCAGTCGCCCGCGAAGCGCTCCTTCGTCGCCTCGTGAGCTGCCCAATAACAGATCGCGGCGCTGTCGCCCTTGATCCACAGTTCGCCAGTCTCGCCGTTCGGCACGTCCTTGCCGTCCGGACCTACGATGCGCGCTTCGTAGCCTTCGACGACGCGGCCGAGGCTGCCCTGCGTCACGTCGCCCGGCCGGTTCGAGATGTAGATGTGGAACATCTCCGCCGACCCGATGCCGTCGAGAATCTCGACGCCGTACCGGTCCACCCAGCGCTCGTAGAGCTCGGGCGGCAACGCTTCGCCCGCCGACAGCACGAACCGCAGCGACGAGAGGTCGTAGCGATCGAGCGCGCCCTCGACGTTGAGCATCGCGTTGATCATCGTCGGGACGCTCGTGAGGATCGTCGGCCGGTAGCGATGGATCATCTCGAACATCGTCTCGGCGGTCGATCGCTCCTCGAAGAGCGCGGCCGTGCCGCCGACAGCAAACGGGAACAGCAGGTTCGTGCCCGTCGCATAACCGAAGAAGAGTTTCGGGACGCCGAGCGTAACGTCGTCTTCCCGGATGCCGAGCACGCGCTTCGCGTAACGTTCCGTGTTCCACGGCAGGTCGTGCTGCAGATGGACGGCCGCCTTCGGTCGGCCCGTCGAGCCCGACGTGAAGAGCCAGATGGCGAGATCGTCCGGCGACGTCGGCGCGGTCGCGCACTCGGGCGACGTGGTGTCGCTGAGTCTCTCGAACGACGGGTTGCGGCCGTCGTCGCCGCCCACGACGAGCAGGTGGCGGCACTGCGGCGCGGTCGCGCGCACGTCCTCGAACCTGTCGACGATCGAGTGGTGCACGATCGCGACGCGGCACTTCGTGTACTGGAGGTAGTACGCGTAGTCGGACGCCGGCAGGATCGTGTTCACCATCGTGATTACGGCGCCGATCTTCGCCGCGCCGAACCACGTGAACGCGAACTCGGGGCAGTCCGGTAGTGCGATGAGGATGCGGTCCTCGGCTTCGACGCCGAGCTCGCGCAGGACGTTTCCGACGCGGTCGCTCCGTTCGCAGACCTGGGCGTAGGTGTATTCGTCTTCGCGGTACTTCAGGCAGACCTTGTCGCCTCGGCCGGCGGCGAGGTTGTGGTAGAGGAAGTACTCCGCCATGTTGAACCGCTCCGGAAACGGAGCGATCTCGGACCTCTGCTTCTCGTTCACCTCTGACATTGGGACTCCGGCTCTAAATCTTGAAGATTGGCGACTGCTGTTGAACGCAGCAGACATTCGCTCGAGGTAGGCCTTGCCTACTTTACAAAATGGGGCGCGAGTTCTGCGACCGGGTCTGGCAATGATTCTTAGACAGCTTGATGAAGCTCAGCCGGAGCAACGAGAAAGTACTTGTGCACGACGAACTGCCGGATGTCCGACAGATCCCGCCGCCGAACATCAGGAAGTTCTCGCCGGCCGTCAGGCGACACCCGCTTGCTTGCTTCTCCCACGATCGTCAGCGCAGCCATTTTCGCGTCGACTCGCATGCGATCCGATGAGAACTGCGCCGGCGATACGCCAAGTGCGTACTCGATTGCGCGTCGCGCCGCTGAGAGCATGTCTCCCGCAGCAACGCGGTCACGCCGACTCGGCATAGACCGTGCACTGCGTCGACAGAATCTCGTCGCGAAGGAGCTCGTTGCCGGCCAGCCTTAGAGCACGAAGTGTCACAACTTCCACTGGCCTGCCGAAGAGCCCGGCCAGCTGACGCTCGAGCCTCATCCGGCCGAAGAGAGAAGGTGCGCACCCTGGCCGGAAATCGACGAGCACATCGATGTCACTCGCCGGGCCGAAGTCATTTCTCGAGACAGAGCCGAACAACGCGACACGGACGATGTGATGCTCGCGACAGAAGCCGGCCAGCGCCCGTGCTCCACACCCGAGTCTGCCCGTTAAGTTGACCCTGGCTTCAAGCTCCACCAGGCGAGCATACCCGGATCGTGATGCCCCGTCGAGAAGCGTGTCGGGATCAGAAACCGGCGTCTGAACTCGCTCCGAGAGGCAGGATGGTCCGCGACCGCGGAGCGGTCGATATAATAGTTCCCCACACGCCTGCGGCGTACCCCCTGGGATGAAACGGGCGTAGTGCAGGTGTCAGCGCACGGC
>JAJTWZ010000084.1 GCA_021463145.1 Blastocatellia bacterium | reverse complement strand
GAAACACGGCCGTGCGCTGACGCCTGCACCCCGCCCGTTTCATCGCAGGGGGTACGCCGCAGGCGTGTGGGGAACTATTACATCGACCGCTCCGCGGTCGCGGACGATGGCCGAGACGCGTTGACCGCGAAGCGGTCACAGCCGATAGCCGGGGGGCACGGCGGGGAGCGAAGCGATCCGCCGTGCCCCCCGGTCCGCCCACCGACATCGTCCCGACCGCGGAGCGGTCGCACCAAACGGCGAAAGCGAGCGCATTGAAAGCAAGCCGAAGTGACCCGAGTATGGTTGACCGGAGCGACGGTGCGACCGCTCCGCGGTCGGTGCGTTGGGGCGGGCGATTCCGCGGGTCGCGCCGCGACTCGTTGCACTCGCCGCGCGCGACCCACGGCTATAACATCGACCGCTCCGCGGTCGCGGAGAATGGCCGAGTTTGCGTGGTCAGCCAGTGCGGCCGAGAAGGTCGTCGCTCAAGCCCCCCGGGGTAAGTCGTCGGATTCCAGGTTCGACGGATTCCGAGTTTCTGACTGCCCTGTCAGCGCGAAGCAACGAGATCAACTTCGCTGGCGGGGCGGCCAGGGTGAAATCAGGGCCTGGCTTCGTAGACGACTTCGCCGCCGACCACCGTCATCACGCACTTCGTCTTCAGAATCTCGGGAGCCGGGATTACCATGATGTCCGCCGAGAGGACCGTGAGGTCAGCGAGTTTGCCCACCTCGATCGTTCCTTTCAGCTTCTCTTCGAACGCCGCATATGCCGGCCAGATAGTGAACATCTTGAGCGCTGTTTCGCGGGAGACCGCCTGCTCCAGGTGCCAGCCTTCACCGGAATTGCCCTTCAGGTCCGTTCGCGTGACCGCTGCGTAGAATTCGATCATCGGCGCGCCCTGTTCGACGGGAGCGTCCGAACCGCCCGCGATGATCGTGCCCGTCTTCAGGATGCTCTGCCAGGCGTAAGCGCCGGCGAGCCGTTCGACACCGAGCCTGCTCTTCGCAAAGTAAAGGTCGCCAATCGCGTGCGACGGTTGCATCGATGCGATGATCCCTAGTTTCTTGAACCGGGGAATGTCGTCCTTATGGAGGATCTGGGCGTGCTCGATGCGCCAGCGTGGATCGGCCACTCTCCGCTCCTTGGCGGGCACGGCCTTGAATGCCTTTTCGTAGTAGTCGAGGATCAACCGGTTTGCCCGGTCGCCGATCGCGTGCGTCTCGACCTGGATTCCTCCGCGAAGCGCCGCGAGCAGCATCGGCATCAACTGCTCTTCGGTCAGCGTGACGAAGCCGGTCGTGTCGTAATCGGAGTACTTCTCGAGAAGCGCGGCTCCTTTCGACCCGAGCGCGCCGTCGAAATGCACCTTGATCGTGCGTCCGGTGAAGCGCGGATTAGATGGGTCGATCGTCGCGCCACGCTCGATCAGCGCCGACGCGCCGTCACCCGGCCCGCTGATGGCGTTGTAGACCCGCAGCTTGACCTTTCCCTCCCGGATCAATCGCTCGATTGCGGCCGCCTCGTCGGGCGCCGTGCCGGCATTCTGGATCTGGCACCACCCGAGCGAGAGGCTTCGCGTCGCGCCGGCAACGA
This sequence comes from Blastocatellia bacterium, assembly GCA_021463145.1. Taxonomy (GTDB): domain Bacteria; phylum Acidobacteriota; class Blastocatellia; order UBA7656; family JADIYM01; genus JADIYM01. The sequence continues at coordinate 16,260 of JAJTWZ010000084.1, read as the reverse complement.
TTGCACGCGCGTTCTGTTCGGCCGTAGCGGCTGGAATGACCGCCGAGAAAAGATTGGCGGCGTTGTCGAGCACCATTCCGTTCGGCTCGCCAGCCGAATCCTTCATGATCTCGCCGCCCTGGGGCGCAACGGTGGAACGGTCGATACCCGCGAGCTTCAGAGCGAGCGAATTTGCAACGACGGCGTGACCATCGGCGCGCTCCAGTACGACCGGGTTGTTCGGCGAAATTGCGTCGAGTTGGGCGCGCGTCGGAAAGACCTGTGGCTTCCAGAACGTCTCGATCCAACCACGCCCTGTAATCCAGGCTCCCGGCGCCGCTGCGTCGCATCGGGCCTTTACGCGCGACAGAAAATCGTCGAGGCTCGTGCAGCCTTCCAGGTTGAACGACATTTCGCGCCAGCCGATGCCCGACAGATGGCAATGGGAATCGGTGAGTCCCGGAAGCACGGTGGCGCCCTTCAGGTCGACGAGCTTTGTCGAAGGACCGGTGAAGCGCTTCGCACCCTTCTCGTCGCCGACGAAGACGATTCGGCCGGCTTTGACCGCTATTGCCTGCGCGCGAGGCTGCCGGGCGTTGCCCGTGTAGACATTGCCGTTCAGAAAGATGCAGTCGGCCGGCGATGGCGCGGCGTATGCCGGAAGGCAGTGCGCCACCAGGAAGATCAATACGAGCACGAGTCGGTTCATGGGCCGCACGATAGGGAATTCGGACGGCTGGTGCAATCCGTTGCGAAGTCCGGACCGTTACACTGGCGACTGCCGGGACATCGAGCCGGGTCGAGGGGACGCGGAACCCGGCCCGTCACCGTCGTAGAATTCACTGAAACCTTTCCGGCTCTGCCTGCACCTACGGGCGAACGATGCGGCGAACCGGCAACACGGACGCAATGAAACTCCCGATTCGGACCATCGGCCGGCGCGACGGCGGCGCGGTTTCCGTGGAACTGGCGGCCGAACGCGTGCTGGCTGGCGACCCTGATGCGTTTCGCCACATTTTCGATAGGTACTCTCGGCCGGTAACGAGCTTCATCTTTGACATAGTCGGGCGCGGAGAACTTGCCGAGGAATTGGCCCAGGAGACGTTCGTGCGCGCATATCGCGGTCTGTCGTCGCTGCGTGACAGTGCGAAGCTCTCGACGTGGCTCTTCGGCATCGCGAAGTTCACCGCCTGGGAAGCGATGCGAGCGGAGCGCCGGCGCGGAAGCGTCGGCATTGACGAAGTCGCCGAGATGCCCGCGACAGGCGAAGGGGCGCGACCCGAGGATCAGTTGCTGGGCCGCGAATTGAACTCCGTTATCCGGGACGCGCTGGCCGCCCTCGACGACGACAAACGGACGGTATTCTCGCTGCGAATATTTCAGCAGAAAAGCTATGACGAAATCGTCGAGATTACGGGATTCACCCTGGCGAAAGTGAAGACGGACCTGCACCGGGCAAGGTCCGAGATGCGGCGGCGAGTGGGGCCTTACGTGGAGGGAACGGTATGAACTGCGAGCGGGTTAGCCTTCAACTCGAGGAGTACCTCGACAACGAACTTCCGGAGCCCGACCGGTTGCCCGTCGAAGCCCACCTGTCCGGCTGCGCCCTGTGCTCGGAAGCGTACGAGTCGCTCGAGCGCGAACAGGAGATGTTTGGCCGATACGTGCGGCCGATCGAGCCTGGAGAAGCAATGTGGGCCGCGGTGCGGGCTCGGATCGAGACCGGGGAGGATCCGGCGAAGGTCGTCAGGGGACGGTTCGGAAGACGCGGACTGTTCGTGCCATTGGTTGCGGCGGCGTGCCTCGTCGCGGTGGCGGGGATCGGTTTCGTCGCGTGGCGGAACTCTACCGGGGCCATGGGCGGCGGAGAGACGATAGCCAGGCAGGGCAGTGCCAATGCGCCCGGCGAGGCAGGGCAGTCTGGGACCGAGTTCCCCGCGCAGGTGCCGAACGTGACTTCGGCGAAGCCCGTGGAGCGCGTCGCCGGTGCGCGCGTGGTTTCGCGTGCGCGTCGCCAAAGGCCGGCGACGGCTGCGGAACGGATTGCGCTCCCGACTCCCGTTGCGAAGGCCGAACAGAACTATCTGTCCGCGATCGCGCTACTGAGCACAGAGATCGACCGGAAGTCCGGATCCAATCCTGAAGTCTCGAGAGCCGCTCGAAAGCCACTCCAGGACCTCGACGCGAACATCCGGACGGCCAGAAGGGTGGTCGAGCAGAACCCGAACGACCCGATTGCCGTCAACTCGATGCTGTCGGCCTATGACGAAAAGGTAGAGACGATGCAGAGACTGGTTGCTCTGCAGGCGCGGTTTGACCGCTGACGGACATTGACCATGATGAATAATCTCCTACTCCTTGCGCTTCTTTTCTGGCCAGCCGAGCCTGGAACGCTCGACGAACTGCTGCAGGACGTGCCCGCGACGTCGCAAACGGCGATCGATCCCGGCACTCGTGTGTCAGTGACGAACTCGCTCGGTTCCGTGACGATAACCGGTGGAGACTTCCACGAAGTCCGGGTCAGCGCGCGCAGCGACTCGGCGCTGGACGCGCTTCCGGTCGAGGTCGTAAGGAGCAGTCCGGGCGTCGTCTCGATTTCGCCGTCGAGCCGTGCGGGTGGCTCGGTCGACATCGACATCCGGTTGCCGAAGTCGGCGTTGCTCGGGAAGGTCGAGGTTGCGAACGGAGACGTGCGGATTTCCGGTGTGGAAGGCGACACGCGAGTGGTTGCCGGAAGCGGCGACGTCAACGTCTCGAAATGCGGCCGCTTGACGGTCGATGCAGCGAGCGGCTCCGTCGTCGTTGACGGCGCCAGTGGCTCGGTATTCGTCGAGTCCAGTTCTGGCGATCTTGCGTTGCGCAACGTCTCTGGCGAGGTGGTTTTCCGGGCCGGCAGTGGCGACGTGATCGTCCAGAATGCCGGAGGCGCTGTGGAGGGTACGGCGGCTAACGGCACGGTTCGGATCGTCGACGCGGCCGGAGCGGTAACCGTGTCGTCGATCAGCGGAGACGTGGCCATCGAGGGCGCAACTGGAAGGATTCAGGCCGATACGGCGAGCGGCAACGTGCGGGTTGTTCGTCCGGGCGGCGATGTCGAAGCGCGGACCGCTTCGGGCGACGTTTCGATGTCGGGCTCGATACGGCCGGGTGGACGTTTCAGGCTCAAGTCGATGTCCGGCAACGCCACGGTACAACTATGCGGCGCCGTGCCCGGATTTACGGCAACTCTCTCGTCATTTTCCGGAGACATTCAGACGGACTTCGAACTATTGGTGGACCGGCCGAATCTGGTGACGCGGCGGCTGGTCGGTAGGTACGGAGACGGAAACGCGCAGATCGAGATCGAGGCCTTCAGCGGCTCGGCCCAACTGCTCGCGTGTCCCGTAACCGGCCGGTAACGCAATGTCTGGAGGAAACAACCCAATGCGTGGACTGTTATGCTCAGCTGTCATTCTCGCCGTCACGAGCCTGTCGTGCGGTGGTTCCATTCAAAGAGCGAGTGCACTGGTAATGCCGGCGCCGCTCAATGCCGAGGCGCCGCGACCCGCTTGCACCGATCGCGAGGCTACGGGCGGTCAGGATGGCACGTCCGGCGACCTTCCGGAGAAGGAAGAAATTCGCAGGTCGTTCGACCTGACGGCCGGAGCTCACGTCGAGATCCGTTCAATCAACGGATCGGTCGACGTCGAGACTTCGGACTCGAACACGGCTGAAGTATTCGTCGTGCGGTCCGCCAGGAAGCGATCGGATTTTGCGATCCGCAAGTTCAGGGTCGAAGCCACGGCGGCAGGTCTTCTCGTCTCGGGAGACAACGACGGCGGTGGACGCAAGGCCGACGTTCGGACGCGGGTGTCGGTAAGACTGCCGCGCTCGATCTCGCTCGACATCGAGGGCGTGAACGGCCGCGTCGGAGTGGGTGAGTTGGACGGCAAGGTTCTGATCTCGGGTGTGAACGGCAGCGTGAATGTGGCGAAGGCGCACAGCACGTCTTCGATCTCGGGCATTAACGGCAAGGTAACGCTTACGCTGCAGGTACTCGACGCCGGCGGCCTCGAGGTGAGCGGAATAAACGGAAACGTCGAGCTGCATTTCGCGGAATCGCTCAATGCGGAACTGACCGTAGATGGCATCAACGGGAACGTCTACTCCGAGATCGGGAACATCACGGTGAAAGGCCGGATGGATCCATCCAGTTTCAAGGGAAGGATCGGCGACGGTGGTCCGGCGATTCGAATCAGCGGCGTGAACGGCAACATCGAGCTGCTGCGGGCTGGCGCGGCGAGGTCGGGCGATGGCGTGTCGGTGAGCGCGACTGGTGACGAGTGGGGCAGGTAGCTGGACGTGTTCGGAACGTGTGTGCGGAGTGGGGCGGATCGGGCAGCTGGATTCCAGTGACGCGCAGTCCAGGTGGCCCGGTACCGGGAAAGCTGATTGCAATGGCGCGAGATACGCCCCGCGCCGCAGTAGCGTTCGGCCGTCGCGGCGTGTGTTCTCGATGACGAAGTTGACGAATCGCGAGCGGGGCGAATAGCTTTGCGCCGTGACCGCACGAGAACTTTCCATCACAGCAGACGACGTCCACCGGGCAGCCGAACAACTGCGCGGACGCATCCACCGGACGCCGGTCCTCCGATCCCGGCTGCTCGACCAGTTGAGCGGCCGGCAATTGTTCTTCAAGTGCGAGAACTTCCAGCGCGGCGGTAGCTTCAAGATTCGCGGCGCAACTAACACGATCCGCAGCCTGAGCGAGGATGAGCGCAGGCGCGGAGTGGTCGCATTTTCGTCCGGAAATCACGCGCAGGCGGTGGCCATCGCGTCCCGCGCGGAAGGCGTCGACGCCGTGATCGCGATGCCCGGCGATGCCCCGCGCTCCAAGGTCGAGGCGACGATCGCGTACGGCGCGACGATAGTTCGTTACGACCGGATGACCGAGGATCGCGAGGCCGTCGCGTCTTCGTATGTCGAACGCGAAGGCCGAACCCTGGTGCCGCCTTACGACGATGTGCGGATCATGGCCGGGCAGGGAACAGCCGCCCTCGAATTGATCGAGGAGGTGGGATCGCTCGATGCGATCGTCGTTCCTGTCGGCGGTGGCGGGTTGTTGGCGGGCACGTCCACGGCTGCCGAGGGGCGGGCGCTCGTCTACGGTGCGGAGCCGGAGAATGCGTGCGATACCAGACTGTCGCTTGCGGCGGGGGAGAGGGTGACGATCCCACCGCCTGACACCATTGCCGATGGCGCTCGCCCGCAGTGCCCGGGCCGGCTGACGTTTCCGGTGATCCAGGAGCGCGTGGCCGGCGTGTTGACCGCCAGCGAAGACGAGATTGTCGAGGCGATGAGGATGGTGCTGACTCGGATGAAGATGGTCGTGGAGCCAACCGGCGCTCTCGGGATTGCCGTCGCAATGGGGGCGGGTCTGCCGAGCGAATTGAAACGCATCGGTATCGTGGTTTCAGGCGGGAACGTGGATATGGACGTGCTGGCGATGCTCCTGGGCCAGGGCGGGTAGTGGGCTTTCCGGCGGGAACAGGTTTGCCGTTTTGAAGCGCCGGCGCGCTGTCTCTGCGAAGCACCGGAACGCATTCGTGGCGACGCACCTGAACGCTGTGATCGTGAAGTGCCGGAGCGCCGTCGTGGCGACGCACCTGAACGCTGTGATCGTAAAGCGCCGGAGCGCCGTCGTGGCGAAGCACCGGAACGCTGTCTTGGCGACGCGCCGGAGCACAGTCGTGTCGAAGCGCCGGAGCAACGGTGTATACTTTCAAGCTTGGAAATACGTGGGGGTGTCCGAGCGCTCGGTGTAATGCGTGGGTGTCACGTAACGAGGACGATGAGGCCCCGGCAAGGGGCGAGAGTGTCCACGGCCACTTTCGTATCTTTCGCAGACCGCGAATTTGGCTTTTCGAGAGACACGGTGTCCGCGATCGCGGAGCGGTCGATGAAATAGCCGTGGGTCGCGCGCGGACGAGTGCAACGAGCCGCAGCGCGACCCGCGGAAACGGTAACCGCGTCGTACCGACCGCGGAGCGGTCGCACGATCCATCCCGTGTCTGGCAACCTTTCCCACGAAAGACAGCCACCGAACGAATCCGCTTCGCGGTAGGAAGCGGGAGCACGTAGAAGAAGTCCCGGGCTTCGGGTGGCAGTGCGCTGGCTCAGGGCATCTTGCGGCGTCGCAGGTGGGCTGCGTGCCATCTGCGTATCGGATGGCTGAGGCGGAGAACACCCTTGTAGGTGAAAATGCTGGTAATGACGGGGACATTGTTGACGGGGACAGGCTTCCTTCGCCAATGAATGCTCCGTGCCCCCCTCCTTTCCTAGGTTACCTATCCTCCCCGTATTCACGGCTTGGATGAAAAAAGTCGTTGCCGGGTGGCCCTTGCAGCGAGGTTGCCCCCCAATCCAGGAATCACGGGCCTTCTGACCGGTGACCCGCCAGTGGTTTCGGAAGTGATCGAAGCGTTCCCAGATGAGCAGGGCAGTCTCAGTACGCTTCGGTAAGTCGCTGAGTCGCAGAGGTTTGTCGCAGAGGAAGGCTGTCCCCGGGCAACGGCGAAGGAAGGCTGTCCCCGGGCACCGCCCCTCAAACCGGTGGTCGGAGACTGGAACGGAGATCGTGTGGTCACTCTCGGCCTGTACGACGTGGCGACCGGTGGGTTTTTTCTCAGAAACTCGAACACGGCTGGTGCTGCCGACCTTGTCTTTACATACGGCGCTGGGGGGGCGACTATTGTCCCCCTCTCGGGAGATTGGGATGCGTTGGGAGCTCCCTAAGTCGGCGGGCCACCTACTTTGCTGATGGTAGAGAGACGCACATGCACAGCGTCGGGGGAGTCTAGCAAGTGAGGCACAGGGACGCAGGCGAGCTGGGGCGTTCCTGGTTGCCTTCCTTCCAGAGACAGCGGCTGTGGCTGATCGCGGCGGTGCTGATTCCGCTTATCCCGATGCGAGGGATGTTCAGTTCCGAGAGAGTCTTCTGCTTTCGTGACATGGGCCAGGAGTTTTGGCCCATGTCACAGTGGTTCAAGATGGCGGCCGTTACCGGGGAATACCCACTCTGGGACCCGTTTCTCGGCTTTGGTCAATCCGCGATTGCCGACCCCGTTCGCGGTCTCCTGTTCCCACCGGTCGTATTGATCCGGCTGCTTTTTCCCGAAGCACTCGGTCTCAACGTCGCCGTGGGTCTGGCGATTCCGGTCGCTGCGCTCGGCGCCTACCTCCTCTTGCAACGCACGGCCGGAGCGCCGGCCGCCGCAACGGGTGCCGTGGCGTTCGCCATGGCCGGTCCGGTGCTTTCCTCCGGCAATATGCTGAATCTGATCTGGGCCGTCGCGCTGATGCCGTGGGTGCTTTGGTCTGTGCTCCGAGTCAACGACAGATGGTCGGGACCGGCCTTTGCCGGAGCGGCCTTCGTTGTCGCGCTCCAGTTGCTGGCGGGCGAACCGGCGACGAATGCCGCGACACTCGCGCTCACTTTCGGGCTCGTGCTCACGCTCGAACCAGGAGGGATTCGTGATCTCTCGCTTCGGGCACTTCGAACCGCCGGTGCGATGCTTGCCGGGGTTGCGGTCGCTGCGGTCCAGTACCTTCCGCTCCTCTACGCGGTCGTCCAGTCCGAGCGCGGCGGCCGAATTGCAAACCTGTCGTTTTGGAGTGTGCACCCGCTGCGGCTCGTCGAGTGTTTTGCGATTCTTCCGTTCGGCGATCCTCTTATGCCACCGGCTTCTCAACCGTGGATGGCATACCTCAACTCCGGGCGTGAACCGTTCCTGCTTTCGCTCTACCTCGGAGCAACGGTCGGCATCCTCGCGCTCCTTGGGTGCACCACCGGGCCGCGTCGTCGCGTCATCGTGTGGACGCTGGCGGCCATCGTCGCGTTGGTGTGTGCGTTCGGCGACCATCTGCCGATCTACCCGTCGATGGTCAGCCTATTTCCGATTCTCCGTATCTTTCGATATCCGGAGAAGTACTTCGTCGTGGTTGCACTCTGCACATCGGTTCTTTCGGCGGAGGGCGTCGATTCGATGCTTCGTGGACACACGAACGCGTTACGGAATGTGGCGATTGCGGGAGGAATGCTTGCAACTGGACTCCTCGGAATCTCCTTCGTCGTGCGCGACGAGCCTCGTCAGGCGTTGTTGTGGTCGTCTCTTGTTTGCGCCGTGATCGGTGCCGCAATAGTCGGGATTGGGACGATGCGGCGCCGCCCGAAGTTCGCCGCATGGGCACCGATACTCCTGTTTGGCCTGACGTGCGCCGAACTCGCGACAGCGGGTTTCGGACTGAACCCGCAAGCTCACACGGCAACGCTCATCAAGCCCCTTTGGGTCGTGTCTGCCACATCGCGCGACGATCGGGTGTACGTCGGAGGCCGTGCCATGTGTACCGGGTCTGGAAACAGCCTGGCGGAAGATGTCATCGCTCCTCAAGGTCCATTTCCGAAGTCGATACCCACGTCGAATCTGCCGGCCATTGTGTCGGCGAAGTCCGCACAGTTTCCATCGCGCTGGGGCGTTCGGGAAGCCATCTCGGTGGACAATCAGATTCTCTTCCCGCGTGAATACAAGGCGGCCGTTCGAGCTTTCTGCGAGCGAAGCCCGATCGAGAGGTCGCGGTTTCTGGAGCGAACTGGCGTACGAGTGCAGCTCCTCAATGCGCCGCCGGAGGGCTACTTCGATACGCGAACTCCGGTGGAGCTGCTTGCGCCGGTCGTCGCCTACTCGTCAGCAAAGGACTTCACGCGTTGCGCCGTCGTTCCTTCCGCAAGAATTGAGCCAGACGCCGGGATTGCGACCGCGGCGCTCTTTCGTGAGGACTTCAACCCGGAGAACGAGGTGCTCGTCGATCGGCAGCTACCCTCGGCAGGGTTGAGGTCGGAGCCCACGCCAGCATCCGCCCGCATCGTGCACGAAACTTCGAACACGGTGACTCTCGAAGCCGACTCTCCCGTCGACGGCACGCTCGTGCTGTATGACTCCTTTGATCCGGACTGGCGAGTCGAAGTGGACGGAAGTCCCACAGAGATGGCTCGGGCAAACGGTCTCTTTCGCGGAGTCGGCCTTGCCGCAGGACACCATACGATCCGTTTTTCGTACGTTCCCCGTTCGCTGATCGCTGGTGCCGGCGTGTCCGGGATAGCCAGTGCGCTGTTGGTTCTTACGGCGCTCCTTGGTTGGCGACGAAGGCGAATCGACGACGTGCAGGTGCAGACGGGGAGTACGACCTAGCGGGGGCCGCTCTCCCGCGTTCTCTGCGCCGGACCTCCGCGTTTCTGCGAGTAAGTTCTCCACGTGAGGGGAACCACTGTGACCCATCGGCAAGCGTGCTAGACGATCGCGTGACGCAGGCGTGAATCGGGGGCCGCGAATTTAGAGCTGAACATTTCCCTTCTACTCCTTTACGGTGAGTGCCGGGGCTAGCGGAGATGGAAGACGGTTCGGCAACACCGGAGGGCATCCAGTCATGCGTTCCCGCGTTATGCGGGACGCCCCTCTCGATCGACGATTGGACGAAAGTGCTCGAAGTCATTGACACGTGCGGAGTGTCACGGACCGAGCTCGCGGCGACGATCAAGCAGAAGCAGGCGTCGAGGAGGGACGACGGGTCACCCCCTTCGCGGGGGCGTGGATTGAAACCCCGTGACCCTCAGCGGGCAGACGACCTCAGTACCGGTACTGATGTCGGACGGACCGCAGACAACTCGATTTGGGCCCTCAGCGGGCAGACGACCTCAGTACCGCGAGCGATAGCGAGCCGGCCATGCGGACAGACGTCAACTACGTTCCGTTCGGCCGCCGAGCCTCGCCCACCACGTGAATCCCCTCGATCGACGTCACCTTCGAACAACCGAACTCCCCGTCGATCACCGTTCCGTCCTTCTCGATGCGGACGACCGTCCCGTCGGCCGCCGAGATCCCCTCGCCTTCGACCACGACGCCGTGCGTGCCCTGGCCGTCAAGGGCGATCACGCGGACGCCGAACGCCGGCGAGCCGTCGTCGGCGAGGACGATCTTCCCGCGCACCGTGCGGGTGCGTGGGATGTCGGCCGGGAGCGCGACCATCAAGAGAAGGAACATCGTCGCGGTGATGATCGAAGCGAAGGACACGTCAGAAACGATATCGCGGGCTGCAAGAGGGTGCTCCGGAAATCACGCTTTCCTGTGCGTTCTCTGCGCACAAAGGGGAAGCGCTCGCGGCCTTCGCTCCTCCCCCGGGTGTATAGTCCTCCCGCTCTCCTTTCTTCGCGCAGCGGCACGCACGCCGCCGCAACGACTGACCGAGTCCCACACGAGGGCCTTCCAGGAGGTAGCCAATGAGTTCAGCATCCGGGGTGCAACTCGATTCACGCGTGACGGAGTTCGTCGCGCGCCCGCGCACCATGTTCATCAACGGCCAGTGGGTCCACGCCGCATCCGGTAAGACCTTCGACACCTACAACCCAGCGACCGGCGAAGTCCTCGCCCAGGTTGCCGAGGGCGACGCGGAAGACATCAACCGCGCCGTCGCCGCTGCGCGCGCCGCGTTCGACACCGGCCCGTGGCGGACGATGACGGCCTCCGAGCGCGGCCGCCTCATCTGGAAACTCGGCGACCTCATCGAAGAGCACGTCGCCGAATTCGCCGAGCTCGAGACGCTCGACAACGGCAAGCCGCTTACGATCTCGCGCGCCGCCGACGTCCCGCTCGCGGCCGAGCTCTTCCGCTACATGGCGGGCTGGGCGACGAAGCTCGAGGGCAGCACGATCCCGCTCTCGGTTCCGTACACGCCCGGCGCCATCTACCACGCCTACACAGTTCGCGAGCCCGTCGGCGTCGTCGGCCAGATCATCCCGTGGAACTTTCCGCTGCTCATGGCCGCGTGGAAGCTCGGGCCTGCACTCGCGGCCGGCTGCACGATCGTGCTCAAACCCGCGGAACAGACGCCGCTCTCGGCGCTGCGTCTCGGCGAGCTCATCGACGAAGCCGGCTTCCCGCCGGGCGTCGTCAACGTCGTCACCGGATTCGGCGAAACGGCCGGCGCCGCGCTTGCCGCACATCCCGACGTCGACAAGGTCGCGTTCACCGGCTCGACCGAGGTCGGCCGGCTCATCGTGCACGCGGCCGCGGGCAACCTCAAGAAGGTAACGCTCGAGCTCGGCGGCAAATCGCCGAACGTCGTTTTCGCGGATTCCGACGTCGACCGCGCGATCGCGGGCGCCGCAAGCGCCATCTTCTTCAATCACGGACAATGCTGCTGCGCCGGGTCGCGTCTCTTCGTCGAGAGGAGCATCTTCGACCGCGTCGTCGAAGGCGTGTCCGACGCAGCGAGCAAGATCAAGGTTGGACCGGGGCTCGATCCGTCGACCGACATGGGGCCGCTCGTGTCCGAGGAGCAGCTGAACCGCGTGTGCGGCTTCATCGATTCGGGAATGAGCGACGGCGCGCGGGCGGTCGTAGGCGGCAAGCGTGTCGGCGACAAGGGCTACTTCGTCGAACCGACCGTGCTCGTCGACACGTCCGACGACATGAAGGTCATCCAGGAAGAGATCTTCGGACCGGTCGTCGCGGCGATTCCGTTCGAAGATCCGAGCCAGCTCGTCGCACGGGCGAACGACTCGGTCTACGGACTCGCGGCCGGCATCTGGACGCAGGACGTGGCGAAAGCCCACGCCGTCGCGGCACAGTTGCGCGCCGGTACGGTCTGGATCAACTGCTACAACATCTTCGACGCGGCGCTGCCGTTCGGCGGCTACAAACAGTCGGGCTGGGGCCGCGAGATGGGCAAGGAAGCGCTCGAGAACTACACCGAGACGAAGGCGGTGTGCGCTCGGGTGTCGTAGGGAGAAGTAGAGGGCCACGGATCGCACGGATCTAACGGATCGGCACGGATCTGAGTCAGAATTCAGATCCGTCGAATCCGTAAGATCCGTTGCATCCGTGGCCCTTCTTCGAACGCGCGGAGGTACCCCTTGCGGCTCACGCTCAACCTGACCCACGCGTGCAACCTCGGCTGCGACTACTGCTTCGCCGGGGCGGCGCGGCGCGAGCAAATGTCGTCCGCCACGGGTCGCCGAGCGATCGACTGGGCCGTCGGGCGAGCGCTCGCCACCCGCGACCCTCAACTCGACGTCTCGATGATGGGCGGCGAGCCGCTGCTCGCGTTCGATCGGTTCGACGAGCTCGCGTCGTACGCGCGTTCTCAGGGGGAACGCGAAGGTCTGGCGGTCCGTCTCCAGTCGACGACGAACGGCACGCTGCTCGACGAACACCGGCTCGACCGGCTCGCCGAGCTCGGCACCCACGTCGCGATCTCGATCGACGGCGTGCCCGAGGTGCACGATCGGACGCGCCGCACGCACGCCGGTCGCGGCACGGGCGACACCGTGTGGGCGACGCTCGACCGCGCGCTCGCGCGGCTCGCGTCCGTTTCGGTCGTCGTCGTGGTCTCACCGGCCACGGTCGACGCGCTGGACGCGACGGTTCGCGTGCTCGCCGATCGGGGCGTTCGACGGATCGTGCTCAACCCCGACTGGTCGGCCGCGTGGACTCCGGCGCAGTGCGAGGTCTGGAGGGCAGCCTATGACGGCGTGTCCGCCGAATACGTCGCTGCATATCGGCGGGGGACGCCGTTCGGCCTGAACCTCTTCGACGCCCCGATCGCACTGCGGATCCGCGGCACGGTCGACGCTGTCCACGGTTGCGGCTTCGACGGAGGCGACGTCGCCGTCGCGCCGAGCGGTCGCGTCTACGGCTGCGGACGCGCGGTCGGCGAGGATCGCGACGCGTCGTCCGCGCTTGGCGTGCTGACGGAAGCCTTCGATGTACCGGCCTCGCATCGGACGCCTCCGATCCCCGACGCCTGTCTGGCCTGCGCGCTGCGGCCGCGGTGCGCATCCCGTTGCGCGTGCGTAAACCGCGAGTCGTCCGGCGATGCGACGATTCCCGGCGACGTGCTGTGCTGGCACGAACGCATGGTCATTCCGCTCGCCGATGCCGCGGCGACGACACTCTATCGCGAGCGCAACGCCGCGTTTCTCGACCGTTTCTACACGCCTGCAACGGAGGTTTCCCATGCCACTCGATCCTGTTCGCTCGTATGACGAGCCTGGCTATCCGACACTCGAGTCGGACCGCGACGCGCGTCGCGCCTTCCTCCGTTCGCTCGGTCTCGCGGCCATCGCGGCGGCGTTTGGGCCGGTCGCAGGCTGTGATCGCCTCGGCGGTGGAGTTGCCGCTGGAAACCAGAACGCGAAGAACGCCGGACCGGGAAGCACGTCGAAGCCGCCGGACCCGCCGCCGACCGCCGGTACGCCGATTCCGCCTCAGTGGCCGGGACCGAAGGCCGCGCTCGTTGGAGGCGGTCCGATCCCTGTTACGTTCACGGGCGCCGAGAAAGGATGGGTGGCGCTGGCGGTGACGTTCGATCCGACGGACGTCGCGCTCGAAGACCGGCTCATCGGGCTCGAGACGCAGATCGCGGAGGCGACACGAAGACGGCTCGCGAACGAGTCGCGGTCCGTGCTCTCGGACGCCGCGAAACGGAGCGTCGTCGAGGACGCGCTCTTCGCCACGCTCGAAGACCTAGCGAAGACCGACAAGCTCGAGGCCGTCACGCTCGTCGAAGTCACGGAGGAGGCCGTCCGTGTTTCGAAGGCTGTCGGACGTCCGCCCCAGGCTCCGGCACCGGCACCCTCGGCTGCTGCTTCGGAAGCGCCGTCAGCTGCCGCAGCACCTGCACCACCCGCACGCCGGATGTTGCCGCGCGCTGGCGAGAAGTGCGCAATCCATCCGAACGGTTGCGACGCTAGCGAGGCGCGCGCGACCGGGAAGTAGCTCACGACCGCGCGCCGGAAGAAGGGCCACGGATGAAACGGATCTTACGGAATTGACGGATCTGAATCTGAAATTGGGTTGATCGGACAACCACGGACGCAGGAATCAGGCGGGCTCGGGCCCTTCCTCGCGTTCGTCCGTTCCGAGCACCCGTTCGACGATCTCCAACTCACGACCGTCAAACGGCTTCTGGAGTCCGTTCGTTTTTCCGATGTGCCCAAGCTCCACGCACGCTCGGGACAGCTGACTTACGGCCTCCAGCCTCCTAGTAATCTCATCGGGTGACATATCGACTTTCATGCGTCACTCCCTCCGTCGTCGGAGCTACGGCCTTCCGTCGAGACATCGTCGACGCGATCGGCAAGTTCTGACAGTCTTTCGATATCGGCCCGATCTCTTGCCCGCCCGGTAAGTTCCTTGAGCCGCAGAAATCCCTCGCGCGACACCACGCACACGTCGCCGAACGGATCACGCGGGCTCACTCGTTCCAACATGACGAATGCAGTCGAAGTTCTCGTACGGAAGCCATTGACGTTCGGCGTTGCGGCGCGAGCAGGGCGAGGCGGCTCAACGCGCAATTCAGGGCTTCGCCGCGTGCTCGGCGAGCAGCTTCAACGTGTGGGCGAGGCCGTCGCCAGTGATCGTGCCGTGGCCCGGGACGACGATACGGGGCTCCGGGTACTGCTTCGCGACGCGCTCGATGGTCGCGGGATACTCCGACATGACGGCGTCCGCGATGTTGCCGAGGTTGTCCGACGTCACCGACTTTATGAGGCAGCCGCCGAAGACGACGCGCTGCTCGGGAAAGTACACGACGATGTTGTCGGGCGTGTGGCCTCCGCCTGGAAAGAACAGCTCGAACCCGGCGGCATCACGGTAGGGCTTCGTCTCGAGGTCGGGTACCGCCTGCGGCAGGTGCTTCGCCTTTGCCGCCTCGGCGAGGGAGCGAGTCCGTCCATTGACGAGCATCGGGATGCCAGCTTCCGCGAGCGCCGCGATGCCTCCGAGCCGGTCGCGATGCGAATGCGTCGCGATCGCCTTCACGACGGGCTTCTTGAGCGTCTCGCGCGACCAGCGCAGAAGCGCCCTCGCCTGCGCGTCGTTCCAGCCCGGATCGACGAGGACCGTCCCCGCCGGCGACTCGAGTGCCATGCCGTTCGCCGGGTAGACCGCGCCGTCGCCGATCTCACCCGTCGCCGTGACGACCCAAAGGTTCGGCGCGAGCTTCGAGACCCAGACGCTTTCGCCGATCGGCGTCATCGCGTCGGTCGCCATTTCGAAGATGGTGGGTGGGTTGTCCTTCGCGGCGGCGAAGGATGGTGGAAGCGATGGCACGAGGAGCATCGCGAGGAGGAGTACGGGAAGTCGCAGGTTCAGCATGCGTGCATGGTACTTCAGGAAGGAGGAGAGCCAGTTGACGGAAAAAGCGAGACGCGGACCTTCGCCTCGACATTTTCGCTCTCGAGCACGAACGAACTCGTCGCTCGCGTCGTCGTGGCGATTCCCATACTGATCTCGGTCCTTATGCGGGACGCCCCTCTCGATCGACGATTGGACGACAGTCCTCGAAGTCATTGACACGTGCGGAGTGTCACGGACCGAGCGCGCGGCGACGGTCAAGCAGCAGCAGGCGTCGAGGAGGGACGACGGGTCGCCCCCTTCGCGGGGGCGTGGATTGAAACCACGCCTCGCCCGTGCCGTCGTCGTGGCACCAGGTAGCCCCCTTCGCGGGGGCGTGTGACTGAAACCTGTTCGTGCTCCGTCCCGGGGCGCTCCGGGTACGACTCGCCAAGACCGTCCGTCCCGATGGCCGCCAGCGGCCGCCAGGGACAGGCTGTGCGGCCGGGCAAGGTCTTCTCTTGAAGTTCGAGCGGGTGGGAATCCCGCCCCGGAAGGCCCAGTCGGCCACCGGGTAGCGAGTCCTTGGAGGCGGGAGTGCCTGGCGACAATTAGAATTTCGCGGCGCCGCGCGCGCGCGCTCCGCCGCGGAAATTCTAATTGTTGCCAGTCACGGGAAGGGTGTAGATGTATCTCGCGGGTCGCGCGCGGCGAGTCTGCGACCGCGGAGCGGTCGATGAAATAGCCGTGGGTCGGCAGCCTGTTTCTGCAGAGCCCCGTAGGGGCGAAAGCACCAGAACCCACGGCGTCAGCCGTGGGTTTCGGATGGAGAGTGGTTAAAGCCCCGTAGGGGCGAAAGAAGTCCGGATTCGTGTTTCGCCCCTCCGGGGCTCGACCGAAATTGGGCGCCAATCAAACGGATTACGCAGTGGGCTCTGGCGCTTTCGGGCCTACGGCGCTTTACTGCTTTGGCTCCTCGATAGGCAGGGTGGTCCGCGACCGCGGAGCGGTCGATATAATAGCCGTGGGTCGTGCGCGGCGAGTGCAACGAGCCGCGGCGCGACCCGCGGAACCGCCCGCCCCAACGCGACGACCGCGGAGCGGTCGCACCGTCGCTCCGGTCAAGCACACC
>JAJTWZ010000083.1 GCA_021463145.1 Blastocatellia bacterium | reverse complement strand
GCACTCGCCGCGCGCGACCCACGGCTGCTATGAAACACGGCCGTGCGCTGACTCCTGCACTCCGCCCGTTTCATTCCAGGGGGTGCGCCGCAGGCGTGTGGGGAACTATTATATCGACCGCTCCGCGGTCGCGGACCCGTTTGCCTCTCGGAGGACCCAACTCGGAGCATTCCCACCTTGACAGGAAACACCGTTGCTCCGGCGCTTAAGAATCGCCTGCGGACCCAAAACGTGCCGGCGCTTCGGAATGGCCCGCGGACCCGAAACGCTCCGGCGCTTCGGAATGGCCCGCGGACCCGAAACGCTGCTCCCTTCGTCCGAGGGGGTGCGCCGAAGGCGCGTGGGGGACGGCTGTAAGACACGCTGCCCGTTTCGTTCCATGGGGAACACCGCGGGCGTGTGGGACACTGCTATGATCCGCCCGTGAAGTGGATCGTCCTCGGCACGAGCTCTGGCCACCCGACTACGCGTCGCAACGTGTCCGCCGGCGCTCTCGCGCGCGAGGGCGAGTGGATGCTCTTCGACTGCGGCGAGGGAACACAGCATCAACTGCTGCGCGCCGACCTGCGCCCGAGCCGCATGCGATACATCTTCATCACCCATATGCACGGCGACCACGTGCTGGGGCTTCCGGGGCTGCTCGGCACCCTCAACCTTGCGCGCCACGATCGGACGGTAACGATCTTCGGACCGCCGGGCCTGGACCGGTTCCTCCGTGACGTATTCCGATCGATCTACTTCCGTCCCACTTTCCCCCTCGAGGTGCACGACATCGACGCCGGCGAAATTCTCGACGCCGGCCCGTTCACCGTGGAGGCGCGCCGGCTCAACCACCGTGTGACCGCCTTCGGTTACGCCGCCCAGGAGCGGCCCCGCCCGGGCACGTTCCGCGTCGACGATGCCGTCCGGCTTGGCATACCCGCCGGCCCGCTCTACGGCCGATTGCAGCGAGGCGAGTCGATCACGCTGGAGGACGGCCGCACGATCGAACCGAGCGAGGTTGTCGACCCGGATCGGCCCGGACTGCGCGTCGCCTATTGCACCGACACCGGTCCAAGCAAGGAGGCGGTGGAACTGGCTCGCGGCGCCGACCTGCTGGTACACGAAGCGACGTACACGCTCGACATGCGCGACGACGCCGAGCTACGCGGTCACTCGACCGCAGCCGGAGCCGCTTGCGTTGCCCGGGATGCCAGCGTCCGCCAACTGCTCATCACGCACTTCTCCCCGCGGTACGAGGACGTGACGCCGCTGCTCAACGAGGCTCGCACCGTGTTCCCGAATACAATCGCGGCTCGCGACCTGCTCGAGGTCAGGATCGGCGCGGACGCGCTGCCCGATTCCGGCTACTGACCCGCGGCCGCTTCGATTGTCAGCTTCACCGCCTTGGATTTTCCGCCCGCCGTCACGACGACGATCTTGCCCGTCTTCGCGCCGGCCGGAACCACCAGATCGAGGCGTGTCGGCGAAACCACCGTCGGTGTGACCGGAGCAGTCACGCCCTTGAATGTCACCTGAGCGTCCCGCGCGAAACCGCTGCCGTCGATCAACAGCCGGCCCCCGGGTGCGATGGACGCAGGCGTGACCGACTCGATCACGGGCACGATCTGCAGCGTTAGCCCGTTACTCGTGCCGGCCTCGGGATCGGAGAGCTTCACGGGAGCAGTGACGACCTGCGCAGGCACCGCGACGTCCACCCTGCGGTTCTTTACCTCGAGCGGCCGCACCAGCCACGTACTGTCGGCAAAGCCCGTGAACTGCACGGACACGTTGTCGTCGAAACCCGAACCGTTCAGCCGTATCCGCTGTCCGATGTTTGCCGACGGTCCCGACTTTGCCGCACGCCCCGACTGCGCCTTCGCCTTGATCGAGTTGAGCACCACCGCGGCGGGACGTGCCGGCGTCCCCTGCCCTCCGGCATAGGCACAGATGCCAAGTGTCGCAATGATGGCAACGAGTCCAAGGAAACGAACCGATTTACGGCCGATTGCAGCACTGATCGCTGGGTTCGATATCATAGCCGCGCATTGTACCAGAGGCGTGTATCGCGCCTTGCAACGCACGCCGGGTCGTTGGTTGTGCCTCCGAAAGACCGTGCTGTATAGTCACAGGCCCGAACGGGTAACCCTGGTTTCCGGGCCTCAACCTGGTATGAAGGACGGTCTTTGGTGTCCCCTGAACTTCTCAAGCTGATTCAGCTGCAGGATATCGACGTGAAGGTTTTCGAGCTTACCGATCGGCTCGATGCGATTCCTGCAGAGCGACGACAGATCGAAGACCTCTTTAGGCAGCAAGCGGCCGAGTACCTCGGACTCGAGGACGTGCTCGCATCCTCACGCGAGCACCGCACGCGTATCGACGAGGACCTCGCCACCTACGAACAGACCCACGAGAAGTTCAAGTCGGACCTGATGCGCGTGCAGAACACGAAGGAGTACGCGACGGTCATCAGGGAGATCGACGCGACGAAGAAAGCCATCTCCGCCCTCGAGACCGAAGCGCTCCAGGTCATGGAACGGATCGAGTCAACCGAGAAGGAGATCACCGACCGCGCGCCCGAGTTCGCCGAGCGCCGCGCCGAGGTCGACTCGCTTCTCGCGGCCTTCGATTCCGAGGTTTCCGGCATCGAGGCCGAACTTGTCGAACTTCGTGCCAACCGTGAGGTCATCTCGGCCGAAGTCGCCGTCGCGATGCTTCGCGTCTACGACCGGATCGCCCAGACCCGAAAGGGGCGCGCGATGTCCGAGGCTCGCGGCGAGATCGGCGGCAAGGGCCGTTGCTCCGCGTGCAATATGGCGCTAAGGCCTCAGGTGTTCAGCGACATCAGGCGCGGCAATGAACTCATCGTCTGCGACAACTGCAATCGCATCCTTTTTTACCGTCCCGAGCAGGAAACGCCGGCAGAAGCTGGCGCCTCCTGAGGTTCCGGCATGGGATCGATATACGACGCCGCGGCAAACGCGATGCAGCACGCGCGGATCGCGGTGTTGTGGCGCAAGCGCGATCCCGATTCCGATCCGGGGACGCTCGTCTACTGCGCCTCGGCGCTCATCGACTGCAGCATCAACTTCCGGAGTCTCAAGGCCGGCCTGAACGAGTCCGAGGAACGAACTTTCACGGCGTGGCTCCGTCCCGGCTCGACTGCTGTCGATTGGGATGTTCCTGCAATCGACCCGGTGATCGAATCCGAGCTCGATCCGATGCCGGATCAGGCGATTCGACCCTCCGACGAGCGCCCGTTGCTCGACGAGGAGCGTTGGTCCGAGATCGAAAGCGACCTCGTTGACCGGCTGACTCGCCGCGAAAGGCTCGTCCTGCATTACAACGCATTGTTCGAGATCTTCTCGGGGGTCCGCGAGACGCTCGCCGGCTTTCTCGATCGCACTGCCGAGGTCGCGCTTCAGGAGATAGAACCGGAGCTCAAACAGCTAAAGCACGTATACGAACTGCAGCTCGAGCAGGTACGTGAGGCGCATCTTAACCGGCGCGGCGCGATGCTCGCGGACGAAGCCGGAGCCGCCGCCCCGACGAGCAGGCTCGAGATCGAGCGGATGCTGCGTGGCCGGACCGAGTTCTCGGAAACCGAGAACCGCATCACGTCGCTTTTCACCGGACTGGCCGGGCTCGTCCTCCAAGTTCCAGACGCCCGAGAGCAGGATGGCGAAGCCGGGATCAAGGACGGACCGGCGCTCGACCTGCGCGAAGACCTCGTGCGCGTCGAGCGCGAAGCGTCGGACGCCCTGAACGCTCTCTATACCCGTTACCTCGAGATGGTTCGCTCCTACGACGACTTCGTGATCGGGATTCAACCCTCGAACATTCGGGTCGTGCGCCGAGCGCTGGTGTGGGTGCCGGTAAACGACGAAGGCCGCGGATCAGAATGATCTGCGGCCGTGAAGTGGAGCAGAGGGGGCTCGAACCCCTGACCTCCGCATTGCGAACGCGGCGCTCTTCCAACTGAGCTACTGCCCCAAAATCGAACCGGGACGATACGTCCTGGAGTCCGGCGGTGTCAAGCCGCGCGCCATGGCTACAGGCCGTCGAAATACGCAGCGACGCCGTCCCTGCCGCCCGCTGAAAGCGCAAGCATGAGCCGGATGCGCGCCTTCTGTCCCGGCAGAGAGCCGGCAAACACGCAGCCCATCTCGCGCAATGCGTGGCCGCCGCCAGGATAGCCGTAGGTATCGAGCACGCGACCGCGAAGGCAGCGCGACGTGACGACAACCGGCAAGCCGGCAACAAGCACCTCCCGGATCGCCGGAACCGATTCCGGCGGGACGTTTCCGCGTCCCAGTGCCTCGATGACGAGTCCTTCCGCACCGGTCGCTGCGGCCGCACGCACCATTCGCCCGTCCATGCCAGCCGCCATCTTCACGAGCGCCACATCTGGCAACGTCGAGGCCGGCTCGATCCGCGTCCGGCGCACCGGACGTCGCGTGATCATCACGCGGTCCTTGTCGACAATGCCGATTGGGCCGAAATCCGGGCTCTGGAAGGTGTCCACGGACTCCGTGTGCGTCTTGGTCGCTTCAGCCGCCGCGAGAATGACGTCGTTGAGGATGACGAGCACGCCAAGATCGCGCGTCGACGGATCCGTCACCGCACGCACTGCGGAGATGAGGTTCGGCGGGCCGTCCCATCCAAGTTCCGATGCATTCCGCATTGCGCCGACGAATGCAACCGGTTTTGGCGAGGAGTGAACGAGGTCCAGAAAGTAGGCCGTCTCTTCGAGCGTGTCGGTTCCGTGCGTGATCACGACGCCCGACGTTGCGTCGTCCGCGAGCAGATGCCGGACCATGTCGGCCAACTCGCTCATAAGCGGTGGCGTCATGTGCGGGCCCGGCAGCTTCGCGAAGTTGTTGATGCCGAAGCTCGCGAAGGAATCCAGTCCAGGCGCGCTCGCGAGGATCTGCTCGCCAGAGCGCACGGGCACGGCAGCGCCGACGACCTGGTCGACCTCCATCGAGATCGTGCCGCCCGTGAACACGAGTTGTACGTGAGGTAGCGCCATCGTTCACTTCACCATGCTTCGCGCCGCATCGAGCGCCGCGGGAATACCACCGGCGTCTGGACCGCCGCCTTGCGCGAGCTCCGGCTTGCCACCGCCACGTCCGCCGACCGCGTCGCACGCAGCGCGGAGCAACGCGCCGCAGTCGACGCCCGCAACAGAATCGGAAGCGCTTCGCGCGAAAGCGAAGCGAGCGACGCCGCCGTCGTTCGATGCGAGAAGCGCGACCGATGGCCCGGAGGCGACGATCTTGTGCGCGAGAAGCCGGATCTCGTCAGCCGGGCGGTCCGAAAATTCGCAGACCACGAGACGGAAGCCGTCGCGCTGCTCTCCGGCTTCGAAACAGCGGCGGCCCTCGACCTCGGAGGCGATCTCGGCAAGCTCGCGGACGCGTCGCTTCAGCGACTTGTTCTCTTCCATCAGCCGGCCGACGAGTGGCGGCGCGTCATCACGGCCTGTGCTGAACAGCCGCGCCGTTTCGACCGCAGTCCGATTGGCGCGACGGTACTCTGCGAGCGCGCGCCCGCCGCAAGCGAACGACACGCGCGCCATTCGCTTCGCGCGTTCGACGCTGGCGATGGCAATGAGGCCGACCTCGCCGGTGCGTTGCGCGTGCGTACCGCCGCACGGCGACCAGTCGAAACCGTCGATCTCGATCACGCGCAGTTCCCCGTCGCGGTCGCTCTGCTTGCGAAGCGGCAGTCGAGTGGCTCCCTCGCGATCCACGGTGTGGACCCTCAGCGCAAGGTCGGAGAAAACGATCGAGTTCGCGAGCGATTCGGCCTCGCAGATGCGCTCGCCGGTCGGGTCCTCGAGCTCAACGTCGATCTCGGACGTGCCGGCCCCCATCCTGAAGCCCTTCGTTTCGGCGTCGAACAGGCGCTCGAAAGCCGCCGAAAGGATGTGCTGGCCGGTGTGCTGTTGCATATGATCGCAGCGGCGGACGGCGTCTACTTCGCAGTCCACCTCACGGCCATCGGCGGGAGACGCCCTATCGAGGACGTGGAGTATGCGGCCTTCAACTTCCTCGACGACATCGATGACGCGCGCGTCGTCCAGGCGGCCGGTGTCATTCGGCTGGCCGCCGCCGGTTGGATAGAAAGACGTCCGGTCGAGCAGAACCGCCGGGCGGCCGTCGTGTGTTGCGGCCTCGACGACGCGTGCTCGAAACGTGAGTGCGTGGCCGGGCTCGAAATAGAGGCGTTCGGTGACGTGCGGCATGGCGCGCGATATGTACCACGCGCGGCCATCTGCGCGCGAGATTGGACCTCAGAGTCGCCGCGCCGTCAGCCGCCGGCCATTCCATTGCACGACGAGCCGGTTCACCTCGTCGACCAGCAGGTTCGGCGACCGCGCCGGTAGCTCGACCGACCGGTCCGTCGCGCCGGTAGTGAGGTTCACACCGGCAAGAGCGGGGTTGGCGCCGGGCAGCTTCGTAACGAAGTACTGATGGTTGCCGGTCAGGTGCGCGAATCGCGTAGTCCCGAGAAGTCCGGCGCCAGCATTCCAGATCGCGCGGCCTCCGCGACGGCTGGCGGCCGAAATCGCCCGATCGGCAATCGGTTGCGCGTCGAACAGACGCCGGCTCGGAAGGCCCGTGATTCTGAGCACCGGCGACGGCACCGCAGGCGTCAGCCCTTTCACGTGCGCGGTCGCGTATGAGGCGACGGTAAGCACTGCCCCGGTCGTCATCAGCATTCCGGCCGCAAAGCGCCGCCAACCAGAGGGTCCGGCCGGCTTGTGACGGACGATCCAGACGCGCTTGCCTGTGGAGGAGTCGAACGCCGCCGCTTCCTCGTCACTGATGAGCACGATCTGACCCAGTTCGTTGAGCGCGGCCGACACTGCCCGGCGCTGCATTCCGTGGCGCTCGCCGACGACTCGCTCGCCGGTGGTGCGGTCGATACCGACGAGTCTCTCTTCGTCTCCGAGCCAGACCCTGCCGCCCGCGATCACGAGGTTCGTGATCGAATCGTTTCCGCCGCCATACCGCCAGATCTGCTTTCCGGTCACCCGGTCGAGGGCGACGGCGCCGTAGCTGCCGCGCCACTGCCACTCGCCGCTCTCAACATTGTAGAACCGTCCGCCAAGCCTGCCGTAGACGACTCGTTCGTCGATCGAAAGTTCGGGCACCACGCCGTAGTCGTCCGACCGCCAGACCTGCGAGCCCGTCGTGCGATCGATCGCGCGTATACGGCCCTCTCCGGCCGTGTATACCGTCTCCGCATCCACGGCCGGATCGGCGTCGGAAAGCGCCAGATCGCCTTCGCGCACGCCGTATTCCTGGCGCCATCGCCGCTCGCCCGTCCGCGCGTCGTAACACGTCAGCCCGCGGTAAGTGACGAAGACGTCGGCGCCTTCGATCACTGGCGGCCGGTAGCGGCCGAGGTCGAAGGCGCGGTCGCCTTCTTCCTTCTTCGCCCCGTCGCCGTCGCGCACTATGACGCCCTCGAGCGACGGCGACAGCAGAACGTCGGAGTCGAAATCCCGGCTCCAGAGCACGCGTCCTGTCGCGATGTCGATCGCATTGAGCCTGGGCTTGCGTTTGAAGCCGCCGCCGATGCCCTTCCCGGGAAGGACGCCGCCAAGGAACCCCCCGTCCTCGCCGTGGGCCTTGGCGACCGTGACGAGCAGGAGCATCGACGAGGACGGACTGGCCACCGCGTGCATGCCCTTGCCTTCGAGCTTCTTCGACTCCCAGCGCTTAGCGCCGCTGCGAAGGTCCACGGCGACCACGCGCGATTCCTTGTCGCCGAAGTCGCCTCCGCCGTCGCGGTTGACGAGCAGCAGTCCGGCTCCGGGCGCGGCCAGAAGGTCGTCGGATTTCACGATCCATCCGTCCTCTCGCCAGATGGCGCGGCCGGTGCCCGAGTCGATCACGCGCACGCCCTTGACGCCCGCCACCGCCATCGTTTCGCCGTCGAGCAGGAGCGAGAAGCGCACGTCGGCAGACATTTCCTCGGACCAGAGATTGTCCGCGGGGCGGGATAACCCAACCGTCGCAGGCGCCGTTGCGCGCGTAGGCGCAGCGACGGAGCCGCACACGAGCGCGACACAGAGCGCGACACAGAAAGCCCCGAGATGTGAGCGGCCGGCATTACCCCGATTCTTGTTTGCGGTTTGTGACATGGGCTCGTTCAGTATAGCCGCCCTGAGCGAGCCTGCGGCTACTGCGGCGCGACCGATCCAGGCGTCCGCCGAATCGAGCGACGCGCCTATTGCGCTTTCGGAAGCGGGTAAGATCTCGCGCATGGTCCTGCTCGTCTTCGTAGACGGCGTCGGTATCGGCCCGCGCGGCCCGCAGAATCCGCTCGACGGGATCGATTCGCCGTTCTTCAGTATCTTCGCGGACGAGCCATTCGAGCCTGCACGAGGCGGCGCGCTGGCGATCACCGATGCACGCCTCGGTGTCGAGGGCCTTCCGCAGAGCGCGACCGGCCAGGCTACGATCATCACGGGCCGAAACGCCGCTGCGCACCTCGGCCGGCATCTGAGCGCGTTTCCCGGCGGCAGCCTGCGGCCGCTTCTCGAAGCGTGGTCACTCTTCAGGACTCTCGGGGACCGCGGACTTCGGACGGCCCACGCCAACGTTCATCCGTCGTCGATCGCGCGACGCCGGGTCCGAACGGTCTCGGCTACGGCAATCGCCGCCGAGACGGCGGGACTGCCGCTTCGGACCCTCGACGACGTTCGCGCCGGCCGCGCCCTCCATCACGAATTCACGAATGAATCCTTGAGAAGCTACGGTTGCGACGTTGGCCTCGTCACGCCGCACCAGGCCGGTGAGCGGCTGGCGGCAATCGCTGCCGGCGTGGACTTCTGCGCATTCGAGTACTTCCTCACCGACGCTGCCGGCCACGACACGGAGGCGCGAACCGCTCGGCGGCGGATCTCGCAACTCGACGACTTCCTCGACGCCCTGCTCGCATCGGTCGATGGCAAGTCGCACGTCGTGCTCACCAGCGATCACGGCAACCTGGAGGATCTGTCGAGCGGATCCCACACACTCAATCCGGTCGCAACAACCGTGTGGGGGCCCGCCGCGGCCGATGCCGCTGCCTCGATCAGCTCGCTTTGCGACATCGCCCCGGCGATCGCCGCCCTCGCCGTTTGACCGCCACTTTCATGTGTGTTACTCCACGGTTCGGGACGAATCGTTCCTTCGCTTCACCGCTAGTCCGATCGGCAGCGAGATCCGCATTCCGAATCCCGTTGTCCGCGCTCACGGTCTGAGCGCGCGTACGGACAGAATTCTTACCGGTGCACGGACGCAATGGACCTGACCCTCAAGGACAAGACCCTCAAATCGGCGGAGCGATACGCCCAGCAAGGCAAGTTCGACGCCGCGCTCAACGAGTACCGTAAGGTGCTCGACGCATTTCCCAGCGACCTCACGGTGGCAAACACGATCGGCGACATGTGCGCACGCGCCGGCCGCGACGAGGACGCCGTCCGGCAGTACCAGTACGTCGCCGAGCAGTTCGAAGCCGGCGGATTCCGCGTGAAGGCGATCGCGATGTACAAGAAGGTGCTCAAGCTGGATGCCGACAACGAAGTCGTCGCGCTTCGTCTGGCAGAGCTTTATGCCCGGCAGAGCCTTATTGGCGAGGCCGCCCACATGTACGCCATCGTCGCCGAATCGCACCGCCGCAACGGACGCATCCGCGATTCCCTGAAGATCCTCAAACGGTCCGCCGAACTCGATCCCTCGAACCTCAAGATCCGGCTTGGTCTTGCGCAGTCGTACGAGCGCGAGGGCTTCACGGCCGAGGCCGCCGAATCGTTCCGCACTCTCGGCGTCGAACAGATCCGGCTCGAGAATGCGACCGAGGGTCTGGCGAATCTGCGCCACGCGCTCGACTTGAAGCCCGACTCGAAGCAGACCCTGAAGTCGCTCGCCGAGGCCTACGCGCACGAGGGCAACGTCCACTCGGCGCTCGAGGTGATCGCCCGGTCGCTCGAACTGGACCCGAACGACATCGACCTGATCATCATTCTGGGCCGCACTTTCCTCAACGCCGGACAGCTCGAGAAGGCCGAAGCGACTTTCACGCGGCTCTTCAAGCTCGACAACTCGCGATACGACTACCTATTCGAAGTTGCACGCGCTTTCATCGAACGCGGCGAATTGAACCGCCCCATGTCGATAATCGATCGCTGCATCGACGTCGTCATCGCCCGGCGTCACAAGAAGAAGGCAACGGCCATTCTCAAGGCCATCCTCGAGCGTGATCCAGGCAACGTGCAGGCCTTGAAACGGCTGTCGGGGATCTACAAGAGCGTGCGGGAGCGCCGGAACCTCGTGACCACTCTCAACACGCTCGTACAGGCCGCGCTGGCGCAGGGAATGCGCGCCGAAGCGGTCGTGGCCCTGAGACAGCTCATCGAGATCGAACCGAAAAAGGCTGCGCATCACCAGGAGCAGCTCCGAAGCATCGGCGACGACGAGCAACCGGAACCGCCCGTGCAGCAGTTCCCGGCAGGATTCGAGTCCGCGACGGCGACGGCCGAACTGCTGCGGCGCGAAAGCGCGACTTCCGAACTGCCCGACATCACTTCGGCGGCACGTGCGGCGGCATCCGAAGATTCGTACGACAGCTACGGCGACTACAGCACCGAACTGCTCGAGGAGATGGTCTCGCAGCACTCGGAATTCCTCGCTGCCCGGCTCAAACTGCTCGAAGAGCTTGTTGCGCAGCAGCCGAACTACCTCGAGGGCCGGCTCAAGCTCAAGCAGCTGTACCTGGACCACAACAATCCTCTGAAGGCAGCGGGCCAGAGCATGGAGATTGCCCGCCACTACGAGCAACTCGGCGATTCGGAGATGGCGCGCCAGTTCCTGCTGGAGGCATATGACCTGAATCCGTCGCTGAACCGGATCGGCGCGTCCGCCGCCGTCGCTCCGACGGGCCCGATCACTATGCCTCCTTTGTCGCCGGAGACCGAAGCGCCGCACGACGCGCCTACGGTGAAGCTCTCCGACATCCTGAGCGTCGAGGAATTCGAGAAGTACTTCGAGTGGGAATGGCGCCGAGCATCGAGAGAACCGAAGCCGCTGTCGCTTCTCAAGATCATCGTCGACCGTTTCAGCACTTACGAAGACACCGAGGGCCCGATCGCTTCGCTGCGCTGCCTCGAACTGGTGGCTTCGGCGCTGGAAGCTGAACTCCACAAGGCCGGCCAGTTGCTCGCGAGCAACGGGGGCGAGCAGTTCTTCGCGTTGCTGCCCGAAACGCATCCCGGAGGAGCCGGAACGGTAGCCGATGCGATGCGGCGAGGCGTGGAGGCGCTCGGAATACAGCATCCAAGCGGCCGCGGCATCACGATCAGCGTCGGGGCCGCGACGGCATTTCCGTATCGGTTGACTCAACCGGCAGCGCTGATCGACCTGATCGAGAAGGCCGTGACCGGCGCACAGCAGGCGGGCGGCAACCGGGTCGTGACCGTTCCGCTGCTCGGCGGGTGAGGAGTCTTCGGCGCTTGCTCGACATCGGCGCAAAACTCGGTCCCTACACCATCGCCGGCAGGCTCGGTGCCGGCGGGCGCGGCGAGGTGTACAGGGCGGTCGATGGGCGCTCGGGCGACGAGGTTGCCGTGAAGGTGCTTCCAGACCGTTACGCCGGGGATTCCACCGCCAGGGGCCGTTTCAAACGCGAGGTCCGCGCGTTGATGACACTTTCGCATCCCGGCATCCTTCGCATTTTCGACTTCCAGACGGTCGACGGCACCACGTTCGCGGCAATGGAATTACTCCGCGGAGAGACGCTCGGCGAGCGCATCCTTCGCGGCCCGATTCCCTGGGTGCGCGCAATCCGGATTGGCATCGACCTCGCCGAAGGACTTGCGGCGACGCACGCAAAAGGGATCATTCACCGCGACCTGAAACCCGACAACATATTCATCGAGGAGAACGGCAACTCGAAGATCCTCGATTTCGGCATGGCCCGGCTCGAAATGGCCGCGGCGGACGACTCGGATTCGTCTCCTGTGAAGACCGGCCCGGGCGTTATGCTCGGCACCGTTCCCTACATGTCGCCGGAACAGGTCTGCGGATTGCCGGTGGACTGGAGAAGCGACCTGTTCTCTTACGGCTGCGTCCTCTATGCGATGCTGACGGCAACCGTGATCTTCTCGCGAAGGCAACTGGTCTCGTCGATGTCTGCGATACTCAAGGATGCGCCCCCGTCACTGGCGTCGATCGGGGTCGAGGCTCCGGCGACGCTCGAGGCCGTCATGCAACGCGCGGTGCACAAGGACCGGGAACTGAGATATCAGTCGGCCTCCGAGATTGCCGAAGACCTTCGACGAATATGAGTACAGCTACGATCAACGTTCTGCTTTTTGGCCAGGCCCGGGAACTGGCGGGAACCGCCGAGACGTCGATCACCGTCGACGTGCCGGCAACAGTGGCGGACGCCGTTGCGCGTCTCGAGGCGCTTCATCCCGCGCTCGTGCCGCTCGACCGGGTGCTGCTGACTGCAGTCAACGAAACCTATGCAATGCGCGACGAGACCGTGAACGACGGTGACACCCTCGCGGTGTTTCCGCCTGTTTCCGGGGGCGAAGGCGATCCGCTGGAGAGCCCCACCCCGGACATCTGCGAACTCACCCGCCAGGAAATCTCGATCCCCGGACTTCGCCAGCGGCTGCTTCGCGGCGAGGACGGCGCCGTCTGTATTTTCGACGGCGTCGCGCGCAACAACACGCGCGGCCGCCGCACTTTATGGCTCGAGTACGAAGGCTACGAGGAGATGGCGCTCGCGACAATGCGGCAACTCGCAAGCGAAGCCCGCGAAAAGTGGCCGGCCATCGACCGGATCGGCATCGTCCATCGGCTTGGCCGGATCGAGATCGGCGAGTCGAGCGTCGTCATCGTCGTGACTTCGGCACATCGCGGCGTCGCCTTCGACGTGTGCCGGTTCGTGATCGACCGCCTCAAGCAGATCGTGCCGATCTGGAAGAAGGAGTTCTTCGAGGACGGCGCCGTCTGGGTGCAGGGCGAAGCCTGGCCCGATGCCGATTCGCCATCCGTCAAGGCCGGTTAGCCGGTAACCCGGACCCGAAGTTACGCTCGCTCGAGCCCTGCTATACTCGCCGGCTGCGGCGTCTGGAGGCTTCGAGTGTCCGTTCTCTGTGTCGACGATGTCCGGAAGACGTTTGCCGGCGGCGAAGCTCCAGTAGAGGCCGTCCGTGGCGTCTCGCTCGGCCTCGAAGCCGGCGACTTCGTTGCCCTGATGGGACCGTCCGGATGCGGCAAGTCCACGCTCCTTCATCTTTGCGGCGCCATGGAGCGACCGTCGTCGGGCCGGATTCTCGTCGAAGGCGCCGATGTCTCGACGCTCGACGACGACGCGCTCACCCGTCTGCGTCGCGAGCGGATCGGCTTCGTTTTCCAGTTCTTCAACCTCTTGCCAACCCTCACCGTGCTCGAGAACGCCGCACTTCCGCTCTCGCTCGCCGGGCACGGACTGCGCGAAGCTGAGTCGCGGGCTCGCGCGCTCGTCGCCCGCGTCGGCCTGGAGCATCGCGCCGGTCATTACCCGCAGCAGCTCTCCGGCGGCGAGATGCAACGCGCGTCGATCGCGCGCGCAGTCGTGCACGAGCCCGCGCTGCTCGTCGCCGACGAACCGACGGGTAACCTCGATTCCGACAACGGCGCGCGCATTCTCGAACTGCTTGCCGAACTCAACGCCGGCCTGGGCATCACCATCATGCTCGCCACACACGCGATCGAGACTGCGACGGTCGCAAAGCGTGTCGTACGAATGCTCGACGGACGCCTGGCGGACGCCACGTGATCGCCGGCCCCCTGCGCGCGGCTCGGTCCTGGGCGGCGCTCTTCAGGCGGTTCATCATCCGCCGGCTCGCGGGCGAACGGCTCCGGACGGCGGTGACGGTGCTCGGCATCGCGCTGGGCATCGCCGTCGTCGTCGCGATACAGCTGACGAATGCGAGCTCGGTGCGCGGGTTCGAAGCGGCGGTCGAGTCCATCGCCGGCAGGACGTCGCTCGAGATCGCGTCACCCGGTCCAGGTTTCGACGAACTGCTGCTCAACGACCTTGGTTGGCTTCGCGCCTACGGCAGCGTCAGCCCGGTCATCGAGGGCGACGCGCTTGCCGTCACCCCGGACGGGGCGCGGGAGTCGGTTCGCGTTCTGGGCGTGGACGTCCTCGAGGATCGATCGATCCGCGACTACGACCTGCTCGATTTCGCCAGCGGCGACCGGCAGCCGCGCCCGCAGGAATTCCTCGAACTGCTCGTCGATCCGCGAACGGTCATCATCACCGGGAAATTCGCGCGGCGGCACGAGCTCGCCGTCGGCTCGGATATCGATATCACGACGGGCGACACAGTCGCCCGGTACCGCATCAGGGCGCTCCTCGAGGACCAGGGACCCGCCCGCGCTCTCGACGGCAACTTCGTGCTCATGGACATCGCCGCGGCGCAGCTTGCTTTCCAGCGGCTCGGCCGGCTGGACCGCGTCGACGTACGGTTGGCGGATGGCGTTTCCGTTGACGGCGCGGAGACGGCGATCCGCGAGCGGCTTCCCGAAGGATTGCTCGTCCGGCGTCCTGACCGCCGAAGCCAGCAGGTCGAAAAGATGCTCGCGGCGTTCCACTTCAACCTGACCGCGCTTTCGTACATTGCGCTGCTCGTCGGGCTCTTCCTGGTCTACAACACGGTGTCGATTTCGGTGATCGCGCGGCGGGAAGAGATTGGCACGCTCCGGGCTCTGGGCGCGTCGCGGCGAGCCGTGCTTGCGCTGTTCCTGGCAGAAGCGGCGACGCTGGCCTTGGCCGGATGCGCACTCGGCATAGTCCTTGGGCGGTTGCTTGCCGAGGGCACGGTGCGGATCACGTCGACGACCGTCGACACTCTCTACGTCGCGACGGCAGCGCAACCGGTGCCGCTCGGCCTGCGGCACATCCTGCTGGCGTTCGGCATCGGAATGCCGCTCGCGCTCCTGTCGGCCGCGGTGCCGGCGCTTGAAGCGTCTCGCGTCGCACCAAATGCCGCGATGCGCGGAAGCGATCGGCTCGAATTGCGCTTCCGGCTCCGCGTCCGGACTCTCGCGCTTCCACCGGCGCTCTTCGCCCTGGGCTGGTGGCTCTCGACGCTTGCGCCTGTCGGCGGTTATCCGGTGGGCGGCTATGCGGCGGCGCTCGCAATCGTGCTCGGTGCGGCGTTTCTCGTGCCCGGCGTGCTGTTTGCGGTGTGCAGGGCGGGCGAACGTATTCTGGCCCGCGTTTTCGGCATCGAGGGCCGTCTGGCGACGGCGAACCTTGGCGCGGCGATTCCGCGCATCTCGATCTCGGTCGCGGCCCTGGCGGTGAGCCTTTCGATGATGGTTGCAATCGCAGTGATGATCGGCAGCTTTCGCGAAACCGTGATCCACTGGATCGACCAGACGCTGCAGGCCGATCTGTTCGTGCGGCCCGCCACTCGAACGAACATCGCAACCGAGTCGACGCTTTCGCCGGAAGTCATTGCCGCGGCTTCGGCTCTGGACGGCGTCGTGGCTGTAGAAACCTACCGGAGCTTCGACATTCCGTACGGCGACGGCACGATCATCCTGGGCTCGTCGGACTTCCGGCAGGAGGTCGTCCGCAGGAAGCTGGCGTTCAAGTCCCCGCCGGACGGTGCGGCCGCCTTCGCCTCCGCGCGCGACGGCCGCGGTGCGGTTGTTTCCGAGAGTTTTTCGATCAAGTTCGGCTGCGGCGTTGGCGACCCGGTCGTACTGCCAACGCCGCGCGGCGAGCGGCAGTTCCGCATCGACGGCGTGTTCTTCGACTACTCGTCGGATCGCGGTGCGGTGATCATCGATCGCGCGGCCTTCAACGAACTCTTCGGCGTGTCGGCTCCGACGAACCTCCTCGTCTATCTCGATGAGGGCGTGGATCCGGATGTGGCGCGTCAGCAACTGATCGATGCGACGGGCTCCAGCCATCGGATTTTCGTCTACACGAACGCGCGGATCCGGGCCGAAGTGCTCCGCATCTTCGACAGTACCTTTGCGATCACGACCGCGCTGGAGATCATCGCTATCTTCGTGGCGATCCTCGGAGTAGCGAGCACATTGCTCACCCTCGTCATTGAACGGCGGCGCGAGCTCGCCGTTCTGCGGCTCGTGGGCGCCGACCGGCGGCAGGTGCGGAAGATGGTGGTCATCGAAGCGACGGTCCTCGGCGGCGTCAGCCAGGCGATCGGCATCGGCGTCGGATTGCTGCTTTCGCTCGTGCTCATTTTCGTCATCAACGTTCAAAGCTTCGGTTGGACGATCCAGTTCCGGCTGCCGGTGGCGTTCCTGCTCCAGTCGACGGCGCTCATTCTCGTCGCGACGGCGCTCGCCGGGATCTATCCCGCGCGGCGAGCCTGCGCGATCGACGCTCCCGAGCAGACGGTGGAGGAATGATGAGAATCGCGCCGATCCGGCACCATCTTTCGATTCGGTGGCGTGCTGGCGCCAGCGCGCTCGTGCTCGTTGCACTCGTGAGCGCGATGGCGGCGCAGCAATCGGATGGATGGCGGCAGGCCGCTCCGGGACTCGTGCTCGTGTTCCCGGCCGATCACGCAAGCCACCCCGAATACAAGGTCGAGTGGTGGTACTACACGGGCAACGTGGCCGATGCTGGCGGGCGGCGCTACGGATACCAGGTCACCTTCTTTCGCTTCGGCATAGTTGCGAAGCCCGAGAATCCCAGCAGATGGGCGGTGCGCGACCTTTTCATTACACACGTCGCGGTTACGGACATCGACGGTGACGCCTTCCGGTTCACCGAACGGATGAACCGGGCGGGCGTCGGATGGGCTGGCGCCTCGACCGGTGCGTACCGCGTATGGAACGAGGACTGGGAAGCGCGCCTCGATCCGGCGACGGGACGTCATCTGCTCAGCGCGGTGGATGCAGGACTCGGGGTCGAGTTGGAGTTGGAGCCGGGGAAGCCGCCGGTCAGACACGGGCGCGACGGGTTCAGCCGGAAGGGCTCTGCTCCGGGCAACGCTTCGCACTACTACTCGCTGACGCGGATGCCGACGCGAGGGCAGTTGACGATCGACGGACGGACGGTTGCCGTCGAGGGCGAGACATGGATGGATCACGAGTTCGGAACGTCGTTTCTCGAGAGCGGTCAACGCGGATGGGACTGGTTCTCGGTGCAGCTCGACGACGGGACGGAACTGATGGTCTTCCAGCTCCGCCGCGACGACGGGAGCATCGACCCGCGATCGAGCGGGACGTGGATTGCCGCCACGGGCGAAAGCGCGCCGATCGAGAACGGGGAGTTCTCGCTCGAGCCGGTACAGCGATGGAATTCGGAGGCGACCGGCGCGGAGTATGTCACGCGTTGGACGATCGACGTGCCCGCGCGCGGGCTGAAGCTCGACGTTCGCGCAGCGGTCGACGATCAGGAACTCGTCACCGATGCATCCAGCGGCGTGACGTACTGGGAGGGCGCCGTCGTCGTGGAGGGGACGCGTGACGGCGCGCCGGTCCACGGGCGCGGGTACCTCGAGATGACGGGTTACGCGGGTGTGGCGATGGGGCGGCTGCTGGAGTGACGGGCGCCGGTAGGTTGTCGAACACGCCGTGGGCTTTCAGCCCCCGGCACGTGATGTATTCGTGAGGCTCTGGCGCGTTCGCGCTCCGATTTTCCAGGAGGACCGTTCTCCGGCGCATCAAGATACCGCGCCAGACGCGTCCGCCGAGCGAAGTCTGTTACGAGACCTCTCCGTATTCCTCGAGTCGCAATGCCGATTGAACGAGTCGTCATCGCATTCTTCCGGAGCGCCGCAGGCGCGAAAGCACCCGAGCCCACGGCGCAAGCCGTGGGTCAGCAGGCAGAAATCGATCGAAGCCCCGCAAGGGGCGAGACAGGGCCACGGCCGTCGCGCGTTCGCGTTCTTCTTTCGACCCTCCGGGGCTTGACCGAGCTCCACCACAATACCCACGGCTTGCGCCGTGGGCTACGGTGCTTTCGCGCCGGCGCTTTACTGCTTTGGCCTCTCGAGAGGCAGGATGGTCCGCGACCGCGGAGCGGTCGATACAATAGTTCCCCACACGCCTGCGGCGCACCCCCTGGAATGAAACGGGCGGAGTGCAGGCGTCAGCGCACGGCCGTGTTTCATAGCAGTTCCCCACACGCCTGCGGCGCACCCCCTGGAATGAAACGGGCGGAGTGCAGGCGTCAGCGCAC
>JAJTWZ010000082.1 GCA_021463145.1 Blastocatellia bacterium | reverse complement strand
CCGCCCTCCTGCCGCCACAGGACCTTGAGCGCCACCTCGTCGCCGATGTGCAGTCGCGTCGTCCGGTAGACCGTCCCCATCCCGCCGCTGCCGAGCTGTCCCTCGATCCGGTACTTCCCGTCGATCACCTGTCCGACGGCAAGCGTCCCGCCTTGCGCTCCCTGAGCCGACGCACCTCCGTAGACGGACCCCTTCGACCCTCCGGACGACGTCCCCCGCCGCGTCGCGTGTCCGCACCCCGGGCAGAATGCCGCCGTCTCCTTCAGTGCCGCCCCGCATTCACGACAATGCATTGCTGTTATTCCTTCCCGAAACGACCCGAGCTGCATACAAGGGCCTGGCCGCAGAAATACCCGAGATCAGAAACACTCAACGATACCGAGGCACTTTCGAACCGCCTGTGGAAGTCGGTCGACATACGCGCAGGCCCATTCACCGGCTCCCGCGCTTGCGTTCACTTCGACCTTCCAGGCGCGCCCATCGTGTCGCCACATCGACGACTCACCTTCGGAGAGCTCTCTCATGCGAGCGTCGGACGCGACCTGGTACACGATCGCATATGGCGCGCAGAAGCCGCCCGAGTCGCTGGACTTCTGCGTCTTTACAATGCTCGTTCCCTTCGTCAGGTAAGTCGTCGAGCCAACGAGGATCCTCGAGTACCGCGTATTGCCGGTTGATGCGTTCTCCCGCGCCACGGCCAAGACGAGGGCGCGCTCGGTTGCGTTGCTTGCCTGCTCCGAGTCCGCGGAACACTTCAGGTAGTCGGCAAACACCCATCCTGACGATGTGCCGTCGATCGTCGAGACGCGGAGCCAACGACGGTTCTTCGCATCGAGAGTCTGTTCGAGCACTCGAACTTGCGTAGCGTTCGCCAGGCTTGCGACAACGCGGCCGCCTGGCGCTGCGCGAACGTTCAGCGGTGTTCCGGTCGGGTCCGCGACGACGCACGTCTTCGTCTGCTGCGCAGTCGCCAGCGTCGCCAGGAGCGCGACGGAGAATCCAATGAGTGCGAGCCGTTGAAGCGAAAAGATCTTCATACTGCGTCCTCCGTCGCGCGGATCGGCTTCCGCAAACCGAGACACTGGTAACCCGTCATCGAACCGATCACGAGCCAAGCGCGAGCGTGTAGCGCACGCACGGTGCAGTCGTTAGCGCTGGCAATGGTCGCCGCCTCCATGAAATGCGCCCCACAGTCAGGACAGTTCATTGCTTCCCCTCATGACCTGTGCGATTACGAGATCAGTCAGGCCTACAGCTATAAGCGCTACGCAGCCTGCGAGACACAGACCGGCTCCGGTGTGGTACGTGATCATGTTCTGGAGCACGACGCCCATGAAGTGCGACTTGAGCTCACTATCGAGCAGAAGGTGCATGCGCACGATAGTCAGCAGCGCTATGACACCCGCACCAAGCTCCGCAAACGGCACAAGAGCAGCTATCTTCAAGAGGCCGGCATCGCGCCTGCGCTCGGCGATGAGTCCGATCGTCGCAGCCACGAACGAGATCACCATTGTCGCGGGAACCAGGGTAAGACTTCTGAAGCCTTCCGTCTTCGTGTTGCCTGGAAGGGTACCGGATGCGAGATCGCTACCACTGAGCGTGATCGTGGCGAAAAGCACGGTGACGTCGACCCACGGAAGCAGATAGCAGAGACAGACGACGAGTGCCGTCGCGATACCAGCGGCTCGCACGATGGACCTGAGAAGTGAGGCCCCGTCCGGTCGGCGAGCGGCTTGCAGAAACGAATCCCACGCCGGGGGATGCACGGACTCGGATTGCGTTGCGTACGCAGGCGCGTGCCGGGGCGGCTGCGTTGCCGACGATGGCCACGCGGCCGGTCCGGCACTTCCTGCCGCCGGCATCGGCGCCGCTACACCAGGGCCGCCAGGCTGTTGCGGATGGCGAGGCGGCGCCGGCAACGGAAGCGACGCCGAGACAGGAAGCGCAGGCGTTCCCATGCGAATCGTCGAAGTCGCAGGCGGCTCGGCCTGCGCTCCACACCGTTTGCAGAAACGCGCCGTCGCCCGCATTTCATTTCCACACGTCTCACAGAACATGATCGGAACCTCGCTCATCTTCGACGACACACGGTGAACCCGGCTCGTCGAGTGACGGACACCCGGCTGTCGCGAACCCAGGCGACCGGATTGCGAAACCGTTGCACTGCGGACGAGCTGCATCATTGTGGAACGCGCGACGCAGGGTTCGCCCATGGATGGAGTGAGGTGTCACAGCACGTCCTTTCGCCGAAGCGCAAGCATCGTGAATGCAAGAAAGGCCGCACTGAAGGAAAGGAGGGCAAGCCAGCAGGCGCCGACGCGTCGTCTGTACGCTGCGACAACGTCGCTCTCAGGCCTTTCGTCGAACACGGCTTCGTATGCGGGGACTCTCATGCCCATCGCGAGCGTGTCTCGGGTCTTCGTGTCGTCGGCGCTCACGATGTTCACGAGGGCTTCGAGCGACCAGCGGGCAACGATCAGCTGCGCGGCGGCGCTCCCAACGGTTCCCATGCCGTCGGCCGTCTTGGTGATCTGGTCGGGAACCGTCGGCGGGCCGGACGGTGGCCCCCCAGATACGGGTGCAGTCTTGTCTTTCGTCGCGTAATCATCTGCCGACGCGGGTTTGGTGACCTGAACCTGCTCCTTTCCGCGGTTCTCGACCGCGGTCCTCATGTAGAGGGGCCCGAGCGGGACGATGTACCCGCTCAGAAGGAGCTGTGGAATGAGTACGAGCGGAAGCACGCTCATTGCCTTCTCGGTCGACGTGACGAAGGCCGAAAAGAACAGGCCCATGGCAACGCCGGCGAGCGCCGTCAGAAAGAGCGTGATGGTGAGCCCGAGGACGTTTGACCACTTGAAGCCGCCGAGCGTGCACAGGATCATCGTGAACAGGACGCACTGGACGAACGCGACGAGACTCAAGACCGCGAACTTCGACATTACGTAGGACGGAATCTTGAGACAGACGCGACGCTCACGAACGTAGACGGCACCTTCGGAGACGATCTCGCGGATCGCGTTGTTGGCGCCGAACCAGACCGAGATGATCGCGGCAATGAAGACGGTCTTGCCGTCGTTGACGGCGTCGCCAGTGACGAAGGAAAGGATGAAGGCGACGATGGGCGCCTGGGCGAGGAGCAGCGCCGTGTTGCGTGTATCCCGGAGCTTGACGGCGAGGTAACGCGCGCAGAGCGTCCCGAACTGGCGTAGCCCCGCGCGACGGCTCGAGGCGGTCGACGGCACGTCTCCTCTGAGCCTGCCGGTTGAACGTGCAAGCGCCGCTGCCTCGACGAGACGCTCCTCGACGTGCGCATGGTAGGTCGCCGACTGTCGAAACGCGTGGTCGAGCGTGTCCGCATCGGCGGAGCTGATGCGTTTGAAGATGTCGCCCGGCTGAGTACAGCCGAAGTACTCGAGCGCTTCTCGAGGTGGGCCGAAGAAGGCAAGCCGGCCGCCGCGCGCGAGAATTGCCACCTTATGCATGAGCTCGAATCGCTCGAAGCGATGCGTGACCATGACGACGATGCGACCTTCGTCAGCGAGGCGCCTGAAGAGGAGCATCATGTTTTCGGTCGTCTCGGGATCGAGCGGGGAGGTCGGCTCGTCGAGAAAGATGAAGTTCGGCTTCGTCAGCAGTTCGATGGCGAGGCTCAGGCGCTTCTGCTGGCCACCCGAGAGGTTCCTGAATGCCGTGCCCCGGTGCTCCTCGAGCCCGACTGTCGCAATGGCCTCGGCGACCGTTGCGGCAAGAGCCGGGCCGGTCGCGGAATCGGGAAGGCGAAGGCGCGCGGCGAACTTGAGAGTGTCTTCGACCGAAAGGGCGTCGTGGAGGACGTCACGCTGCGGAACGTGGCCTATCGACCGGCGAAGCGCATCGAAGTTCCGGTAGAGATCGAGCTCGTTGACGTAGACGGAACCCGAGGTCGCAGGTCGGTTGCCGTTGAGGGCGTCGACGAATGTTGACTTGCCGCATCCCGAAGGACCCATGACGCCGACGAACTCGCGCGGAGAGATCGACAGCGTGATTCCACTCAGGATCGACTTCCCGGAGATGGTCTTCGAGACATCGATCGCGCTGATGCGGCACTCACTCAGGTCGTGCTGCCGGACCGTGCGCCCGTCGATGCGGAGGAGAAAGCCGCCGATACCTACGAGGTCGACCGGACTGATGACGCGCGGCGCAAGCACCGGCTCACCGTTGACGAAGGTGCCGTTCGTGCTCCCGAGGTCGCCGATCATCGCTGCCGGCCCTTGATCGAACCGTATGGTCGCGTGATACCGCGAGACACCGGGCGAGTCGAGCACGACGTCGTTGTCGACGGCGCGGCCGATGCGGAGACCCTGAGCCAAAGCTCCTGTGAGCGGCCCGGTTGCCGGTAGTGGTGTTGCACGGACGTCGACCGCGGCGGGAGCGCTCGTCCATCCTGTGGGGCCCGTCAAGCTTCCGGACGTCGCATCAGTCCGCGAGCCTGCCTCCTGGGTTCTAAACGTGAACGCGAGCGCCCCGCCCGGCCCGAATCCGATCCGGTCGCCCGAGACAATGGGGGACGCACTGACCTGAAGGTCGTTGACGTATGTCCCGTAACGGGAACCGAGATCGGTGAGGACGAAGCTGCCTTGGTCGTCTTGATCGATGCTCGCGTGGCGTCGCGACAGAACGTTCTTGTCGAAGACGAGGTTGCAGAGTTGCGGATCGCGGCCGATGACCGTCGAGCGTGATTCGAGTCGGAACACGCGATCCGCATCGGAACCCGTCAGACTGACGAGTTCGGCCCCGCCATTGGATCTTGATTCGTTCATCGCGACTTCACCGCATCGAGCAACCGGATCAGAAGATCGATCGTCGGTGGACAGTTTCTGTTGTCGACGATGATGAACTCGCCCTGTCCGCCCGCCACGGTCGCACCGGTATCGAAGAGAAGAAAGGTCTCGTTCTTCGGCTTGTCCTTGGAGACCGGTCCGCGCTGGAACGCGCGTTCGCCTGCTCTCTGATCGGGTCTCGAAATGGCTCCCGACAGAAGATTGAGTGTGTTTGTAAGAGGCACGGCGCCGCGATCACCATCGGAGACCGCGACGACAAGTTGGAGGCCTCTGCTCGTGCGGCGACACTCGCGGAGTTTCGACCAGGGGACAAGGAACTTCAGTTGAACGAGGCCGCTCGCGTCGACGAGCCCGATGCCGGTGTCTCTCAGCACGATGTTCCCACGCGCGAGACGTCTCGAGTTCGCCTTGATCTTCGGCTCGGAATACATGACCGGTATCAGGATCTGCTCGCCGGCACGAAGAGCGCCGAGGAGCGGCTCGTAGCTCTCGTCGAAGCGGCCAAGTCGCGCAAAGCTGGCCCCGAGCAGCAACTGCGCACCCTGCTTCGTCGCCTTCTGCGCGAGCGCAAGCTGGGCGAGCTCAACCGCCGCCGAATACAGTCCAGAGTTGAACTGTCGCTCGCACTCGGCCGTGAGTTCCTTGACGGAGAGCGGATTGAGCGTCGCCCGGAGTTCACGACGGTCGCCCGGCCCAATGTCTACGTCAACCTTCAGCGAATGGTATCCGAGTCGGAAGACCTCAACGGAGTGAAGACCGGGGGGGAGCTCGATGTCGCGTTCGGTCTCGATGGAGGGACGATCTCCGACCCTGACTCGCGAGTCGGGTACGGACGAGCTCACGACGAGATATCCGGCCAGCGGTTGAAGCTCAACATCGACGGTCGAAGTCGCCGCCGACACAGCGTCGAACGTCCCGTCGAAGCTGTGATGATTCGGCGCGTCGATACGTATCAGGTGCGTTCCCGGAGAGATCCCGCCAACGTCGAGGCGTCCGCCCGAATCCGTCGTTCCCACATACAGACTGTCGATGCTCACGGTGCAGCCGCTCATGCCCGTCGATACGGCCAGACGACCGGGCTGAGCACGGCGCGCTGTCGGGCGTGCGGTCGGCCGTGCGGCCTTTGACTTCGGTCGACTCGGTGCTGCCCGCGGCGGCGGCGGCGGCTTAGGCCGAGGGCCTTGAGCCAGGGCCTCATCGAAGCCGGACGTGACGAGTGCAACGAGCACCACCACAGCCGCGCGACGCGCAGCGCCGCACGCGGGTCGCGAGTCGCCGGGCCGAATATTCAAGTGGTGCCAGTTCTTCATGGTCTGCTTCAGGCTGAGTAGCTACCGTGCGCTGCCAATGTCCCTGGCACATCGAAAGCCAGTCTGTCCGTAATCGCCGTTCGTTCCTTCCTCGCTTCTGGCAAGCAGTCCGAAACGCACGGTCGCCGTGACATCGGACGCTCCGCCGCCCCAGCATCCACCGCGAACAACCTTGAACACTCTGCCCTTGACGGCCATCGACTCGCTCCAGTCGTCCGGCAGCGTTCCGCCGGGATAGGCGGCGAAGTCGGTCGACGTCCATTCGAAGGCGTTGCCCGCCATGTCGAATATGCCGAAGGGAGAAGCGCCAGCGGGAAAAGCGCCGACGTTCGTCGCTCCCTTGAAGCTGTCGACTCCGAAGTTGCCGCCGTCGGACTTCCACTCGCTTCCCCACGGGTAGGTGCGGCCGTCAGTACCGCGCGCCGCAAACTCCCACTCCTGTTCGGTGCACAGCCGGTAGCCCGCCCATGCGCAGAATGCAACGGCATCATCCCAGTCGACGCCGGTCACGGGTCTGCTTCCCTCACCTTCCGGAAACCGGCCAGATCGCCAGGAAGGTGGCGCTCGATGCCCGGTTGCCTTGACGAACTCCTGATACCGGGCGCAGCTGACCTCGTGCACGTCGATGAAGAACGGCTCGACGGTGACGGAATGCGGGGGACCGGCGTTCTCGCCGGCGACCGTGCTTCCCATCTCGAACGTGCCACCGGGAATGTAGACCATTCCCGCCGGAGCCTCCGGCGAGCCCGTCCTCGGCGGAGCGGATTCCGTCTGAGCGCTCGGCGAACTCGACTTCGTCGCAGCATTCGCCGAGTCGCTTTCCGTCGTCCAACGTCCCAGGACCACGGCGAGCCCGACGACGATTATGGCAAAGACGCCGGCGAGTCCGGCAACGATCCAGCCCAGCGGCGGACCTGTCCGTACCTCGGTTGCGGAGTAGGGAACGTCGCTGGCAGGTGCTGGCCAACCGCGCGCGGACTCGCGGACAGCGGAACCGGCCTCGACACCGCGGACATCGGATTCGACGCCAGGTTGTGTTTCCTGCGCCGGCGGCATCGCCTCGGAATCAAGAGGTCCTGCCGTCGTCGCTATAACGTCGCTCGGCGCTACGGTGGCGAAGAGTGGCGCTCTGTTGAGTTCAACCGAGGTGTCGCTATCAAGAACCCCGGCGACGGCGAGCTGTTCGCCGGTCTCGAACCTCTCGCCGCTCACTGCCGACGGGACTACTTCGTCTGTCCAGGCGTGCTCTTGATCTCTCTCAGCAACTGGAGGAGACATCGGAAGACCGTGCTGCCCGGTCGGCTCGGACTGCTCTTCGTGGTTCGATTCCGACTGTCGCTCATCGAGTCCAAGGAGGGTGGCCTCAGGTACTTCCAGGATGCTTGTCGTCCGGGCAACCACTGGTGCTTCGGCGATCGCCGCAGGAAACTCTACTTCCGAAACGGCTGCCTTTCCGCAGTAGCCGCAGAAGTGACCCGCTCGTGGCCTGGGGCGGCCGCACGCAGCGCAGTTGCCGAAACCGGAGTCCGGTTCCACTGCAACCGGAACGATGACCTTCTGTAGAGCCCGGTCGGCCTGCAGCTCGGCGGGACCCGTCTCCGACTCCGCGACGTCCGCGGTACTGTCCGGTCCAACGTCGTTCGAGCCCGGACTCGCAGTAAAACCCGCTTGAACGGGGTAGGGCGCTGTCAGTGGCTGGCTAACCGGCGACATCGATGCGCCGCAGTGTTCGCAGAACTTCGACCCGCCTGTCGAAGGCACCTGGCACTCACCACAATGGACGACGCGCGCGCCACACGTCTCGCAGAACTTCCAGCCCGGCTCGATGATTGTCTGGCACTCACCGCACAGCGGTTCGAGAGTCGGTCTGACGGTCGGCACGCCCAAGTCCGGTTCGGAAGGGACGGAAGCCACAGCGCGGGCGCCACAGTCCTCACAGAATGCCGCGTCTCGATCAAGCAGTGCACCGCATGACGTGCACTCTTCGGACCGCGAAACGAAATCGTCCGTGGGGAGCCCGCAGGAGGCGCAAGTCGCGTCGCCCGGCTGGATCGGGTGAGAACAAGTCAGACAGGTTGCCATTGCTGGGAGTGTCCCGACGTTCGGGTCAGCCCGAGTGCTTCTGGAGCCTTTTGGAAGACTCCACGATCAAGGGGCGCTCAGGGCGCCTTGCGAAAGCAGGGCGAAGTGGCTGCCGCACTTCTTCTTTCATTGTTCATGTCGGCCTTCAATGGTCGCGACTTTACTGTCGAAAGGACCATCCTGACCCAATCGTGCGAACCTGCGATGGGTGGGTAACGGAAACAGCGAGCAGGTGCCGCAGACCGGATACTCGAAACCAGATCCAAACGGGCTCATGGCCGACGATCCCGACCACACCGGACGCAGGACCCTCGTGCCACTTCGAAAAAACCCATCCAGAAACTGACGACGATGCTGTATACCTTCTGCGTGCTGGCTAGTCAACGTCAAAAGTGCCTAGATGTCTGCCGAGGCAGACACGAGGGCGCCGGATTCCTTGCCGGGCGGGACGTGCGCGGATTGCGAGGTGCAGGTCGATGCCGTCGTATACTGCCCGGGGCGGGCAGATCTGCAGGGGGAGAATGGACAAGGTGCGTCAGCGGTCGCGTTCGCGCATACAGGCGCTTCTCGAGGGGGTCGACCGCGGTCGGTACCGTGAAGCGCTGGCGTTTGTGGATACGCGGGACGGGCTTCCGGAAAGTCCACAGGACGCGCTGCTTCGATGCGAAGTCGCGTTGTACCGGGACCAGTTGGCGGAAGCCGAGACTTACCTTGGCGGTCTCGCAGGGTCCGATACGTGGCTCGACAACGGAAGCGAAGAGAGTGATCTCGCACGACGGGCGAGGTTGTTGCGGGTCGAGGTTGCCTGCTTCACCGGAGACCTCACGGAGGCCGAACGGCTCGTTCGGCCGGTCGTCGAAGTCTCCGTTCGTCTCAACGACCGTCAGTCCGAGTTGCGGGCTCTCTACGATCTGGGGCGGATCGCTCGGCACAGGGCTGAATGGTCGCTTGCCATCGAGAGACTCGAACGTGCGCTCGAGATCGCGCGCGAGTGTGGAAACGCGTTCTACGAGGGCCGGGTGTCATTTACCCTCGGCTACTGCTGGTACAGCCTCAACCGACTGGACCTGGCCGTGCCGTACCTCCTTTCGGCGCTCGCACTGCTTGGAAGCACGGAGAATCTCCGGTGTCGCGCGACGGTCGAGATCTTCTACGGCTGTCTGCTTTCGGATCGTGGCGAGTCCGCCGCCGCGCTCGAGATTCTCGAGCGAGCGGAACGCACGGCAGGGGATCTCGGGATAATGAGCGACATGGTGATGGCGCGCATGAACGCCGCGCGCACGCGTCTTGCTCTTGGCCAGTACGAGGAGGTCGAACGGTCCCTGATGGAGCTTCTCAGCTGGGAGCGCCACCTTCTGGGCACCCCGATCGAACTGATGACCCTGCGATTGCTTGCGATCACGCAGTGCGTCAGAGGCCGTTTCGCGGAGGCGCGACGAAGCGCCGACGAGGCGCTGCGGCTTGCCGAGATCAATGGCAATGCCGCGGACCGACTCGAGGCTCGGCTTCTCATTGCGCGGGCGAACTCACTTGCCGGCGACACGGACTCGAGTGTCGAGCTCGAAGGACTTGTTGCCGAAGTCGACGACGCGGGAACGCCGTATCTGCAGGCCGAGGCGCGAATCTATCTGGCGCGGGCGGTCCTCTCCTCCGATCCCGAGAAAGCGAGAGGCCTTTGCCGGGACGTCGAGTCGATGCCGGTTGTCGCCGAGTTCGCCTGGCTCGGTCGGGAGCTCGACGCGGTCGCGGTCGATCTTCGCAGTGGCGCGGTGCGGATTTCGGACGATGGGCAGCTGATCATGGATTCCCAGCTCGGTTGGCCGAATCTCAAGCTTGTCCGTGAGACGGTCGAGCGATACTGGTTCGAACGTGCACTCGCCGAGACGGACGGCAACGTCAGCGCCGCGAGTCGACTTCTCGGGCTGACGCGAAACGAAGGTCACCACCTCCATCGCGTCGTCGTAAAGGGAGAGCCGGCGCGTCCGAGTCGAAGCAAGTCGAAGAACGCGCCGGCTGACGTGCCGCGACGTCGGCCGCGGACTCGGCGC
Source organism: Blastocatellia bacterium (assembly GCA_021463145.1). Taxonomy (GTDB): domain Bacteria; phylum Acidobacteriota; class Blastocatellia; order UBA7656; family JADIYM01; genus JADIYM01. Next base: position 8,088 of record JAJTWZ010000082.1, on the reverse strand, counting down.
TGACTACAGACGGACGACGACTCGCAGTCCGCGGATTACCGACTCGATGACGAGCCATCGATCCGGAGCGGTGGGAGCGGGCGCAGGTGCGGCCTGCTTGCAGTTGCCGGCTCCGGCGTTCGTACCGTCGCACGGACCCGCAAATGCCGTCGTTGCCGAGAAAATGATGCCGAACGCGATCGCAAGTGCGAGCGAAGCCGCCGCCATTGCCTTTTCGAGCCTTGTTGCAGTGGTCATGGAAGAACTCCCGGTGTGGAAGCGCTGACGAGTCCGATGGCGCATGGCGCCCGTTCTGCCTCGTCAGCGACGGTGGATGCGTGACGCCGGCAAACGAGCGGTGACCGCCAGTCGACCGAAATCCGAATCAATGCCGCGACGGGCGGAATCGTGACTTGAAGGGCCGTCTCCGGTACTTTGGGAAACCTTGGGTTTTTCTAGGGATCTCGAACGGGAGGGCTTCGATGGGACCGCGGGCGCGTAACTCGTTGCCGATTTATACGTTCGGAGAGTTTACGTTCGACGTTGCCGAACAACGCCTTCTGGGCTCGGACACAGTTGTCGACCTCGAGCCGCGAGCCCTCGAGCTACTCGAAGTGCTTGTCGCGCGTGCCGGGTCGCTCGTCACGCGGCAGGAGCTGCTCGACATCCTCTGGCCCGACACGTTCGTCGAGGAAGGAAACCTCAACTCGTATCTTTCGGTCATTCGGAAGGCGCTCGGCGACTCGAAGAAGCTCTCACGTTTCATCGAGACGGTTCCCAAGCAGGGGTACCGATTCGTTGCGCCTGTCGAGAAGGTCGGTCGCCAGGACGGAGACGTCCCGGGCGAAGCGACGGACCCGGCAACGGGCGAAGAAGCGTCCGAGATCGTTCCAGTCAGACCGGCGATACCACCGGAGTCGAGGTGGCGCCACTACGGGATCCCGGTGCTCGCGTCCTCGGCTCTCTATGCCCTTCTCTTCGTGGTGGCGCTCTTTGTCGAGGTCGCCTACGACTACGAGTCGTTCGGCGAGATTGGCTGGAGCCTCGCCCCGTGGATCTTCGGCTGGATCGTGACGACCTCCGCTCTCGGGCTGTGGGTCGATTTCGTTGCCACTCGCAGCGGGCGCGTCTACGGGCTCGCAGTCTCGGTTCTCGTCTTTCTGGTGGCGGGATTTGGCCTCGTTACAGGCGTCAGCTTCTGGCTTCCACCGCACGCGATTACAAAGGCGAGCCTGCAGACGTACACGGCCCAGGCCGCCTATGTGAAGAACGCGTTCTATTTCGTCCCGCTCGCAATTCTCTATGTCGTTCTTCCGTTCAATCTCGTCGCGAGACTTGAAGGTGAGCTCCGTCGCGGGAAAACCAGACAGGTTCTGCGCCTGTTGTCCGGGGGCCGCCCGAAGCCGGCACCTCGCGGGTCGGTCTATCTGCGCGTGTGGTGGCTTACCGTGCTTCTCGTTCTCGTGGCGGTGACGTCGGCCTACGGGACCGCTCATCTCTTCGACCGGCTTACTCCGGACGCCAACGCCAACCTCTTCATGCGTCTCTATCAGATCCGGCTCTTCCTCTTCTTCCTGCTTGCTTCGGCAAGTGTCGGCTGGCTCCAGCTTTCGTTCGACAGACTTCGCCGTCAGAGCCGGGCAGTCCTCTACGAAGACAGCGGGCGCTGGTAGCCGATCAGGAAGCGCCTCCGTCTGCGTCGTGTGTCGCGACGGAAACGACGTCGAGGACAGGTACGGTCGCGAGCCACTCGGGCGACGGACACCGGAAAACGTCCGCAACCGGGCACCCCCGACGTTCCGCTTCCAACCGCGCGCAATCGAGCAATCGACCGCCGTAGTCGGCCACGAAGCGGACACTCGCTCCGAAGCGTCGCTCGAGAAGCAACAGCGTGACGAGGACCGGAGACCCAACACGAGCGAGCGCGGCGTCGAGCGTTTCGGCGATCGTTTGTACTGGAACCGATTCGTAGATGGCCCAGAGCCAGTCCTCGACGACGCCGGCGACGTATTGCGCGTCTTCGAATGCCGAGTCCGGCGCGCTCGAAATCCGTTCCCGGAGCGCATCAGCCGAGCCAACCGAGGAGAACGCATCGAAGAGAGACCGAAGGATGTCGTCGCGCATTCCCATTCCCGAAGCGGAAAGACCGTCGATGGCGTCATCGACGGTCGCCGGATCGAGACGGTAGCCCGCAAGGGCAAAGACCTTGACGAGGACCTCGGCGAGTGCCGGTGGGAATCCTTCGAAGTGCTCCGGTGCTTGCGAGTAGGCACGCTCGAACGGAGCGATGATCGTGTCATCGATGTGGATTTCCGTCGCGGGTCCGTCGGCCCCCCTTCCTCCCGTGATTGTGCGATGAAGTCCGTCGACCTGCTCGAGGAGAGCTTGTCGCACGGAAGCGAGCGCAACGTGATGCCGCAGAAGCCAGAGCGCGACGAGCGTGGTTCGAGTTGAACAGCTCCGTGCGAGAAGCGAATGGACTGCCTGCGCCTGCTCGACGACGTCGTCGGACGGGAACGTGCGCAAAACGCCGCGTGCGCGGCCTTGCCCGTGCGCGTCGAGTGGCGGCAGCAGTCCGCGGCGTATCCAGTCCGTGATCGTCCGCTTCGTGACTCGCGCGCCGCGTCTGGCGAGCTCGTTTGCGAGGGCTTCGCGCGTGTAGGGCACGGCACCCATCTTACAAGTTACATCGTGCGTTCGGGAGCGGGTCAGCCCGGTGTCCTACACTCGCTCGTGAAGACGCGGAGCGCGCCCGGGCGGGGGCTGCTCGACGCCAAGCCGCACTGCAGCGGGCGCCTTTCCGGCATGAGAACTCTCTCCGACGGAAGGGGGCGCAGACCTGTGCGAGGTTCCGGACAATCAAGGAGACCATATGTCGCTGACTCAGTTCATCAGAATTCCCGAAGTGCGAACCGCACTCAGAACGGCGTGCCCTAAGCCGCGCCTCGCGCTGCGAGGCGATCTCGTCGCTCCTCCGCGGACGTCACATTTCGGACTCGTAGGAACTGCGTTCGATTACGCCTTTCGTTGGGCGGTCGAACGGGCGAGCCCTGGACGAACCGAGGCGTCCCGCTGGCTTGCCGAGACGGTTGCAGCACACCTGCCGTCGCGATCGGGTCTCGGTCGCGAGGCTCGGCGCGCGGTTCGAAGTGCACGACTGGGCTCAGCGGAGTACATCGCCGGCGGCCCGATCGTGCGTGAACTGCTCGCCGATGCCCTCCGTATCGCACATCTCGATACCATCTACCGCAGCGGCGTGGTGTGGGTCGGTCCGGAAGACATCAGAACGCCGGACCCTTCCGACGTCGACGACCTGGCGGCACTCGTGGATGCGATTCCGCTCGACCTGTTCAGCGCCACGCATTGCTGTCGGCTCAATCCGCACTACGGCGACGCATCGAAGATGGTCGGCGGAGCGGACGCCGATCTGCGCATCGACGATCGCCTGGTCGACGTCAAGGCGACGAAGTTCCTGGCTCTAAGAGAGGACGACTTCCACCAGCTTCTCGGCTACACGATCCTCGAGCGACTGGACCCGCCGTGGGGCACGTGGGACGGGAAGCCGATTGCAAAGGTCGAGATCTACTTTGCCCGACATGGAAAGCTCGTATCGCTTCCTCTCGAATCGCTCGTTGCGTCGCGAACGCTCGACGCGCTCGGTCAGATGTTCTCGCGCGTTGCCTCCGTGTACGTCCGGGCTCCACAGGTGCGAGTGAAGTCGCCAAGGCATTCGAGAGGGCCAACTTGCGCCGAGCACGCGGCCGCCAAGGCGCTCGGCTGAACGAGGTCAAGCGCGCTTCAGGTCTAGACTTGGGACCGATAGCCCTGCAAGCGGGCGCGACCTCCCTCAAGGTCTCCGATCACTGGCGGCCATGTCGTCCGCTGCCCGTCGAGAGGTTGCGCCACACCCCAGACGATGGCGTGCACTGCGTCATCTTGCAGGCTCCGTCGGCCGAAGCGGAACTGACGGTTCAGCGGGCCCTGATCCCACTCGACCTTCTCTCGTCCCCTGTACCGTAAAACTCACCTCGAGCTTCTCGGTGCGAAGCGAGCAGAGACCGACGAGTGCACCATCCCGGATTGAAATCTCCCGACGGCTGCGTCGCTCGGCTGTCGACGTGTCGATGACGAGTGCCTGACCGTTCCAGGTCCCCTTCCATATGGTGGCCTCGCGGCCCGACGCATACGTCTCGACGATCGTTCCTTCGCCGCTCCGGAAACTGACCTGCCACCTGAGGGTGTCGCGGTTCGTGATGCCGATGAGTTCGACGAGCTTCTCGGGCGGAATTTCGATGTCGCCAACGCTCGTTGTCATTCGACCTTCGGTCGACACGAGCTTCATGACCCACGTACCTTCGAGATCGGCCGGCGAAGCGGCCTGCGTAGTCGGCAGGGCCGGCGAAGACGTCGACGGCTCGGCTCCCCGAGAGAACCAGCCGGCGCGCCAGCCGACAACGCCGACGGCAGCGATGGCCAGGATGCCGATGCCGAGAACCAGTACGGCGAGAATTGTCGACATTAGAAAGAGGCCGCGTCCCTTCGGCCTCGCCTTCGTTTGCGGCACGGTCTCCCGTGGAGCGACGACGACCGTGGCGTGCGGAAGCACGACGGCTGTCGGCGCAAGCGGCGCTACGACCGTGTCCGACATCGCGCCGGTGAGCATGTCGCGAAGCACCGTCGCCGATGCGGGCCGGTCGTCGACATCGAGTGCCATGGCCCGGTGAATCACAGAAGCAAGCGCTGACGATACGGCCGGGTTGACGGCGTCAAGGGACCGGAGCGGATCCGGACGCCCGGCGGCCAGCGCCGTGGCCCGCTCGACCGCATCGGGAGGCACCGTCCGGGCAAGCAGGCAGTAGAGCGTTGCTCCGAGCGAGTAGAGATCGCTTCGAGGATCGGCCGTCGTTGCCGTGATCTGCTCTGGCGGCGCGAAGTTCGGGGTGTAGCCGGCAAGACTCGTTCCGGCCGTTCGCTCGTCGGTCCCGGTCCGGCCGCGCGCGAGGCCGAAATCGAGCAGGCGGATCGATCCGTCCGGCGTGACCTTGAGGTTCTGCGGTTTGATGTCCCGATGGACGATCGGCGGCTCGTGCGCGTGCAGGTAGCGCAATGCGTCGAGTACGGCAAGCGCCCACTCGATCGACTGGGCAATGGTCACATCGCGGGAACGATTCGCGATGACGGCCGCGAGGTCTTCGCCTTCGACGAAGTCCATGACGAGAAAGGCCGTTCCACCCTGCGTGAAGAAGTCGACGACGACCGGCAGCTGCGGGTGGCGCAGTTCGTTGAGAAGTCTCGCCTCACGTTCGAAGGCGCGGCCGTACGAGTTGTCGGAGAAGAACGACTGCTTGATGGCGAAGCGGCGATCGAATCGATTGTCGTGCGCCAGATAGACGGCTCCCATCCCGCCGCGTCCGAGAAGGCGCTCGACGCGGTAGCGATCCGACAGTACGGAACCTGGTTCGAGGGGGCTCTGCATTCCGAGACAATCAGCTGGGTTTCGAGCGGCGTTCGATCTGTGCGGACCACCGGAGTATATCGAGTTCATGTCATGCGCTCCACGAGACGAAAGGCTGACAACTGAACAAGCAAACGGTGCGCCGCGACTCGCCTTCGATGAACCGGACTGCCAGTCCTGCACGGACTGTACAGCCGTGATCCGGGCGGAGTAGCCTCACGCGATTCGGAGGCCAGCCCGTGAGGCACAACGACATCATTCTGCCGAACGTCCGATTCCGGCTCTGGGTCTCTCGGGTCGGTGCGGCAGGCTGGGGTATGGCAACGATTCCTTCGTAAAACAGCCATTTCATGGGTGACGGGCTGGCCCTTCAGTAGTTTGTAGCTTAGCTGGATTCCTGGATTCCGCGAGGGCACGGTGCCAAGAGCATCAGGGGCCTAGTTATCTCAAGAGCGCCAACGAATAACTGGCGATCTTCGATCGCAATGAGCCCGCGCTGCTCACATTCACCCAACCAGTTCAGGACGTTACCGATAGGTCGTTTCCCGGAGGACGCCAGAACCGTCCAAAGTGTGCGTTCAATAGCGAGAAGCCCCGCAATTAGCTTTCGCGTATGGCGAGCTTCTTCGGAATCGCCCATGCACATCAATCGGACGAATCGCCAGGCACCAGCGCATAGAGTAACAAACGCTCCGTCAAGTGGAAGGCTCCGACTGCGATAGGCAACCACGGGATGGTTGCGCTTGAGCGAAGCCGCGGCTAAGTGAGCAAGGACACAAGCCAGAGGAGCGGGTGAAGCGCTGTCCTCAAACTGTTTCGTGTTGAATGGCGGCACCCTCACTTTCAACAAATGCCAACCGTCGTGAAGCTTCGGCTGTCCATCGGGGCTCAGGATGAGCAGCTCGGAGTGCCAGTTGTCCGTCACAGACAGGTGTCGATACTGGGATATGAGAGACGTCCAGTGCACGTCAGCGTGCTTGCGTGCGCAAACGTGCACGATCCGTGCGAGCGCTCCAAGCAGGCTGTATTGAGAGGCTTGCTGCTCATTTACAAGGGGCACGCTTTTGAGTGGCCGTGAGCCACCGTACGGCGAATCTATGAGTGGGTACGAGTTGTACGAGTTAGTAGAGGCTTCAACCCCCATCATCGCTGTTGTGATCCGTCCCGCGTGCTCTGGACAATCGGTCAATATCAGCTCGACTAAAGTACTGACGACGCCTGTCGCATCTTGATCGATGGCCCGTCGGACCGCGTAGTCGAGTGACATCGCAATCTCGAAGCTCGGCTCTGGATAGTGGGGGTGTTCGTTGAAAATCGCGCGCAAGAGCTTGTTCTCAGCGGTTTCGGCGGCGCGACCTCCAGGACGGTAGCAGTCAATGAGCTGCTGAAGCGTGACAGCCTCACAGTTCAAGCGGTCGATGGCCCCGGCCCTTACCAGTGTTGAAAGCATCGCGCCGAGTATCTGGCGCACGATCCCGGCGAAAGCAGCCGAACGATCGCCGAGAGGCATCAACTGATGAAGGACGCGCAGGCCCAATTCGCTCCGTCCTCCAACGACCTCTGCTACCAGTGGCGCAGGAGAGCCAACGAGAGTCGAGGTCCCTGCTTTCCCCGGATCGGAGTCGACCTTCCACTCTTCAGAGAATCGGTCGGTCTGCTTTCCATTCTCCAAATGGAATCCCTCAGAAAAGATTGGGGCGCCGGTAGCGGTGCCGCTCGCCGTCGTTCGTACGAGTCATGCCGAAGCGGCATCGGCCAGGGGGTCTCTTCAGAAAACGGAAAAAATCGTACGCTAAGGCAGGTTGACTCCCTTCCACAACATCGCAACATGCCGCAGCCGTAGAGGCCTCAAGGTCGCCGCCCGTCTTGACTGCGCCCTCTACTTCCAGAGCCCCTCGAACCGGAACGCTGCCGTCTTCGTGTATCGGACGGTGTGATTGATGTTGACGTGTCCGAGGTAGTCCTGAATCAGTCGCGTATCGCACCCGCGGTTTGCGAGGTAGAAGCCCGTACTGTGTCGTAGCATGTGAGGATGGACGCGAATCCCGAGATTCGCTCTTTCGCCAGCTTGACGGACCAGGTAGTTAACCGCCTGGCGAGTGAACGGCCCTCGCTCTCCAAGGAAGAGATACGGTGAGCTCGTCTCGCCCCGGAGCCGCAGCAGGGCACGGATCGCGCGAATCTCATCACCGGGGATGGGCTGTGTCGTCGACGTACTGCTCTTGAGCCTGCGAACGAAGATACGGCCGGCCTCGAGATCAAGGTCGGAGATGCGGACGTCGATCAGCTCGGAGACGCGAAACGCGTGGCGGAACGCCATCAGGATCATCAGGTGATCGCGCGTTCCGTACTTGCTTTGCTTCGCCGCGAGGAGGAGTTTTCGGATCTCCTCCTCGGTCAGAAACATCCGCTTTTCGCCTCTCGATTCACCCAATTCGACTCACTCTTTACATTACGAAGCTTGGCGACCGTTTGCGATCGGCTCCTAACCTACTGAAAACACGTAGAACGCTAGCGGCTGCTCTTTACACAAGAGGCATTACGTCTAGAGAGTCGTATCCATCCGGTCCAGCCATGTTGCCTGACGGCGCCAGCCGGTCGATTCTCCCTGCCAGCCGAGACTTCGGCTGCAGAGGAGGTCGACGATGCGGACG
>JAJTWZ010000081.1 GCA_021463145.1 Blastocatellia bacterium | reverse complement strand
GCGGCGGGCGGTTCCGCGGGTCGCGCGCTTGCTCGTTGCACTCGCCGCGCGCGACCCACGGCTATTTTATCGACCGCTCCGCGGTCGCGGACCCGTTTGCCTCTTGGAAGGCCAGACTCGAAGCATTTCCACGTTGACAGGAAACGCCGGCGCTCCGGCGCTTCAGAATGGCCCGCGGACCCGAAACGCTGCTCGTTTCATCCGAGGGAGGTGCGCCGCAGGCGCGTGGGGAACTGCCGCGGAACGCGGCAGCCTGTATACGCTCGTCCTCCGGCCGTTTCACTCGAGAAGGAGGGCCCCAGGCGTGTGCGAATCATCGTCCTCCGGCCGTTTCACTCGAGAAGGAGGGCCCCAGGCGCCTGCGAATCATCGTCCTCCGGCCGTTTCACTCGAGAAGGAAGGGCCCCGGGCGTGTGGCGAATTATCGTCCTCACCCGTCCGCGGTCCGCGCCACTTCGCAGTCGGCCCCTCCCTCTCGAGAGATTCAACCGTCATCCTTCAAGTATCGAGACGCAAGAAAAAAGAAGTGGTCGCCGCCGCGATTCCAATCGACGAGAGCCCGCCGGCCTTTCGGCGCAGCGGGCTCTCGTCAATCGGCAAACTCCGGGAAAAGCAGACGAAACTACTTGTTGAAGCGGTAGCTCGTGAACTGCGCGTCCATCCGCGCGTCCTGTCCGGAAGTGAACTTGAACATGCACGAATCGTCCGTGTAGTCCATGTAGTTGGTCGTGGGATCGTAGCCCGACTTCGTTCGGCAGGTGTCCCGATTCGTCGGGCATCCATACGCCGCAGACTTCTCGGCCGGAGTGTCACTCACGTAGTCGCCCTGGCCGTTACATCCGCCCTGGAAAGTGTGGTAGAGGCCCATCCAATGGCCGATTTCGTGCGTCGCCGTGTCGCCGAGGTTATACGGAGCGGCGGTCCCGCCAGGCAGCGATCCGGTCAGAATGACGACTCCGTCCATCAAGGGTTTACCGGCATACGCCGACGGAAACGTCGCCCAGCCAAGAAGTCCGCCGCCGATATTGGCGTAGTAGATGTTCAGGTCATCGGCCGTTCCGCGGCGCAATGCGTTCTTGCACTGGGTCTCGGCGGTCGAACCGTAACCCATGTTGTACCAGGACGTGTTGTTCGTATAGTCGGTCGATACGACGTTGAAGTTGTATCCCCACGAGGAATACGCCGCGTTGAGCACGTTCATCTGGTCGTTCATCATCGTCGTTGTCGGGCCACCGTTGCCGGCGCTGTCGCGAATGACGTGAACGTAGACGCTGATGCTTGCGCCCGTGACGTTCAGCTTGTCGATGCCTTCCTGCCGCTGACGGAAGTCACGCTCGGCGGCGTCCATCTCGACGCCGTCGATGTAGGTTCCGCAACGTCTCCCCGAGTCGATGAATGCCTTCTGGTTGACGAACTCCGTGCCGTCGATCCACGCGAACGGTAACGTGTCCTCTGGGTTGACCGACGTCTCCGACTCGACGACCGGATTCGAGTTCAAGCCCTTGAGCCGGGTTCCCTGCGCAAAGGCCGACGAGCTGATACCTACTGTCAATGCGCCTGCGATCGAGAGGGCCACCAGCGAGTCAACGGTCATCTTTCGCCAAGAAGTCATGGCTTTTCTCCGTTCCTTAGAGGGGTGTTTGTCGAGGATCGACAATCTGGACATAGTCAATTCGCGTGCCAGATTGAAAGTTTCAGTGATTTCCCAGTTCGGACTCGCCTATCTCCCTTTGATGCAGCGATTTACATGCATCGCTCAACCTGTGGTCAAAATGCCGCAGTTTCACCACTGGCGATAAGCATCTTGACACTCGAATCGTCGAACTATTGACGATAAAGATCTTAGCGTGCCGTAAAGTAATTGGACGGATGTCAAGGATGTTGGCGGCAAGAATGTGGCATTGTTGGACATCTGCGGGAGGCGGCCCCTGCGCCGATCCCGGGGTGGGGACCGGGACCGCTTCTACCGGACTCCTGCTTCGGTCGTTTCGTGCTCCCGCGTTCGAGTCATCCATATGTTCTTCAGACGCCGTGGTGATAGGCTCACGGACGGAGGGCAATGACAATGCGCGGGAACATCCCAATTCCTGAACTCCCGATGGAAGTCGAAACCTGGCTCATAGTGGCCGTCTCCAACATTCGAACCGGCACCACAAAACAGGGAGCACCTTTTGTAACGGCTACGGGTCGAAACGCGAGCGGATCGATCCAACTCCGCGTCTGGAGCGATGCGATGAACCCCTCGTTGCCCCTGACACCCGGCCTCTGGGGCGTCGAGGGGCGTCGTGAGACCTTCGATCGCAACGACCAATTTATCGTCACGCGCTACAACACCGTCGCCATCGACAGTTACCGCGAGCATCAGCATGCCGAGCCCCCTCTTCCTCGCGCTTTCACGCTCGACATCGAGACGATTGCGCTGCCCGAATACCGCGATCGCGTACCAGGCGCCCTGGAGCGCAGCGCCCGTCTCGGCAAGATGCGCATCGAGCAGATCGAACGTTACTGCGACAACGCCGATGCCGAGATCGAGCGCGTCTACTCGCTGGGATCGCTATCGTCCACCTCCGGACGCATAGTCTCGATCGCCGTTCACGTCGCGCCAGTCCCCGAATTCACGGTTGAGGGTCACGCTTCGTCCGAATATGCCTTCGGAATCGACGAGACCAGCAATGACGAAGGCGAACTCCACGCTCTGGAGCAGTTCTTTTCGCTCCTTCGCGATTTCGATCGCGACACGGACGAGATAGTCGGTCACAACGTTCTGGACTTCGATTTGCCGTTCATCTTCCAGCGCGCCGCCGTGCACGGGATGAAAGTGCCGCGCCTGGTGAACCTGGCCGAGTACACGGTACGCGGAGTATTCGACACGCAGCGCGCCTGGTGGCTCGGCCAGCGCAAGACTGTCAGTCTCGACGAGATCGCGTTCGCGCTCGGACTCGAGTCCAGCAAGACGAAGGAAGTCGAAGGCAGCACCGTGTTCGAGCTCTATCATGCCGGCCGGCTCGCCGACATCCGCGAATACAACCTGAAGGACATCCGTCTGACGCGTGCGGTCTACGAACGCCTCGTCGGCAGCTTCGGAAGGTAGGCAGCCGACACCTGAAGGCGAGCCGGAGAGTCGTCAATGCCCCGCACCCTTCTCCTCGGTCCGATTCTCAACCGCAATCGCGAGTCCATCGTCCAGCAGTGCAAAGAAATGCTCACGGCTGGCCGCGGGCACGAGTTCCTGTATCTGGCGGCGACACGCCCACTGCTCGATCGCATCTCGCACGAGCTCCTAGACGGACTGCCGGGCGTCCTGGCGCCGCCGAACGTCTTCCTGCTTTCAGGCTTCTCGCGCCGCCTCGTCCGCGAAGCCCGCGTCGAAGCGACCGGCGAACCGCTCCCTTTTCACGCGTCGATCGATGGCGACCAGCGTCCCGTCCAGCGACCCCTTGTGGCCCGGATCGTCGCTCAACTCTCGTCCGAAAATGCCCTGCCGGCATTCGCCCCGCTCGCGCGGACCGACGGGCTCGTCGACGCGCTGGTCAACCTCATCGCAGAGATCCAGCGTGCCGGAATGTCGGCCGCGGCTTTCCGCGACGCCATTGGCCGTCACGCGGATCAGCTTCGCGAGGGCAATCCGTCCTTGTCCGTCCTGCCGTTGAGTCGAGATTTCGACGCCGATGCGGCCGCCGTCTACGAACGGTTCGAGTCCATTCTCGCAAGTAATCGGTTGACGGACGGCAATACCGATTATCTGCGAGCACTCGCCGTTGTCAGAGGCGATGTCGATGGCAATCCCGTGTCGGTTCCCTTCCTCGACGCCGTGAGGCTGCTCGTCCTTGACGGATTCTTCGACCTGCTGCCTGTACACCAGGAACTCGTGGCATCGCTGATAGGGCGGATCGACACCGTCATCGTGAACCTCAACCACGACGAATCGAATCCTCACGCATTCAAGGCCCACGCCGATGTCATCGAGCGGTTCGAGGGCATGGCCGGATTCGAGGTGCTGCGGTCGAACGAGACCCAACCGGTTCCCGTCGACCTCGCGCAGTTGCGCCGCCGGCTGTTCTCGGACGAAGACTCGGACATCGTGATCGATGGTGGCGTGGCTCCCGCAAAGTCCATCGTCGAACTGGTCGCTCCCGATCGCGCTCGCGAGATCCGGGGAATCGCGAAAGCCATCAAGCAGATGGCGATCGACGACGATATCGCCCTCAATCGCATTGCAATAGTCCTCGCCCAGCGCGATCGCTATGAACATCTGCTGCGTGAGGTCTTTCGCGAAGAAGGTGTTCCACTGGCATCCGGCGAGCGCCGCGCTGTCACCGACCTTCCCGCCGTTCGCGCCGCGATGAAAGTCCTCGACGCGGCAGTCTCAAACCGGACACCAACGGACAAGGCGATTGGCGTTCGTCACCTCGTGGCCCTGGCCAAGTCGGATTATTTCGACGTCGCGCCTTCGCCAGCCACATCCGACAGCTCAACCAAACGGCCGGCTGGCGAAGCTCCAATGCAGGCGATGCTTCCGTTCGACGTCGAACCGGCCGACCAGCCCCGATTGTTTTCTGCCGACGAGTTGGAAAATCTCGCCGCGTACGTCGGCATCGACCTGAACCTCGGCGCCTGGCTCGATCGCGCGGCCTATCTGATCGCCCAGGACGTCCTGGCAACCTCAGGTGCCGAGAAGCTGCCCGTTTCGGACTTCGACGAACTCGTGTCGCGGGAGGAAGCGTCCGCCATCGAAGAGTCCGACGACGATGAGGAGACGATGGACCCGACACTACTCGCTGGCTCACTGCGCAGGCGGCCCCGGCTCGACGTGCCAGTGTCTTCGCTTCGGCGCGCCGTCGGCTCCATGACGGCGCTCGGCGAGGCCGTGCTTCGGATACCCCAACGGGCCTCGGCCGCCGAGATGGCCTCACAATTCCGCGCAGCCCTCGACGAACTGGGATTTCGGCGCAGGCTCGTCGAACTTACGCGCCAGTCGGCCGGATCGCGGGAAGCACTCCTGCTCGCCGCTGTCGATCTGCGTGGCGCCGAGACACTTGATCGCGCCATCGATGCAGTCGTGGAAGCGGTCCGGCTCGTCACGCCGTCGGACGACTCCATCGGTCGCGCGGAGTTCAAGTCGGACCTCGAACGCGCCCTGGCCGGCAGCGGAACAACATTGACTGCGGACGTGCCCGGAGGTGTCCGAATGCTCGGGCTCACGGATACCCGAGGCCTCACTTTCGACGTCGTTTTCGTACCCGGACTCGTCGAAGGCGAACTTCCGGAACGCGCGCGCAGTGACTGGATCTATCCGCAATCCGAACGCGCAAACTATCGGAACCTGGGCGTTCCGCTCGAAGATATTTCGCCCGAGAAGCTGCTCGAGTATGAAGAGCACGCGTTCTATCAGGCGGTCTGTCGGGCAACGCACCGGCTCTACCTTTGCCGCCCCGAGACGACGGACGAGTCCGAGACGTACGCATCGCCCTTCCTCGAAGACGTACGTCTCGCCGTCGGAGACATTCCGCAGGAGTCCGCCGCGGCCGGCCTCAGTCCAGGTACTCTGAGCGGTGTCACGACGAAGGCGGAACTTGCGCGCGGCATCATCGACGCCGAGTCTCGCGATAACGGCGGCGAAGGCCAGCAACAACTCGTCGCGACGCTCGCGAACGTTGCACGGTCGGGCCCGGCGCCAGCCATTCCGCCCGACGTAGACCGGCGCATCGCGATAGAACGGCGTCGCGAACGGTTCGGATTCGACGAATTCGACGGGCTTCTCGCGCGCCCGGACGCACGTGGGCTTGTTCGCGACGCTTACGCCCGGCGACAGTTCAACGCGACCAACCTTCGCGAATACGGTACGTGCGCGTTCCAGTTCTTTGCTCACGACGTCCTTGGCCTGGAGGCTCGAACAGATGCGGCGCTGGATCTGCAGCAACTCGATACCGGCAACCTCGCTCACGAAGTCCTGCAGCGCTTCTATTCGCTTCACGCCAGAACGGACCTGACGGCAACTCCACGAGACGCCCTCGTCGCCGCGCTGCGAGCTTGCGTGGACGAGGTGCTGGACGGGTTCGAGCAGCGGATGCCGCCGTTGAACGCCGCGGTCTGGCGCATCGAGAGACGTACGCTCGGCATGAAACTGGAGCGGTTCCTCGACGCCGAGATCGCGCTCCAGGCCCGGCTCGCCGAACATCGCGCCGTCGCCCGGCGCGTGGAGGTCGCTTTCGGCGTCGGCCGTCGGGACGGAGATCCGGGCTCGGTCGCTACCGCGCTGGAACTGGAAGCAGGAGACCGCAAGATCTACATCGTCGGGCGCATCGATCGGATCGATCAATCGGAGGATGGATCGATCGTCGCATACGACTACAAGACCGGGAGGGGCGCGCAACTGAAAGCGATGCGCGAGGGTCGCGACTACCAACTCGGCATCTACGTGGAAGCGCTCGAGTCACTGTTCAGCCGCCCGGGTGAGTCGATCGCCGGCGGAGCCTACCTGACGCTTGGCGACGAGCAGAACCGCCTGACGAGCGTATTCGCCAGTGCCGACACGCCACTCGGCAACGCGATTTGGGGTGCGAAGAGAAACAAGTTGAGCGCGGAGCAGTTTCGAGAGCTGCGCCAGCAGATCGTGAGCAACATCCGCAACGCCGTGGAACGGATCGCCGACGGGGATTTCCGCGTCGCTCCATCCGGGTCGATGGCGCCGTGCAAGCACTGCAATTATTCATCCGTCTGCCGCGTCGAGCGATACCGGATCAGCCGAAAACTTCATAAAGACGGCGTACATGGAGTCCTGCCGCTTCCGTTGCCGGTCCGCGAGGTAGTTTCGTGACGCCGGAACAGATGCGAGCGGCGACGACGCTGGACCGGAACGTCGTCGTAACGGCCGGTCCGGGGTCCGGCAAGACCCGCGTACTGGTCGAGCGCTACCTGTCGATTCTCGAATCGGGTCAGGCCGATATCGAGAACATTGTCGCGATCACGTTCACGAAGAAGGCTGCGCTCGAGATGAGAGAGCGCATCAGGAAGAAGATGGTGGAGCGCGCAGCCGAGAGCACCGACCCGGAGGTAAAGGCGGTTTGGCGAAAGCGTCGTCGAAAGCTCGAGACCGCCGTCATCAGCACAATCCACGCGTTCTGCACGAAGCTTCTCAAGGATCACCCCATCGAGGCCGGCATCGATCCCCAGTTCGCGACGCTCGACACATATCAGCAATCGGTCATGACGAACTTCGCCGCGCAGTCTGCCGTGGCATCGGCAATCGACGGCGGATCGACACTGGCCGCCGAGCTCGTGGCGTCGTACTCGCGGACCGGACTGGTCAACTCGATAGAGAGCGTTCACAAGCGGGCCAGGGGGATCGGCGTGGCGATCGACGACATCGTCGATCGCACGCTGCAGGGGCTTGCGACAGACGAGGACTTCATTGCAGTAATCGACGAAGTAGACAAGGTCGTCGACGATGCGCTAGCGACGCTTGCGTCCTTTCCGGATCGGACCGCCCAGCAGTCTCGGGACAAGCAGACAGCCGCCGGTAAGCTGCTCCCCTTCTCCGACTACTGGAGAGCGAATGTCGACGCCATCCGTGATCCCTCCAAACTTCCGGAGGGAGTTTCACGGGTTCACCTGTTGACCGAGCTCTCGAAAAAAGTCCCCTCGAAAACGATCAAGAAGCAGCTAGTCCCTTACGTCACTGAGCTGGCCGGTCGATGCGGCGCAGATTCCGATGAAGGCGGACTCCTGGGACTTGCGCTCGATCTGGAGTCGCGCGCGGTTCTTCCGGTGTTCGCCGGGCTCGTGGCGAACATGGACCGGATCTATGCCGACGAGAAGCGCGCGGTGTCGGCGCTCGACTTCGAGGATCTCCAGATTCAGGTCCGCCTCCTGCTGTCGGAGTTCCCGGACGTCGCGAGTCGCGCACGACGGAAGTACACGCACTTCCTTGTCGACGAATTCCAGGACACGAATGGTCTGCAGCGCGACATCCTCCGCACGTTCGTCGAGGGAAAGGGCGCCGCGAACCTCTTCGTCGTCGGCGATCCCAAGCAGTCGATCTACGGATTCCGCGGCGCGGAGGTGTCTGTATTTGCCGAGACCGAGCGGCAGGTCGTAAGTGACGGCGGTGAGATGGTGCCGCTCTCCACGAATTTCCGTAGCGACAGCCGGCTTGTGGACTTCGTGCGATCGTTCTTCGACCGCCTTATGGCAGTTCCGGGGTGCGTCGAGCCCGCCGATCTCGAGACGCTCGGATACGTGGCCAATGCCGAAGTCGAAGCGGAACGTGTGGCGGATTCAGCTGAGCCCGTCGTCGACCTCATCCTTCACACGACGTGGGGTGGAGGCGGCGAACCCGAAATTGACCCGAAGATGAATTCCGGCGATGACGAAGGGATGGACGGGCGTGATCGGGAGGCGCAGCTCCTTGCCGGAAGATTGAGGGAAATCGTTACCTCGGGCGAACCTTTCGTCAGGACCAAGGAGGGACTCCGTCCGTGCCGATATGGAGACATGGCGCTGCTGCTTCGAGCCATGACGCACGTGAAGGCATACGAACGCGCGCTTCGGAAAGCCGGAATTCCCTTTTATGTGGTGGCGGGAAAGGGCTTCTACGATCGGCCCGAGACACGTGACCTGCTCGAGGTGCTCCGTTTTCTCGACAACGCGACGGACGAGATCGCGCTCGCCTCGGTCCTGCGATCTCCCTTGTTCGGCGTCTCGGACGACTCTCTCGTGGCGCTCAGGGCGGACCGCCTCGCCGCGATGCGGGCGACCGGGCGCCGGCCCAGGTCGGGCGGCGATCAATCGCTCTGGGAAGCAGTGAGGGACGGACGCGGCGCTTCGCTTCTGCCCGATGATCAGAGGATCGCACTCGAGCGGGCCTCGGAGGTGCTCGGGGCCCTCGGCGAGGTTCGAAACAGGCTGCCGATCGCGGATCTGCTTCGCGAGATCATCCGGTTGACTCAGATAGATGCGGTGGTTGCGGCGGCGGAAGATGGAGCTCAACGCTTATCGAACATCGACAAGCTTGTCGCCGTCGCGCGTGCGTTCGGTCGCGGAAGCGGCCGGCTGCTTGGCGACTTCACTGAGTTCGTCCGCGAGTTCAAGCGACTCGACAGCGACGAAGCCGAGGCCGACGTGCGAACGGATTCGGATTCGCTGGTGGTGATGACAGTGCACCAATCGAAGGGACTGGAGTACCCGGTCATCGCCATCGCGGACATGGGCAGCCCGTTCCGGAATCAGTCGGACAGGGTTCTGCTCGATCGCGCTGCCGGACTGGGGTTCAGGGTTCCGGACGGTGCGGCGCGGACTCTGCCATCGCGTCTGCACCGCAGGATCGTCGCCAGGGCTCGCACCCGCGACAGGTTCGAGGCGATGCGAACTCTTTTCGTGGCGATGACTCGCGCGGAGGACCGGCTCGTTGTTTCGGCTTCGACCGTGACGAAGCTGACGGCAGACGGCGTTCCGGAAGTAGATTCGAAGAAGGAATTTGCGACCGATCGAAGCTGGCTCGAATGGCTGCTGCGGGCGGTCGCCGAGTGCGGTGGCCACTTCGATCGGGAAGCTGGTGAGTTGATCTTCGGCACAGCCCGTGCGCGGCTGATTGGAGGCTCGGCCGACACGGATGGCGAGCCAGTACCAGTCGCGGGTGACGAAGCACCGGCTGGCGAAGTTGCCGCGATCGAGACCGACGATGCGGCACCCGACGCAGACGAGGTGGTTGCGAGAGTTACTTTACAGATGCAGCCGCTTCCGCCAACGCCGGCTCAGGCCGTTTCGCGTTACGGCGTGACTTCGCTGATGGGGTTCAGGTCGTGTGCAAGGCGTTTTCTTTACGCAAGAGTGCTGCGCGTTCCGGAGCTTGCCGACCAGGAGCGCGTGCGCGACTTGTCGGAGCGCGCCGAGCGCGGAACGGTCGTGCCTGCGTCGCTGCGCGGTCTGGTCGTCCATCGGTTCTGCGAGACGCTTCAGCCTGGAGAGGCCGAAGCGGAGAGATTGCTGGAATCGGTGGTTGACGTCCGGCGTGATCGAGGCGATGCGTATCCCGATGTCTTCGGGATGCTGACAGACCATCAGGTTGCCGAGGAGGTGGAATCCCTCGCGGCCAACTACGCACGAAGCAGACGGCGCGAACACATCGACACGCTGAGTCGCGCTCAGCCCACGAGGCTCCAGGGGCTCGCCGAATCGTGCGACGGGCCGGGGCTTGTAGTCAGCGAGATGGGGTTCTCGCTCTCGTTCGAGGATGCAGCACTCGTTGGAGTCGTCGACAAGATGCTCCTCGAACCTGACGGGAGCAATGGATGGATTGCAACGGTCATCGACTTCAAGACGAACCGGATCGATGGCGCGGTCGGTCGCGACGCTTCCCTTTCCGGGCTTGGAACGATGTACCGGCTCCAGATGCAGTCGTACGCTCTTGCAGTCGCACGGCTGATACCACGGATCTCCCGCGTTCAGGCGACGCTGGTCGCGCTGGCGGGGGGCCCGGACGTGGAGGTCTCGATCGAACCGGAGCACCTGGAAATCGACGTTGTCGAACGGACGATCCGGGCGGTTCTTGGGGAGATCCGCGGTGGAGGAGACGATCCCGGGAACTTCCCCGCCCGGCCCTCCCGTCAATGCTCGACGTGCGCTCATCTTTCGATCTGCCCGGAGGGATTCGAGGCGTTCGGCTAGGGTTATACCATTTCGAATTGTGCAACGCGTTTCACGGGAACCGCACTTCCCTGTCGGCGCGTATGTGCATGAGAATCGGCATTTTGCGGTCATACTGGCGTGATGCACCTGTCGCCGTGGAACATCGGCAAACGGAATCACACGCGGTTTTCAGGTGCCTGCACGACTGACACGGTGTCAGTCGTGCTTTACGGAGGCCGGTAGCAGCGCAACTCCGTCCCTCCCCTTCCCTCCCGCGGCAAGTTCAGTACCGGGAGCGACAGCGGCCGGATGGGTCGCCCGGCACACGCCGCTCACCGGGATCGCGACCCTCACCGGCCGACGCTCGCCACGCCACAATCCGCGCCTGCGGCCGGTCCTGGTCATCCACACCCGCCGATACGGGCGGTCCTGATCCTACAGACTCGCCGATACGGACGGCCCTGATCATCCAACCCCGCCGATACGGACGGTCGACCCGGTCGCTGTCGCTCCCGGTACTGACCTGACATCGGAGAGTCCGTACCGATCAGTACCGGGAGCGACAGCGACCGGGTGGGTCGCCCGGCACATGCCACTCACCGGGATCGCGACCCTCACCGGCCGACCCTCGCCACGCTGCAATCCACGCCCGCGGCCGATCCTGGTCGTCCAGACCCGCCGATACGGGCCGGTCCTGATCATCCAGACTCGCCGATACGCAAGAGACCCGGTTGCTGTCGCTCCCGGTACCGATCTGACATCGGCGAGACCGTACCGATCGGTACCGGGAGCGACGGCGACCGGGTCCTCCACGGTCCCGTCATTTATTTCCGTAGAAGTACGAGTGACACAGTGTCAGTCACCGTAAATCCAATAAAACTCACGCTGTGCTCGTCCCTGAATACCCTGCAAACACACCAAAGTCGTACCTGCGCGGAAAACTACAGTCGACTGACACGCTGTCAGTCACCCGCTTCCACTTGATCTTCCCGGGCTGTCCGTGTACAACGGTTCACGGTGTCCACACGCATCCTCGCACTCAATGCACAAAAAGGCGGAGTCGGTAAGACGACGGCCGCGGTAAATCTCGCCTCGTCACTCGACAAGGCCGGTAATCGCGTCCTTCTCGTCGATTTCGATCCCCAGGCCGACGCTACTATGACCGTTGGAATCAGGCCGCACGAAGACGATGGCCCGACAAGCTTCGACTACGTCCTCGGCGAATGCGACCTCGCCGATGCCGTCAGACCAACGCAGTTCGGCCGGCTCGAGGTATTGCCCGTCTACGACGCCGCAATCGACAGGCTTGGCGTCCCGAAGCTTGCCGGACCGGATTCGCGCCGAGCCCGCGCCAAAGCGCTTGCCGACGGATTTCATTCGCGATTCGCGTCCGAGCTTGCGCGCAGATATCCCGACGAACCCGAACTGCGTCTGGCGCGACTTGTCACTGGACTCCCTGACGGTCGTAAGCGCGGAGCCGTCTCGACCTCGGACCAGTGGTCTGCCTACGATTATGCCGTAATCGATTTGCCTCCACAGCAGGTTCTGCCGGTGGCAATGGTCCTGGCATCGGCGGACGCCGTGATAATCCCGACGAAGGTCGAGGCCTACGCGATGCGCGGCTTCGCACGGATGCTCGACACCATTTCGGACGTTCGAGAAGTTTTCAATCCCTCCTTGCGATTGGTCGGAGTGCTCGCGACGTTCGCTCAGATCAGGACGCAGACTACTTCGATTTACCTGGAAGCCATGCGCGACGTCACAGAACGCCTTGGCACTCCGCTATTCGACACGATCATTCCGTACCGCGTTCAGGCCATTGCGGCGAGCGGGCTTGGTTTGCCCCTGCATTATTACCCGGAAACGAAGGCTTTGGCGGCAATGTACGACAAGCTCGCGGCGGAGGTCATGCGAGCCTTCGGCGATTCGCCGAAGGCTCGTACCACCGGCAGCGGGACTCGCGGCCATTCGACCAGGCGGTAATCCACCATGGCGAACAAGAAACTCAAGGACGCACTTCTTCAGAATTCCAAGTCTGCGGTGACGTCCGGACGAAGCGCTACGGCCGGTGTCGGCGACCAGACCGGTTTCGTCTGGCTTCGACTCGCCGAAATTCAACCAGATCCAGAACAACCGCGAACCCATATCGACGAAGCCGCCCTCCGCCAACTCGTCGAGAGCATCCGGGCTCTCGGGCAGATCGAACCGGTCCTGGTTCAACCCCTACGCGCCGAAGACGTCGAGCCCGGTACGGCTCACCGATACCGCTGCTTGTCCGGACACAGGCGGCTCAGGGCGCTCGAAGATCTCGGGATAGAAGAAGTAAAGGCGGTAGTCGTTCGGGATTCGTATGGCCCTGGCGAGCGACTCATGCATGAGATCGCCTCTAACGAAGCCCGGCAGGATCATACCGACTACGACCGGGCGATCTTCCTGACTACGGTTTTCGCAGAGAGACTTGGATATTCGGGTGACGATGCCGTAGATCGAGTCAAGTACGCAGTAAATCGCGCATTCAACGAGCAAGATCGCACCGGCAAGCTCTCCGACGAGTCAACTGCAGTCGTGGCGGCCTGTGACGAGGCACTGGCGGCGCTGGGCGAGCGTCGTAACCTGCGTTGGTTCCACCGATGGGGGTTGCCGGTCATGGCGCTCGAGGGAGCCGCGAAGACCGCGGCGTTGCAAGGCCTCGACGCACGGCGATCGCTCACGATTGGCCAACTTGCCGCAAAGCGGAGCGGTAACTCGAACGTCGTGCTCCGTGAGGACGTCATTGCGCGCGTCGGCTCAATTGCCTCGAGCGAGAGTGTTCCGAACCGGTTCCTGTCAACCGCCGTCAAGGATCTCAACGCGCTCCTTGCGCTGGAGCCGCCTGACAGCGATGCGATCGAGGAAGTCCTGAGGCGACTCCACCGGTCCGATGAGGTGGCGGATGAGACCGAGCAGACATCTCCCAAGCCGAAGCCGGCCACAAGACGCGCCTCGCCGGTTGTCCCGGTAGCCGAGGCAGCTGTCAGTGCGCTCGACCTTGCCGAACGGGCAAAGAAACTGGCGTCGCGATGGTCGCTTGGTCCTGAGGTTGGCGGTGGGGGACTGGAAGGCCTGATCGATCGGCTGCCGAGTTCAGAGCGACATCGCGCCGATCGATTCCTGAACCGGCTCGAGCGTGCGGATGCGGAACTCGTCAAGTTGCTCAAGGCACTGCTTCGATAAAGAACGTAACAATGGAACGCGGGCACCGCCAAAGATGCTTCGCTTTCCGCACAGGTACGAGTTCAGGAGCCGCGACTCTCTTGGTCTGGTTGGAGTCATGTCATGAGGTTCCAACCAAAACATGACAACCAAGAAGGGAAGTCGCACTTTCGAAGAAGGCCCCACCCGGATTCTTACTGCTACGAAGTCGTACCTGGATAGAAACTCGCACTTCTGCAGAAAGTACTATTAAAATCAATACGTTAGAAGGAAGCAGTAGCGGGCCGCGGATGACATGGGAACAAAACTCGCGCCCATTGGTAATACCAATAACGCCACGATTCCTATCATTCTCCTCAATGCTTCAACAACACGTACCACGGGCGAAAGCTGTTTATATGTCACACTTCCAGGAAGTTCTGCTCATGTTACATGAAGTAGTGAGCACCTGAACGGGCACTGATTAACTCGTACCCCGACGGAAAAACAGGCTCGATCCTGCGTGCCAGCCGTGAAACCGCACCGTTGCGGAAAGACGCCGCCTGGAAGCCCGGATGGTCGTACTTCGGGCGAAATTTCTCGTACTCAGGCCGAAAAACCGGGATGTTTCGGGGACTTTCTTCATGTACCTACGCGGAAATTGCGCTTGAGGTACGATGTCGCCGCCACGTGCGAATCCGAAAAGTTCGCCAGAAGACGCTGAAACTAGCACCAATGAAGAAAAAAGTCGCACCTCTGCCGAAACCTGTTGATCGGCCACTGAAGCCGGGGATACTTGGAAGCACGGGTTATCCGCCGGATTCCGGCGATTCGGAGGAAGCAGCGGTGAGCAATCTCCAGGAAGCGGCGGACGGCGCCATTGGCGTCGCGACGCCGCTGCGCAAGTCAGAGCGGAACCCTCGTCCGACCGACGGTGTCGCGGCAGCGGCTTCGGCTACGTCGCGCGGACGCAGCGGACGCCCGGGTGACGAGTTCAGCGCCGTCGTTCCGACACACCTGCCAGCGCCGGTCCACGGTGGCGACCACCTGCTGCTGGCCGCCTTCCCGCTGGCCATATCGCGCCCTGGGCGCGCAGGTGTCAAGCTCAAGGAGCAACACAAGCCGGGCCTTCCTTATAAGGTTATTCACGACGCGATCTCCTGCCCGGTCTCTGGCCGGCTCGTGACCCGGACGCTCGAGGTCTACGGATCGAAAGGACCCGTACAGCCGAGCGACGAAGACGTTCTCATCGCTCTGATTCAGTTCACGCACGAGTACCTTGCCGGATCGGCCGGCGCAACGCTTATAGTCACCGACGACGAAATCGAACGCTCCGGCGGCGATCCCAAGCAGGTGATGATGCGTCTCCGGAAGATCCACTTCAAACGGGCGGATCTACTGCGGCGGCTCGGAATCAAGCACCTCTCCGGAAAGAACCAGCAGCTGATCGAGCAGCGGATGCACCGGCTCTCGGGCGTGGATCTCTCGGTTAAGAACGCGTACTTCCAGTCGGACGGCACTCTGGTAACGAGCGTCGGCCTGCGGCTCATCGACTCTTATGCCTTCTTCGAGGGCAACCGGTACGCCTGGTTCGCCTGGTCGCCGACCATGGCCCAGCTCATCGAGAACGGTGAACTGCGAGCGCTGGACACGGACTTCTACTTCAAGATCGACGACTTCCTCGGGCGAAGGCTTTTCCGGCACCTCAATATTTTCGGGCGTCCCGGCGTGACGGTTTATCCATTTACCGAGATCGTCAAGACGCGTCTGGGGTTGGAGCCTTCGACCGAGTATGTCTCGAAGTGCAAGGATCCGGTCGAGCGCGCGTGCCGCGAGCTCGTGAGACTTGGATTCCTCAAGTCGTACTCGATCGACGGACGGTTCGTAAACGAGGCTACGATCACTCTCGAGATGCCGGACGACTACCAGCCGAGCGAGAGTTTCTCGCTACCGTTCGAGGCGATCATCGATTCGTTCAGAAAGGAGGCCGAAGAGAACGCGGAGCCGACGGCCCGGGGTGGTCTCTGGCGCGAGCAGTGCGCCAGGCTCGAGCGTCTTGCTGGTCGCTCGCCCAAGGCACGTGAAGCGACCAGTGAAATTTCCCGCCACATTTACGCGACACACGGACCGTCGGCCGATGCGCTTGCGCACGTTGTCGGAATAGTCGAAACGCTTCAACTCTGCGGTATCCGGGCGCACACAGGAATTCCCGAGGCGTTGCGTCTCGTGCAGTCGGGATCGCTTACTCCTGACGGGCCATCGGTCGATGTTCAGCGCGCCATTGCGTGGTGGCGTGACAAGAAGTCGCGGGGTCAGGCGGTAGGACCCGGCCTTCTGGTTTCGGCCCTGAGGGAACCGGAGCGGGTAAACGCCGACTTCTCGGGCGCTACGTTCGATTTCGGGAATTCAGCCGTTCCCGGCGCCCCGGACGGCGACCTGCCCCCGAAGCCCTCGGCCGACGCGGAGGGAGTCTGGACACGCCTCCTTCTCAAACTGGAGTCGAGCCTCGGAGCGCGCGCGGTTCAGGACTGGTTGAGGCCATTGGTTCCGGTTTCTCTGGCTGCCACGTCCGGATTCGAAGGCGCCGGTGTTGGCCGTGCCCGAATGGAGCTCACGCTGTGGGTGCCCAACGCGACGTTCTCGACGTTTCTTTCGGGGCCGACGCCGGTCGCGGCGGCCCTGAAGTCTGAGGCCGCCAGGCTTGGCATCGGCGGTATTGCGTTCGCAGTGGACCGGCCGTAGCGAGCGTGTCGAACCGGAAAACGTCGTGCCGGTGAACGGATCGGAGACCGACGAAGTGCCACCGCCCGGACCGGGACCGGTAGCGCTGAAGCACGCCGACTTCCGCCGGCTCTTCTCGGCATCGTTCATCTCTCTTATCGGCACGCAGATGCAGCAGGTGGCCCTAACCTGGCAGATGTACGAACTGACGGGTTCCGCATTCGCTCTCGGCCTTCTCGGTCTCTTCAAGGCAGTTCCGCTCATTTCGTTCGCGCTGTTCGGCGGGGTTGCCGCCGACGCGCGTGACCGCCGAAAGCTGCTGATCGTAACGCAGGGGACATTGCTGGCGATATCGTCGGGACTCGCGCTGTCGGCCTCCACCGGGTCAACGCGACCTTGGATGATCTACCTGGCAGTAGCTGCCGCGGCCGCGGTCACGGCATTCGACAACCCGGCGCGCGCATCGCTGATTCCGAACCTCGTTCCGCGAGAGCACCTCGCCAACGCGCTCAGCCTGAACATTCTCGCCTGGCAGATCGCGACGGTCATCGGTCCCGCCATCGCGGGAAACCTCATCGCCTGGTTTGGAGTGACGATCGTTTACAGCGTGGATGCCGTTTCGTTTCTGGCCATGATCGCGGCTCTGTTCACGATTTCCGCAGAGGTACGAGTCGATCCGGCATCGCGTCCGGGAAGCGGAGCCATTCGTGAGGGCTTACAGTTCGTTTTCTCGACGCCAATTATCCGGTCGACGATGCTGCTGGATTTCTTTGCGACTCTGTTCGGTTGCGCCAACACGCTGATGCCGATGTTCGCAACACAGGTACTCGGGGTTGGGGCGCGCGGACTTGGACTGCTCTATGCGGCTCCGCCGGCTGGCGCTGCGATCGCTGGCGCAATCATGTCATTCATGCCGGCGGTCAGGCGTCAAGGTAAGACCGTGCTGTGGTCCATCGCGGTGTACGGACTGGCCACGGTCGCATTCGGGCTGTCGACGTGGTTGCCACTGTCGATGGTGGCGCTGGCATTTACGGGAGCGGCGGACAGCGTTTCGACGGTAATGCGGCAAACGATCCGGCAACTGGCTACGCCTGACTCGATCCGCGGACGGATGACGAGTGTGAACATGATCTTTTTCATGGGCGGGCCGCAACTTGGAGAGCTGGAAGCGGGGTCGCTCGCGGCGCTCGCCGGGCCGGCGGTGTCGGTCGGCTTCGGAGGTATCGCGGTTCTCGTTACCGTGGCACTCGCGGCATTGCTTTCGCCGACGCTGCGGGCATTCAAGGTGGGGAATGAAAGTCGGAATGGCTGAAGGACGGGCCAGGACTTGAAGGTTTGATCAGTGTGGATTGGAGTAGTCGCTTACCGTCGATCTTGAGTAGCCCGGATGGTACCGATCGAGATGAGGATTCCGAGATCCCCGTGAGTTGTCCCGACACGCCTTTGGCCTGCCCTCAGCGATGAAACGGAAGGCGTGATCAGAGGCAGCAGAGTCTCGTAGCCGCCGTGGGTCGCGTGCGGACGAGTGCAACGAGCGCTGGGCGACCCACGGAACAGCCGCCTCTGTCGCGCCGCCAGCGGAGTTCAACTCAGTGCTTTGCACTGACAGGGCAGGCTGAAACTTGGAAGGGCCCGCACCTGGAATCAACAAGTTACAGGGGAGTTTCTTGAGAGCTGTCGCACGTTGACCATCGCGATGCGGGGCTGAAGTGTTGCGTCCCCTTCGAATCAGTGCGACCGCTCCGCGGCCGGTCCGATCCGCTGGGTCGATGGGACCGCGAAGCGGTCACAGAAGATAGCCGGGGGTCAGGGCGGTGAGCGAAGCGATCCGCCCTGACCCCCGGAACGCGCCCCCTACCTCGATCCGACCGCGGAGCGGTCGCATCGTCCGTCCCAATGCGCGTCGGTGGCGACGCAATCGACGTTGTGTCCCGGCAAAGAGGCATGTCACCTTTGGCC
>JAJTWZ010000080.1 GCA_021463145.1 Blastocatellia bacterium | reverse complement strand
CATCGACCGCTCCGCGGTCGCGGACTCGCCTGCGCGCGACCCACGGCCCGGCCGCGCGGAGCGAGGCGCCAAGTCGCCAGGGTCGCGGACTCGCCTGCGCGCGACCCACGGCTATGTCATCGACCGCTCCGCGGTCGCGGACTCGCCTGCGCGCGACCCACGGCCCGACCGCGCGGAGCGAGGCGCCAAGTCGCCAGGGTCGCGGACTCGCCTGCGCGCGACCCACGGCTATTTCATCGACATCTCCGCGGTCGCGGACTCGCCTGCGCGCGACCCACGGCCATTCCACCGAACGCTTCGCGGTTGACTGCACTCCCAGCCCTCACTCGTCACCCGGCCGGACACTCTCTCGTACTTTCACTCACCACCGATGACGAACGTGCGCCTGCGCTCGAAAGTCTTCCGATGCAACGCTTGCGAGGCCCGAAGTCACGGAATCCGTACCGCCTCGATGCCTCGATCGTCAGCCCGGCCGCGCCAATAGCATCTGTGTCGATGCCGGCCCACGTCACATTCCGAAGGCCGAATTGTGACGTCCGTCACATTGAATCGTGACGACCGTCACTGCGCGTGCGGACACGCGTCACTTAGAGTCCCGATCGCCTCACAATTTTCGCCGAACAGGAAGAAAACAACAGTGTCTGTCACCCAGCCTCAAGAAGTTCCGGGCCGTGCCGCCATCGACTGCATGTACTACGTCGCGACGCGCGACTTCATGGAGAAATGGGACGAGGCCAAGCGTGGAGAGCTCGAGTGCCGAATGGAACGCTCGATCGGCGGACTGCCCCGATACGAGTCCATCGAGAAGATGATCGAGCTCATGGACGAAGCCGACGTCCGCAAGGTCTTCATCGCCCAATGCAAGATGTGGTCGCACAAGCGCCAGTGGATGTACATGGACACCAGACTCGAGGATGTCCTCCAGTACACGCAGGGCCATCCGGACCGGTTCTACGGGCTCGCGGGCTACAACCCGTTCGCCATAACCGACAGCCTTCGTGAAATCGAGACCGCCGTCCGCGAACACGGATTCAAGGGCGTTTACGTCCACATCTACGGCTTCGACATCCCGCTGACGGACCGGAAAATGTACCCTCTCTATGCGAAATGCGTGGAGCTGGACGTGCCGGTTTCGGTCCAGGTGGGACACGTGCTCGAGGCAATGCCGAGCGATTGCGGCCGCCCCATCTATCTCGACCGCGTGGCGTGCGACTTCCCCGAACTGCGAATCCTCGCCTCTCATACGGGCTGGCCGTGGGTCGAAGAGCTGATCTCGGTCTGTTACAAGTGGGACAACGTCTGGTTCGGCGTCGATGCCTGGATGCCGAAGTACCTCTCGCCGCCCATTCTGCAGTTCGTCAACAGCCGAATGGGCGCCGATCGCTGCGTCTGGGGAACGAACGGACTGCCCTGGGCCGAGAACCTGCGCCAGCTCGACGAGCTCGGCCTGCGCGAAGACTCGAAGAGGAAGCTCCTGCGCGACAACGCGGTCGAGCTGTTCAAACTGTGATGAACCAGAACGAACTCGAGGGCAAGGTCGCAATTGTCACCGGCGGCGCCCGCGGCATCGGGCGCGCGATCGCCCACGCACTCGCCGCAGCCGGCGCGAGCGTCGTCATCGGCGACCTGCGTGCCGATCAAGGCGAAGCCGCGGCGCGAGAAATCTCCGAGGCCACGGGCCGCACGGTGGCCGCCATCCAGACCGACGTTACGTCGCTCGCCGATGCCGAGCAGCTCGCGGCCACGGCGATGGAGCGCTTCGGCAGGATCGATTCGCTGATCAACAGCGCAGGATGGGACCAGCTCAAGCCATTCATCAAGACCACTCCCGAGCTGTGGGACCGCGTGCTTTCCATCAACTTCAAGGGCGTCGTCCACACGTGCCACGCCGTGCTTCCGTCGATGGTGGCCGCAAAGGGCGGATCCATCGTAAACATCAGTTCCGACACGGCGCGCGTCGGTTCCTTCGGCGAAGCAATCTACGCGAGCGCCAAGGCCGCAACTATCGCCTTCTCCAAGACACTCGCGCGCGAGCACGCGCGCGACAACATCCGCGTCAACGTCATCTGCCCGGGTCTCGTCGACACGGCATTGCTCGAAGAAATGCGCGAGGATCCGCTCACGAATCGAATCCTCGACGCGATCGTGGGGTTGATTCCCCTCAAGCGCATGGGCACGCCTGACGAAGTCGCGCCACTGGCCGTCTTCCTCTGCGCCCCGGCCTCCAGTTACATCACCGGACAGGTGGTCAGCGTCAACGGCGGCCTGAACATGGTGGGTTGATCATGAACGACCTTTACGTCACCTGCGAAGACATCATCTCGGACATCGACTTCAAGACCGTGCGTGACTGGAAGGATCGGACCGGCGGTAAGGCCGTCGGCTACTTCCCGGTCTATGCACCGGCGGAGATCATCCACGCCGCGGGGATGCTGCCGGTCGGACTGGCCGGCGCCGGCGACAGGCTGGACATCCAGCACGCCGATGCTCGCTTCGGCTCGTTCATCTGCTCGATCGTCAAGACGACGCTCGAACTGGGAATGACGGACCATCTGGCCGCGTTCGACGCCCTGCTTTTCACGTCGATCTGCGACTCGGCGAGAAACCTCTGCTACGTGATGCAGAGGAACTTCCCCGAGAAGTACGTCGACTTCCTGCACCTTCCGCACAATCCATCCTCTCCGGCGGCGGCGGAGTTCCTTGCGAGCGAGTACCGGCGCCTGTCAGCCCGGCTCGAGGAACTTGGCGGCGAGCCGTACGACGAAGTCGCCGTCCTGCATGCCATCGAGTCCTTCAACGAGAACCGCGCACTCACCCGCTCGCTTTGCGACTGGCGCGCCGAGCGGCCTCACCTGATGAAGGCCTCGGAACTTTATGCACTCGTCAGAGCCGGCAACTATCTCCCTGTCGAGCAACACACCGAAATGCTCGTCGCGGCGGGAGCCGAGTTCGAGGGGCGTGCCGCGAAAGCGCGAGACTCGATCCGGGTCGTCGTCGAAGGAGCGTTCTGCGAACAGCCGCCGATCGACGTCGTCCGCATCATCGAGCAGGCCGGCTGCTACGTGGTCGACGACGACCTGACGATCGGGCGCCGCTGGTTCACGGAAGACATCTCGACGGATGGCGACCCGATGATGGCGCTTGCACAGGCTTACCTCGACAAGTCCGTCTACTCGTCGGTCCGTCACGACTTCCGCAAGCCCCGTTCGCAGGGCCTGGTCGAGAAGGTCCGCAACCGAAAGGCAGACGCTGTGATCATGCTCGTCGCGAAGTTCTGCGAGCCCGCCTATTTCGACTACGTGCTCTTCAAACAGGAACTCGAGAAGGAAGGCATCCCGCATCTGCTCATCGAATTCGAGGAGAAGCTGTTCACGTTCGAGAACCTCCGGATGGAGGTCGAGACCTTCGCCGAGTCACTCCTCTTCGCCTGAACTGGAAGAACGACAATGCAACAAACCGATCGAACTGAATATCGCAGCAACCTTCACCAGCGGCAGAAGGAACTGATGGTCGACTGGTATCAGAAGCTGGCGGAGTCGGCCGAGACGGGCACACCGCCGGCCGCCTCGATGATGGTCTCGGGCGCATGCGTCGAGCTCACCCAGGCGTTCGACGTGCTTCCTCTCTATCCGGAGGTGAATGCGCTTCAACTCGCCATCCGCCGGCAGTCGCTCGAACCGATTCTCGCCGCTGAGGAGTTCGGCTATGCGTCGGACAATTGCGCCTACGTGAAGGCCGACATCGGCGCCTACTTCAAGGGCATCACCCCGACGGGCAGTCCGCTGCCCAAGCCCGCACTCGTGCTCTGCAACTTCGTCGGGTGCAACACCTACGTCAAGTGGTTCGAGCACGTCTCGGTGATCATGGAAGCGCCGCTCTACGTTCTCGACGTGCCGTTCCTCAGAGCCGGAGAGCCGAGCGCCGACGCGATCGCCTACGTCGTCCGCCAGCTCAAGGAGCTCGTCGTGAAGCTCGAGGAGATCACCGGAAAGCAGCTCGACATGGACAAGCTGCGCGAGGCGGTGTGGTGCTCGAGCCAGGTCGAGGAATACTGGTCGAAGATCAAGCACCTGGCCCGCCGCTCCCCGTCGCCGTTCGACGCATACTTCGACGCGATAACGCTTATGGGTCCGCTCTACGTGCACCGCGCCACTCGCGAAGGTGTCGCGTTCTTCAAGCAGGCGCTCGAGGAGCTCGAACTGAAGGCCGAACTGGATCGAGAAGCGGGCGTCCGTGAGCGCTTCAGGCTCGTATTCGAGGGCCCGCCTCCCTATCCGCACTTCCGCGCCTTCCGTGACATGTTCGCGAAGTGGAACGCGTGCGCGGTTGCGTCGACCTATTCGACCGTCGGCGGACTGTGGGAGTTCGGCGCCCGGCACGATCCTGACAATCCGTTCGAATCGATTGCCCTGCACATGATCGAGCACAACGTCACGAACCGGAACATGCAACAGCGCAACGAACAGATCAAACGGTACGTCGAGGAGTGGGACGCCGACGGCGTCATCATCCATTTCGTGAAGAGCTGCAGGCTCTTCTCGGCGGGCCAGGGCGACATGCGCGAGTACTTCAGCCGGACGCTGGGCGTCCCGACTCTCTACGTCGAGTCCGATCTCGCGGACCCGAGGTACTTCTCAACGGCGCAACTCCAGACCCGCGTCGACGCCTACTTCGAGGCACTGGAGATGCACAAGTCGGCGCGCACCAGCGCGCACGTGGGGTAGGCCAATGCGATTCGCTGCAGGAGTCGACGTAGGGTCGACACAGACCAAAGCCGCCATCGTGGAGCAGAATGCCGGACCCGTTGCCTTTGCGATCGTGGACACCGGCGCAAGCGTGACAAGAGCCGCCGAAAACGCGTTCAACGTCGCCTGCCGTGAAGCATCGCTTCAGCCGGCCGACGTTGGATTCGTAGTCGGCACGGGCTATGGCCGCTACAAGATCGCGTTCGGCAACGCCCAGATGACCGAAATCAGCTGCCACGCCCGAGGCGCTCACGCGCTCTTCCCGAACACGCGAACCGTGATCGACATGGGCGGCCAGGACTCGAAAGCCATCAGCGTCGACGACAACGGGCACGTGCTGGATTTCGTGATGAACGACAAGTGCGCGGCGGGAACCGGACGCTTCCTCGCCAACGCGGCCGAGGTGCTGGGGCTCGGACTGGCCGAATTCGGAGCCCTGTCGGCGAAGGCCACCCACCCGGTAAAGATCACCACGGTGTGTACGGTCTTCGTCGAGTCCGACATCCTCTCCTATCTCGCACTGGGCAAGAAGCCGGAAGACATCGTGCGCGGCGTCCATCTGGCGATCGCCAAGCGCACGGTCTCGCTCGCTCGCCGCGTTCCACTCGAGCCGTCGGTAACGCTCACTGGAGGCGTGTCGCGCAACGAGGGAATGGTCGCCGCGCTCGAGGAAGTGCTCGGAGTACCGCTGCAGGTCAGTCCGCAGGCGCACTTCGCGGGCGCGCTCGGCGCGGCGCTTCACGCGCTCGACAGGGTGGACGCCAGTTTCGAGTCGGGCGTCTGGAGGACCGCAGTATGACTTACGTTGCCGGAATAGACGTCGGAACTGGAATGACCAAAGCGGTCGTCCTCGCGTCCACATCCAGGGGCGGTGAACCCCGTGTCGTAGCGAAGGGTGCCGTCCGGACGGGCGCTCACCTGGAGGAGGCCGCGCGCAAGGCGCTAAACTCCGCGCTCGAAGGAGCCGGACTCGGCGAGACCGATGTCACGTACGTGGCATCGACCGGCTTCGGCCGACACGCCGTCGGCTTCCGCGATATCCAGATCACCGAAATCACGAGCGGTGCGCGAGGAGCTTTCACACTGTTTCCGGAGTCGGGCTTCGTGCTCGACATCGGGAGCCAGACGACTCGCGCCATCGGCCTTGGAGAGTCGGGCCGCGTCCGCAACTTCAAGACGAACGAGAAGTGCGCGGCAGGTTCCGGCAGCTTCATCATCCGCGCGGCGAAGTACCTGGAGGTCGGAATCGAAGACGTCGGAGACCTCGCAATGAAGGCGCAGAGCCCGCAGCCCATCTCGAGCGTGTGCGCCGTGCTTGCTGAAAGCGAGATCATCAACCACGTCAGCAGTGGCGTGACGGTCGAGAACATCCTGCGGGGGATCTACGACTCGCTGGCGGACCGGTCGTCGCTCCTGCTCAAGAGGACGCGATTCTCCGGAGACCTCGTCTTCATCGGCGGCGTCGCGCGCCAGCGCGGAATGATTGCCGCGCTCGAAGACCGACTCCGCACTCGCGTGAACGTGCCAAAGGACAGCGAGTACGTCTGCGCGCTCGGGGCCGCGCTGCTCGGACTGCGCCGGCTCGAGATGCTCCCCGGCAGAGTGTCGGCGGATGCGACGGCAGGCGCCCACGACGGCGACCTGGCGGCTGCGCAAGAGGGCCAGCCGATCAGACGCGCATTTGCGTAATCCGGGGCGGGCGGCGCTCCAGGGAATCTTCGTCACCGAACTGGACAGGTACCAATCGATGAGCGCGGCTTCATTCAAGAACCTTGGCGTCAGCGAACGGGATGGCATCGTGTCGATCTCGCTCGAGCGTCCTCCACTCAACGTGCTCGACATAGAAATGCTCGGCGAGCTGAACCGGGCGCTCGAGTCCGTTCGGTCCGACCCGTCAGCAAGGGTGCTGACGATCTCGGGAAAGGGCAAGGTGTTCTCCGCGGGCGTGGAAGTTGCCGAGCACCTGCCGGACCGGGCAGAGGAAATGCTCTCGGTGTTTCACGCCACGCTCGACCTGCTCGCCTCGATCGAGATCCCGACGGTCGCTATCGTCCACGGGGTCGCGCTGGGTGGCGGGTGCGAACTGGCGACGGCGTGCGATTTCGTCGTATGCGCCGAGAGCGCGAAGTTTGGGCAGCCCGAAATCAAGCTGGCCGCCATCGCGCCGGCTGCGGCATCGAGCTTTCCAAGGCTCTGCGGCCTGAAGCGCGCGTTCGAGCTTCTGATGCTGGGCGAGTCGATAGGAGCGGCGAAGGCCGTGGCTTACGGACTCGCGACACGCGCGGTCCCGGACGATGAACTCGAGCACGAAGCCGCTTCGCTCGCCTCGAAGCTCGCTTCCATGAGCGGGCCGGTGCTGCGAGGATTGAAGCGCGCGATTCTCGGTTCGCTTGACCGCTCGCCTTCAGAGGCGTTGACTATGGCGGACGGCATCTGTGCCGAACTGCTTGTTGGGTGTCCCGACTGTGAAGAAGGGATGAGAGCCTTCCTCGAAAAACGAAAGCCGCAATGGCAAAGCGCCGCGGCCAGAACCTGAGCACAAGTTCAGCGAGGCTATCCATGAGAGTCCAGTACAACCTCGACATCGCCGAAGCGTGCACTTCCTGCACCGTCCGTTTCGATCGCATTTTCTGCGACATGCCCGACGACGCACTCGCGCAACTCGACGATATCAAGTACACGACGGTCTTTCCGGACGACGTGGTCGTGTTTCTGGAGGGTCAGGAACCGCTCGGAGTTTTCATCATTTGCTCGGGCCACGTGAAGCTGTTCTCGGGATCTAACGACGGCAAGACGCTCATCGAGCGGGTTGTCGGCCCGGGCGAAGTGCTCGGGCTGAGCGCGGTGATTTCGCGACGGCCGTACGAACTGACGGCTCAGACGCTGGGCGTATGTCAGTTCCAGTTCGTAAAGAAAGACGACTTCACGAAGTTTCTCGCTGCGCACGGAGACGTCTGCCTGAGGGCCGCGAAGCTGATGAGTTGCGCCTGGCACGACGCTCACGAACAGGTGAAGTCGATCGCGCTGTCGGGATCCGCCACGGAGCGGCTTGCCCGGCTGCTGGTTTCGAGGTGTGCCTCCGACGGCGAACGAGTCGCGGAGGGCGTTCGGATCCGGCTGCTTCTTACCCACGACGAGATGGCCCAGATGATCGGCAGCTCGCGCGAGACGGTGACGCGCGCCCTCGGCCAGCTACGACGGCGACGCATCATCGAGAGCAGGCGGTCGATGCTGGTCGTGCGCGACATGCCCGCCCTCCAGGCGCTCGCGCACGTGTAAGCAGTGTCGATTCGGCATCGCGAGCCGTGCGGAGCAAAACCCGGTAGCGGCGCACGCGCGTCGTCTCGTTGCCATCTGCCGGCTCACCTCGCAGTGTGACTCAGGCCCATTGATTGCCGTCTCCGCAAAATCCGGAACCGCACGATTGAAACTCCCATGACGGATAAACAGCTCCTCCCCAGAATCTGGGCATTCGCAGCCGTGCTTGTCAGCTTCTTCCTGTTCGTCGTCGCCTGTGCCCTTCCAGTACTCGCATTCGAAAGTGGCAACGAGCCGCACTGGTTCGGCGCCCAGATTCTCCTAATGGGATTGATGGGGATCTTCATCGGGCAGTTCGCGTGGTTCGCCAATCCATTGCTCTGGCTGGCGTGGCTTGCGTGCCTTCTCAGGTGGTGGATCGCTTCGGCGATCATTGCAATGCTGGGCCTCGTGGTCGCGCTCAGCTCGTTTCTGATCGTGGGGGCGAGCATTCCGATGGACGAGGCCGCAGTGAGAAAGGAGACCGTGAGCTTCCTGCACGCCGGCTTCTACGTGTGGCTGCTTGCGTTCCTGGTGGCGGTGGCCGCGCCGATTGCGCTCCGGATTTACTCGTCCGTGCGGCAGCCCGATTCGCGGGCGTCGTCGTAGCAATACGTACAGGAGATCCGCCCCCCGGGGGAGCGGCGGCGCGGGACCCTAAGCGGCGCTCGTGTCCCGCAGACGCCCGAACATATTGCTCGCCAGAAGAAAAACCCAGACGACGAGCACGAAAGGGGATGTCAGGGCCGGCAACCCCAACGGTTCGAGGGCGCCTGAAACGGCCGCGTAAACGACGGCTGTCACGGCGACGGCGACTGTGCCGTAAACAAACGATACAGAGCTCGGTGCGAACCGCCCGCCGCTCACGGCAATTGCCGTAAGCGCCGAGTTGAAGCCGAACAGGCCTGACCGAATCGACGGTTCGGCTGCTCCCAGTCCCCAGGCCACCAGCAGCCCGCCGAGCGATCCAAGGATCGCCGCGACAAATGCCGTTCTCGAGTTGATCAGGAGTCCTGCGGCGAGGATCAATCCCGCGACCGCGCTGCCTTGGAAAAACACCTGCGCCAGGCCGGTCAGGACGCCCTCGACGACCGCGTGAGAAGTAACCGCGCCTCCTGCCGCCGCCGGTGCCGGAAGCGCCGCCACGGGCAGCACGCTGGTCGGGTCCAGACCTCTGAAGCGGGCGCTGGCCATCACGAAGCAGAGCGTCGTGACGACGAACGGCGCCGTCAACGCGGGGATCTTCCAGGTCTCGGTGAGTCGCACCACCGCGGCCATCAGAATCGTCGAGCAGGCCGCCGCAAAGACCGCATAGCTCCATACGAGACTTCCAGGTTCGAAAAACAGTGCGAGCGCGACTGCTGTGAGCGCGCCGTTGAAGCCAAAGAGCCCGTCCCGCACCTGGGATCGGTCAACCTCGAGCAGCACGGCCGTCGCCGTGCTCGCCGTCGCACCCAGCAGGACAGCCCAGCCGGAAGCGGCTGAGCTGTAGAAAACTCCGGCGAGGAACAACAGGCCGGTAAAGCTGTTGTTCTGCAGCATCACCTGTCCGATGCCGCGAAGCACCGAGTCCAGGAAGCCAAACAGCGACAGCACGGCCGAATCCCCTTCGCCTGCGAACCCGGACGAGTTGAATTGCCACGAACTCTGCTTCCCTCCGGCGCGATGCCCCAGTGGACTCATGCAATCCTCCGCGTACAGCCAACGGAAAAGTCCGTGGCGACAGCCCTGCATTCCTCATAGGCTCCTTCGGTCATTGTCGCTTCTTCGATGGAATCCCTTTCGGCCATTGACAGGCCTAACAAGACCTCCTCGAGCGGGCACCGGCTTCGCCGAAAAGGCCCGCTCGGTGCTGTGCGGAAGCTTCCAGCACGGCAACCCGTTCGTGGGCGCACCTGCCCATCCTTCGCGCACGAGATCGAGCAGCCCGATGCGACACGCGAAGCCAACACCCTCGGTCTGGATTCCTCGACGATGGCGATCAGTATTCGCATATGAACATCGTTAGACGCAGACGCAGGCAAGAGCATTACGACTCCGAGAGTACCAGCACCGCCGCGTGTACCCCGACGACGACCTGAGCCATGCGCAGATAGTCGAGCGTGTCCGCCGTGTCGTTGATCGTGTGGTAGTTCCGGTTCCGATAGAACGATGTATCGCTCACCATTACCGCCGGAAAGCCTTCATTCCAATAATTCAAGTGGTCCGAGAAATCGATGCCGGGTACGAAGCTCGGCGCATTGAGCGAATGGACCGGCAATGAGGACGACTCGGACATCGCGCGTTTCACGGTACGAACGAGATTCGCGCCGCCGACGCGCCCGACAACGGCGATGAAGTTGCCCGTGTTCGGATAGAGCATTCCGAGCGCGCCGATCGGATAGCGCTGACTGTTCGGTGCGTCTGAAAAATGTCCGATCATCTCGAGCCCGATCATCGCCCGGACCTCGGTTCCGGAAGCCGTGAGTGATCGCGCGTGTACCGCGCTGCCCATGTCCTTCGTCCGAAACGCTGGCGGCTCTTCGAGCGTGTAGGCCACGAGCTCAACCCGCATTGAAAGTTCTGACCGTCCCAGCAATCCGGCGAGCTCGATCAGTCCCGCCACGCCGCTCGCATTGTCGTCGGCCCCGGGCCGAGGTCCCGCCGTGTCGTAATGCGCGCCGACGACGACGATTTCTGGCGACTCCGGACCGAATTTCGCGCTGACGTTCCGATACGTGACACCATTTCGCTCGAACGGCTGACCTGAGACCTGGGCACCCGCAAGTTCGAACTCCGAGCGAATGTAGTCGGCACATCGATCGAGGTTCTCTGGATGCTCGACGTCACGAGGGCCTAAGTCCTGCGACAGCACGCGCACGTGCGTTTCGAGTCGTTGCGGATCGACCGCATATCCGCGGTCGACCCGCGAGACACTACCGACGAGCGGCTGGACGATGTACACGGCGAGGAGCGCTACGAAGCTTCCGATCGCCAGAACGATCCAGACGAGGAGCCGGAACACGAGCGCGCGTCGAGACACCCGGTCCGTTTCCGTTCGTTCGTACGCATCGAGCATAACGCCTCCCTTCCTCGCGAATGTAGGAAGACGACGCGGCCGGCAGGACGGTCGTCGGATCCGACGACCGTCTGCACGGCCGGCTCGCTACCGCTCGCGGCTCAAGGCCGCGAATACATATCGACGATCCGCTCGATCGCGCGGCTGCAGACGCGGCAGAAGCCCACCTCGTCCCGCGTGAACATGATGCAGTCCGCCTCGGGCCGGTAGAGCCCCTTCTGCTCGTACCCCGCCCCTTCGAACGCACCCACCTTCCCCGACGTCGGCATCGTCGACAGGTGCTTCGTCTCCCAGGTCTGCTGTTCGCGGAAGAGTGCATTCATCTCCGACTCCGGCGCGCCCGACGCGCGAAGCGCGCGCCGCCGCTGCTGGATACCGTAGCTGTGCTTTTCGTACTCCTCCTTGGACCACGGCGTGGGCAATGCGGTTCCCGCCTCGACGAGATCGCGCCACTTCAACTTCGCCGGATCCTTCAGCGCCGTGATGTTCGGCTCCCACGGCTCGGGCCGGTCGACGACGCCGGTCTCGTACGCCACGTCCGACGTGTAGTACTCGTCCGCAAGCGCCGCGAAGTGATGGCCGAACTCGTGCACGAACACGTACTCCGCGAACGCCGTGTCGACCGACGTCGTCGCCTGGTCGTTGAAGATCCCGCCGCCGCCGTACTGCTCCTCGTTCATGAGGATCTCGACGAACTCGTACGGCGCGGACGAGGCGACGTCGCGAAACGCCTTGTTATCCATCGTGAGCGCATACCGCTCGCTGTCGAAAATGTTGTACTGCACGCCTGTCGCCGTCCGTCGCGGCTGATTCGTCCGCGGTTGGTGCACGCCCGACTCGAGCGACGGCAACTCGAGCAGCCGAACGTTGAAGTCCTTCATCCGCTTCTTGAACGGCTCAGTCGCGAACATCTTCGCGGTGAGCCGGGCCGCATCGGCCCGGAACTTCGGCATCTCGGCCGCCGTGTAGCCCTCGGCGATGAGCAGGAGGTCAACCTTCTCCGACGGAGAGCCGTTGTCGATGAGCGACGAGACCTTTCCAGCGGGTGCGCGATCCGCTGGATTCACGAACCGCGAGTTCGGATCGACGAGCGTCGACCAGATCTCGCGGAACGTCGAATCGGCTTGCCGGCGCTTCAGCACGACCTGCACAGTTTCCTTCGGCCAGGGAAAGCGGAGCGACTCGTGGAACGTCCGGTAGTTGAGCTTCGCCTCGGGCGTCGTCTCCCATTCGCCGTAGATGCTCCCGAATCCCCGCGAGTAAAGCACGCGCTGCGTATCCGGATCCACAACCGCGAAGAGGTACGCGCCAAGGTTCGTTTCATCGACCAGCTTCGTTCGACTTCCGGCCCACGGGCCGTCGGAAACGACTTCGTCGAGACTCACCACTTCGTGACCTGTTCTCCCTGTGTGGAAGTAATCGACGCGCATGGTCTTCGATGTGAAGTGTTCGTCGAACGGCGAGGCCGCGCGCACCGTGGGGATGACCGGGATGCCGGAGGGAAGCAGGGCGAGGAGCAGAACTGGGATGATGGATAGTCTCACGAAGGTGTCTCCTGCAATTCGGTTGTCTTCCTTGCGACTTTGCGTTCTGCCTGTTCTGACCGGAAGACAGAACGCAGAGGCGCAAAGGGACGGATGTGAATCAGGAATTCTGTGCCGATTCGTTGCCCGACTTCACGTCGGCCTCGGCGGGCTCCGGCTTCCGGAACAACTCGAGAGCGAGGAGCACGGCCCCGACCGAGATCGCCGAATCCGCCACGTTGAACGTTGGCCAATGCGACGTCCCGACGTACGCATCGATGAAGTCGATCACGCGCCCAGTCTGAACGCGGTCGATGAGGTTGCCGGCGATGCCCGCGAACAGCAGCGCACAGATTGTCTGCGATCGCCAGTCGCTTGCCGGCGTCCGCAACGCAGCCACTGCAACCGCGATTGCCGTTGCGAGCGAGAACCCGACGAGCAGCCAACGCGTCGTCGACGACCCCGAGTTGAACAGGCTGAAGGCGATGCCCGGATTCTCCGCATACACGAAACTCAAAAGCCCCGGGATCACCTCGATGTCGGGTCCCGTCCGCAGCCGCCCGTACGCCCACTG
Source organism: Blastocatellia bacterium (assembly GCA_021463145.1). GTDB lineage: Bacteria > Acidobacteriota > Blastocatellia > UBA7656 > JADIYM01 > JADIYM01. The sequence continues at coordinate 5,307 of JAJTWZ010000080.1, read as the reverse complement.
CTTCGAAGCGTAGTCGGCCAAGACGAGCGCGGCCGCGATCGCCGCATACACGAGCCGCGCCGTCACGATCCGACCTCGACGATCTCGGGCCAGCCGTCGCGCACCTGCGTCACGCACGGTGCGCAGATCGTCGGCAATCCGGCGTCCCCGCCCACGCTCGGCCGATAATGCCAGCAGCGCTCGCACTTCGCACCGTCCGCCTTCCGTACGTCGGCGGAGATCGCCTCGGCCTCCGACGGCTCGACCGCGACGGACGACACGATGAACAGATCCTCGAGCAGCGTCCGCGCACCGGCGAGCAGCTCGTATTGCGCGTTCGGCACGTGCAGCGTGACGTGCGCCTCGAGCGACGAGCCGATCTCCTTTGCGGCGCGCTTCGCCTCGAGCGCCTTCTGCGCGGACTCGCGCGCGACGAGCAGCTCTTCCCACCGCTCGGCGAGCGGTTCGTCGTCCCACGTCGGCTCGACGTCCGGGAAGAGCGCGAGGTGCACGGATTCCGACCGCGCCGTCGCGCCCGGGACGTGCTCCCAGATTTCCTCGGCCGTGAACGCGAGGATCGGAGCGAGGAGCCGCGTGAGCCGATCGATGATCTCGTACACTGCGGTCTGCGCAGAACGGCGCGCCGGCGAGCCCGGCGGCTGCATGTAGAGCCGGTCCTTCAGCACGTCGAAGTAGATCGCCGACAGTTCGACCGAGCAGAAGTTGTAGATCGCGTGGAAGACGCCGTGGAATGCGTAGTCGGCGTACGACTGGCGCACCTCCGCGACGAGCAGGTTCAGCTCGGCCAGCGCCCACCGGTCGATCTCTTCCATCTCGTCGTACGGCACACGATCCGTCGCCGGATCGAAACCCTGCAGATTTCCGAGCGCGTATCGCGCCGTGTTGCGGATCTTCCGGTACGCTTCCGATATCCGCGCGAAGAGGTCCTTCGAATATGGTATCTCTTCACGGTAGTTCACCGACGCGACCCAGAGCCGCAGCAACTCGACTCCGCTGTTGCGGATCATCGCGTCGAGGTCCGGCGCGTTGCCCTTCGACTTCGAGAGCTTCTCGCCCTTTTCGTCGACGGTCATGCCGTGCACGAGCACCGTGCGGTACGGCGGCGCGTCTTCGCACTCGAGCCCGAGCATGAGCGACGAGTTGAACCAGCCGCGGAACTGATCGTTGCCCTCGAGGTACATATCCGCCGGCCAGTTCATCCCGCGGCGCTTCAGCACCGCGATCGACGACGCGCCCGAATCGATCCACACGTCGAGGATGTCGGTCTCCTTGCGGAACGCCGTCCCGCCGCAACCCGCGCACGACGAGCCAGGCGGCATCAGCTCCGTCGCCGGCCGCGCGAACCACGCATCGGCGCCTTCCTCGTCGAAGATCGATGCGACGTGTTCGATGACTTCCGGCGTGATGAGCGCGTCGTCGCAGCCTTCGCAGTAGAAGGCCGTGATCGGGACGCCCCACGCCCGCTGGCGCGAGATGCACCAGTCCGGACGGTTAGCGATCATGCTGGCCATCCGTTCACGGCCCCAGCCCGGCACCCATTCGACCTTTCCGATCGCGTCGACGGCGCGGCCACGCAGGTTCGTGCGGTCCATCGAGATGAACCACTGCGGCGTTGCGCGGTAGATGAGCGGGTTGTGGCACCGCCAGCAGTGAGGATAGGAGTGCGAAAGCGCTTCGTTCCCGAGCAACGCGCCCCGCTCCTTCAGCAATTCGACTATCGGGCCGTTCGCCTTGAAAACGTGCTGTCCGGCGAAGTGCTCGACCGTGTCGTCGAAGCGTCCGTCGCCGTCAACCGGGCAGTACACGTCGAGGCCGTACTTCATCCCGGTCAGGTAGTCGTCGTGGCCATGACCCGGCGCCGTGTGGACGGCGCCCGTGCCCGCTTCGAGCGTCACGTAGTCGGCAAGCACGAAGACCGAATCGCGCTCGAGGAACGGATGGCGCGCTTTGAGTCCCTCGAGTTGCGCGCCCTTGAACATCGCGGCGACCGTCGGCGATCCCCAGCCAAGTGCCTCCGATACCCGTTCGAGCATGCCCTGCGCGACGATGAAGATCCGTCCGTCCGCTCCGTGGATCGCGACGTAGTCGTACTCCGGATGGAACGCGATCGCGAGGTTTGCCGGCAGCGTCCACGGCGTCGTCGTCCAGATGACGACCGAGACGTCCTTTCCCGAGAGTCGCGGATGGAGCAACCCCGCGTCGCTCGCGAGCTTGAATGCGACGTACACCGACGGGCTCGTATGGTTCTGGTACTCGACTTCGGCCTCGGCTAGCGCGGTTGCGTCGTTCACGCACCAGTAAACGGGCCGCGGGCCCTTGAAGACCGAGCCTTTCGCCATGAACTGTCCGAGCGCGCGCACGGTATCAGCTTCATAGCGGAAGTCCATCGTGAGGTATGGGTTCTCCCACTCGCCTTCGATGCCGAGCCGCTGGAATTCCTGCGACTGGATCCCCACGTACTTCTCGGCGTATTCGCGCGTCGCCTTCCGAAACTCGAGCGGCGAGAGATCGTGCTTCTTCACCCCAAGGTTCTTCTCGACCTGCTTCTCGATCGGCAGTCCGTGGCAGTCCCAACCCGGGACGTACGGCGCGTCGTAGCCCTCCATCGTCCGCATTCGCACGACGAAGTCCTTCAGCAGCTTGTTGATGACGTGGCCGAGGTGGATGTTCCCGTTCGCGTATGGCGGACCGTCGTGCAGCAGGTAGGCCGGCGCACCGGCGCGGGCTTCGCGGATACGGCGGTAAAGGCCCATGGCCTTCCACGCGGCGAGGCGCTCGGGCTCGCGGACGGGCAGATTGCCCTTCTGGGCGAAATCAGTCTTGGGCAGGTTTACGGTCGATTTGAGGTCCATGTCGATTCGCTGTTCGGGTCGGGGTCGCCTTCAAACGTTGCGCCCTTGCGAGGGGCGAAAATCGCTCTCGCAAAGGCGCTGATGCGCGGTGCGCTCGGTTCCGCCCCGCAGGACGGAACCCGTCAAATGAATAGTTCTTCTTCGGAGTAGGCCTGGTCGATCTGCTTCCGGTGCGGGAAGCCGATGAGCGTTTCGAGGGCCACCTTGATGCCGACGACGATCGCCGAGACTTCGCGCACCGGATCGAGCACCTGCGACTGGATGAAATCGCCGGTCTCTTCGACCCGCAGCGCCGTTCGCTCGACCATGAGGTCCATGCGATCGGTCGCGGAGATCGCAGACTGGCGCGACGTCGTGACGATCGTGCGGACTTCGCCGCTCGTGACCTGCACGAGGTCCTTGATCTCGATGCTCGTGACGCGGATCAGCTCCTGGATCTCCTCGGCGCTGTCGGCAGCGATGAGCGAGATCTTTTCGGCGGAGACGCTCACGGCGGACGAAACGGCGCGCACCTCGGTCGAGACCACGCCGACGGTTTCAGAAAGGTCCTTGGCCGACTTCTGAAGCTCGGCGACGGTCGTCATCACCTGAGCGACGCGGGGCTCGTAGGTGGTGCGCAACTCCTCGACGGTGTTCTGCAGGCCTTTCATCGTCTTCATCATCACGATCCAGACGACGACCTGGACAACGAACAAGGCCACGAGGACCCAGCAAGCCAGTGCGACTGAGATTTCGAACCAGGGCGCCATGCGGGTTTACGCCTTTTTAATGGGTGAGACTTCCGAGTGCTTGTGGATTGCCGGGCCGCGAAACCGTTGCGGCCCGGATTTCGTTGTGGTTACCAGAGCGATGCCGATCAGGCGTTGCCGGACGAGAGCTCGCCGGCCTTGGCCCGCGCGCGCTCCTTTTCTTCGGTGTAGGCCTCCTTGCCCGCTTCGATGGCCGCGTGAAGCTGCTCGCGCTTCGATGCGACGGTATCCTTGCCGGTCTCGATGAGCTGGTGGGCCTTTGCCTGTGTGGTTCCAACGATTTCCTGTGCCTTGCTGGTGGCCGCGCCGTAAGCGTCGACTGCCTTTTCGCCAACGCGCCGTGAGGTTTCCCGCGTGTACTCGACGCCGCGGCGCGATGCGTCCGCGATGTCGCCGCGAAGCTCACGACCGGGCTTCGGCGCAAACAGAAGTGCGATCGTGGCGCCAATTCCGGCACCTATGAAGAGGTACGTCAAACGATCGATTGCCGAGCTTGTGCGTTCGTGGTCCGACATGTGCTGCCTCCTGAGCCGCTGTGCCGCGGCGATAGCTGTTCTCGCCGGGCAGTATAGCCCATGGCCTCGGGGGCTGTCAGTCATGGAGCGGCGGGGGGATCACGGCACGACTTCCCACGAGAAGTTCGGAAGAAACTCCGCGACACGGGCGAAATCACGAGGATTGATCGTCAAGACCGTCACGTCAAGACGGGACGCGCTCGTTGCGACCAGGGCGTCGTTGGTCAGGCGCGATCGCCCGATGAGTTCGAACCCGTACTTTGCGCCGATCCGGGCCAGGAGCCGGCCGGACCCTGTCCAGTCCGACTGTTGCGGCACGAGAAGGCGGCGGGCGCGCTCGAAGTCGTGTTCGAACCGTCCGAGCAGTTTCGTGATTCTCTCGTCGGCGCCCGCGTAAAGTTCTTCGAGCACGACCGCACTGAGCCAGAGCACCTCACCCTCGGCGCCACGCGCGAGGAGTGTTGATGCGTCTCGCCGCCGGAGCGCGTCGATGTAGACCGACGTGTCGTAGAGGACCTTGCGCAACGCCGCTATCGGACCGGTTCGAGCGCGCCGAACACGTCGCGGATCTCACCAACGCTCCGGATCGATTCCCGGAGGAAGCGGTCGTGCGCGGCACGCGCCGCCTTGTTTCGGGCGTCTTCTTCAAGAACCAGGTCGAGCGCCCGTTCGATGGTCTCCGTCTCTGTCCTTGCGCCAAGCACCTTGCGAGCCCGTTCGATCTTCGACTGGTTCAACCGAAGGTGCTTATTCCGAATGTTGGACGTTCCCTGAACCATGGCAGTCGCCTCTTCGGGACACGAATGTACACGACTCACGCATTCATGTACATACGAGGACGCGGCATCTCGCCACATCCTTCTTCCGAGCCGAAGTGAGGCGACAGTCAGGTTCAGCAGGAAGGAAAGTTCTTTGACTCTCCGTACAGACCTCAGTCCACGGCCTTTCGAGGTAGCAAGCTTGCCCCCGACAAATGCCGGCTCGGGCGCTGTCAGCTCCGAATAAGATTGGCGTCGCCAGCTCGGAGCAAAAGTCCCCGCAAGTCGCTGAATCTCCAAATGTTACCGCGAAGAAAGACTGTCCCCGGCAATTGCTTTGCACCCCGCATCCGACGCTTCGTCGCAGATTGCCTCATTCCCCGAGCGGCCTCGCTTGCTTCCCCGTAGAGGATCTTCTCGAGGTAGTAGTCCA
>JAJTWZ010000008.1 GCA_021463145.1 Blastocatellia bacterium | reverse complement strand
AGCCGCCACGATTATTTTCCGTTCGGGGAAGAGATCGGCGCGTTGAACCGTCCCGCCCCCGGCTACGGGCAGGCCGGCCCAAGGCAGAAGTTCACCTCAAAAGAACGTGATAGCGAGTCCGGACTGGACTACTTCGGAGCGCGATACTTTGCGAGCGCGCAAGGCCGGTTTGTCAAAAGCGCTATGTCGGTTGGCAGCCTCCGTGGTTGTTGGACTCGTTGTAGTCGGCTCGCTAGCTTCGGTGACCACGAATTCGTGTGCTATTGGTAAGTTGTCTATCGCCGATGTCGTTGCTAATCGTGACATCCGAGGCATATCAACGTTTCAAGACGATTCCGGCATTCGATACCTGGCGCTCTGGGTTCTGGACTCAAGTGGTGGGGTGGCAGAAAATAGGCTGTTAGCTTACCGGCAGATCGGTGATGGCTATGAGGCCATATTCTCGCTGGATGCACAAAGCACTGAGGATGCTCTCTGGGAAAAGCTGGAGACGTTCCCGTCGGCACGAAGTCCTGGAATAGCACTTTACTCCTTGGCAGGCGATTATTTCTACGGTTCCGTGATCGTAGTCGGCGTCGTCGATGGAAGGATGAAGGTAGTCTATTCGGGGAATACGAGTGAGTTCATCGATCTGAACGGCGACGGCGTCGCAGAGATTGTAGAGTCCGTCTGGCCGAACGGTGATGGCTATCCGACGAATGCTAAGGTCTACATTTGGAGCGGAGGAGCGTACAAGCACATTCTAACCGCGCGATGGCCGGATCGGCTTGGGAGGGCGACGCTAAATGCTGTCAACAAGAGTTGCACGGTTTCTAAAGGGAGGGTGCCCTTGCAATAGCCGGGACAGTCGCCCATCCCTGTAACCTGCGGGCACTCAATAACCGGGGACAGTCATCCTTCGCGGTAACAGCTCTAGACTCAGCGACGTCCGGGAGCTTCTGCGCCGAGCGGGCGACGGTCCATATCGGTGGATCTCACGACACCCAAACTGGAACTGACGTCAGGCGATCGGAAATCGGTTCACCCTGTCGTGTCGGTGCGAAGCACTCAGACGGACTCCGCTAATTCAGCAGCCCACCGCCATCGTCATCGTCCGCTTCGATTCCGGGCCCGATTTCGTGGCCGCCGGACGGGTCAGGAAGCGCATCGTCGACCTCCCAGACCTGAAAGAGCGCGGGCGAGACCTCCGAAACGAAACGCGACGGCCGCTGAATGATCGTTTCGCCTCCGCGCTCGCTCACCGTCAGCGGATAGCAGACGGTCAGTTCGTCGCACGCTCGCGTAACGGCAACGTAGAACAACCGCCGCTCTTCCTCCTCGCTCTCGGTCTCGCGGAGCGACCGTGCCGACGGAAACTTACCGTCGGCGGCCCAGATCACGAAGACCGAGCGCCATTCCAGGCCCTTCGCCTGATGGATCGACGAGAGGACGAGCCGCTCGTCCTCGTCCGAGCCTTCGAGCACGTCCTCTCCAAGCGTGCCCTTCGGCTGATTGAATCGCTCCGAGTTCGCAAGCGACAACTCGGACAGGAATGTCTCGGTAGACTCGAACGGCACGGCGAAGCGCGCAAGCTGGCGCAAGTCGTCCTCTCTGGCGTCGGCGTTTTCGTACGAGCCGCGCAGGTACTCCGCATAGCCGCGCTGCAGGATCGTCTCGATCTGCTTCGAAGGCGAATCGGCGACGCCAGGCGCTACGAGCGCCCCGATCAATCCTGTGAACGCCTGCCATCCTTCACCCTTCGGTACGCCGGTCAGATCGGTGGAACGCACCAGCGCAAGCGGATTGTCGGCGGCGGCCAGATGCTCCCAGATGAGAGAAGCGGTTCGCGCTCCGACGCGCGGGATCAGCCTCAGCACTCGTTTCCAGGCGAGTTCGTCCCGGGGATTTACGACGAGGCGCAGGTACGCCATCACGTCCTTCACGTGCGCCTGCTCGAAGAATCGCAACCCGGATCGGATCGTGTAAGGGATGTTGCGCCGCGACAGTTCCAGTTGCAGTTCGAGCGCGTGCCAGTGCGAGCGGTACAACACGGCGATGTCGGAGAGCCGGAGCCCCTCGTCGCGCTGCTCCAGCACTCTCGAAGCCACGAACGAGGCCTGCTGAGTCGCGTCGCGCAAGGGCACGAGGCCGGGTTCGATCCCGCTCGCGGGGCGCACGGCGCGAAGCTGCTTCGGGAGTTGGTGGCGGTTGTTGTCGATTGAGGCATTCGCGAGCAGGAGGATCTCGGGCCGGGATCTGTAATTGGCCTCCAGGCGGAATTCCTCGACGTCCGGATATCGGCGGCGAAAAGAAAGCATGTTCTCCACGTGGGCGCCGCGCCATCCGTAAATCGACTGGGCGTCGTCCCCGACGACCATCACATTGCGATGCCTGGCTCCCACGAGGTCGACGATGTCCGATTGCAGCGCGTTCGTGTCCTGATACTCGTCGACGAGGACGTGCTGGAACTGGTCCCTGATGCCATCCGCAATGACGTCGTGCTCGAGCATCAGCCGTCGCCAGTTCGACAGCAGGTCGTCGTAATCCATCGCGTTTCGCTGGATCTTGCGCTCGGCATACAAGTAGGCGACGCGTTCGATCTGGGACGTGAGAGCGTAGAAGTACGGGTAGTTTCTCGCGACGAGATCGGCGACCGAGGCGCCGGTGTTCGTCGAGAGGCTGACGATGTCGCGAACGACGGCGGCCTTCGGAAACCTCTTCGCCCGGGTATCGACTGCCGCACCGTCGATGCACGCATCGAGCAGGTCCGTGGCGTCCTCTGCATCGAGGATCGTGAATTTCGCGCTGTATCCGATCGACTCGGCGTGGCGGCGCAGGATTCGGTTCGCCACCGAGTGAAAAGTGCCGCCCCATACGCGGCGGACGTCGGCGCGCACCAGGCTCTCGACCCGCGACAGCATCTCGCGGGCGGCACGATTCGTGAATGTGCAAAGAAGAATGCGCGAGGGAGCGACGCCGGCTTCGATGAGCCGCGCGACACGGTAGGTCACGGTGCGCGTCTTGCCGCTTCCGGCTCCTGCTACTACCAGCTTAGGACCGTTGCCGGCGGAGACGACGGCGTACTGCTGTTCGTTGAGGGCCTCCCGGTACGGGACAAGGAAGCGGGGCGCCGTATCGGGCTTGATCGTGTACCGCTTCGTCATCGCTGCGCGAGTATACGGCAGCGGCACCGGCGGCAGCGCCTGCCCGGGGGCAACGGGGCGCCGGCAACAAGCCGCCAGCGCCCCGAGGGGCTTTACGCTGCTGCTTCCGTTCCGCCAAAGAGCGCGTCGAACATCGAACGCGCCTCGTTGGCACTTCGCGGCGCTCGCTTGAGCGCCGGGCTCGAGAGAGCGGCCTTGGCCTTCGCTTCCACCTTTCGAACGGCTTCCGCCGCCCGCTCGGCTTCGCGAGCCGCGACGTCGTTGGCCTTGACCAGTCTCGGCCGGATGATTGCGGGAGCTGTCACCTGCTCGGCTGCCTTGTTATTCCTGATTTTCATCTCTTTGCTCCAAGAGGCTGCTGCGGTCGGAAACGATGCATCAGCCCAACTCTTTCTCGTCAACGTGCTGCGTTTATCGCCAGTGCTCGAGAACTTCTTCCGGCCGGGCCTGAGCAATCTCCGTACCGCAGCACGTTCGGTGGACGGTCACAGGGTCCGAATGTTCGGTATAGAACCCATTTCCATCCGATTTGTTCGAAAAACCTCGGTGCGAATCTCAATTCAAAGGTGCACCGAATGGCGCACACTGGCACTACGCCGTACCAAATCGTGTCGGATGCGTACTGCGGCGGGAACTCCACGGGGCAATCTGCCACGGACCCAATGACGGCTTTCAGTAACGTGAAGGAAATGCGGACGCGGATTTTGACCGACCCGCCGGAGGCGACTCGTCCACCGTTCGACCGAAAATTTCCGGCCCGGGTGTATTTTTCGGTTTGCCGCAAACTCCATGCTCACAGTACTATGGCGGGTGCAGTGCCCTCCGGCGCTGTACCTGGAAGCAAATCTTTCGATTGGCCGATCGCGAAAGCGCGTGAGGCCGTGGGGGACTCGTGTCGCAGTCCGGGAAATTTCGATCTACGAAGCCAGCGTCGGCTCCTCTCTGGGAGCCGGACGAGGCGCCTACCGAGCGCGCCCGCTTCCAGACGAATCCCATGTCGGCGCGTCCTCCCGGAGGCCCCACTGCCGGCGGGCTCTCCAGTCCTTTCGGTACGTCGCCCGCGCCTTCACGCCCATTGCGGCCGGACGCGCCGACTCCCGCCGTCCCGCTTGCATCGCTGCTGGAGGACACCCAGGAAGATCGCCTCTGGGGTGGGGACGACATCGAGCGCAAGACGGCGCTCGAGGCCGCCGAGCAGGACCTTACGCTGTATCGTCTCGCGATAGATGCGACGAACCTCAACTACGAGCAGTCGTTTACGATCCTCGCGCTGACGGTCGAGTTCTTCCACAAGGGCGAACACGTCGAGCGCGTCGAGCAGCACGCCCTTCGCGTTGCCGCTGGCGTGATTCTTCGCGTGCAGAAGATGCTCAACAGTGAGCCGCTGCGGATTCTCGCGCCGTTCTACCTGAACCAGCTTCGAAGCGTCTTCCAGGCCTGGCACCTGTATCGGGAACTCGCCAAGGCCATCGACAATCGAGGCGACTTCCTGGTCCGCATGCGAGGCAAGGGCGACCAGTTGATCCTCGACAGCCTGTTCAGCGAAGAAGGACGGTCGATGCTCGCGGCTCGTGTGGACGGTTTTACGAGTGCGTGCTCCCGGCTGCAGTTGAACTCGGAAGCCCTCAGGCGCGCCGAGTGGATCGGCAAGCTCCTGATGTACAAGACCGAGAACGACCAGTGGCAGGTGCCGCCTGATGCGTGTCTCGGCCTTTGCACCCGGCTCTTGCGCGAGATCAACGACGAGACCGTGATGGGTGCGATCCGAAATCTCGCCGCTGCGTCCTGGGACGGTCTGTGCAAGGAAACCAACTACCTCCGCGATGGTTTCGCCGATGTGGTCAAGGAAGACACTGGTCACGGCGTCATTCTCATTCGCACGGCGGTGCCGATGGTCGGCATTCCAGTACTGCCCGCAGAGGACTCCGTTTCGTACTTCCCCGAGCACGATGCGTTTCGCGATCAGGACAAGGACCGGAAGGAACCGCGGCCCAAGGACGGCGTGTTCCGGCTGATCGTCTGAACCGGGTTTCCCGTGGATCTCGACCGCCTGCGCGGGTTCCTGACGTTTGCAAGGGCGCTGAATTTTTCTGCCGCCGCCCGGCAGATGAACATTTCGCAGCCGGCACTGCACGGACAGGTGCGCCAGCTAGAGACCGAGCTGGGGGTGAAGCTCTACACGCGGGATGCAGGACGGCTTCAACTCACGGAACAGGGACGGGCGCTGCTGCTCTTCGGCCAGAACCTGCTCGACGAAGTCCGGTGTTTCGAGACGGGCCTTCGCGGTGAGCCTCAGTCGGAGGAGCTCCGCCTGGGTGCCGGACTGACGGCTACCCTGTATCTGCTCCCGGGACCGCTTCGCGACTTCCGCGGGTTGTGGCCGGATGTCGAATGCCGCGTGGGTGTCCATCACCGCGCCGACGTGCTCGCGCTGGTGCGCTCGGCTGAACTCGATCTCGGCGTTACGTCGATCGAGCGCACTCCGGCCGATCTCGAGAGCTTCGTGTGCGCGCGCACGCGTCACGCGCTCATTGCGCCGGCGGGGCATCCGCTGGCCGGCGGCGGCCGGAAGCTTACCTTGGCCGACATCGCCGAGCATCCCCTCGTGCTGCCTCGCGCGGGACTTCAGCATCGCCGGATGGTCGACGAAGCCTTCAGGAAGGCCGGCGTCGAGTATCGTGCGGCGCTCGAGACCGAAGGTTGGGAAGTGATGAAGCACTATGTCGCACTGGGGTTCGGAATCGCGATCGTCAACGACCTCTGCCTGGCGCACAGCGTGCCGCCCGAGATCGTGTCGCGTCCGCTGCATGAACTCTTCCCGGAGCGAATCTATCGCGCCGTGTGGGCGAAGAAGCGTCAGCTTCCGGCACCTGCGCGCGAGTTCACCACGCACTTGCGCAAGCGCTACACGAAGGGGGAGTAGGGATCGGCCAGGATTTCAGCTTCGAGAAGTCTCGGACAATTCGAGAAGGGCGTATCGGATGCCAACTGGAGCCGGAGCTGACTCGAGTCAGACTCCCGTGGATCCGATTTTTCCCGTCAACCCTGCAGGCGCTGTCAACTCTCTTTCCTGAAGCCCTCGGGCCTCTGGAACTGCCGTTCGATATCGCGGATCGTAAAACGGAGGATCACCGGACGGCCGTGTGGACACGTCCACGGATTCTCGGTCGCCAGGAGCCCGTCCAGCAGCCATCGCAACTTCTCGTCCGAAAGCGGCATGTTGATCTTGATGGCCGCCCGGCACGCGAGCGAGGCGGCGATCGTTTCACGGACGGCGTCGAGCGATGCCCGGCCCTGGCCCGAACCTGCTGCGTCAAGAATCTCGAGCAACAGTGCTCGCGCGTCGCCCGGAGGCAGTTCCGCGGGCACAGCGGAGACGGCGATCGTTCTGCCTGAGAGTTCGAGCACGTCGAAGCCGGCGGCGTCGAGCTCCGGCCCGATTCGTTCGTATGCCGCTCCCTGCGCGGGTGTGAGGTCGATCGTCTCTGGAAGCAGCAGCGCCTGCCGGGCCGGCGGGTTCGCAGTCGTCGACGAGCGAAAGCGCTCGAAGAGTATTCGCTCGTGGGCAACGTGCTGGTCCACGAGGAGCAGTCCCTCCTCATCGGTCGCCACGATGAAGCTGTCGCGAATCTGACCGAGCGGCCGCAACTGACCGCGCAGCGCACCTTCGCGATGGTTGTCTTCACGGACCAGCGGGAGGCCTCGATGCATCGAGCCGATCGGGGCGTCGCCCGCACCGGCGACCGCGAGCCCGGGAGACGACTCGATCCGCTCGGCAGCGGGCTCGAGTGCCAGGACCGGCACGACCGGAACAGGCGGACGGAAGTCGAGATCGAGCGCCGGTTGCGCCGCGCGCGCCGGCGGAGGCGAAAGCCACGGCGGCGCCGCGGCAGGAGCCGAAACTGCCGCCACGATCGGTGCCGGGACATGCACCGGAGCCTCGACCGGCTCCGAAACATCGTCTCGCGCGGCTGCAATTCCAATGGGAGCCGGAAACGGCGTCACGGGCACGCGCGCCGCGTCGAGGGCGCTGCGGATTGCGGATGCGACCGCGGCCCGGACGACGTGCTCGTCCCGGAACCGTATCTCGGTCTTGGCAGGATGGACGTTCACGTCGATTCGCTCCGGCGCGAGCTCGACGAAAAGCACGACGGCGGGATACGTGCCCGATGGCATCATCGACCTGTAGCCATCGGCGATCGCGCGTCCGAGCGATTTGTCGCGGACGAAGCGGCCGTTGACGAACAGGTACTGCGCATCGCGCGAAGTGCGTTGCTCCTGCGGATTGGAGGCGAATCCGAGCACTCGGACGCCAGACGAGTCGCCGTCGAGCTCGACGAGCCGGTCCACGGTTGCCGGTCCCAGAAGCTGGTAGGCGCGCTCGCGCAGACTGGCAACCGGTGTCGCTCCGATAGACTCACGCCCGTTGCTCGTGAGCGTGAATCCCACACCTGGATTCGCAAGCGCGTAGTGCGTGACCAGGTTCGTGACGTGGTACGTCTCGGTGGCGTCGCTTCGCATGAACTTGCGTCTGGCGGGCACGTTGAAGAAAAGGTCGCGTACGGCGATCTCGGTGCCAACCGGCCACGCGACATCGCGGACGTTGCCGAGACGGCCACCGGTGATGACGATCTGAGTGCCGGCGGCCTCGGTTGCGACTCGGGTCGTCAGCGTGAGCTTCGAGACCGACGCGATCGACGGCAACGCCTCGCCCCGAAAGCCGAAAGTCAGGATGTTCGAGAGGTCGTCGACGGTCCGGAGCTTGCTGGTGGCGTGGCGTTCGAAGGCGAGGATCGCATCGTCGCGGGTCATTCCCTCGCCGTCGTCGGCGACGCGGACGAGGCTGCGCCCGGCGGAGCCGATTTCGACCTCGATGCGAGTTGCGCCGGCGTCGAGCGCATTCTCGACGAGTTCCTTGGCAACCGAAGCGGGCCGCTCGACGACCTCGCCGGCGGCGATCGTATTCGCGAGGTGTTCGGGGAGGACGCGGACCTTCGACACGGGCGGATCTTAGCACAGCGGTTTCTTGACACCCCGTGAAGGTGCATCGTAGGCTGTGAGGCCTTTTCCGGCAGGGCGGCGTCGCCAAGTGGTAAGGCAGAGGTCTGCAAAACCTCCACCATCGGTTCGAATCCGATCGCCGCCTCTTTCGTCCACAGATTGACACGGACCCAAGCAGATCGGATCTGTGGCCATCCGTGTCATCTGCGGGCAGTTCGTTCCAGCACCGCAAAGGATCGGCGCCAGCGGGTCGTCAGCGCGATGGCTTCGCAGTCAACGTCGCGAGATAGCAGGCCGAGAACGATTTCGACGCTCGCGTGCATCTGGAGCCGAGGGGCGACGAGCAAGAGGAGCGGCGGCCGCGGATCGAGCGCGACGCCTGGGAAATAGCCGCGCCGTGCAATCTCGCCCCGGGCGTGGTGCCACCGAACGCGACTCCAGTAGCTCAGGCCTTGCAGGGGCAGCGCGCGATCCTCGGTCGCCTTCAGCTCGATCACGGCCAGCCGTCCCCGCCGGGTAACGCATAGCATGTCGATGTAACCGTCAGCGCCGCGTCGGCGTGCCGGTACCTGTTCGTAGACGGTGGAAGGATCGAGCGAAGGATCCACGAGGTCGAGCCTCGCCCGCACGGCCTGCGCGAGGTCGCGTTCCGGCGAACGGCGCCTCTTTCGCGAGCGCCCGGCCCGTTCGGGGCGCATCTCCGCCTTTTTCGGATTCGGCCATACGGCGCGGCCTCCCGGAACCAGGGTGCCCTGATCGTGGGGACGCACGTCCGCCAGCGGCTCGGTCACGTCGACGAGCCTTACCCTCGCGTGATTCCCGAACCAGACAAGCCTTTCGGCGACAGTCCGGAGTGCCGGGACAGCCGAGAGCACCAGGAGGTCGGCGCGACGTCGATTCGTCCGCTCGATGCGGGCTCGCGCGACGAGGCCTGCTGCGAGCGCATCGTCGACCACGCGCTCGCTTGCGTCCGGACCGACGCCGACAACCGAAGCGATCCGGCCGTTTCTGTCGCGCGCCGACCCGGAGAGTCTCTGACCCGCGACTCTCAGGGATCCGCACTCCGGGCCGTATCGCAGCGTCAGAGCTCGTCCCGCCGCCTCTTCGAACCAGTCGCCAGCGCTGAGTGCGCCCGGCTCGGCCGAGAGTCGAAGCGTGCGGGTGACGAGCCCGAACGCGCCTCGAACCTTGAGACGGATCGCTCCGTGCCGCTCGTCCCAGGCGACGACACGCCAGAGTCGCGAACCGTCCGCGGTACGGCCAAGCGCGCCGTCGTGGACGTAGGTTACATCGAAGCCTTCGGGTCCGAGCCCCGACACTCGATCGGACCCGTCCCAGACGGACCATCCGGATTGGGCGCGCACGGCGAGGGCCGCGCGCAGTTCGGCGACGTCTTCAGGGGTTTTCAGATTCCGCACGCCCAATAATCGTAAATCGGGCGAGGGAGTTGCGGACGGAATCGAATGAGTTGCCGGACAGGCGGGCTGAACCGGATCGAACCAGACCGAACACCGGCGTTCGTGGCCGCCCCGATCCGGGCAGATCCGGCAATACCGAGCGCCGTTCCGGTCGATTCAGTCCCGCGCGTCCGTCCGCAGGGGCAGCTGTCCATCCGGCTCGCCCGACGGCCGCGGATCGTGGGCAACGCCGGCGGGGAAGAGCTCTTTCCAGCGAGTATCGACCCGCTCGACGATTCCGGCGTCGGGGAAAAGCTCCTTCGGGTAAGTCGGTTTCATCCTGGCGTCGAAGACAATCGGCGCCCTGTACGCGAGGTGATGCCGGCGCACGTCGTACGCCGCCGCGTGGACGTCGCCCGCCGGTTCGAACCGCGTAAACCACGCCCAGAGGAAATCCGCCTGCGACTCCGCAACGGATGTGTCGTCGAGCAGAACGACGAGTTGCCACTCCGCAAACGCAGGATCGGAAGCGATCGCGTTCGCCTGCTCCGGAGCGTCCGTATATGACAAGCCCGAAACTGCGAGACAGCCCGGACAGAATACCCGCACGTCGCGGATGCCGCTCGACGGCTCGCCGGTAAATGCGGCCGGCAGTTCACGCACCGCCGGTCCAAGCCCGAGCATCACCCCCTTCGAGCCGTGATTCAGCCTGGGACCGGTGTAGTCGAGCGTATCGTGAGCGAGGTTCGAGAAGACGAACAGATCCCGCCACCACTCTATCCGCTCCAGCACGTGCGCGAGCAATCCGCGGAAGTCGGTCAGATCCCGCGGCGTGTCGACGAGAACGAGGAATTTCGTAAGCGAGAGCTGACCTTCGCCCAGAATCCGGAACGCCGAGACCATTGCCTCCCGCGCGTAACGGTCGCGCACCACAGCCGCGCCGAGCGAGTGAAATCCCGTCTCGCCGTAGCTCCACAGGTCGGTGACGCTCGGCATGACGACGGGAAACAGCGGCGAGAGCAGCTTCTGGAGGTAATCTCCGATGAAGAAGTCTTCCTGGCGGGGTTTCCCGACGACGGTCGCCGGATAAATCGCGTCGCGCCGGTGGTACAGCGCGTCCGCTCGAAATACTGGGAATTCGTGCGCGAGCGAGTAGTAGCCGTAGTGATCGCCGAACGGGCCCTCCATGCGACGCTCACCCGGCAAGACGCGTCCCGTGATTGCGAACTCGCACTCGGCGATAAGCGGGTGCGAGTAATCGGGCGGGTGCGCGGGCACCCGAGGCAGGCGCTCGCCCAGCATGAGGGACGCGAGCACGAGCTCGGGAACGTTCTCCGGCAACGGTGCGATCGCCGACAGCATGAGCGCGGGAGGGCCGCCGATGAACAGCGTCACCGGCAGCGGCTCGCCCCGCTCCTCCGCGAGATGATGGTGAAATCCGCCGCCCTTTCCGATCTGCCAGTGAATACCGGTCGTCGTCTCGTCGTAGACGTGAATCCGGTACATTCCGAGATTGTGCGAACCGTTCTCCGGATGCTCGGTGTAGACGAGCGGCAGCGTGACGAACGGGCCGCCGTCTTCCTGCCAGGTCGTGAGCGCGGGCAAACGACTCAATCCTGGCGGCCGGCAGACCGACTCGGTTACCGGGCCACGCGCGACCTTCTTCATTCCGAGCCTGGCGGCCTGGGCGCCAAGCGAACGGAACGACCAGAGTTTCCTCAGAGTCGGGGGCATGATCGTCTGGACCATGTTCACGACGTCTCTGACGAATGCCTCGGGCCGCGGGCCGAAAGCGAGCTCGATTCGGCGCGCGCTGCCGAAGAGATTCGTGACAACGGGGAACTCGCCGGACGCGGGGTTCGTGAAGAGCAACGCCGGGCCGCCGCCGGCAATCACCCTGCGGTGGATTTCGGCGATCTCGAGGTGCGGATCGGCCGGAGCCGTTACTTCGACGAGCTCGCCCTCGCGGCGAAGGATAGTGAGGAAGTCCCCGAGGTTCCGTACGGGCGTGTGCTTGCGCGTGGGCATCGCGCCGAAGCCTACACGCCCGCGGCCCGCGAGTTAAGGCGAAGGGCGAAAGGCGGCGGATGACTCGGATCTGACGGATATGAACAGTTCAGATCCCTGTCGATCGGTCCAATCCGATCGATCCGTAACCTCCTTCATCTCTCCTGCTGCAGGTCGATCGCAATCTCCGAGATGCAGGTGTCGAGGTTGTCGCCACCATAGGTCACGCCGTCGATGACGATCCGGAAGCCGGTCACCGGGGCGCCACCCACTTCGACGATCTGCTCCGTCTCGACGTCGGCGAACGAAGCAGGTATGCGCCGTCCGTCGGAGAGCACGATCGTCGCCTCGGCGACTCGATTGTTCTTTCCCCAGATTGCCGCGCTCTTGAAAAAACCAGGGCAGACCTTGATGTAGCGAAGCGCCGCGGGCGCCGACATCGTGACAGTGATCGACTCGCCGATTCCGGGTCCGTCGCCCCCTTCGACCCACGCTGTGTCGCGGCGGCCGTCGACGGCCTTGTCGGCCGTGTACGAGTTGGAGCCGATCGCGGCGCGCACGCTCGAAGCCGTAGCCGTCAGCCGGATCTCCCGGGGCGGTTGTGCGCTCGTGTCCGGGGCCGCGGCGCCTCCAGAGATCGCAGGAGGGGCGGGCGCATCGCCATATCGGAAGGGAGGACTCGGAGGCGCCTCGACCACGACGGGAGGCGACGGCGGGTTTCCATTCGAGAACCATCCCTGCCGCCATCCGACTACGCCGACGACTCCCGCAGCGACAAGAAAGACGAGGACCAGTCCGCCCACGACTCCGAGCACGAGGCCGGCGCCGCCGCCTGGAGGCGGGGCAGGGAGGCTCGGCGCGGGAACCGTCTTTGGAATCGACGCCGCGGACGCCGAGCTTCCAACGTGCACGGTGGCGCCAAGCGCCGGGTCGAACGGGAGCGTCGGGCCAGGGTCCGTCTGCGGAACGGGATACGTCGCCGGTTGCGTAGACGCGTCGGCGGGTTGCGTGGGACCGCCACCCGCGCGCCCGGTGGCGAGTCCCATTCCGATTGGCGCCGACGCACCGAGCGCTCCCGTCATCAGGTCGCCACCGGCTTCGCGAAGCCGCTGGCGCAGATCGCGCGCCGTGGCCGGCCGGTCGTCACGACGAAGCGCCATTGCCGCAAGCAGGACTTCCGCAACCCGGCCCGGAACGTTGCGGTTGACGAACTCCGGCGGCCGAAGCGGATCCGGCGCTCCGTTGACGAACGCTTCCGCGCGCTGCAGGGCATCTGCCGGGAGCGTGTACGTAAGCAGGTGGTAACCGGTGGCAGCGAGCGAATACAGGTCCGAACGGGCGTCCGTGCCCAGTCCACGGATCTGCTCGAGTGACGCATAGGCGGGCGTGTAGCCGACGACGCTGGCAGTCGAGACAGTGCCCGCACCCTGTTCCGTCAATCCCTTGGCGAGACCGAAGTCGAGAAGGATGACCTTGCCCCGCTGCGTGACCTTCAGGTTCTCGGGCTTGATGTCGCGGTGGATGACAGGTGGCTCGTGCGAATGCAGGTAATCGAGCAGGTCGAGCAGCTCGTCGAGCCAGACAAGCACCTGCGCAACCTCGAACGGGCCGCCGCGTGCCCGTAGCATGTGTCCCAGGTCCTCACCCGGGATGAACTGCATTACGAGGAACTGGCCCTCTCCCTCGAAGAAGTAGTCTATGACGTGGGGCATCGAAGCGTGCTGCAGCGAGTTGAGCAACTTGGCCTCACGCTCGAACGCCTTCCGCAGCTGGTCGCCGCTGACGAGGGTCTGCTTCAAGGCGACCGTGCTGCCGAATCGCCGGTCCGTGGCGAGGTAGACCGCGCCCATTCCGCCGCGGCCGAGCTGCCGCACGACCTCGTAGCGGTTCTGAAGGACGGTCTTGTCGGCGATGACGTCCATGCAGTGTCCGACGGCAGATTGCCACACGTGCCGGAATGGCGCTACCGGGGCCCAGGTCTCCTGGCGGTCACCTCAATATCGCGAGCGGTTCTGCGATCACGACTGCAGATTCGAGCCGCCGGCATTGCGGCGGCGCAAATGAAACCCTGGCCGTCTCCGCAGTGGCGCGCCGCCAGGCGTCTCGAGAATACCTCGTCGCGGCGAGCGTGTTCGGCCCCGACGATAGGACGACCTCGAGGGATTGCCGGTCGCGCGGGACGAAATGTTCGCGCGGGGTCCAGGCCAGATGCCGAAACTCGGTCAAGCCGCGAAGGGGCGAGAGCCGGTGGCCGGCATCGCCTTTCGCTCCAACGCGGCTTTCCGTTCACTTACCCCTCTACCGACGACCACACGCTCTAGTAATTCGCGAGTTTCCGGAGGGCATCGCCGATGTGGGATGTCTGCGGAAGGATCTCGTCCTCGAGTCCCGGGTAGTAGGCCACGAACGTATCCGTCGCCCCGACGCGCCGGACCGGCGCGTCCAGGAACTCGAATAGTTCGTCGCCGATCCGGGCTGCGATCTCCGCGCCATAGCCCCACGTCCGCATGTCCTCGTGGATGACGAGCGCCCGGTTCGTCTTCTTAACCGACGTTTCGATCGCGGCCCAGTCGTACGGGCTCAGGCTTCGCAGGTCGAGTACTTCGACGTCGAGCCCTTCCTCCGCAAGCTGTTTGCAGGCGACGAGCGTCCGTTGGACCGTGGCGCCGTACGTCACGACCGTCACGTCGGTGCCCTCGCGCGCGACGCGTGCCTTGCCGAATGGGATCATGAAATCCGGGTTCGCGTAGGAACTCTTGTTGTAGGTCTGCCTGTACAGGTGCTTGTGCTCGAGGAACAGAACCGGATCGTCGGACCGGATCGCCGTCCGCAGCAGTCCTGCCGCATCCAGCGCCGTCGATGGCATTACAACTCGCATTCCCGGGGTGTGCGTGAAGAGCACTTCGCCGGACTGGCTGTGGTAGATCGCGCCGCCCGTCAGGTAACCGCCGCAAGCAACGCGAATCACGAGGGGGCACGAGAAGTCTCCCGCCGACCGCCAGCGCATCGTCGCGACCTCGTTCCGAAGCTGCTGCATGGCCGGCCAGATGTAATCGAAGAACTGGATCTCGACGACGGGCTTCAGCCCGCGCGTCGCCATTCCTATCGCGCGTCCGACGATGTTCGCTTCGGCCAGCGGCGAGTTGAAGACGCGCTCGGCGCCGAACTCGCGCTGCAGGCCGTAGGTCACCTTGAAAACGCCGCCCTTACCTTTCACCTGCTCGAGATTGGCTTCGCGCGAGCAGTCGGCCACGTCTTCGCCGAAGACGACGATGCGCGGATCCCGCCGCATCTCCTCGTGCATCGTGCGGTTGATGTGGTCGAGCATCGTCTTCTCGCCCGTGTCTTCGAAGCGAGGGTCGGATTCCGTGTCGAACGCCGCGGACGTCGGATCGACGTCGGGCGAGTAGACCCACTTCAGGTGCGATCCGGGCTCCGGCTTCACGGAAGCAAGGGCGCGATCGCTCGCGTCGTTGATCTCGGCGTCGACGGCGGTTCGGAGGGCTTCAAGGTCGTCTTCGGTCGCGATGCCGGCCTCGACGAGCATTCGGGGGAAGGTAACGAGCGGGTCACGTTCGGCGTCGGCGTCGCGTTCGGACGGTGGCCGATAGAGCCGCTCGTCGTCCGACAGAGAGTGCGAATACGGACGTACCACCTTTGCGTGAACGAGTGCAGCGCCCTGCCGCGTGCGGCAGAACTCGACCGCCTCGCGCATCGCGGCGTACGACGCAATCGCGTCGCAGCCATCGACCTCGACGATACGCAGATTCGGAAAGCCCGACACGAGTTTCGAAACGGAACCGCCCGCGGTCTGGACTTCGACCGGCACCGAGATGGCGTACCCGTTGTCTTCGACCAGGAACACTACGGGGAGTTTGAGGTTGCAGGCCGTATTGAGCGCTTCCCAGAATTCGCCTTCCGAAGTCGTGCCGTCACCGGTCGAGCAGTAAACGACTTCGTCACCTTTGAAGAGGTCGGCGCGATCCTTGAGGGCTTCGATGAGACCGAATCTGTGGCCGGCTTCCGCGCAGCCGACGGATTGGAGGAACTGGGTACCCGTTGGCGAAGACTGGGACACGATGTTGAGCGCCTTGTGGCCCCAGTGTGACGGCATCTGCCGTCCGCCGGAATTCGGATCGTCGGACGAGCCGACGGCTTCGAGTAGCATTTCGTAGGGCGTCATGCCGAGTTGCATGCACAGCGCCCGGTCGCGGTAATACGGGTAGAACCAGTCGTAGGACGGTTTGAGGGCCAATGCAGCCGCGGTGAGGATGGCTTCGTGGCCGGCGCCGCTGATCTGGAAATAGATGGCGTTCTGGCGTTTGAGCTGGATCTCCTTGTCGTCGACGCGGCGCGATGCGTACATCGTGCGGTAGATCCCGACGAGTTGCTCGGGTTCGAGCCCGTAAAACGAGTCGGCGGCGGGCTTTCTGCGAGTCGCCATACCAGCGTGTCCTCCCCATACAGTCGATGATGCCGATTTCCGGCGCCCTGCCGAAAAAGAAGGCAGTTTAGGTGCCGGGAGGGCATTTCGGCAAGGAGCAGGGGATCCGAGCGCTCGTTCGCGTGAATTCGAAGTCCTGCCAGTCCGGGATACCGGGAATACGGCGCAGCGGGAGATGGAACGGGTGTGGGCCGGGTCTGCCGAGTCTAACGGGCCGCGGTTGGACGAGGCCCATCTACTCCGAAACGAAGCTGCCCGTACGCTTCAGATACTCGACGAGCCCCGGCAGCTTGAACTTCTGGCCGATGCTGCGGGCGACGTCCTGGCCGAGCGGCTTTATCAACCGCTCTTCCGGTTCGAGGAGCGCGTTCAGCTCGTCGCTCGGCAGAAACGCCACCGGCACCTGCGCCGTCAGCACCCGCTGGCCGCCCCGCAGCGCGAACAGGTGCGCGAGCAAACGGTAGCCGTTCCAGGCGAAGAACACGTTCGGTCCCGGCACGATCGTCATCGCCGCCGTGAGCGGCAGCATCATCGCGTTGATGATCATCCAGCGGCGATGCGTCGCCGTCTTGTTGAGCAGCAGCAGTCGCAACCGCCGCCGTGCATATTGCGGACTGATACCGCTCGGGTAGGTCACGACGACCTCGTTCGCCTTCCGGAAGCGCCGCAACATCGGCTCTGTCGGATCGACCTTCGCGTTCAGCGTGTCCAGGATTCGCCGCACCCGCGACTTCGTCCCGTCCGGCCGCGGCCGCTCGACCGCCTGCCAGGTTCGCGTGATCTTTCGGCGCAGCCACGGCAGCCAGCCCTTCTGTGCCGTGTCGGCGTCAGGATCGACGAGCGTGTCGTCGGCCTGCTCGTCCGGGTAGAACTCCCAGTGTCTGCGATACACATGAATGAAGTAGACGCGCATTTTCATGTCACGCCGCCTCCGGGGCCGTCTGGCCGATCGCGAAGACGAAGACGAGCGCCACGCCCGCCAGAAAGCCGCCTATGTGCGCCAGGTAAGCGACTCCGCCTCCCGCCGGCCCCTCGGCCATCTGGCTGACGAATTGGAAGACGAACCATAATCCGAGCACTACGACAGCCGGCACCGCCGTGATGAACCTCAGCATGAGCACCCGGACGCGATTGCGCGGGAACTTTACGAGGTACGCCCCCAGCACGCCCGCGATCGCCCCCGAAGCTCCCAGCGTCGGGATGACCGAACCTGGGTCCGGCAGAATGTGCGCAAAGTCCGCGACGAGCCCGCAGACGACGTAGAACGCGAGGAACCGCCAATGTCCGAGCAGGTCTTCGATCTGATCCCCGAAGATCCACAGGTAGAGCATGTTGCCGCCGAGATGCATTAGCGAGCCGTGCATGAACATCGACGACAGCAGAGTCAGGTAGATCGGCGCCGGTCCGGGATAGTGGGGAATGCGGTACGACTCGCCACCCGCCTGGATGGTCACCGGCCTGACAATGTCGACGCCAGTCGTGATTTCCGCCGGCACGGCCGACCACGCGTACGTAAACGAATCGCCTGCGGCCGCTTGCAACAGGTAGACGGCCACATTCACGGCGATCAGCGCATACACCACATACGGGACGACCCGCACGCTGGAATTGTCATCGCCGATGGGGAACATGGTTTCGCGTCGTCCTCACGTGCCTGCGCCATCGATGCGGCCGCCCCAACGGAGTTTTCCGCGCAGAACCTCGAAATAGTTCCTGTCGCGCGGGGTGATCAAGTTAAACGTGGCCGCACTCTTCCGCAAGCGCACGCGATCGTGAATCGCGAGGTTGATCCCCATTTGACCGTCAACAGTGAGCGTGACGGGTTCCGCTGTCGGGCGGAGCGACAGTTCGATGGTCACCGAGTCGGGAACGACAAGTGGCCGGTTCGAGAGCGTGTGCGGACAGATCGGACTGATCACGAAAGCGCCCATCGATGGCATGAGGATCGGGCCGCCGGCCGACAGGTTGTATGCCGTCGAACCCGTCGGCGTCGACACGATCAATCCATCCGCCCTGAAATAGGTCACGAAGCGGCCGTCGATCCAGCAGTCAACTTCGATCATACGGGCAAGAGCTGAGGTGTTCACGACCGCGTCGTTGATGGCGGTCGTCCGTTCCAGCAATCGTCCTCGACGCTCGACCTCGCACGTGAGCGTAACGCGCGAGTCGAGCTCGAAATCGCCATCGAGGATGGCCTCGAGCGCCGGGAACATCGTGTCGACAGTGAACTCCGTGAGGTAACCGAGCGTGCCGAAGTTCACTCCCAGGACCGGAGTGGCTCGTTCGCCGAGCATTCGCGCAGCTCCAAGCATCGTGCCGTCGCCGCCGAGCACGACGAGGAGGTCCGAGCGCGAAACAATGTCGGCAGCGCCCTGCGCTCGAGCGCCAGAGTCGGACTTGTCTCCCATGGTGAGAACCTCGATGCCGTGCGAACCGGTCCAGGAGAGCAACTGCCCGACGACCGGCTCCGCGCGTGGTTCGTCGCGTTTGACCACGAGGCCGATGCGCGAGATTCGGGATGCGGAGGACACGGGGCGATTGTACCCGATGGTCCTGGCCGGACCGGTCGCAAGGGTGAACCGGACCCTCGGGATTCGAGAAGGACATACGGGGCGCACCGGGCGCATCTGGGAGTACGGAGAATCCTCCGGAAGTCCCGCCCGCGGCGTTCTCTCTCACCCCGATGCGGAAGTTTGACCCAAACGGGACATGCGGAGTACGCTTCGGGCAACTGTCGGGGTTCCCTGAGGATTAGTGCTGTTGGTCCTGCCGCTCTCGAGGGGGGAAAGTATTCAGAGCGGAACTTCGAAATGCCGTCCCCAATGAATGTCCGAAACGCCGATGAATCAGCAAGCGGCTCCCGCGGTCGAGGGTGAGGTCGCATCGGTCGAAGCCAAGTCCAGGCCCCGCGCGACATCGCCGTTGGTACTGCCCGGAAGTATCGCCATTGCACCGCCGGACCCGGAGGACGATCTCTCGCTTCGGCGCGAACTGCTGCTCGGGGATCTAGGCCGGCGCATTCTCAGCGACCTGGACCCGCGCGCACTCGCCCGGGTTGCCGTCGAAACGATCGGGCGCGGGCTCGAGCTCGATGTATGCGCGTTGCTGTCGATGCGCGGCAACCGGCTGATGGCGCGCGAAAGCGGCCTCTATCTTGCCGAAGAGTCTGCCCGATTCGAGGACTTTGCGATCGACGGGGCCGATCTGATTTTCAACAGCATCCGGCAGGAAGGCGAAGTCGTCGTGAACGACGTCGCGAATGAGGTTCCCGAAGACGCGCCCGTCGGGCAACTCGCCGCCGCGATCTCGGCGCGTTCGCTCATCGCCGTTCCGATCGTTTTCAGCTCGCGGATGCGGGCGCTGTTGGTGATGGCGACGCAGTCGGAGGTTCGAACCTGGACACTCGAGGACCGGCACATAGCCCGCGAGGCATCGACGATCGTCAGCATCGCGCAGCGTCAGGCCGAGTTGCTGGACGAGGCTCGAAGAGTCGGCGAGCGCGAATTGCTCATCAGGCAGATCGGCCGTGCGCTGCGAAGCTCGCTCGGCCTCGACCACGTGCTGAGAACAGCAGCCGAACGCGTTGGCGAAGCAGTCCGGGCTGACGGCCTCGTCGTGTGGCGGTGCGAGCACGGCGCGGACATGACACCGCTCTGGAGGTTCGCCGACGGCGGCGAAAATCATCAGCTCGTAGAACGAGCGAGCGGCGAATCGGCGCCGATCACGCTTGCCGACAGTCTGCTCGACGAGTTGCTGGCCAGGCACACGGCGCAGATCGTCGAGGACGGCTGGATTACGGCGGGCACCCTCGACGCCAAGTCGCACACCTCCGATCGCCGTATCATCGCCTGTCCGATCATCGTTCGCGGAGAAATCTGGGGGCTGCTCGAGATCGACCGGCGAAGCGCGGGATGGGTTTGGCGCGAGGGCGAGCTGGCCTTCGTCAGCGAAGTTGCCGAACAGCTCGCGACTTCCGTTCATCAGGCTCAGCTCTTCGATCAGATCCTCCGCAGCCAGCACGAATGGGAGACGACGTTCGATGGGCTGGCCGATTCGGTTGTCATCTACGACGACCTGCGAAACGTACGGCGCACGAACCTTGCGTCCTCCTCGATGCTAAATCGCGCGCTTGGCGACCTCGTCGGTCATCCGTGCTGCTCCCTGGGCCTCTGCACCGACAAGGACGGGTGCGCGGTCGAGCGCGCCATGACCCATCGAGAGCGCGTCGTGCTCGAGATTCTCTCGCAGCGTACGTATCACGTCCTTCACGTGACGGTGGATCCGATCGTCAACGAGAACGGGGACATCATCGGAGCCGTGCAACTGATTCGCGACCTGGACGAGTTACGCCGGACCGAGGCCGAGCTGCGGCGTCAACAGCACTTCCTGGTGAATCTCGTGGAGTCGGCGCACGATTCGATCTTCGTCATCGACCTTGCCGGAAGACTCGTCTGGTCCAATTCGCACCTGGCCACGCTAACCGGACGGCTGATTTCGGAGCTGCTCGGTCAGTCGTATTCCTCGTTCATCTCCGAGGATCAGCACGAAGAATTCGATCAGCATTTCCACGCGACGACGACGGGCGACTCGCGGCGATTCGACGCATCGATCTTCAATGCGCGCACCGGCGACGAGCGCCGAGTCGTGATGTCGTACTCGCCCATCAGCGAAGACGGAAAGATCGTCAGCGTTCTCGGCGTAGCGCGCGACGTCACCGAGGAAAAGAGTATCGCCGAGCGCTCGCAGCAGGCCGACAAGCTTCGCGCCCTTGGACAGTTGGCTTCGGGCGTGGCCCACGACGTCAACAACGACCTTGCGGCCATCCTCGGACGGGTCCAGCGCCTGATGCGCAACCCGGACTTCAGCGAAATGCGCTCCGAATTCGAGGTTATCGAGACGGCTGCGCTCGACAGCGCTCAAACAGTAAGGCGAATTCAGAACTTCGCGAGACAGCAGGGGCAGGCCGACTTCGAACCCGTGGACTTGAACGGCCTGGTACGCGATGCCATCGAGATCACGCGGACTCGCTGGCTGGACGACGCGCATTCGCGCGGAATCAAATACACGGTCGAGTTCGAGGCGGCCAATCTGTTGCCAATCCTCGGTGACGGTTCGCAGCTTCGCGAAGTTTTCGTGAACCTCATCATCAATGCGATCGATGCAATGCCGCAGGGCGGTGCGCTCCGCGTTTCGTCCGTGGACGCCGGCAGCGAGGTAAGCGTCAGGTTCGCGGACGAGGGCGTCGGAATTCCGCGGCGGATTCGCGAGCGCATCTTCGAGCCGTTCTACTCGACGAAGGGAGCATCGGGAACCGGAATGGGTCTCGCCGTGAGCTACGGCATCGTGACTCATCACAACGGCAGGATCGACCTGGAGAGCGAAGTCGGGAAGGGCACGACTTTCACGCTTACTTTCCCGATAACGGACACGCAGGCCGGGGCGGCGCCACTGCGGGCAGCCGGCTTCGTCGGGCCGCTCAAGGTGCTGGTGATCGACGACGAAGACGTCGTTCGCGAGGTATTGTCGGACCTGCTCGACGAGCAGGGCCACACGGTATTCCACACTGCGACCGGTGCGGAGGGCATCGGTCTGCTCGAGAGCAACGGGCCGTTCGACGTGGTCTTTACCGACCTTTCGATGCCGGGCATGGACGGATGGGCCGTTGCGCGCCACGTCCGAGAGCGCTTCCGGCTGGTGAAGGTCGTTCTCGTCACGGGTTACGGCGTCTCGGTGACGGCGCCGAACGAAGAGTCGGATCTCGTTGACTCGATCATTGGCAAGCCGTTCGAGTACGACGACATAGCGAACCTCCTCTGGAGGCTCTACCAGAAGTGACGGCGCGCTTTTCGGGGGTCACGGGAATCAGTGCCGGGAGCGCCAGCGACCGGGTTTCGGTCCGGTGCCGCCCGTCGGAGCGGGTTCGCTCGTGACGGCCGTCGTCTCAGTCCGATCGGTCACGAAGCGGTATCCCGGAGTCGCGGCCGTCGACGGCGTCTGGCTCGACATCGAGGACGGGCAGTTCGTCACGCTGCTCGGACCGTCCGGCTGCGGGAAAACGACCCTCCTGCGGCTCATTGCGGGATTCGAAACGCCAGATGAAGGGCAAGTGTACTTTGGGACGAACGACGTGACGCACGTACCGCCGCACGAGCGCGATGTCCACACGGTCTTCCAGCAGTACGCGCTGTTTCCCCACCTGTCGGTGGCCGACAATGTCGCGTTCGGGCTTCGTCGCGGACGAGTCCGGCGCCCGGCCGGCGAGGTAGCGCGTCGTGTGCGCGAGTCGCTCGAGCTCGTCCGGCTGACCGGATATGGGGATCGCATGCCGGCGCAACTATCGGGGGGACAGCAGCAGCGCGTCGCGATTGCGCGCGCGGTGGCGCCTGGCCCGCGCATCCTGCTGCTCGACGAGCCTCTCGGTGCGCTCGACAGAAAGCTTCGCGAGGCGATGCAGATCGAATTGAAGCAGTTGCAGAGGCAGCTCGGGATCAGCTTCGTGTTCGTGACTCACGATCAGGACGAGGCGCTGGCGATGTCGGACGTCGTAGTCGTGATGAAGGAAGGAAAGATCGAGCAGAAGGGTGAGCCATCGGAGATCTATGAGCATCCCCGGACGCGGTTCATCGCGGAGTTCGTCGGCGTGACGAACGTGATCGTCGGCGACGTCGAGTCGATCGACGCGGGCCTGGCATCGGTTCGAACCCCGGCCGGGATCGTACCTGTTTCCGCGGCCGCGAACGGTGGTCCGGCGCTCTCGATGGGCGACAGGGTGTCGGTTGCGGTCCGGCCCGAGAAGATCCGCTTCGCCGAAGCGCGAGCGGCAGGAGCTATCGCTTGCCGGGTCGAGGACGCCCGGTATCTCGGCGACGTGACACACTGGCGCGTACGACTGCTGGACGGATCTACGTGGACGGTCTTTGCTCAGAACGACGGCACGCCGGAACCGCTCGAGCCCGGCGCCGAGGTCGGCCTCGTCTGGGAATCGAACCACGCGGTGCGACTCGAATCATGATCGATACCCCAAGCGACAGCGACCGGGCGGGCACGCGTGGGCGACCCAAGTGTGGATCGATCCACAGCGTGGGCGATATCCGCCGGGCGGTCCTGCCTCCCTCGTCTGTTCGTTGGGACGAAAACCCGGCCGCTTCCGCTACCGGTATCGATCTGACACCGGGCCGGCGGTGAGGCGCGGCGACCAACCCCGGAGCGGCGGTGCTCGTCCCGCGACGCTCCTCACCCCCAGCTTGCTCTGGATCGCCGTATTTTTCGCCGGCCCGCTGCTCGTGATGGCGGTGTTCAGCCTCGCGCGCCGGGGAGCGTACGGAACCATCGACTGGACTCTCGGGCTGCAGAACTACGCACAGGCGCTCGACCCGCTCTATCTGACCGTTTACGGACGATCGCTCTGGATCGCACTGGTCACGACAATCCTGTGCTTCGCCGCCGGCTATCCGGCCGCATACGCGATCGCGATGAAAGTGCCGGCTCGCTGGAAGTCGACACTGCTAGTGCTGGCGGTCGTCCCGTTCTGGACAAGCTTTCTCGTCCGCACTTATGCGTGGCGCTTCATGCTGCAGGACGACGGCCTCGTCAACGCGGTTTTCGCCTGGTGCGGATTGCCGGCCCAGAAGCTGCTCTATACCGATACCGCGGTGATGATCGGCCAGGTTTACGCCGAACTGCCGTTCATGATTCTGCCCCTCTACGCGGCGATCGAGCGGCTGGATCGACGGCTTCTCGAAGCAGCGAGCGACCTCGGAGCGTCGCGGATCTCGCGATTCGTCCACGTCACGCTGCCGCTCACGAAGTCGGGGATCGTGGCTGGCGTGGTCCTCGTGTTCGTGCCGTCACTCGGGGCGTTCATCACTCCTGACATGCTCGGCGGCGCAAAGTCGATGATGATCGGCAGCCTCATTCAGGAGCAATTCGTACAGCGCAATCAGCCTTTTGGCGCGGCGCTCGGCAACCTGCTCGCCGTGGCCGTGCTCATCCTTCTGGCGGTGGCCTGGCGCGCGGGCGCGCGTGACGAGGCACGGGCGTGAGCGCGACGTCGCGACCCGCGCCGCAGGCGCCACGGCCGTTTGGCGCCTGGCTGGGCATTGCGGCGGTGTACGCCTATCTCTACGTTCCGATCCTCGTCCTGGTGGTTTTCTCGTTCAATGCATCGCGGCAGATGGCCGTATGGTCGGGCTTCTCGCTCGACTGGTATGCGAAGGCATGGCAGGACGAAGCGGTGATTCAGTCGCTCCGCACGAGTCTTTTCGTGGCATTCATCTCGACCGCCCTGTCGGTGCTTGTGGGGACTCCGGCAGCTATCGCACTCGGCCGTCATCGTTTCCGCGGACGCGGATTCGTCGACGGAATCTTCTACCTGCCCGTGGTCATTCCCGAGATCGTGCTCGGGTTCGCGAGCGTCGTCTTCTTCGGTCTCGCGGGCTGGAAGCTGGGTTTCTGGTCGGTCGTCGTCACCCACGTCGCGTTCTCGATTTCCTACGTGGTTTTCACCGTTCGCGCGCGGCTCGCGATGCTCGATCCAAGACTGGAGGAAGCCGCCGCGGACCTGGGAGCGCCGCCGCTCGAGGCGTTCGCGCGGGTCACACTGCCGCTGCTCGTGCCGGGGCTGGTCTCGGCGGCACTTCTCGTCTTCACGATCTCGCTCGACGACTACGTCGTGACGAGCTTCGTGGCGGGAAGCGGCGGGACGACGCTTCCGCTTCAGATCTACTCGATGGTGCGGACGGGCGTGACGCCCGAAATCAACGCCATTTCGACGATCCTGCTGCTCGCGACATTCGTGCTCGTCCTGCTGTCGCAGCGCTACGAATCGGGCGCGGCGGGCCGGGGCACCTCCGCCGTTGCGGCAGCTGTCGTCATAGCGCTCGGCGTCTTTTCGATCGGCGGTCCGGTGCGCGACGCCGGCAAGCGCGAGCTTTCCGTCTACATCTGGTCGCAATACCTGCCCGAGGAGCTCGTCGCGGAGTTCGAGGCTCGTTACGACGTGCGCGTCAACGTCGAGCTCTACGATTCGAACGAAGCCATGCTTGCGAAGCTGCAGACTGGAGTCACCAGCTACGACATCGTGGTGCCGAGCGATTACATGATCGAAGTGCTTCGCGCTAACGACCTGCTCGGCGAAATCGACACGCGACGCCTGACGAACCTCGACAACCTGAATCCCCGGTTCCTGGGGCTGCCCTTCGATCCGGAGAACCGGTACTCGATCCCGTACGGTTGGGGAACGAGCGGAATCGGATATCGAAAGGATCTGTGCCCGAAGCCGATCCGGAGCTGGGCGGATCTGTGGGATCCGGCGCTGCGCGACCGGCTGGGGATGCTCAACGATGCCCGCGAGAACTTCGCGGCGGCGCTCAAGCGCGAAGGGAAGTCGCTCAACTCGACGGACGAGGCAGACATCGCTCGCGCGGCGGAGCTGGTAGAGGAGCTGAAACCGCTCGTGCGGACGTTCGAGAGCGACACGTTCGCCGAGAACCTGCTGGCCGGAGAGGTCTGGGTGACGCAGGGATACAGCGGACAGATCGCGCGAGTGGCGCTCGAGAATCCGGATATCGAGTACGTGATCCCGAAGGAAGGCTGCACGATGTTCGTCGACAGCATGTGCATCCCGAAGAGCGCTCCAAACGCGGATCTTGCGCACCTGTTCATCGACTTCGTTCTCGAGGGACGGTCGGCGGCCCGGATCACGGAAGTGATGGGTTTCGCGACGCCGAACCGTGCGTCGCTCGAGTTCCTGCCGCCGGAGTACCGCGACAACCCCGCGATCTTCCCACCGGACCGGGCGCTCGACGATTGCGAGTTCATGACCGATCTCGGCAGCGCAATGGAGATTTACGATCGCTTCTGGACGAGGATAAAGAGTTGACAGGATTACAGGATTCTTCGGAAATTCAGGATTCTGCAATTCTTCCTGTAAATCCTGTTAATCCTGTCTACTCTGTCCTATCCTGCGCGAAATCCTCCCGGAGGTTCCTTCATTGACCATTCGACGCGGCTGGTTGGCGCTCCTGCTCCTTTCCATGATGTCCGTTCCGGCCTTCGCCGACACGACGGGCTCGATTCGCGGGACCGTCACCGACACCCAGGGTGCGCTCGTCGCCGGCGCCACCGTGACCGCCCGGCACACGGGCACGAACCTCACACGCACGATGACGACCGCCGATGACGGAAGCTACCTCTTCACGTCGCTGCCGATCGGCGCCTACGAGATCACCGTGAGCGCGGCTGGATTTGCCGAGGCGAAACGGACGCTCACGCTCAACGTGAACCAGGAACCGCGCGTCGACGTGGACTTGCAGGTCATCGGTGCAATGGACTTCGTCGACGTCGTCGCCGTCGACGTCATCCAGTCCGAGACCTCCGCCGTCGGCACCGTCATCGACAACAAGAAGATCACGGACCTCCCGCTCAACGGCCGCAATTTCCTGCAACTCGGCGCGCTCATTCCGGGCGTTGCCGCTGCGCCGGGAGGCGGTGGGTCGGAAGGCGGCACGTACGTCGGCGCTTTCAGCGTCGGCGGACAGCGCGACCGCGGTGCGAACTACCAACTCGACGGCGCCGACAACAACCAGGGGATCAACAACAACGTGGCGGCCTTCGTGAACGTCGACGCGATCGAGGAATTCACGATCCAGACGAGTACGTTTTCCGCCGAGTTCGGCCGCAACTCGGGCGCCGTCGTGAACGTCGCGACGCGTTCCGGCTCGAACGAGTTCCACGGCACGGCGTTCGAGTTCCTCCGCAACCGCGTCTTCGACGCGCGCAACTTCTTCGAGAACGCGGGTGGCGCGCCCGACTCGGCCTTCATCCTGAACCAGTTCGGCGGCGTTTTCGGAGGCCCGATCAAGAAGGACAAGGCATTCTTTTTCGTGAGCTACGAGGGCAGCCGCTCGCGAGTCGGCAACACGATCTTCACGAACGTGCCGACGGTCGAACAGCGGCTCGCCGCGATCACGGGACGCCTCGACGGACGGCCGATCGACGTGGATCCGGTCGCCGCGCGGCTCCTCCAGTTCTACCCGCTGCCGAACGCGAACTCGCCGTTCGGGAACTATCTCTCGAACCTGACGATTCGCGGCAGCAACGACAACTTCCTTGCGAAGGTCGACTGGAATCCGACCGACGCCGACGCGTTCTCGTTCCGCTACCTCATCAACGACAGCGACTCGTTCACGCCGGTGCAGTCGACGTCTGGCACGGCGAGCGGCGCGGCGCAGGTGCCGGGCTACGGGCTGTTCTCGAAGGTGCGGGCGCAGAACTTCACGACATCGTGGACGCGCGTCTTCGGGACGTCGGTCGTCAACGTCGCGCGGCTCGTCGCGGCGCGGGCGTTCGACGACTACACAGGAGAAGACCGCACCGATCCCGCGACGATCGGCCTGCCGACGAACGTGCTCGAGGACGACAATCTCGGGATTCCGCAGGTGAACGTGTCGGGCCTCACGCCGATCGGCAACGCGAACCTCTATCCGTTCGGCGATGCGCTGAACACGTTCCAGGCGATCGACACGCTTTCGTGGTCTCGCGGCGAACACGCCTTCAAGTTCGGCGTCGACGTGCGGTACGTTCAGCTGAACGGCTTCCAGGACTTCAGCTTCGCGGGGACGATCGGGTTCGACGGCGCGGTGAGCGGCATCAGCCCGTTCCACGACTTCCTGCAGGGGACCGCGGCGCCGCAGACGACGTTCATCGGCCGCGGCGTCACCGCGCCTCCGATCCGCCAGCAGAACCTCTACCTCTTCGCGCAGGACGACTGGCGCGTGGCGCCCGGGCTGACGCTCAATCTCGGACTCCGGTACGAGCTGAACACGGTGCCGACGGCAAGCGGCCGGCTGACGAATTTCACGGTCGAGCGCGGCTTCTTCACCGACGACGAAGGCCTGCACGAGGGCGACCACAACAACTTCGCGCCGCGTGCCGGTTTTGCGTGGACGCCCTGGGCCGACGGTCACACCGTCGTTCGCGGCGGTGCGGGCATGTTCTACGACCTCGTGTTCGGAAACGTGCCGTTCAGCCTGACGTTCAACCCTCCGGCGTCCGTGCAGTTCTACCCAATCTACGGAACCGTTCCGGATCCGGGCCTGCTCGGTGAGATCTTCGCGGACGTGCCGCTCGGTCCGGACTATGAAGACGCCGGGCCCGCGCTCATCACGATCGATCCCGAGATCCGGACGCCGTACGCGATCCAGTGGAATCTGAACGTGCAGCACGAGATCACCGAGTCGGTCGGTGTCGAAGTCGGTTACTACGGCACGCGTGGCGTGAAGCTTCTGCTCAATCGAGACGTGAATCAGCCGGCGTACTTCCCAGGAGAGTCCGATCCGAACAACATCTTCGATCGGCGGCCAACGCAGCTCGCAGGACAGACTTTTCTCATCGACGGCATCGACACCGGCGGCATCGACCTCGTCCAGCAGCAGGAGGCCGCGGCGGCGTCGATCTACCACTCGCTGCAGACGCGGCTGAGCGGGCGCATCCGGAACGACTTCTCGTTCCTCGTGTCGTACACGTGGTCGCATTCGATCGACAACGCGTCGGACATCTTCGGGTTCACGGGGAGTGCGGGCATTCCACAGAACAGCCTCGATCTGAAGGCCGAGCGCGGAGACTCGCCGTTCGACGTGCGCCATCGCTTCACGACGAGCTTCACGTGGGATCTGCCGATCGGGAAGGGGAAGGCGCTCGCCGGTGACGTGAGCGACGGGCTCGACCGGCTCGTCGGCGGTTGGCAGGTAAACGGCATCGTCACGGCACAGTCGGGCGCGCCGTTCACGGTGCGGCTCGGGACCGACGCCGTTCTAGACGGAAACGCGTTCAACGAGCAGCGACCGAACGACATTCCGGGTGCGTTCCAACCGGACGGACACGGCGGGCTGATCCTCACCGTGCCGCGTGAGGCGCTGATTCCGGCAGAAGGGCAGTACGGCACGCTCGGGCGCAATACGTTCCGCGGACCGAAGTACACGAATGTCGACCTGTCGGTCTTCAAGCGGATCGCGCTGACGGAAAACGTGGACCTGCAGTTCCGGACGGAGATCTTCAATCTCTTCAACCACCCGAACTTCGCATTGCCGGAGACGAACCTGCTCTCACCGTCGTTCGGGACGTTCTCGCGCACACCGGATGTCGCGGCGGGCAGCCCGCGCATCGGCTCGGGCGGCCAGAGGGTCATCCAGTTCGCGCTGAAGCTGACGTTTTAGGAAGAGAGTTGACAGGATTACAGGATTACAGGATTTTCAGGATTTACGGGATTCTTTTGGGTCTATCGCAAAGCTGAATCCTGTTAATCCTGAAAATCCTGTAATCCTGTCAACTCTTATGCTTTCATGTGCGGGTGAGCCATACGAAACCCGTACATCGCGGGCGGGGCACCGCCGAGGCACCGAAGAACCGGTTCGAGCGCCTGCACGTCGAGCCGGATCCCGAGGGCCTAGGTGACGACGAGGCGATCGCCCCGAAGACGAAGTTCGTCCGCGATGCCTCGAAGTCGATCATCGCGACGAATTCGAGCCCCGACGTCGGGTTCGACGCGAGCATCAACCCGTATCGCGGCTGCGAGCACGGCTGCATCTACTGCTACGCGCGGCCGTACCACGAGTACCTCGGTCTGAACGCCGGAATCGACTTCGAGACGACGATCCTCGTGAAGGAGGACGCGCCCGAGCTTCTGCGCGAGGAACTCATGTCGGCGCGTTGGAAGCCGCAGATGCTCGGGATCAGCGGCGTGACCGATCCGTACCAGCCGATCGAACGCAAGCTCGAGATCACGCGCCGTTGCCTGCAGGTGCTCGCCGAGTTCCGCAATCCGGTCTCGATCGTCACGAAGAACCGGCTCGTCGTCCGCGACCTCGACGCGCTCGGAGAGCTGGCGACCTACAACGCGGCGGCGGTGGCAGTGTCGATCACGTCGCTCGATCCGGCGCTCATCCGGAAGCTCGAGCCGCGGACGTCGATGCCCGTCCGGCGGCTCGATGCGATCGCGAAGCTTGCCGACGCCGGCATTCCTGTCGCGGTCCTCGTCGCGCCGATCATCCCGGCGCTGACCGGCCACGAGGTGCCGGCGATCCTCAAGGCGGCGTACGAGGCCGGCGCGAGGCACGCGGGATACACCGTCGCGCGGTTGCCGGGTGCGGTGGCGGGGCTCTTCGAGGGCTGGCTCGACGAGCACTACCCGGATCGGAAGCAGAAGATCATCCATCAGATCGAGAACGCGCACGGAGGGAGCGTAGCGGATTCGCGGTTCGGGAAACGGATGAAGGGCGACGGCGTCGCCATCGAGCAGATCCACCAGCTGTTTCACGTCACCAGACGACGGCTTGGGTACTTCGAGAAGCTGCCGAAGCTGTCGACGGAGGCGTTTCGGAGGCCGGGGCGCCACGGGCAGATGGCGTTGTTCGAGTAGCGACAGTTGCTATCCTCGTCGTCACCGACGGCACGGACGCGACGTGTTCGCCGCCGTT
Organism: Blastocatellia bacterium; assembly: GCA_021463145.1. GTDB lineage: Bacteria > Acidobacteriota > Blastocatellia > UBA7656 > JADIYM01 > JADIYM01. Next base: position 69,413 of record JAJTWZ010000008.1, on the reverse strand, counting down.
GTCGTTCAAGGACGGGCTCTTGTTCATCGCCGTGCCGTGCTCGTACGCGGCCGTGCTGGCGGCGCTCGGGCACCGCCTGCGGCAGGCCTGACTGCGCGCGTGCTAAGCTACCCGGCTCGCGAAGGACAGGTCAGTACCGCGAGCGGTAGCGAGCGGGTGGAACGGAGGCATGTGGCGGCATGGGTGCATCGGGACTGACGGTCGACATCATCACGGGATTTCTGGGCAGCGGGAAGACGACCCTGCTCAAGCAGGTGCTCGCCCGCGGCATGGGCGACAAGAAGGTCGCCGTAATCGTAAACGAGATCGGCGAGATCGGAATCGACGGGCGTGCGATCGAGTGCATGAACGTCGAACAGATGATCGAGCTCGACAACGGTTGCATCTGCTGCACCGTTAACTACCAGTTCGGTATGGCCGTGCGATCCATCATCGAGACCGTCGACCCGCACCTCCTTGTGATCGAGACGACCGGACTTGCGAACCCGTACCCGCTCGCTGAAGAGATCCGGAACACGGGCCTGCGCCTCGATGCGATCGTCACCGTCGTCGACGCCGCGAACCTCGACCGGTCGATGAAGGAAGCCGAGGTCGTGCGGGATCAGATCGACGCCGCGGACTTCATCGTGATGAACAAGACGGACCTCGTCACGCCGCGCGAGTTGAAAAAGGCCGAGAAGCGCGTGCGGCGGATGAACGGCCGCGCGCTAATGCTCGAAACGACGTACGGGGCGCTCGATTCCGAAGTGCTTTTCGCGACGAGCGCGAGCACGCATCGTGAGCGGCTGGAACGCGAGGCCGCGCACACGTGCGGCGACGATTGCGACCACGAGCGCCACGGTCACGGCGCCACCGGCAAGTCGCACCTCGACACGGACGCGATCTCGGCATTTTCGTTCGAGAGCACGTTGCCGCTCGATCGCGACCGCTTCGAGCGGATGCTGCGGCGGCTGCCTGGATCGGTCTACCGCGCGAAGGGCATGGTGCACTTCAAGGGCGAGGGCTGGCCGTCGCTCTTCAACTACACGTGCGGGCGGTACGACTTCGACTGGTGCCCACTTCCGCTCAGCGATGCGTTCAAGAGCCAGGGCGTCTTCATCGGCAAGGAGATCGCCCGCGAGCGGAAGGGTATCCTCGGCAAGCTCGAGAAGTGCAAGATCGCGGGGTGAAGACGGCGAGTGGTTCCGGATTGGACGTACTGGACGGATGAATATGGATCCGGACAGGACAGGGCTTAGATTTCGAACTGAGCTCCGGTTTCAACCAGCCGAGCCACTGATACGAAGCCCTTCTCCGCTCTCGCCCTCAGAATGCAAACGTGTTCGAGACGAGGCCTCGCACTTCGACGACGATCGTGTTCGGCGCGTTCGAGTGCACGTTGAGATCGCCGGGTCTGCCCTTCATCGTCAATCGCCCCTTAGAAGCCTTGAACTTCACGGCGCGCGGCGGCACACGAACATTACGGATCGGACCGAATGCGCGGATCTTGTTGAAATTCTCCTGAGGCCGAGCTTGGGCCTCAATCTCCAATGCTGGGCGTTCGGGCTCCTTCGACGCCGTTGATCAACTCGAGGATGTCGTCGAAACGATAGAGCCGAACGAGGTCGCGCAAGGCCGCCGCAAGCTCGGCGTCGTATCCGCCGATCTCGTCGATCGTCACGTGCGCCTCGGCAGCGTCGCCGATAGTTACAGCCGTCGCGAGGCCATCGAGATGATGTCGCGGCAGCCTCATCAGCCGCTCGAGCGATGCCGTCGCAGGCGATGGCGCGGGCGTCCCGAAGGAGTCTGCAGCGTCGGAGCCTTCGTACACGAATCGCGCGTTCGCGTGCTCTGCGAGTTTCACGAAGATGTCTGACTCTCGGAACGGCTTCGGGATGTAGTCGTCGCAGCCGGCCTCCAGGATACGCTCCCTGTCGTGATCGAAGGCGCTTGCCGTGAGAGCGATGATCGGCGTCCTGCGCGAGGCAGAGGCCGGCACGCCGTCGCCGTTCCCCGACTCCAATTCCGACTCGAGCCTTCGGATTTCGCGAGTTGCCGTGATGCCGTCCATCACCGGCATCCGCACGTCCATCAGGATGATGTCTGGCCTGTCGCGCTCCCATAGCGCGACGGCCTCACGGCCGTTGCGCGCCGTCGACACGCCGAGCCCCACGACCGTCAACAGTCGCTCCAGCAGCTTCCGGTTTTCCGCGACGTCGTCGACGACGAGCACGCGCAGAGTTGGCGCATCCGGGTCAACTGCAATGACCTTCCGCGGCCGATTGACGAGCGAAACAGATTCCGCGGCGGGGAGCGCGAGCGTGACGCGAAACGTCGAGCCGAGCCCCGGTTCGCTTTCGACAAGAATGTCCCCGTCCATGAGCAGCGCAAAGTTGCGGCTGATCACAAGCCCGAGACCTGTCCCCTCCTGGGCGCGCGTGCCGCTTTCGGTCTGCACGAATGCCCTGAAGATGCTCCGCAGTTCCTCGGCAGTCATCCCGCAACCCGTGTCGGCGACGGTGAACGATGCGCGCCCGTTCTCCCAGGAAGCCGAGAGCATGACGCGTCCGGTCTCCGTGAACTTGACGGCGTTGCCCAGCAGGTTGATGAGGATCTGCCGCAGCTTGCCTTCGTCGCCAAGCACGAACCGTGGAACGCTTTCGTCGATCCGGAAGCGGAGTTCCAGGCGTTTCGATTCCGCTCGCAACCGGAACATTTCCTCGAGCCCGCGGAGCACTTGCGCGAGGTCGAATGGAGACGCATCGATCGATTCCTGGCCCGCCTCTATCTTCGACAGTGAGAGCACATCGTTGATGAGCGCAAGAAGGTGCTCGCCGCTTCGCGAGATGACTCCCAGATTCGAGCGCTGGTCATCCGTGACGTCCGCGTCACGCTCCATGAGTTGCACGAATCCGAGAATGGCATTTAGCGGCGTGCGCAGCTCGTGGCTCATGTTGGCGAGGAACACGCTCTTGGCGCGGCTGGCCTCGAGCGCCACGTGCTCGGATTGGCGCGCCCGGCGCTCCGACTCGAGCGCCTGATGTTCCGACTCGCGCAACTCGGCCACCTTGTTTGCAAGTTCCAGCGTTCGCGCCGCGATCCGATTCTCGAGCAGCCGGTTGCTTCGCCGCAGCGAGCTCATGCGGAACCGAAAGGCGACGTAACCAATGGCGGCGAGTATCGCGCCGTACAGCAGGTAGGCCGCCCACGTCCGCCAGAGTGCCGGCTTTACCGAAAACGGAACGACTACCGGTCCGGTCACGACTCCGCTCGAGTCCATGCCCCACACCTTGAACCGGTACTCGCCGTGCGGAAGCGACGTGTACTCCTTCTTGTCGTCGTGGGTCCACTCGGACGGAGACGCGTCGAGGCCCTCGAGCTCGGTCCGGTAGAGCGTGTCGGCTTCGCGAAAAAAGGAGAGCAGGCTGAACTGGAATACCAGGTGGTTCTCGTCGTACTCGAGCTCGGCGAGTGGGCTGAGAGCTCTGCCGCTGCCGGCGAGCACGGCCCGTTCGACGATCAGGTTCTTCGGTGTTGGGTCTACGATCTCGAGCGACGGATCGAACACCGCGGCGCCTCCGATCGTGCCAACCCAGATCCGGCCCCTGCTGTCGACCATCGATGCGCCGGTGTTGCACTCGTTGCTGGGCAGTCCGTCGTCGGTCGTGAAGACGTAGACGTCGTAGGGCGACGCACTCAACGCATCCGTCGAGCGTGGGGAAAAGCGTGCCACGCCCTTGTTGGTGCAAACGTAGACGCGGCCGTACCTGTCCTGACGGATCTGGTAAACCGTGTCGTTCGGGAGTCCTGGCGTAGTCGCAGCGCTGATCGTCTCCCACGTCGACGACGGATCGTCCAGCGACAGCCGGCAGAGGCCGCCGCCCTGCGTACCTGCCCAGACTTCACGCGCGCCGCTTGCCGCCCGAATTTCCTGAATGCAGAGCACCGAGTTCATCGCGAGCCGGTTTTCGCGTCTATAGATCGTCGCCCGCCCGCCTTCGTACCGGACCAGCCCGCCCGCAGTTCCAATCCACAGCGTTCGCGAACCCGACGCATCGCGCGACTGAAGGAGGCACTGAATCCGGTTGTCCGGCAACGGGCCCACGTCAAACAATTCGACGCGGTCATCGACGATGCGGGCAAGGCCGTTGGACGTACCGGCAAGAACGGAGGGGCTACCGTCCTCGTGGTCGAAGTCGAGCAGGCACGTCACGTTGTTGTGCGGCAGCCCGTCGCGCTCGCGAGTCCAGACGCGGGACGTGCCGCCGCGCAGCCGCGTGAGGCCGTCGTTGTTGGAGCCGTGCCAGACGTCGTCTTCCCCGTCTGGCCCCGCCGTGGCGATCGCACAGACGGGCGTTTGCGTGACAGATCCGGATTTCCCGTTCAGGACCGACCACCTGCCGCGCTCGTAACGCGCTGTGCCTGCGTCGCTCGTTCCGATCCAGAAGACGGAGTCGCCGCCTCGTCCTCGCGACTCGAGCAGCACGTAGACGGAGTCTTGAGGCAGGCCGGTTTCCTTCGTTATCGCTCTCCATCTGCCCATTTCCCACCGGGCGAGCCCTCCACCTGCCGTACCGATCCATAGAGTCCGCGAACCGTTCGGAGTTGGAGTATCGAGGAGCGACCAGACGCCGGGCACCGGAAGGCGCAGGCGATCGGCGAGCAGTTCCCACCGGCCGCTCCTGAAGCGAGCGAGACCGTTCGACGTTCCGGCCCAGAGCGTCGACGAGCCGTCCACGTTCCTTGTTTCGTTGAAGCAGGAAACGAACCGCTCGTCGAGGTTGGCCGCTCCCTCGAAACGCGACCAATCCTCGTCGGCAAATCGCGCGATACCGCTTCCGAAGCTTGCCACTACGAGCTGCGGCCTTCCGTCGAGTTGACTGGTCTCGAAGATCTGGGCGATGCGATCGTCGGGAAGGTGAGAGTTCGACGCGTCCCAGGTCGTCCAGGTGCCGCGAGCGAAGCGGGAAACTCCGCTCGCTTCCGATCCCGCCCAGATTGCGCCGTCGCCGCTCTTCGATTCGAATAGCGCCTTTATGACGTTTCGGCCGGGCGGGCCTTCGATGACTGGCATTCGCGACCACTCGCCGTGCTGGTACACGCCCACGCCGTTGCTCGTGCCGGCACGGATCGCGACCGTTTCCGAGTCGCTGCGCGTTTCGAGCAGAGCGTGAACCTCGTTCGAGGGAAGCGCCGAGTTCGACGTAGTGAAGACGCTCCAGTCGCGGCCCGAGTATCGCGCTACGCCTCCGCCCAGCGTGCCGAACCAGATGGAACCGTCGGACGCCGCGATCATGGCCTGAACCTGTGTCGCCCCCAGTTCTGGAGGGAACCTGAGCGAAGTCCATCGGCGGCCGTTGTAGAAGGCTGCGCCATCCTTGGTGCCGACCCAGAGATAACCGCTGGAGTCGCGGGCGAGTGCCGTAATGGCGTTCTGCGGAAGTCCGTCCTGGTCCGTGTAAAGCCTGATCGCCGGCCGGCCGAGATCAGCTATGTCGGGTGATGCGGTTGCCACGATTGGATCGGGCGATGCCGCGGCCCACGGAGCGAGGGCGACGAACGCCAGTATGGCGGCGATGGAGCGAAGGCTCGGCATTACTTGACCGGTAGCGTGGGGTCGCTTTCCGGAGCGGGCTGCAATCGCGTCGAAGGTACATCGGACGCGCGTTGCAAGCAAACACGGGCCTGCGCCGTCGACGGTCGAAGCCGATCTGGGATAGGAGGCCTCTGCGGCCCCGCGCGGCTTCAGCCGATTACCGGAAAGGGCCGGAAGTCGACAACACTCCTCGAGCGTTCTCGACTTCCGGCCCTTCAGCCGTTCCCTGGCCCGTGAAGGGCCGCCGCTACGCCGTCTTCTCGATTCGCATGCCGTAGAAGGACCGGTGCACGAAGACGATAGAGATGACGAAGAACACCGCCGCGAGCACGTGCGTGATCGTCGAACCCTGCGTGTTCGTCATCTGCACCGCGAGCTCGACGGCGAGCAGGCCGAAGAGCGTCGTGAACTTGATCACCGGGTTGAGCGCCACCGACGACGTATCCTTGAACGGATCGCCGACCGTGTCTCCGACGACCGCCGCATCGTGCAGCGCCGAGCCCTTCTCCTTCAGCTCGACCTCGACGATCTTCTTCGCGTTGTCCCACGCGCCGCCCGCGTTCGCCATGAAGATGGCCTGGTAGAGACCGAAGACCGCGATCGAGATCAGGTAGCCGATGAAGAAGTACGGTTCGACGAACGCGAAGGCAAGGGTCGAGAAGAAGACCGTCAGGAAGATGTTGAACATCCCCTTCTGCGCGTAGAGCGTGCAGATCTCGACGACCTTCTTGCTGTCCTCGACAGACGCCTTCTCGACGCCCTCGAGCTTGATGTTCGCCTTGATGAACTCGACCGCCCGGTACGCGCCCGTCGTCACCGCCTGAATCGACGCTCCCGTGAACCAGTAGATCACGGCACCGCCGGTCACGAGACCGAGCACGAACGGAGCGTGCAGCAGCGACAGGTTGCTCAGGTACTGCTGCTGCAGGCCCTCCGTAAGCGCCATGATGATCGAGAAGATCATCGTCGTGGCGCCGACGACGGCCGTGCCGATGAGTACGGGTTTCGCCGTTGCCTTGAAGGTGTTGCCGGCGCCGTCGTTCTCCTCGAGCAGGTGCTTCGCGCGCTCGAAGTTCGCTTCGACGCCGAAGTCCTTCTTCAGGTCCTCCTTGATTCCCGGAATCGACTCGATGAGCGAGAGCTCGTAGACGGACTGTGCGTTGTCGGTCACCGGACCGTACGAATCGACGGCGATCGTCACCGGGCCCATGCCGAGGAAGCCGAAGGCCACGAGACCGAACGCGAAGACCGCCGGCGCGAGCATGAGCGCCGAGAGGCCCGTGTGATTCGCTTCGCCCTGCGACGCAACGAGGTACGCGATCGACATGAGGCCGACGATGCTGATTCCGAGCCAGTAACCCGAGAAGTTGCCGGCCGTGAGGCCCGACAGGATGTTGAGGGAGGGACCGCCTTCACGCGACGACGTCACGACTTCCTTCACGTGGCCGGACTCGGTCGACGTGAAGACCTTGACGAGCTCCGGGATGATCGCACCGGCGAGCGTGCCGCACGAGATGATCGTGGAGAGCTTCCACCAGAGACTCGAATCGCCTCCGAGATCCGGGATGATCACGTATGAAACGGCGTACGTCATCACGACCGAGACGACGGACGTGATCCACACGAGCGACGTAAGCGGCGCTTCGAAGTTCATCTTCTCGGCCGAACCGTAGCGCGACTTCGCGACTGCTTCGTTGACGAAGTACGAGAGCGCGCTCGCGACGATCATCATGATGCGCATCACGAAGATCCACACGAGGAGTTGGACCTGGACGGTCTCGTTCTGGACGCCGAGGAGGATGAACGTGATGAGCGCGACGCCCGTGACGCCGTAGGTCTCGAAGCCGTCGGCCGACGGGCCGACAGAGTCGCCCGCGTTGTCACCCGTGCAGTCGGCGATCACGCCCGGGTTCCGTGCATCGTCTTCCTTGATCTTGAAGACGATCTTCATGAGGTCCGAGCCGATGTCGGCGATCTTCGTGAAAATGCCGCCCGCGATGCGGAGCGCCGCCGCGCCGAGCGACTCGCCGATCGCGAAGCCGATGAAGCACGGTCCGGCATAATTCGAAGGAACGAAGAGCAGGATCGCGAGCATGATGACGAGCTCGACCGAGATGAGGAGCATGCCGATGCTCATGCCGGCCTTCAGCGGAATCGCATAGATCGGGTACGGCTTGCCGCCGATGCTCGCCATGGCCGTCCGAGAGTTCGCGAACGTGTTCACGCGGATGCCAAACCACGCAACGCCGTAGCTGCCCGCGATGCCGACGAGGCTGAAGATGATGATCATCGCGACGCGCAGGACGGGCTGCTTCTCGTCGGGCGGCATCGCGAGGAAGCCGAAGTAGAGCACGATGATCACGGCGATGAACGCCTCGAGGACGAGGATGAACTTCCCCTGGGTGATCAGGTAGGTCTTGCACGTCTCGTAGATGAGCTCCGAGATCTCGCGCATCGACTTGTGGACCGGCATGTTCTTGAGCTGGACGTAGATCATCAGCCCGAACGCGAGTCCGAGGAAGCACACGAGGATGCCGATGGCCAGCAGCGTATGTCCGTCTGTTCCGAGGAACTGGACCTGCGAGAGATCCGGCAGCTTGAGGTTCGCCTCGCCCCCGGGTTGATGCCCGCCGGAGGGCGCCGAGGCCAGCACCGCGGGAGCGTTCAACAGCACGGCCGCGGCGAGGGCCGCAATGGCGAGCACGCTTCGATTGGCGTGCGACACAAACGATTTCATCCGGCGCGTCAGCGCTTCTACTTGGTTCATGACGTCCTTCCTGATCTTCTATTGGGGTCACACCGCAGTAATGTGCCCGGAGTCTTCGCGATGGTCGGACCACCGGGCGAGTCGGCAACGGAAGGAGTCCGGCACCGGCGTGCGGCGAAAGTGGCCTGTTCACAAAAGAGCGTAGGATGCCACAACGGGCGCGGGGCTGTCGATAGGAGCGCTCGAAGTTGCGATGCCGTCCGCGACCGCGGAGCGGTCGAAGAAAATAGCCGTGGGTCGCACTCCGCGACCCACGGAATCGAGCACCGCAGGTCCGACCGCGGAGCGGTCGCACGTGCACGTGGCGGAATCCCGTTGCGCATAGACACCTGCACGGATTCTGTCGTGAAGCTGAATGTGACCGCTCCGCGGTCAGTTCATGGTGGGCCGGCTATTCCGCGGGTCGCGCGGAGGCTCGCTGCGCTCGCCTGCGCGCGACCCACGGCTATTGCATCGGCCGCTCCGCGGTCGCGGACCGTGTTACGGCATCGACCACTCCACAGTTGACTCGATCCGAGCCCGGAACCATAATCCGGCATCCCTTCAAGACCCGGACCGGGAGATCCACACCATATGCCATTGCGCGTGCTTCGGACGAAGAGTCTCGACGCCATCCTTTCCGACGCCGAAAGCCCGGAAGTTACCCTCCACCGCACGCTTGGCGCGACCGACATCGTGATGCTCGGCGTCGGCGCGATCATCGGCGCCGGCATATTCTCTACAGTTGGTACAGCCGCCGCCGGTGAAGCTGGTGTGCGACTGGGCGCAGGTCCGGCACTCATGATTGCCTTCGTCGTCACGGCCGTCGTTTGCGCCTTTACCGCGCTCTGCTACGCGGAACTCGCGTCGATGGTGCCCATCAGCGGATCTGCGTACACCTATTCGTACGCAACCCTTGGCGAGCTCGTGGCATGGATCATCGGTTGGGATCTGATCATCGAGTACGCGGTGGGTAACGTATCGGTCGCCATTTCCTGGTCGGCATACTTCCGCACGCTCGTCGAAGGCGTCGTGCAGCGGTTTTCGCCGGACTGGGTGATTCCCGATTGGATGGCGATGGACATCGGCGCATATACAGCGGCCGTCGCGGATGGCGCCATCGCCGACACGGCGCCTCATATTGCCGGTCAGCCGATAGTGTTCAACTTTCTGGCCGCCGGGATCGTCGCGCTGCTGACGGTGCTGCTCGTCTATGGTGTTCGAGAGAGCGCCAAGTTCAACACGGTGATGGTGTTCGTCAAGACCCTCGTCTTGCTGTTCTTCGTCGTCGTCGGAATTTTCTACATCCAGCCAGCGAATTACCATCCGTTCGCGCCGAACGGATTTGCCGGAATATCGACGGCGGCCGCCATCGTTTTCTTCGCCTACATCGGTTTCGATGCCGTGTCGACTGTCGCCGAGGAGACGAAGGATCCGCAGCGAAACATGCCAAGGGGAATCATCGGCTCACTTGTGATCTGCACGATTTTCTATGTGGCGGTTGCTGCCGTATTCACCGGTCTGATCTCTTATGACGACCTCCAGACCGTGTCGATCGCCGACCAGGCCGAACCGCTTACATACGCCCTCGATCACGCGGCGAAAGCAGCCGGTGCGAATATCGGGTGGCTGAACTTCGCCAATACGATTGTGGCTATCGGCGCCGTTATCGCAACGACGGCCGTGCTGCTCGTCTTCCAGCTTGGCCAACCCCGCATCTTCTTCTCGATGGCGCGAGACGGATTGCTTCCGCAGTCGTTCGCGAAGCTCCACCCGAAATTCCGGACGCCGCACATATCGACGATTCTGACTGGTCTGTTCGTCGGGGTGATCTCGGGTGTGTCTGGTATCGCCGAAATGGTCGACCTCACCAACATCGGCACTCTCTTCGCATTCATTCTGGTCTGTGCGGGCGTCATCATCCTCCGGATCAAGGATCCCGACCGTCCGCGCCCCTTCAGGGTCCCCGGCGGACTCATTCTGCCGGTACTAGGCATCATCTCGTGCATATGGCTGATGAGATACCTGCCGACGACCTCGTGGTTCCGGTTCGCTGCGTGGCTCAACCTTGGCTTCGTGGTCTACATCGCGTACGGCGCAGTGCGAAGCCGCCTGACCGGGCGGGATGTTGCCGAAGATAAGGCCCAACACGATGCGGAGACGGCCTGGAGCGGCGCGACGCTCGGACTTGCGGGACTCGTGGTTCTCATTGGCGCGCTTGCTCTCGACATTTTCGTTCGATCCCATCAACCGGGAGGAACTGACGAGTCTTTGTTGAACCCATCCTGGTTCCTGATCGTCCCGCTCATCGTGAACGTGATTCTACTTTTTCCGCCAAACATCCTGCGGGCCAAGCGGGCGATCGATGCCGGAGTGTCGGGCGTTCACCGGCAAAGATCCACGATCTCGATAGCGCTGTCGGGCGCGATGATGCTCGCGGGAATTGCGTATCTAATCGTTGTGCTTCCGAACAAGTTCTAGCCTGGAACTCTGCGGAACGAGGCCGCCGTGCGACGAATTGGCAAGCACATTTCGATCGCCGGCGGCCTCGTCCGCGCCCTCGAGCGGGCGCATGATCTCGGCTGCACGTCGCTGCAGATCTTTTCGCGCAATCCGCGCGGCTGGGCGACGTCGCCGCTCACGGACGAGGATGCCGAAGCGTTTCGCGAGGCCCGCGTCGCTCTCGACCTCGACCCGGTCGTCATCCACGTGAACTACCTCGTGAATCTCGCAGCGCCGGATCCGTTCATCCGCGAGCGTTCGATCGCGGCGTTTCGCGACGAGCTCGGCCGGGCCGAGCGGCTCGGCGCTGACTACCTCGTCGTGCATCCGGGCAGCGCGCGGGGCGCCGGCGTTGCCGCGGGGATTTCGGCCTGCGTCGATGGGATCCGCGTTGCGGCGCGCGGGCTGCGACTCGATCGCTCGGCCGTGCTCATCGAAAACACGGCGGGGCAGGGAGACTGCATCGGGCGCGCGTTCGAACAGATCGGCGAGATCATCGCGAGGTGCGAGAGCGATGTGCCGATCGGCATGTGCCTCGACACCGCGCACACCTTCGCCGCCGGATACCCGATTCACACCGAGGGCGGATTCAGGAAGACTATGCGCGGCCTCGATTCGGCCGTCGGCCACGAGAAGGTGCGCGCGATCCACTTCAACGACTCGAAGGCGCCGTTCGCGTCGAACGTCGATCGCCATTGGCACATTGGTCTTGGCGAGATAGGCGAAGCGGCCCTCCGGCGACTTGCTCGCTTTCGCAGGCTCGCGCACGCGGCGATCCTGCTCGAAACGCCGCAGGACGACGTGCACACCGAGACATGGAACCTGAATCGGCTCCGCGCCGTGGCCGGACTGCCAGAACGCCCGGAAGTGGGCTCGAGTTCGGCGTAAGGTCTGTCTTCCGCCCCCGACGACGGACGAGCTGGTTTCCATTGAACAAAGGAAAGTAAGACGAGCCCTGCAACAACGGTGCAAGGTAGCCGGCGCCCGACGATGTCTTACGGTTGCGGCGGGGCGGCGCCTTCGGGAACGAGCAGCAGCAGGACGACCTGCACGCCGTTGAATAACACGTGCAGGATCACCGACGGCATTATCGATCCCGAAACTGCGCGTAGCGTAGTCAGCGCGACGCTGAGCACGCCGAGCGGCAGCATTATCGCGGGCGCCGATGCGTACTGTTCCGCGTGGACGAGCAGGAAGAGCGCCGAGACTGCTACGACGGCGGCGACAGCGCCGAAGCGCTTCGCGACTGCCGGGTAGAGCACGCCGCGATAGAGGACTTCCTCGGCGAGCGGCGCCGTCAGCACCGCGACGAGCCCCACCGCAACACGCACTCCATACGACGTGTCGAGCATCTGCTTGAACGGTGTGTCGGGCTCCTGCACGAGCATTCCAACCAGGATTGTCACTCCATACACGGCGGCAAACGTTGCCATGACGTGCCGCATACGAATGCCGTTTCGCCAGCCCCATCCGATCGAGTCGAGGAAGCTCTCGCGGCCGAAGCCGGTAACCACTACCCACGCGAGGGCTAGCGTGATCGCGTGTCCGACGGCGGACGAAAGCACGCCGGCCACGAGCGCCGGCGGATGATGCATGACATCCTCGTCGACAGGGAGGCTTTCGCCGAGCCACCCGGCGACGAAAAGGTATCCGACGATCGACGCGACCGCTGTCGAGATCATCGCGAAGTAGCTCGCAAGCCAAAGTAGTATGGACTCCGGAATCGTCCAGCCCGGGTCTTCGCGCGCGGCCTTTGCCGCTGCGGCATTGCCGGCCGCCATTCCGAACATCGTCTGACATTCGCGACAGAGGTCCGGTTCCGGTCCGAACCCGCTCGGCGCCGCAATGTGCCCGCATGAGGGGCACTGTACGGGCGCAGCGTTGGCGTGCAACCCAGCCGGTTCGTTCATGACGCGGTCTCGGCGGCCGGAGCCGGCAAATGGAGGGGCTCGCTCGGCGCCAGTCCAAGCGGAATGAGCGGTTCGGCCATCTCGACCCACACGGTATCCATGAGCGATTCGATCTCGGAAGAACGCAGCCCGGCCGATGGGATTGCAGGATGGACATGAAGCGCGACCTTGCCCGGGCGGATGAGAAGCGAATCCCTCTCGAGCACCCTGCACGTCCCGACGATCGTCAGCGGTACGATCGGCACGCCGGCTGTCAGCGCGAGCTTGAAACTGCCGGCCTTGAATGCCTGCAGCGATCCATCGCGACTGCGCGTGCCTTCGGGGAAAACGACCACCGATGTGCCTTGGCGGATCCGCTCGGCGGCCACGGCAATCGATCGCATGGCCTCGCGCCGGTTGGTCCGGTTGATCGGAATGTTGCCCGCGCGCGTCAGGTGCCAGCCCATGAACGGCACCTTGAAGAGCGATTCCTTGGCGATGATCCGGAACTGCACGGGCAGGAACCCGAAGAGCACCGGGATATCCATGTAACTCTGGTGGTTCGCCATATAGACAACCGGCACGCCCGGTTCCGGAAGATTTTCGATCCCGTCGACGCTCACGCGCATGCCGGCGGTCGCCGCGATGAGGCGGCACCAGGTATGCGCGCACCAGTGCTGTCGACGGCCGTCCGGGTCGAAGAACGACACGCTCAGCGAGATCGTCGCCATGACCATCGTGTAGAGGTAGATGAGCGGGATCGCGACGATCGAATGCAGGAGGGCGAGGACCTTCATCGTCGTTTACGTCCGCTGCGATGCCGTGCGGAGGAGCGCGACGATCGTCTTGCTGTCCTCGATCTCGCCGGAATCGACCATGGCGAGCGCGTCGTCGAAGGTCACGCGGACGACCTCTATGCGTTCGTCCTCGTCGGGTCGTGGAGGAACCGGAGAAAGGCCGGTCGCCCTGAAGAGGTAAATCCGCTCGGTCGTGTATCCGGGCGCGACGAGCATCGAGCCGAGCGGCTCGATGCTGCCCGCCGAGAACCCGGCTTCTTCCTCCAGTTCGCGGGCGGCGGTGGCCGCTGGATCGTCGCCCGGTTCGATTCGGCCAGCGGGCGCCTCGAGCAGTTCCCGGCCCAGCGCGTACCGCCATTGCCGGATGAGCACGACGTCGCCGTTTGCGTCGATCGGCAGGACCGCCGCACCGCCGGAATGGTGGACGATGTCGATCTCGAATTCGCGATCGTCGCCGTCGTCGTCAACGAACCGGTCAACCGTCAGATCGAACACGCGGCCGCGGTGGACGACGCGGCGACCGGTCTGGCGGATGCGAGTCATCAGGCGCCTTCGACCGGACTGAACGGGACGCGGCTGGCGAGCCGTGCCCTGACCTCGCCCACGAGGTACAACGAGCCCGCGACGCAAATGACGCCGTCACGCGGCGTGACGTGGAATGCCCAGGCGAGCGCCTCTTCGACCGACGACGCGACGATCGGCGCACCACCGCCGCCGGCCGCCGGCAACGTCGCCGCGAGCGCGACCGGATCCGCCGACCGCGGCGAACCGACGCGCGTGAGGACGACGGCGCGTACCGCAGGGAAAAGAGCCTCGGCCATGCGGTCGACGTGTTTGTCGTCCATTGCGCCGAAGACGAGCGTGATCGGATAATGGCAGAACTCGTCGAGGTATGCGCGAAGCGCGAGGGCGCCGGCTTCGTTGTGCGCACCGTCGAGCAGCACCGGAGGTGCTCCGAGCACGAGCTCGAGCCGTCCGGGCCAGTCGGCGGCCTTCAATCCGTCGAGAACCGTGCCGCGTGTGATGCCGAGCCCCGCGCGCCGCAGCGCCTCGGCAGCGTGGATGGCGAGCACGGCGTTCTCGACCTGGTGGCGGCCGCGCAGGCCGAGCTCGACGCGGTCGTACCGGTCCGACTCGGTCTCGTACGAGAACGTGAACCGGCCATTCTCGTTGTGGTGGATCTCGTACTCGCCAGCGAACTCGGGCAACACGTCGAGCGCCAGGCATCGCTCGATGATCGGCTCGAGCGCTTCGACGGGCTGGTGCGCGACAACGGCCGCGGCGCCACGCTTGATTACGGCCGCCTTCTCGCCGGCTATCTCGGCAAGTGTCGATCCGAGGTAGCGTTCGTGATCGAACGAAATCGGCGTCACGACCGCCACCAGCGGATCGACGACGTTCGTGGCGTCCAGCCGTCCGCCCATTCCGACTTCTAGAACGGCCAGATCGACTCGTCGCTCCGCGAATTCGAGAAATGCGATTGCCGTCACCTGTTCGAAGAACGTTGGTGGCGCCATTAGAAGTCCCTCGTCGACGAGTTCCTCGGCAGCATCGCGTACGCGGCCGGAGAGAATCGCGAAGCGCTCGCGGCGGATCGTCAAGCCGCCGATTCGAATTCGCTCCTCGATCGAGACGAGGTGAGGAGACGTGAAAAGCCCTGTCGTCAGACGCGCGCGGCGCGCGATCGAGTCGATCATGCAAGCCGCCGAGCCCTTGCCGTTAGTGCCGGCCACGATGACGGACGGAAAACGAAGTTGCGGATCTCCGAGCCGGGAAAGAAGCCGTGCTACGCTTTCGAGTCCGAGCTTCATCGCCACCACCTCGTTGCCGAGGCTCGAGAGGTAGGCCATCGCTTCGTCGAAGGCTCGGGTCATACCGCCGGCTGCATCAGGCTGAACGCCCGGATGACGTATTCGCGCAGTCTGCCGCGCTCCACGACGTCGTCGAGCATTCCGTGCTCGAGAAGGAACTCGGAGCGCTGGAAGCCCTTCGGCAGCTTCTGCCGGATAGTCTGCTCGATGACGCGAGGGCCGGCGAAACCGATCAGCGCTCCCGGTTCCGCAATGTTGAGGTCGCCGAGCATCGCGAAACTCGCCGTGACTCCGCCGGTGGTCGGATCGGTGAGAATCGAGATGTAGGGAATGCATTCCTCGTCCAGCCGGGCGAGAGCGGCACTGATCTTCGCCATCTGCATCAGCGAAAGAGTGCCTTCCTGCATTCGCGCTCCGCCCGAGGCCGAGACGATGACAACCGGGATCCGGTCCGAGATGGCTCGTTCGATCGCGCGCGTGATCTTCTCGCCAACCACCGAACCCATCGATCCGCCGACGAAATCGAGCGACATGGATGCGATGACGACCGGACTGCCGCCCATGTTGCCGACTCCAACGACGACGGCGTCGTTCTCCCCGGTCTTGCGCTTCATGTCGACGAGCCGGTCGGAGTACTTCCGTGTGTCGACGAACTCGAGCGGGTCTGTAGCGGAGATTCCTGTATCGAACTCCACAAACTCCCCATCGTCAAATAGTTGCCGCAGGCGTTCGCGCGCGTCGACGCGAAGGTGGTGCCCGCATTCGGGGCAAACATTCAGGTTTGCCTCGAAATCGCGTTTGAACGCTGCACGCTCGCAGCCCGGGCATTTGACGAATAGGCCTTCAGTGCGGACGGTCTTCCGTTCGCCTTCCGGCTGGACGGTGGGAACGTCGGAATCTTTCTTGCGGCGGAACCAGGCCACGCCGTCCTCCAGTTCGTGGGGCGTTCGGGATCGCCGGGATTGTAGATGCGAGGGGCGTAGATGGCAATGAGCGAGGTTTCGGCGACGGGTCCCGGAGGTTACACGGGATTTGTGCTTACGAGCGCCGCAACTGAGCGCTTCCGAGCTGCGTGACAGCGAGCCGGCGCGGCCCTTCAGCGCCATCGATCCGAAGCCGGAGCCTTGGCCCGCCGCATTCGGGATCTTCGACTCCTTGCCTTGCCCTATCGCTCCTACATGTGCTCAACAGCCATAAATCTCCGTCAGCGCTGCACATATCGCCGTTGACACCCGGAAGTTCGCCGCTTACACTGGGCTCCGGTTGCGACTCCCGGCAACTCAGTCTCTCCGGTAAGAAATTAACTTGAAATGACGAAGGCGGATTTGGCGCGCGCAATCTACGAACGCCACGGCGGGCTGACAATTGGCGAGGCACGGCGCCTCGTAGACACGATCTTCGATATCATCCGGGACCGGCTCATCCGCGGCGAAGGCGTCCGGATCGTCGGATTCGGCACCCTCGAGGTGATCGAACGAAAGCCTCGTCGCGGGCGAAATCCCTCCACGGGAGAGGAGCTTCGCCTTAAATCTCACAAAGCCCTCGTCTTTCGGCCCTCTAGGTCGATGCGCTCCGTCCCGACAACGTGATCCGGCAGACTGGGCTGAGGTAATCGATGGAACCCGCCAAGGTCATCCCCGACAAGCTTTTCTACAAGATTGGAGAAGTCTGCGATCATATCGGGGTTCAGCCGCACGTCCTGCGTTACTGGGAATCGGAATTTCCCATGCTTGCACCGCAGAAGAATCGCGCCGGGCAGCGCGTCTACCGTCGCAAGGATCTCGAGATCGTAATGCGAATTCGAGAACTTCTTTACGATGAGAAGTTTACGATAGCTGGCGCCAAGCGGCGGCTTTCGGACGAACTCAGGAGCGGACCTAACGCGAGGCTCAAGGTGGTCACGCCAGAGATGGCGGCCGACCCGGAGGCCGCGGGACTCGCGAACTCGGGGCCACCGCCAGGCGCTGTCGGGGGCCACGCGAAGCGTTCGATCAAGCGGATCCGGCGTGAACTGGAGGCCGTGTTGACAATGCTCAACACGGATGGTAAGAGTTCCGGCCGCCGCTAGGGCGGCGTTTCGGGACGTGGCGCAGCCTGGTAGCGCGCTTGCTTGGGGTGCAAGAGGTCGCTGGTTCGAATCCAGTCGTCCCGACCAACATTCGAGATTGCGTGGTTTTGGAGAAGGACACACGGTAACTGCCACCGGGTGTCCTTCACGTGTTTAATGACCAGAATACTTGTCACGAACGACGACGGCATCCACTCCGACGGTCTCATCGTGCTCGCAAGGGCGCTCGAGCGGCTCGGAGAAGTCACGGTCGTAGCTCCGGCGCACGAGATGAGCGCCGCGTCGCATTCACTGACGCTCACCAGGCCCTTGCGCGTGGATCGGATCGATTCCAGACACTTTTCGGTCGACGGTACGCCTACCGACTGCGTCACCATCGCCATCGGGCACCTCATGAAGGATCGCAGGCCCGACATCGTCCTTTCGGGCATCAATCGAGGACCCAATCTTGGAGACGACACCACCTATTCGGGAACCGTCGCCGGAGCCCTCGAGGGCACGATTCACGGGCTTCCCGGTATCGCGGTCAGTCTTGTGACGCGGTCGAACTTCGACTACACGCACGCTGCGGAATTCGCGGCAACGCTCGTGGAAAAGGTTCTGGCTGATGGACTTCCGAAGGGAACTCTACTGAGCGTGAACGTCCCGGTCGGACCGGTTCGGGGGGTACGGATCACGCGGCAGGGTGTGAAAACGGCAAAACCGTCGGTCATAGTCGGGGTTGACCCGCGCCAGCGCCATTATTACTGGATCGGTGAGGACTACTCCACCCCCATTCATGATGATGGGACTGACTACGCGGCAGTGGCGGATGGATTAGTCTCGGTGACTCCGCTACGGAACGACCTGACGGACTACCGCGCGCTCGATGAACTGCGTGGCAAGGGATGGATACCTTCCCACGAGGCGAGAACAGGGGGCGCCAGGTGATCTCCTCCGACGGAGGCCGGCGGCAACCGGCGGCGGCGGCGATTTCGGATCGCTACGAACGAGCGCGAAACAGGATGGTCGAGACGCTCGTCGATCGGGGAATCCGCGACGAGAAAGTGCTCGACGTCATGCGCCGCATACCTCGCCACGAATTCGTGCCCGAGCCATTTACCGACAAGTCATACGGGGACCACGCGCTTGCGATCGGGGCCGAACAGACGATCTCGCAGCCTTACATGGTCGCCATCATGACATCGCTGTGCGAATTGACGCCTGAGAGCCGTGTGCTCGAGATCGGGGCGGGTTCCGGCTACCAGACAGCGGTCGCGGCGGCGCTATCGAAGTACGTCTACGGGATCGAGCGGATCGCGGAGCTTGCGCGTGAAGCCATGAACCGCCTGCGGAAGCTGAAGATCACGAACGCAACGATAAAGTGCTTCGACGGCACGATCGGATGGAGCGAGCACGCACCGTACGACGCGATTCTTGTGGCGGCGGGCGGACCGTCGGTGCCTGAACCTCTCGTCAAGCAACTCGCCGTGGGCGGAAGGCTCGTGGTGCCGGTCGGAACCGAGAAAAGCCAGACCCTGGTCCGCGTGACGCGAACCGGAAGCGGAATCGTCGAAGAAGAGTTCGGTGGCTGTATCTTCGTGAAGCTGATCGGCCGCTACGGTTTCGACAAGTAGTTCGTTTGCAGTCAGTGGCACGTGACGTGAGCCTCCGGCCGTCTCCGCGTCCCGGCGATTGGCGACGCTGTGCGCATCACCCTTCACGTCAACCGAAGAGCTGCGCGCACCGAGTCACAGAGGCATTGAGACATAGAGCCGGGACTCTTTACATTACGTGACCGTTTGCGGACTCCGGATTGCTCTGATCGTGAAAGACGATAACGGAAACGGCAACGGGAACTGCAACGGGAACGGGAACGGCAATCGCTTCTAGGCAGCTCGACTGACCCTCCTCCCAGCCTGCCGCACCACGGAAGGTCCTTCCGGATGGGGGGCCGTCCTTCGTGCGTCCGGAGACGGGCGCTCGGGCCCGACGCGCTCCCGAGTCGTCCGGGAAGATTTCCCGCCCCCGGCGGTATTTTGCCTGCCATTCGGTGCTCTGTCGGTTCGGCACGACAACAGGGTGAACGGATCCGCGAGGGCCGTTCGAGCGCCGGGGACGTGGGCTTCGGCCGATTCGAGACCGAGGCGCTCGCGGATCCGGTTGTCGGTTTCAAGCAACAACGGAGGCTGATCACGATGGAACAGCAGAATATCGGTAACGCACGGAAGTCCCTGACCCGCGCCGCTACGGTGAGCGCATACCTCGGATCGATCGCGATGTTGGTGATGTGGAGCCTCACGGTTCCGGACAGCGGCGCGATAAAGGTGTACGCGCAGGGCAGCCAGCGCGCCAACGCCGTCCGGCGAGTGGCGAAGACCGGCGACAAGCTCGAGATGGCCACGCGGAAGCTGGCGAAGCGATCGAACAACTTCCTGGCGGCCCACGTCCTCTCGGTCCACACCGGTGTGCCGGAAGACGTTCTGCTGAGCCGGAGTGAAGGGCTTCCGGTCGTGGCGCCGGCTGCGGTTGCAGCCCGCGAGACCGGACAGCCGCTCGGCCAGGTGATGGCGCGACTCGGAACGGGCGTTGCGCTCGGCGATTTTTTCGTCGAGTCGGGCGTGACGGTCACCGCGGCGCAGACCGCGCTCAGCCGGGCCCTCTCCGGCGTGAACAACAACCTGCGGGCAGCGAAGGGCGGCCTCGCGGATACGGACGACGACGGCATCCCGAACGCGTCGGACGACGATGCGGACCAGGACGGGATTCCGAACAGCTCGGATGTCGACGTGGACGGCGACGGAACGCTCAACAAGGACGATTCGGACATCGACGACGATCGGATGCCGAACTCGGCGGACGACGACATCGACGGTGACGATCGCGCCAACTACGACGACGACGACATCGACGGCGACGGCACGATGAATCGCAGCGATGACGACTCGGACGGCGACGACGTCGACGACGACTCGGACGACGACTCGAACGGTGACGGTGTCGACGACAGCTCCGAGGACAACGGTGACGATAACGGCAACGACAACGGGAATGGCAACGGGAATGGCAACGGGAACGGGAATGGGAACGGGAACGGAAACGACGACGACAACGGCAACGGGAACATGAACGGCAACGGGAATGGGAACGGCAACGACGACGACAACGGGAACGGCAACGATGACGACGACGACGACGACGATGATGACAACGGCAATGGCAACGGCAATGGCAACGGCAATCGGGCGTAGCTGAACGTCACGAGCCTCGTCCTGACGGGCGCGCGGTCACGTGACCACGCGCCCGTCGTTTCGTTTTGAACACAGGACTAAAGAAACTTTTGACAGATAAGGACCGCGCGTGTAGGCTCCGTGTTCCTTCGACGGGGCGTGGCTCAGCCTGGTAGAGCGCTCGGTTCGGGACCGAGAGGTCGGAGGTTCGAATCCTCTCGCCCCGACTTGCAATGCAGGACCCCAATCACGGGAACGTGGTTGGGGCCTTTTCACTTTCCAACGGCAGATGACAATCGCTCGAAAATTCATCGTAACCGGACGCGTGCAGGGAGTCGGATTCCGGTGGTTCACGCGACAGGCCGCCTCGAGGGCGGCCGTTGCCGGAACCGTCAGAAACCTGCCCGACGGCTCGGTTGAAGCAGTTGCGGAAGGCGATGACGGGGCAGTTGCCGCCTTTCGAAAAGAGCTCGAGCGAGGCCCGAGCGCTGGACGAGTCGACAGCGTCGCCGAATCTTCGCTTGAACCAGCCGGGCGATCCGGATTCAACGTCCTACCCTGACACCGAGGAGCTACGAAACGAACGTGGAGAACCTGAAAAGCCTGATCCGCGAGGTCCCCGACTTTCCCAAGCCTGGAATCCTCTTTTACGACATAACGACCCTGCTCAAGCATCCGCACGGTCTTCGCACGACGATCGATCGTCTCACGGAGCTCATCGGGCCCGAGGCACACCGAATCGACACCGTTGTAGGGATGGAAGCCCGCGGATTCATCTTCGCGCCTGCGCTCGCATACCGTCTGGGTGCGGGATTCGTGCCGATCCGGAAGCCCCGAAAACTGCCGGCGGAGACAGTCAGCATCGAGTACGACCTCGAGTACGGTACCGATACGCTCGAAATCCACAAGGACGCGATCGGTCCCGGCCACCGGGTGCTGATTGCCGACGACCTGCTCGCTACCGGGGGCACGGCGAAGGCGGTCGTCGACCTCGTCGAACGGCTAGGCGGCGAAGTGGTGGCCTGCGCGTTCGTGGTGGAGCTCACGTTTCTCGGTGGACGGGAGAAACTTGCCGGTCACCGTGTTGCGTCGCTGCTCTCTTACGACAGCTGATGCGCCGTACCCGACCCGCGCGTCTGGCCTGGTGCACGTTGACGCGCGGGTAGGGTGCGGGGTACGGTACGACTCGTGATCGGAGGTAGGCACACGACATTCGGGTTCACGGGGCGGATGCTGGCTCCGGCGATTACGGTGTGGTTGAGCGGCGCGCTTTGCCTGCTCAGCTGCCTTGCCGTGTGTGGCGCGTCGACTATGGCGTGCGAGAAGCCGAAAGAGTCTTCCTGCTGCGCGGAGTCGTGCGAGATTGCCGGGTCGGATGCCGAACAGGGACCGATGCTGGCCGCCGGATCGATTTCAGGCGTTTCGCATGTCTGTTCGATGTTCGGGCGCCGGCCTCCCGTCGATGGGCCGCAGCGTCATCCCCTGCCGGTCGACTCGGATGTGCAGGCGCGGTTCGTTGCGACCGTTGCGGCTCCCGTGCCGGTGGATTCGAGATACTCGTCGACGCTTCCTGTTCGCAGTCGTGGCGATACGCACCTTCGCTGCTGCGTCTTCCTGATTTAGAGCGTTCGTTGGCGTAGATTCGACTCGCCGCCTCTCCGGCTCGTGCCGCGGGGTGGGATCGTTACGTTCGTTCAACAACGTCAAAGGAGACGCTCAGATGAATCGCATTCATATTCTTGTCGCCCTGTTCGTGTTTGGTTTCGTTGGAATCGCTTTCGCATCCGCGCCGCAGGCGCAGGACGCTCCTGCCGAAAAGCCGGCGGGATGTCAGATGAAGGACACGGCTTCCTGCTGCGCAAAGGAAGCGAAGGCCGCGACGTGCAAGAAGGACGCCGAAGCCTGCGCGATGAAGAAGAACGCAGATGGTGCGGCCGTGGCTAAGGACGGCTGTTGCGGCCCCGACATGAAGTGCTGTGCCGAAGGCAAATGCTGCAAGGAGCACGCGGATGCCAAGCCGGCGGCGAATGTCGTGAACGTGTCGTATGAGACCGCGAAGTCGGACGCGTGCTGCGGCACGGGATCGGCGTGCTGCGCCGAGGGCGCGAGCTGCTGCGCCAGTCACGCGTCGACAGCGACGGCGAAGTCGGAATCGTGCTGCGGCACGGGATCGGCGTGCTGCACTGAGGGCGCGAGCTGCTGCGCCAGTCACGCGTCGACAGCGACGGCGAAGTCGGACTCGTGCTGCGGCACGGGATCGGCGTGCTGTGCAGAAGGCGCGAGCTGCTGCGCGAAGGCCGCGTAGTCGCTCGAGTCCGGGCCGGCGAGTGCCGGAATCCTACGGGTCCGCTGGGGATGTCTCCAGCGGACCCGTCTCGCTTTGGCCCGAAGAGGGCGATGCGCAAACTCGCGGCCCAGTCGTGCCGCTTTCTGGTGGCACTCTCGAAGCGGCCGCATGCCCGGCACTTCAGCTTCGGGTACTGGAGCTTCAGCTCCGAGTACCAGCCACATCCGAAATTTCCGTGATTTTGCATCAGCGGCCTGGCCCGGAACCGGCTTGACCGCGAAGTGGCCGCACGGCGACCGCGAACCGGACTCGGATTGTCCGCGAACATGGCGCACGTCGACGGCGAACCGGCCAGGGATTGACAGCGATCCGGTTAGGGATTGACCGCGGAGCGGTCACATACGATAGCCGGGGGTCGCGGCGGTGAGCGAAGCGATCCGTCGCGACCCCCGGACAACGCAAAATACAGATCCCGACCGCGGAGCGGTCGCACAGGTCTCCGAATCCGCACCGTCCTGCGATTCGATCCAAGCGGTCCGTGGCCGATCGCCGGCGGTAGGTGTGTAGACCCTTCGCGGAAGTCCTGCTTCTCGCGTTGGCTGACATTTCCGCCAGGCGCGGCCGGGCCGCTCGAGGAGAGACAGACCTGCACGTGCCTCCTTCGGGCGAAAGTCCGTGTCCGGCTCGTTCGCGGACCCTACAGCCGCCGGCTCATTACGGTGTCCGTCTGAACGTCCTTTCCCAATATGAAGGTCGTCGCGCCGCAATTCTCGAATCCGCACTTCCGGTAGAAGGCGATCGCGCGCGCGTTGTGCTCCCACACGCCCAGCCAGATCGTCACCGCGCCCTGCTTCCGCGCCTCTTCGAAGCAGGCATCGATCAATGCCCGCCCGACACCTTCACCGTGAAACCGGTGCCGTGCGTATAGCCGGGCCAACTCGACAGGCCGGTCCCCGGCGACGGACTCGTGGGCCGCTCCGGCACGCAGCTTCGCGTAACCGGCCGGCTCGCCGTCAGCCTCGGCAACGAACCACACGTTCGACGGGTCGGCGATCTCCGCGGCGAATCGCTCGGCCGTCAGCGATTCGGCGATGTAAGCGTCCATGTCCGCCGGGTCGTTGTATTGCGCGAACGTATCGCGAAACGTCTCTTCCGCGAGCCAGGCGAGCAGAGATGCGTCCTCGATGGCCCCAGTGCGTATCTTCACCTCAATCATTCGGCCGCCTCGCGTATCGCGTCGAGCAGCAATGCGAGATCGTCTCCTGTCGTCGCGGGATTGATGACCGTAACTCGAAGGAAAACACCCTTCGGCAGCGCGGTGCGTACGAAATAGAACCGGCCGCTTGCATTCACCCTGGACCGAAGCCGGTCCTGCAGAGCGTCGAGATCGGTATCCTCAACCAATCCATCGCCGACGAACCGGAAGCAGACGATGTTCGCATCGGGCTCGACCGCCAATTCGAAGTCGTGGCTCGCCGCTATAAGCGACGCGAAACTTCGCGCGAGGTCGTATGTGCCGGTCACGTACTCGGAGAACATGTCGGTGCCGTGAACCGCGAGCGTCGAGTACAGCTCGAGGCTCATCATTCGTTTCGTGCACTCGAGCGTGCGAGTTGCTCCGTTGAACCATTCCTCGGACGGGTCCCGGCCCTCGAACAGGTATGACGCCTGCTGCGCGAATGACTCGTACGAGCGCGCACCGTCACGAAACAGCACCGCAGTCACAAGAGCCGGCATCAGCAGCATCTTGTGGGCGTCCCAGACGACCGAGTCGGCGCGCTCGATGCCGTCGACCAACTGGCCGTACTTCGGCGAAATCGCAGCCGCCGCGCCGTGAGCGCCGTCGACGTGCAGCCACAGGCCCCGTCGCTCGCAGAAGTCGGCGACCCGATCGAGCGGATCGTACGCTCCGGTGGATGTCGATGCCGCACTTGCAACCACGGCGACGACGCGTCGTCCCAGGCCTTCGGCGCGGCCGAAGGCGTCTTCCAGCAATTCCGGCCGCATTCTGAACCGTTCGTCGACGGGCACCGCGACCACACCATCCGATCCCCATCCCATTATCTGGACCGCCCGCTGTACGCAGTAGTGCGTCTGATCCGACGAGAGAACTGCAAGCGGAGGCCCCGCCGACGCGCCGCCCGTCCAAGCGTCGAATCCCGCGTGCGACTGACGAGCGGCAAGCAGCGCCGTGAGATTGCCAACCGAGCCACCTGACGTGAGCAGGCCGCCGGCCTCGTTTCCGTAACCGATCCGATCGCACATCCATCGGATCACGGCCCGCTCCATCGCAGTCGCGACCGGTCCCATCTCGTAGATGGCCATGCCGTTGTTGAGCATCGCCCCGGCGAATTCGGCCAGCGCGGCCGTCGGAAGCGGCGACGTCACCTGATGGCCAACGAATCTGGGGTGGTGAAGATGAGTCGACCCGTCGATGACGCGTCCGAGTAGCGCGTCGAAAGCTGCAGGGTCGGGGTCCGGACCGGCCGGAAAGTCTCCGGGCCAGTTGGCGATGCTGACGTCCGGTTCAGCCCACGGCAGCACCGGCATCTCGAGGTTCTCGCGCGAGTCGCGCAGGTGATCGGCGAGCCGGTCGACCAGGCGGTGCCCGAGCACGCGCAGCGTCTCGGCGTCGAAAGCGTTGTCGATCGTAGACATCCGCGCACTCTAGCCCAACACGCCCGGTCGCTGCCGGAAAAACGGTTCCGTGCTTGCAGCCGCATCACCGGTTGCGGAGAATCCGGCGATGTCGCAGACTAACGAGTTGCCTCGGGTTTCGAAGGTTTCGCCGGCCGATCCCGTGATCGCATTCGCGGTAAAGCTTGGAACGGCGCTCCATCAATACGGCATGCCGGCGCACCTGCTGGAAGGCACCATGCAGGCGGTCGCTTCTCGGCTTGGTCTCGACGGCAACTTCTTCGTCACGCCGACCGGCATCTTCGCTTCGTTCGGCACGCCGGAAGAACAGCGCACCACGATGGTTCGCGTGGAGCCGGGACAGGTGAATCTCGAGAAGACGATCCTGCTCGACGAATTGACAAGGTCTGTCCTTGCGGGCGAAACCGATACGGCCGCGGCTGCCGTCCAGGTCGACGAGATCGTGGCCCGCCCGTCAAGGTACGGACCGGTCGTGACCGCGGCCTGCTTCGGACTCGCCTCGGCAACGTCGGCGCGGTTTTTCGGCGGCGGGTGGCGCGAAGTCTCTGGCGCGGCAATCATCGGCGTCGCGACCGGCCTTCTGGCCATCCTGCTGGAGCGCGGGGGGGCGACGGCGCGCCTGTTCGAGCCGGTCGGTTCGATGGTCGCGGCGGCCCTGGCGGTCGTCGCCGCCCAGCTGTTCATGCCGTCGTCGGTCTACGTGATGACCGTAGCGGGACTCATCGTCATGCTGCCCGGACTGACGCTGACGATCGCGATGCGGGAGATCGCCTCGCAGAACCTCGTCGCGGGCACCGCGCGATTGACGGGCGCGGTGCTCGCCTTCATCGGAATGGGATTCGGAGTCGCGCTCGGCGGACAAGCCGCCAGGTTCTTTCCCGGTGCATCGACGGCCGCCGAGCCTATTCCACTGCCGTTCTGGACGGAATTTCCCGCTCTATTGCTCGCGAGTGTCGGATTCACCGTGCTGTTCCGTGCCAGGCCGCGGGATTATCTCTCGATACTGACCGCGACCGTCATCGCTTTCTGGGGAGCACGCGCCGGCACTTCGATGCTCGGCCCGGAGCTCGGCGTGTGCGTCGGAGCAATGTCGCTCGGCGTCACGGCGAACGCCATTTCGCGAATCCTGAACCGCCCGTCGGCGACGTGGGTGGTGCCCGGGTTGATGGTTCTGGTTCCGGGGAGTCTCGGATTCGGCAGCGTTTCTCAGTTCATCGCGAGCGACGTTGTCTCGGGCGTCGAAACTGCCTTCCGGATGCTGCTGGTGGCGGTCGGCCTCGTTACCGGGTTGCTGCTTTCGAACGTCATCGTCACCCCCCGGCGCGAAGTGTAGGAGGGTTGCCGCGTGCTCTCGTTTGCCTGGTGGCGAGCGCTCCTGCTAGCCTCACACGTCCGCTCCCGTAGCTCAGTTGGATAGAGCGAGCGCCTCCTAAGCGCTAGGCCACTGGTTCGAATCCAGTCGGGAGCATTCGGCCCTGGAAGGCCGTCCGGCGTCAGTCGCGGCGGCCGTCCGCGGCGGTGATCGTCACCGGTACCGGCCGGCGCACGTCCTTCGGCATCTCGAAGTAGATCAGGCCCTGGCGGCGGGCGCCCGCCGGCAGATCCGTCTCCAGGTCCAGAGAGTTTGCGGCAAAGTCTTCGCGGTAAGCGCGGTCGCCTTCCTTGAAGCGCAACCGCACGCCGTAATACTTCTCGATCTTCTTCCGAGCGCGATTCGAGTCGATCATCTTCCACCTGCGACCGTGACCGTCTGTCGCGACGATGCGCAACGTCTCGAGCGATACCGTTTTGTTCGAAGGGTTCTCGACCTCGGCACGAACAGGAAGGACTCCGGCAAGTGCCGCGTTGGCCTCCAGGTTATCGAGTTGCCAGTCCTCGTCCCAGAGCGCCGAAAACCGCATCGCCACGTCTCCCGCGCGAGTTTGCTCGCCAATTCTCTCGGACGGCACCGGTTCAACGACTTTCACGTCGAAGGTCTTTCCGGCGCAGCCGAACTGAATTGCAACGGCCATCGCGAGCGCCGCGCGCAGCGCCCGTCCGGCCCGAAGTGTGACTCGTGCCCGCACTTCGGGCAGTATGCTACGCTCCCGCCGCGATGCGAAACGAGTATCCGGACGAGTTCGAAGCATTCTCCGAATCGCACACGCGGACGTGGTATCGATTCGGCGCCGGACTCGATCGGGCGCTCGACCTCGCGCCGGTCTACGATCGATTCGGACACCTGTTCGGACGCGACGAGATTGCTGCGCTCGGCGAAGCCGCGGAAAACGGATTCGGGGAGCTCGATCGGAAAGAAGCGCGGTACCTGCGCGCCGCCGCGATCGAGGAGCATCTCTCGTCGGCAACGCGCGAGCTGGATGAAATTATCGCGGATCGCGACGCCGCCGAGACCGTTGCCTGGGAGGGCGAGACGCTGCCGTTTCATTCGCTGCGCTCCCGCATCCGCAATGAGTCGAGGCCGGAAGTCCGCTCCGAGCTCGCCCGCCGGCGCGAGCGCATCGTCGAGGGCTCGAACGACGTGCGCGCCGAGAGATTCGACAAGCGCGCCGCTGCTGCGCGGTCGCTGGGAGCCGTGTCTACAGCGGCGCTTTGTTCGGATGTTTACGGCATCGATTACACCGCGCTCCGCGACCGGGCCAGCGTGCTGCTGTCGGAGACCGAAGCCAGTTACGCTGCTGCGTTGGCATCCCTTGTCAGGAAACGCAGCACCGTGGACATCGGCGATGCGACTCGCGAGGATCTGCTGTATGCGCTGCGGTTCGCCGAATTCGACGAGGCCTTTCCGGCGCACCGGATGCCTATGGTCTACCGCGACGTGTTCGCCGGGTTGGGTATCAAAACGGGAGCCCAGCGGAACATCCGTCTGGACCTCGAGGACCGGCCGTCGAAGAATCCACGTCCTTTCTGTGCGCCCATCCGTGTGCCCGATGACGTCGTACTCGTCGTGCGTCCGTCCGGCGGATATGCCGATTACACTGCACTGCTGCACGAGGGAGGCCACGCCCAGCACTTCGGCTTCACTTCGCCCGGCGCGCGTGTGGCCTTCGCCCGCGCCGGCGACCGTGCGACGAGCGAGACCTGGGCATTCCTTGTTCAGTACCTGCTTCTCGACGACAGGTACTTGCGCGAGGCCTTCCATATCGACCCATCGAGCGAGTTGAGGCGGCTGGCGGCGATCGAGAAATGTTCTGTCGTCCGGCGTCACGTGGGGAAGTTGCGATATGAAGAGGCGCTACACAGCGGCAGGTTGTCGCTCGGATCCGCCCCGGCGGCATACGTCGAGGAACTCGAGGGGGCGACGATGGTCAGGTACCCGCGCTCGGACGCGCTTTCGGACCTGGACGATGGATTCTACGTCGCCGACTATCTGCGCGCCTGGGCATTGGAAGTGCTGGTTCGCGAACACTTGAAGACGCGCTTCGGAAACCGATGGTGGTCGTCGCGAGCGGCTGGCGCGCTGCTGCGCGAACTCTGGGCAACCGGAAGCGAGTATTCGGCGGACGAGATCGCCGCCGAACTCGGACTTGGGCCGATATGCTTCGAGCCGCTGGCAGACGACCTGCGGCGGGGGATGGCGGCGTGAGCGCGCGAAACGTTCGAGTGCACCTCGGAGATCGGTCGTACGCGGTTGCGATCGGAGACGGCCTGCTCGATTCCGTCGGCCGTCGCATCGCGCGGGCTTGCGGGAAAAAGCCGAACAGCGCTCTCGTCATCACGAATTCCACGGTCCGGGAACTCTACGGCGCGCGAGTGATGGCGAGCCTGCAGGCCTCGGGCTACTCGGTTTTCGTGCACGAGATCGGCGACGGCGAGCGCTTCAAGAGGCTCGCCGAGCTCGAGCGCGCGGTGGGCGCCGCCGCCGCTGCCGAACTGGAGCGCTCCGACCCGATCGTCGCGTTGGGCGGGGGCGTGGTGGGCGACCTGGCGGGCCTCGTCTCGGCGCTCTACATGCGCGGCACTCCATTCGTGCAGATCCCGACGACCCTGCTCGCTCAGATCGACAGTTCGGTGGGCGGCAAGGTCGCCGTCAACCACGCCGCCGGAAAGAACCTCATGGGAGCCTTCCACCAGCCGTCGGCGGTGGTCGCCGACACGTCGACGTTGGCTACGCTTCCAGCCCGCGAGCTTCGCGCTGGGCTCTTCGAGGCGATCAAGTACGGGATGCTGGGCGACGCGAGGCTTTTTTCGTGGATGGAGCGTCACGTTGACTTCCTGGTTGCGGGCTCGTCGTCTCACCTCGCGCACCTCGTGGCCGTGTGCTGCAGGATCAAGGCCCGAGTCGTCGAATCCGACGAGACCGAAGCCGGACCGCGTCGCGTTCTCAATCTTGGGCACACGTTCGGCCACGCATACGAGACCGTCACGCGATACAGGCGGTTTCTTCACGGAGAGGCCGTTGGATATGGACTCGTTGCAGCGTCGGTCCTCGCGGTAAGGCTAGGGACGATGTCTCCGGACGAGGCGCTGCGTGTGCGTCGCCTGATTGCGCGAGTTGGACCACTGCCGCGGATCGACGATCTTGCTCCCCGGGCGCTTCTCGCCGCGATGCGCCACGACAAGAAGCGGACATCGGGACGAATCGCGTTCGTCGTGCCGTCGGGGATCGGAAGCGTCGTCATCCGGACCGACGTGGACGAAACGGAAGTTCTGGAAGCGCTCGCGGGATGTCTGGATCCTCGATCCTCCCGAATGACGCGACGACGGTCTGGTTGACTTTTCCCGGTTTGGGGCATCTGATGACGCGGACTCGCCGGATCGCGTGTCACCATTGGCCAAATGCGATGTTCTGTCGCAAGATTGAGGGGACTTCGGCCCCGAAAACCACTCGTGGAGAAAAACAATGACGGTTCGACGGTCGGTTCGCGGCAGTCGCGCGCAGCGAGGTGAAGGGAACCTCAAATTCGTTGTCTACCTCGTCGTGTTGGGAGTCTTCGGTTACCTCGGCATCGTCAACGTGCCGCGGTTCTTCAACATGCAAAGCCTGAAAGCGGATGCCGCCGATCTGGCGCGCACCACGGGCGTCCAGGGCATCACAGTCGAGAAGGTTCGGCCTAAAGCCGACGAACTCGCGCGCAAGTACGACATTCCGCCCAAGGACATCGAGGTGAAGCAGGAAGGCCGCGGGATATCGGTCAGCCTGAACACGGTCCAGAAGATCGATCTCATCGTCACCGATTATGAGTGGGTCATACAGCAGACGACGAAGATGCAGCCGTATTAGGTTCACGATGTGGGTCCGGGTGGCCGGGTTCTCGATCCTCTTCGCCGCCGTTTCTTCGGGTTTGGGGCTTGCCCAGAGTGGCCGGGTGCGCGGCGCGAAGCCGGCGCCTCCGGCTTCCGGCCGGCCCGTGACGAAGCCTGGCACGGCTGTCGCGCCGCAGGCGGCGGCCGGCCCCGTCACTGTGGCGAAGCCGATTCCCGCAGGGGGGTCGGTCGTTTCGCAGACGGTCGATGCCTCCGTCACCCGAAGCGAGCTCGAGAACGGAACGATCTTCGTCGCTCGCGACAATCCGGCGGCAGCCGTTGCCAGCCTGGTGACTGCCATCCCGCTTCCGGGGGGTATCGACGCCGAACGCGCGGTCGATGCGATTAGATCGGCTTCACGATCGGGAGCCGACTCTCCCGCGGCGAGCCTCGCTGCGGTCGGAGGGATGCTCGCGTTGTCGGCGGAAGACGGATACATCTTCATTTCCTCCAGCGTAGTGGCGCGCGACGCAGACGCAGTCGTCGTGGCTCACGCAGCTCTCCTGGCGTCGCAGGACGGCCGCGAGGGCTCACTGCCGCTCACCGCGCGGGACGCGACAGTCGCCGCCAGCGGGCAGATCGATTCATTTTCGTTGCTGGCGACGGTTCAACGTGAGTTCGGGGCCATCGAGCCTCCCGCGCCGGTTGCAGCTTCACCGGAGACAGGCCGCCGCGCTCAATCGCGCGTTCCACCCGTGGCGCCGCCACCGCCTCCTGCGGCAGTTCCGGCAGCCGGGACGACGCGATACACAGTGGAGTCCGGAGCCGCCGGACCGGCACGTGTGTCCATCGAGTTCGACCCTGCGTCCGCCCGCGAACTCGACGGCGCTGTCGTGGAAGTGCTCGCGGCCGCGCTAGGCATGGGAAGCACTTCGCGGCTCCCGTTGCTGTTCGCCGACTCGACCTTCGTCAGCGACGCATCGGCGCACGCTGGCTGGAGGGCTGGAGGAAGGACGATCGCCGTTGACGTCTGGACCGACGTCGCGCGAATCGACGATGCGTCGGCGATGACCTGGCGCGAACTCGATCGGTTCCGCCGCGAGCGGATGAGCGATGCAGAGCTTCAGAGAGCGCGCAACCAGGCCGAGCTCGACCGGACGCTGATGAGATCGCGGTCCGACGACGACGCCGTCGACCTGGTGCAACTCGAACTCGGGACGCACGCCGCCGCCGCCGCTTCGGCTCGACTTGTCAGTTATCGAACCGTGACTGCCGCCGGGGTGCAAGCTGCGGCAGCGCGGCTTTTCTCGTTTTCCGGTGCAACGGTCGTGGAGTCGGTGCCGCCGGGATCTCCTGCGAGGCCGGCTTCGGCAGAAGCATTCGCGGCGCGGGCCGCGGTATGGGCGCCGGGAATGTCGAAACCGGTGGCTCCGGGCGAGATCCGTGACAGGCCGGCAGCTCCGGCCACCGAGGAAGGCGTCGAACGGGGACGGTCCGGAGATCGCGGCGATAGCGTCCTCGTGCCGCTTCCTCTTCCGGTCAGGGATTTTTCGACCCTTAACGGACCGAAGGCATTCGTCCGGGAGGACGCGTCGCAGCCTGTAGTTGCCATCGGGTTTTTCTTTCCTGGGGGCCGGGCCGCCGAACTCGATGGCAATCGCGGCATCACCGAACTGATGCTTCGCAGCATGACTCGGGGCTCGAAGGGCTACCCGGGCGACGCCCTGCTATTTGCAATCGAGCGACTGGGGGGTCGCGTGCGGATCGTAAACGACGCGGACTTTTTTGGCGTGGTCGTCGAGACTTTGTCTCGCAACGCCGATCTGGTCGTGCCGGTGGCTATCGACCTCGTCGAACGTCCCCAGTTCGAGACAGTCTCGGTATTGCGGGAACGCGACCGGTTGCTCGTCGATCAGAAGCAGTCGCGGATCCCGCCGGCACGCGCGGCGTCGAACCTCTTCTGGCAGTCGCGCTATCCGACTCACACTTACGGTGTCGCGCCGGAAGGCCTTCCGGAGTCGATTGCGAAGCAGAACGACGAATCCGTGCGCGCCTGGTACGCGACGAGCGTCAAATCGCTCTATCCGCTGGTCGGTATAGTCGGCGACACCGACGGCTCGTCGCTCGTGTCGAGGTACGTCGTCGAGGGTTTTGACCGGCCGGACGGGGACCGACTGAAGTCCCCGGCCGTTCCGGCGCCCGGCACGGCAGCCGAGGTCGCGATTCAAGTGCCGTCCGCGCGGACGGTGGCGGCCATCGCCGTCGTTACTCCGGGCGGCAGCTGGGACGCGTTGGAGGCAATCGAGATCGCTTTGCGATCGGTGCAGCTACGGGCCTCTGCGTTCCACGACGAGGCCGGGGTGATCGAGGTTTCGTGCGGCCTCGAAAGGAGGCGGCAGGCGGGGGCCGCCGTGTGTACGGTCGTATCGTCGCCTGAAAGCGAAGTCACCGCCCGATCGGCGGTCGTTTCGGAACTTGCGCGAGTTGCCGCGCCTGCCTGGCCGGCCGGCGAGATCGCCGCTGGCCGTCGCGCGGCCGTCGCCGCCTGGACTCTCGCGAACGCAAGGTGTGGCGACATGTGCGTGTCGTACGTGCGCGTGACGGCATTCGGGCTACCGCTCGGCACGGTGGAGCGCTACGGCGAGCGAATCGACGCGCTGCCCGACGACGGAATACGTCGTGCGGCCGCCGCCGTTCTCGATCAGGGACGTGTCGGACGCGGAGTAGTCCGCGGCGTGCCGGTGCGCTGAGGCCGGCGTGGCGCGAACCGGAGTCGTACAGTGGTTCAGCCGCGCGAAGGGCTATGGCTTCATTCGCGAAGACGGCGGCAGCGACATCTTCGTTCACCATTCGCAGATCGCCGGCGAGGGATTTCGCTCGCTCGAGACCGGCGAGCGCGTCCGGTACAGCGTCGGCGACGGGCCCGGCGGCCAGCAGGCGATCGAGGTCGAGTCGCTCGATTCGCCTCCGGATCCAGAGCCAGGCGGACCGGCAGGGCCGTAAGACCAGTCGATGAGTTCGAGTAAGCGGGCTCGAATGACGTCGTCGATCTCCCCTCGAAGCGCGGACATTTGCGTGCGCTGCCGGCCCACCTCCGGAGCTTTTGGTACTATCCGCCCGCCAGAAACCGGAGGTCTCCCATGGACGTTCTCTCCCGAATACGACAGCGCGCCGCCGCCGCCAATAGACATATCGTCCTCCCTGAAGGTGAGGACGACCGCACGATCAAGGCCGCCGCACTGGTGCGCGCGCAGGCGATCGCGCGCGTGACTCTCATCGGCAACGAGCCTTCCATCCGCGATCGAGCAGCCGCCCTGGGCGTTTCTCTCGGCGACACTCCAATCCTCGATCCCCGGTCCGCGCCGAAGCTCGAGGAATACGCACGCATCTTCTACGAACGCCGTCGAAGCAAGGGAATCACGCTCGACGAAGCCCGGCGCGCTCTTCGAGACCCGCTCTACTTCGGCAACCTCATGGTTCGATCGGGCGACGCGGACGGATCGGTCGCCGGTGCGACGAACACCACTTCGAACACGGTGAGGGCCGCGCTGCAGACGATCGGACCGCGCGAAGGGCTCAGAACGGTCTCGAGTTTTTTCCTGATGGTCGTGCCCGACTGCCCGTTCGGCGCCGACGGAGCCTTCATCTACGCCGACTGCGGCGTGGTCATCGACCCGTCACCATCGGAACTCGCCGATATTGCGGTCGCATCGGCGGACTCCTGCAGAACGCTGCTCGGCGTCGAGCCCCAGGTCGCAATGCTGTCGTTTTCGACCAAGGGCTCGGCCGAACATCAGCTCATCGAACGCACTCGCGAGGCGACGCGAACCGTCAGAGCCCGAGTGCCCGACCTGAGGATCGATGGCGAGTTGCAGGCCGATGCCGCCCTCGTTCCTGCTATCGGCGCGTCCAAGGCGGCCGGGTCCGCCGTCGCGGGGCACGCAAACGTGCTCATCTTCCCGAATCTCGAGGCCGGCAACATCGCCTACAAGCTGACCGAGCGGCTGGCCGGCGCGACCGCCATTGGACCGATACTCCAGGGGCTCGACAAGCCCGCCAACGACCTGTCGCGGGGGTGCAAGGCCGAGGACATCGTCGACGCCGTGGCAATCACTGCCGTGCAAGTGCGATGACGTCGCGACGTTTCGGCCCATGATGGCGCGAGTTCGCGTAAGTCCGCTATCCTGAACGGTTCACACTTCGGCCGAATTCGGAGTTCTCGTATGACCGCCCTCTTTCTTGGACTTCTCATGTTGGTGTCGCCGGTGTCGCAAGCGACGGCCGGCAAGACCGCCGAGTCGTGCGAATGTGAAGTCATTCGCCCGCTCAACCTCGCCGTCGTGAACGGCACGCCGATTCGCACGAGCCAGATCGAGGCGGACACCGGCCACATCGTCGCTCAGGTGCGCGAGGAACTCGACGGCGTGAGGGAGAAGGCGCTGCAGAACGTCATTGCAGCGCGGCTTCTCGAGGTCGAGGCCGCGAAGCGGAACACCACGGTGCCGCAGTTGCTGCAGGTCGAAGTCGTCGCGAAGGCGGACGAGCCCACAGAAGACGAGTTGCGTGCGTTCTACGAGCGCAATCGCGCCGGCATGACCGAGCCATTCGAGAGGGTGCGCGACGGCCTGCGTCAGTACGTGAGGGGACAGCGCCAGCAGGTCCAGATGACGATTCTTACAACGGACCTTCGTACCGCTGCGAAGATCGAAACGCTCGAGTACTCGCCCAAAGGTCCGGCGGCGAACGCCGATCTTGCCCGTGTCGTTGCCATCGTCAATGGATCCAAGGTCACGCTCGGCGATGTCGAGGAGACGATTCGCAACCAGACGTACCAGGTGCGAATGCAGATCTACGAGATCGAGAAGACGGCGCTCGACGGACGGATCGACGAGATCCTCATCGGACAGGAAGCCCAGCGCCGCAATGTGGCGGTCGACGCGCTCGTCGCGCAGGAGGTCGCGCCCAGAATCAGGAAAGTCGATGCCTTCGACGCGGCGAAGTTCTACAACGAGAACAAGGACCGATTCGGCGGCCGTTCGTTACAGGATGTTCGGGAAGAGCTGCTGCGTGTCCTCCAACTCAAGGCGGAGGTCGAGGCCCGCGCGGCCTTCGCGGCTACCCTTCGCCCGGCCGCGAAGATCGAGATCGCCCTTGTCGAGCCTGCTCCTCCGACCTGGGCGATCGACATCGCCGGACGCCCGTCGATCGGCGGCGCCGGCGCGGCGGTGACAGTGGTCGTATTCAGCGACTTCGAGTGTGCGAAATGCGCCGCGACCCACCAGATCTTCGAGGATGTCGTGCGCTCGTACGGTCCCCGGGTCAAGTTCGTGGCCAGGCACTTTCCGCTGGAGCAGCACGAGAATGCCTACCGCGCCGCGCAAGCCGCCGAAGCGGCTTTCCAGCAGGGGAAATACTGGGAGTTTTCGAAACTCCTTTACGAAAATCACGAGAATCTGACGGATGCGCGGTTGCGGGAGCTTGCGACGCAGGCGGGCCTCGATCGGGCCAGGTTCGACGCGGCGCTGGATTCCGGCCAGATGATGGCTCTTGTCGATCGCGACGTATCCGACGGAGCGCGAATCGGCGTAGTCGGCACTCCCAGCGTTTACGTCAACGGCCGGGCAGTCGCCGAGGACACCGCCGAGGGGCTTCGCGCTGCCATCGACAAGGCACTCAAAGCGGGCGGATAACGCTGTTACCCCCTCATCTTGAACGGTCTGTGGACGTGTGCTATAGATACGGCGTTTCGTCCACCGCAGCATTCGTGCCCGACTTCGTCGAATTGCCCACAGACAAGGGAGCAGTAACCATGAACGGTTCCATGGTGATGTATGACGAGGAATACCAGCAGATCAAGATGATCATTGGTCGTCTGAGCAGCGATGCCAACGCCAAGCTGGTTTTTCTGGTCGACAAGAATGGGCAACAGATCGCAAGTCACGGAGAAGTCGGTCAGATCGACACGACCAGCCTTGCCAGTTTGACGGCCGGTAACGTCGCCGCGACGGACGGGTTGGCGCGACTCATTGGCGAGAAAGAGTTTCCGGTCCTTTCACACGAAGGCGAACACGACAACATCCATATTTCGATCGTCGCACAGCGCGTCATCCTGGTCGTGATTTTCGACGAGCGCTCGAGTCTGGGGCTCGTCCGGTTGCGAGTTCGGCGCGCTTCGAACGAGCTTACGGAAGTGTTCGAGCACATCATGAAGAAGGTTGAAAAGGAGCGGGAAATGGGTGTCGACCTCGAGTCGCCCTTCGCCGAGATCACGGACGAAGACATCGACAACCTGTTCAGCTAGAGTCCGGCCTGCCCGCGTTCCTAGAACTACCAATCCAAAGAGGGTTTCCGAGCTTTGACTTTCATCAACTACGCCTCACGCGAGATCAACTGCAAGATCGTCTACTACGGGCCGGGCCTCGGCGGAAAGACGACGAACCTGCAGTACATCTACGACTCGACGGCGACGCACGCCAAGGGCAAGCTCATCAGCCTGGCGACGGAGACCGATCGGACGCTCTTCTTCGACTTCCTTCCTCTCGAGCTCGGAACGGTTCGCGGATTCAAGACTCGTTTCCATCTCTACACGGTTCCGGGCCAGGTGTTCTACGACGCAAGCCGCAAGCTGATCCTGAAGGGTGTGGACGGCGTGGTCTTCGTGGCCGACTCGCAGCGCGAACGTATGGACGCGAACATCGAGTCGCTCTGGAACCTGGAGAACAACCTGAAGGCCCAGGGTTACGACCTGATGAAGCTGCCGTACGTGCTGCAGTTCAACAAGCGCGATCTTCCGCACGTGATGACGATGGACGAAATGGTCAAGGAGCTGCAGCGCAAGGACGAGCCGATCTTCGAGGCCGTCGCACCTACGGGCGTCGGCGTGTTCGATACGCTGAAGGCAGTGGCCAAGCAGGTCCTCATGGAACTCAGGAAGGGCGGCAGTTAGACCGCTGCGGATCGCAGGAGATGCGCGGGCTCTGCGGGACACTCCTGCGGAGCCCGTTTCGCGTCCGGACGAGATGCAAGATCTCATCGCCGATTACGATTTCGAGCTTCCCGAGGAGCTGATCGCGCAGTCGCCGGCACGAATCCGCGACCAGTCGCGACTTCTGGTCGTCGATCGATCCACCGGCGTTTTCACGGATTCGATCTTCTCGGAGATCGGGAACTGGTTGAACCAAGGAGACCTGCTCGTCGTCAACGACACGCGGGTGTTCCCGGCCCGGCTCGCCGGACGACGGGCGCCCTCGGGGGGACGCGTCGAACTCTTCCTGGTGGCGGAGCGCGGCGAGGGAGTATGGGAAGCCCTCGCGCGACCCGCTGTGCGTCTCAGGCGGGGAACCATCGTGCACGCCGGCGAAGGCGGTGACACAATCGAGATCGAGATCGTCGACGAACTGCCCGGCGGGCGACGGACAATTCGATTTCCGGGTGAACGCAGCATCTGGGAAAAGCTCGAG
The DNA here is from genome assembly GCA_021463145.1 of Blastocatellia bacterium. Lineage (GTDB taxonomy): Bacteria > Acidobacteriota > Blastocatellia > UBA7656 > JADIYM01 > JADIYM01. The sequence goes on along the minus strand of JAJTWZ010000008.1, from coordinate 31,227 downwards.
CGCGTCGGCCGGACGCCGCTTCCGCCGTACATTCGTCGTGACGCCGAAAGAGCCGGCGAAATTCTCGATCCGGATCGCGAGCGATACCAGACCGTTTACGCCCGGCATCGCGGTGCGATCGCGGCGCCGACGGCGGGTCTGCATTTCACTCCCGAGCTGCTTTCGAGACTCGAAGAACGGGGAATTGAGCGAGAGTCGGTGACGCTGCACGTCGGCTACGGCACTTTCCAGCCGGTGCGGGTCCAGCGGGTGGAGGATCACACGGTGGACGCCGAGCGGTTCGTCGTTTCAGCATCGGCTGCGGAAGCGTTTGCGCGGGCGCGAACGCGATGCGGACGCGTAGTCGCGGTCGGCACGACGACGACGCGCGCGCTCGAAACTGCCGTTGGAGACGACGGGACCCTGCGAGTGGGGGCGGGGGCGACCGGGATTTTCCTGAGGCCGGGAAGCGCTTTTCGAGCGGTCGACGCGCTCGTGACAAATTTTCATCTGCCGAAGTCGTCGCTGCTCCTGCTCGTCTCGGCGTTCGCCGGGCGCGAGCTCGTGCTCGAGGCCTACCGTCACGCGGTTCGTGAGCGGTATCGGTTTTACAGCTACGGGGACGCGATGCTCGTTCTTTGAGGTTACAGGCGGACAGGCCGCAGGGGATGCGCCAAAGCAGGCCATCGCTGTTGTAGACTCGCGCCATGTCCTCCGCCACGTTTGAGATCAGCTTCATGGGCTTGGCCGATGTCGACGCGTGCTGGCAGCTCGATCAGCGCTGCTTCGAGGGGACAGAAGCCTACGAGCGCCGGACGATTCGCGACCTTCTGACGAGCCCCGAGGCCATCTGCCTCAAGAGCGTGACTTCCGATGACGAGATCGTCGGTTTCGCGATAGGCGTAGTCGAGCCAGAGTTCCGCGGACACGTCGTCGTACTCGGCGTGTCGCCCGAGTTCCGGCGAATGGGTATTGCGTCGGAACTCATGCGACGGCTCGAGGAGGGGTTTCGCCTGCACTCCGTGCATCTCGTCCACCTGGAGGTCCGGACTACCAACGACGGCGCGCGCGCTCTCTACGAAGGCATCGGGTTTCGTGTTGCCGGCCGCCGGCTGGGTTACTACACCAACGGCGACGACGGGTACCTGATGGTGAAATCGGTTCTGGAAGGCCGTCCCGCTGCCGAGTGAGGACACGGGGCCGGGCTCTTCCCGGCATCTTCATATTCGACTGCGTTGACGCTCATGAAACGAGCGACGTAGACTGCCTACCGGGTTCGGTGAGCGGTTGCATTGCCATGAATTCCGAAGCACTTGGGGCACTCGAATTCGGAGCGCTGCGAGAAACGCTCGCGCGCCACACGCAGTCCCCTCTCGGGCGTGCCATTGCCCTGGGCGTCGAGCCTTCGACCGGCCGGGTCGCGATCCGCCGCGCGCTCGGACGCACCACTGAGGCATCGCGCTTTCTGAACGAGCGAGGGCGCTTCGGCCTCGGAGGGCTCGCCGATCCCGGACCGTTGATGGATCGGTTGCGCGTGGCCGGCGCCGTCCTCGACGCTCCGGAACTGCTCGACGTCGCGAACTACATCCAGTGCGCAATCGAGTTGCGTGCCGCATTTTCCGGTCACGAGGCCGAGTATCCGCTGCTGTCGGACGTTGCGCTTGCCATGCCAGACCTGGGAAAGTCGCTTCGCGAGATTCGCGAGAAGATTCTTCCGACTGGCGAGGTGAACGAAGCGGCGAGCGCCGAACTTCGCCGCATCCGGCGCGAGATCCAGCGACTGCGCGCCGAGGTGCAGCGCTCGCTCGAAGGGTTGATCCGCGAGCGCGCCTCCGATGCCATTCAGGACGAAGTGATCACGATCCGCAACGGCAGGTTCGTCGTGCCCGTTCGCGCCGAATTCCAGAAGAAGGTGAAAGGCGTGCTCCACGGCTCGTCTTCGACCGGGCAGACGGTGTACATCGAACCGCTCGACACGATCGACCAGAACAACGAACTCGGGGCGTTGCGCGAACGGGAAGAATCCGAGATCGCTAAGATCCTCGCGGCGCTCACCGATCGATTGCGCCTGGAACGCCCCGGACTGGAGAGAGTGGTCGACGGGCTCGGCGAACTCGACTTCTGTGCGGCGAAAGCGCACCTGTCGAAGTCGTTCGATTGCGTGGAGCCCGCGCTTTCCGAAGAAGGCGCGCTCGAGCTCGAAGGCGCGCGCCACCTGTTGCTCGAGTCCAACCTTCGAGATTGCGGCGGCCGGATCGTGCCGATGTCGATTTCGCTCGCGGCCGAGAGGCGAGTGCTGGTCATAAGCGGTCCGAACGCGGGTGGCAAGACTGTCGTGCTGAAGACGGTTGGACTCTGCGCGCTGATGATGCAGTCCGGGCTGCACGTTCCGGCGAAGTCCGCCGTGCTTCCCGTCTTCGAAGACGTGCTGGTCGACATCGGCGACCACCAATCGCTTGCGGCCAACCTGTCGACGTTTTCGGCTCACGTCCGGAACATCGCGTCGATGCTCGACTCTCTCCCTTCGTCGGTTCTAGTGTTGCTCGACGAGATCGGAACTGGCACGGATCCGGACGAAGGGGCCGCGCTCGCCATCGCAGTTCTCGAGAGATTGCGCGTGGCTGGTGCTTTCGCGTGCGCGACGACGCATTACAATCGGCTGAAGATCTACGCCTCGAACACGGAAGGCGTTGGCAATGCGGCCGTGGAGTTCAACGAGGAGACCCTCGAGCCCACGTTCCGGCTTCTCTCTGGACTCGCCGGATCGTCGAGCGGCATCGAGATTGCGAAACGCCTCGGCATGCCGTCTGACGTCGCCGCCGCGGCAACAGGGTTGATGCGAGATACGGATCGCGAGGCGGCCGAATACCTGAAGCGGCTCAAAGCCGCGACCGACGAGGCCGCGCAGTTGCGCGCCGCGCTCGACGAGGAGCGCGAGGCGGTTGCGACGCGCTACACCGAACTCGACCTGGAGTTTCAGAAGCGCGAGCGACAGCGCGCCGACGAGTTCGCCAAGGTGCTCGAGACGGCGGTTCGGGATTTCGAAGCGGAAGCGAAGCGCTTCGTCAGCCGGACGGCAGATCGCGTCGAGCAGGCGCGGCTGAGAAAGTCTTCGGAAGCAACGGCCGCGCGGATGCGCAGCGAAGCACGATCGCAGGTCGCGGCCGTCAGGCGCAGCTCTCCCGTGGCGGCGCCCGTGGCCGGTTCGGGCATCTCGGAAGAAGCGGCGCAACGTGAAATCGGTCCCATCGAGCCCGGCGTCGACGTGCTGGTGGCTAAACTAGGCCAGCGTGGCACCGTCGAGTCGATCGACGGCGATCGCGTCGAGGTTCGAATGGGTATGCTCAAGATGCGCGTCGGGCGTTCGGAGGTCGAGCGCGTGGCGAGAGGCACGGACGGTCCCGCGGCGACGCGGCTCCCGGCCGGAGTGAGCGTGCAGCTCGACTCCGACGACATGGTCCCGATGGAGCTCAACCTTATCGGGAGACACACCGACGAGGCGGTCGACATGCTCGACAAGTTCCTCGACGCGGCGTTTCTCGGAAGCCTCTCTGGCATCCGCGTCATTCACGGGTTCGGAACCGGCGCTCTTCGGCGCGCGGTCGCCGACGTTCTCAAGCGACATCCCCACGTCGCTTCGTTCGCGCCGGCGCCATCGAATCAAGGCGGCGGCGGTGCGACGCTCGTTGAACTCAGGCGGTAGCCGCTCCCGCTTCGCCGCCTTCGCAGGACGCATCCACGGCGCCACCCGGCGCAAGTATTCGACGGAAGATCAAATATGCTGCCGCGCAGTTTCGCTGACGACGTTCGCAATCAGGCCGACATAATCCGCATCGTGTCGGACTATGTCGCGCTCAAGAAGCGCGGTGCGAACTGGATAGCGTGTTGTCCGTTCCATTCCGAGAAAACTCCGTCGTTCAACGTCCATCCCGGGAAGGGCATCTTCAAGTGCTTCGGGTGCGGCGCTGGCGGGACGGTGTTCGATTTCGTCATGCGGACGGACGGGTTGGGATTCTTCGACGCGGTTCGCGTCGTGGCCGAGAAGAGCGGAATACCAATTCCCCGGGACGTTGCACCGAGTGATGGCGCCGAGAAGGCCGATGTCTGGCGAAAACGCCTGTTCGAGTTGAACGCAATGGCGGCGGAGTACTTCGAGCACCAGTTGGGCCTGGGCGAGGAAGGACTTCGCGCGCTCGATTACGTCGAAGGCCGCGGCATCGGGAATTCGACCCGCGAGAAGCTGCGAATCGGTTACGCCCCGAACTCGTGGGATGCGCTGTCGGCGTATCTGGCGGGAAAAGGGGCGACTCGCGACGAGATCATGGAGAGCGGACTCGTAACCAGACGCGAGAGCGGGAGCGGATACTACGACAGGTTCCGCGGACGGGTGATTTTCCCGATTCTCGACGTGCAGGGCCGCGTGATCGCGTTCGGCGGGCGGACGATGGGCGACGACGGGCCGAAATACCTGAACTCTCCCGAGACTGCCGTGTACACGAAAGGCCGGCACCTCTACGGATTGACGTGGGCGCGAGAGGCGATCCGCAAGTCCGGCTTTGCGGTACTCGTGGAAGGGTACCTGGATGTGGCGATCCCGTTGCAGGAGGGAATAGAGAACGTCGTTGCCTCTCTCGGAACCGCGCTTACGGAGGCGCAGGCGCGCCTGCTCAAGCGTTCGATGACGAAGCCGAAGATCATCGTGAATTACGATCCGGACACCGCAGGGCAGCAGGCGACGACTCGGACGTTCGAGACGCTGCTCGCGCAGGGGTTCAAGATAAACGTTCTGACGTTGCCGGACGGCATGGACCCTGACGCTTTCGTGCGGGAACGCGGTGTCGACGCTTACCGCGCTGCGCAGCGCGACACGGTTCCCTACCTCGACTACGTTACCGACCGGGCGATGGCGTCGCACGATGTGTCGCGCCCATCCGGAAAGGCCGATGCGCTGAACGACGTGCTGCCGTTCGTGGCTCAGATCGAGAACGAGCTCGAGCGCGTCGAGTATGCAAGACGAGTTGCCGAGCGAATGGGTATCGAAGGCGACGTGTGGCGCAAGGAACTGCGTCGCGCTGCGTCGCGGCGAGATCCGCGAATCGACAGCGAGCGCGTCGTTCCGCGAGCAAGCATGACGGAGTTGGAGCGGCAGATTCTGGTTGTGCTGTTCGCGGATGCAGGGGTACGCTTCCGAGTACTGCCTGAGATCGAAGTCACGGACATTGAAGGGTTAGCATCCGAGCCGATATTCCGGGCCTTGCTGCACGCGCACGAGGCAGGGGAGTCGATCGGGTATGCCGGCATCTCCGAGAAACTCACGGAAACGGAACGACAGGATCTTGCTTCACTGGTGACGGCTGAACTCGCCGACATCACGAACGCCTGGAAGCTCTCGAACGGTGAGGATCTCGCCGATGCGGTTCGGCGGAACTGTCTTGCGCAACTCAGAAGAACGGGACTCCAACGCGAGCTTGAATCCATACAACTTCAGATCCGGCAACTCGAGGCTTCTCCCGATTCGGAGAGGGAGCGACTGTCGGCTTTGTACATGCGCAAGATGGCGCTGGGGCGTGAACTTGCGACGCTGACAGCACAGCCACGGTGAGTGACGGAGGGTAGGGGTCTTGTCGATCAACGAGAAATACTCCGATGAGGTCGAGAAACTTCTCGAAGTGGGCAAAGAGAAGGAGTACCTGACCTACGACGACATCAATCGCCTGTTGCCGCCGGAGGTCAGCTCGGCTGACGAGATCGAGGCCATACTCGACGTCATTGGCGCCGAAGGCATTCAGATCAGCGAGTCGGACGAAAAGTTCCTCAAGGACTCTGGCGACGAGCTCGAGAAGGAGGGCGGCGAAGCGGAGGAGAACGAGGTCGACCTTTCGGTGGGGACACTCGAGAAGACGAACGACCCGGTGCGCATGTACCTGCGCGAGATGGCAGTCGTTCCGTTGCTCACACGTGAGGGCGAAGTCGCCATTGCGAAGCGCATCGAGCGCGGACTGCTCAAGAAGCAGAAAGCCGTCACACGATCGCCGATTGCGATCGAAGAAGTTCTGCGTTTAGGGGACAACCTCAAGAAGGGACTCTCGAGCATTCGCGACATCGTCGTTCTCAGCGACCAGGAAGGCCTGACGGACGCGAAAATCGAGGCGGCGCTTGCCGAGACGGTTGAAGCGATAGCCGCCATCCGGAGGCACCACCAGAAGGCCCTTCTGCAGTACAAGAAGGTCCTCGCGGAGCCGAAGCGATCGGCGAAGCTGCCGAAGATGAAGCGGAGGCTCGCCCGGCTTCGTGTCGAGACTTCGCAGATGATCCGGGCGATCGACTTCACGGTGACCGTGCAGGAATCGCTCGTGTCGCTAATCCGGGACGCGGTATCGGAAGTCAGGGTAATCAAGCGCGAGGTCGATCGCGCGCGCCGCGTCGTCGAGCGGAAGAAGTGGAACGAGGACGAGCGCGTGCTGAAGCGCAACCTTCGCGCCGCGGAGAAGCGGCTGGCCGACGTCGAGTTGAATTATCACGCGACGGCGCTGCAGATGGACCGGCTGCTTTCGACGATCATCGTCGGCGAGATGCGTGCCGGCAAGGCGAAGTCCGAACTCGTCGAGGCGAACTTGCGGCTCGTCGTCTCGATCGCAAAGAAGTACACGAACCGTGGACTGCAGTTTCTCGACCTCATTCAGGAAGGCAACATCGGCCTGATGAAGGCCGTCGACAAGTTCGAATGGCGCCGGGGCTACAAGTTCTCGACATACGCGACGTGGTGGATCAGGCAGGCGATTACCCGCGCGATCGCCGATCAGGCGCGAACGATCCGAATTCCCGTTCACATGATCGAGACGATCAACAAGCTCATCCGCACGAGCCGGGCACTCGTGCAAGAACTCGGCCGCGAGCCGACGGGCGAAGAGATTGCGAGGAAGATGGACATCCCGGTCTCGAAGGTCCGGAAGGTAATGAAGATCGCTCAGGAGCCGATTTCGCTCGAGACGCCGATCGGAGAAGAAGAGGACTCGCACCTCGGTGATTTCATCGAGGACAAGACGATCCTCAATCCGGCCGAAGCCGTGATGAACGCCAATCTGCGCGAGATCACGGACGAGGTGTTAAGGACGCTCACTCCTCGGGAAGAAAAGGTGATCAAGATGAGGTTCGGACTCGAGAACAGCGGGTCCGAGCACACGCTCGAGGAAGTCGGTCAGCACTTCGCGGTGACGAGGGAACGAATACGGCAGATCGAGGCGAAGGCGTTGCGGAAGCTTCGTCATCCTTCAAGAAGCCGGAAGCTCAAGGCTTTTCTGGATGGCGTGCGGGGCGCGTAACCGATTCCAGGTTGTTTGCGTCGAGTCAGTTGGCTCGCTGGCGGCTGGATTGGCGCGCCGCGCGTTCAGGTTGGCTCGGCTGCCGGTTCGGCGCTGACCGTTCGCGTCCATACGCGCGAGAGCTCGACCGCTGCACCGGCCAGGATGAACAGCCAAGCGTGAATGGGCAGCGTGTATTTGTATTCGGTGAGGAGCAGCGATTGGAGCAACACGTGGTGCGCAGGGATTGTTGCCAGGAGCAGTGCCATTCGCCAGTCACCCATCAGCACGAGCGCCGAGATGCCGGCGGCAATCAGCAGCCAGACGAGCCACGTGCGAAAGAATATCCGCTGCACGAAGCGGATTGCGGGCTGTTCGGCCGGGCCGACGAATGCCGTGTCGGCCGGCCATCCCGGCGGACCTTCCGCGTCGTAGCAAAGCATCAGCCGGATCCTGCTGGCCATGACGCCGAGAAACCAGACTGGCCGATGTGAAATGGCGTCAAGCGCGCGCCGTACGCGGTCGCGCTCGCGCTCCTGTCCGTCCGGGTGATACAGAGCCCCTTCGTATTCGGGACGATCGAATCGGATGGCTTCGTCGGTCAGCAATTCGCCGTCCGTCGAAGGGAGCGACTGGTCATAGACGCCGAGGCCTTCTATCAGGGTCACGCCTAGCCCCGGCCGTATCGGCACTGCAACGCCGTAGACCAGGACATTCCGAATTGTCAGCGGTGAAATGACGGCCACGGTGGCGGCCGCGAGAACTGTTCCGGTCCATACAGCGCGACGCCGCTCGCCGCGACGCGCGATCAATATGCCGGCCGCGGCAAGAAGGAAGGGCAGGGTCATGCCCTGGGCCGTCAGCCAGCACGAGGCCCCGATCGCGACGCCCGCGGCGCCCGCCAGGGCAAATCGCCACCGGTCCTCGCGGCGATGAGCGGCGATGTAAATTGCGCCTCCGGCCAGGACTGGCCACGTCACGGCCGCGTCGGGTGTAACGACTGTCGAGTAGAAGGCGAGGTGAGGAGAAAACGCGTACAGGAGCCCGCCGAATATTGCAGCGCGCCAGGACAGAAGCCAGCAGGCGACGGCAGCGACGCCGGCAGCGGCTATCGCGTCAATCAGGATCTGGACGAACTGCGCCAGGCGGAGGTCGGGGCCAGTGACCGCGTAGATCGACGCGAGGAAGATGGCGTAGCCGGGAGGCCTCCGAATCTGTTGAATGCGCTGTGGGTCTGCATCCTTCTGGATCAGTATTCCCCCGCCGTCCAGCATGCTCATCGCCTGCCTGTGTGCGATGCGGGTCTGGTAGGGGTTGATCGTGTCGAACGCCGAGGCGCGTTCCGACCGATACGTGGCGCGGACAACGAAGGCAATGACAAAAACCCCGGCCAGCAGAAGCGCGACGAGCGTCCACCGTTTCCATCGGTCCGTCATCGTTCGACAGACTACTCGACCATGCCGGAGCCGTAAACGCGCCGCGCCGCGAGACCGTGGTGGCTTTGCGTTCGCGCGTGGTGGCGTGGGATAGTCGCTCGCGAGCGCGACCGGGCGCCGTATTCGATCTCGAGAGGACACCCTTGCCATGAATGCTCGTCGCCGCGTTGGCGCGGCTCTCGTCGCGGCGGCCGCCGCCTTCGGTTCGGTTGCTCCAACAATGGCGGCTGGCGACGGCCGTGGCTTCGACACGGCCAATCTGGATGCCGCGTGCAAGCCTTGCGATGACTTCTATACCTATGCGAACGGGGGTTGGATGAAGCGCAACCCCATTCCGGGCGAGCAGGCTTCGTGGGGGGCGTTCGACAAGCTTGCCGACAACAACCAGAACCAACTGAAACAGATTCTCGAGAATGCCGCCGCGAACGCGTCGTCGCGCCAGGGATCGATCGAGCGCAAGCTCGGCGATTTCTTCGCGAGCGGAATGGACATGGCGCGGATCGACGCCAGCGGACTCACGCCGCTCGGGGCAGACCTCGTCCGGATCGACACGATCCGGACGGTGAGTGACCTGAATTCGGTTGTGGCGTACCTGCACCGGTACGGCATCGATGCGATGTTCGCCTTTGGCTCCACTCAGGACGCCAAGGACACGACTTCCGTGATCGGCGAGGCCAGGCAGGGCGGGCTCGGATTGCCCGAGCGCGACTATTACTTCAAGGATGACGACCGGACACGCACGATACGCGCCGAGTACGAGAAGCACGTCGCAAGGGTGTTCGTTCTCGCTGGCGATGACGCTCCGCGCGCCGCCGCGCGAGCCAAAGCCGTCCTTGCCATTGAAACGTCGCTTGCCGAAATGTCGATGACGGCTGTGGAGATGCGCGATCCGAACGCGCTTTACCACAAGATGGATGAGCGAGCGCTGGCGGCACTCACTCCGCGCTTCTCGTGGCCGGATTACTTCAAGGGACTCGGGGCAAAGCGCATCGGAGACATCAACGTCGCCCAGCCCGAGTTCTTCAGGCAGATGGATCGCCAGATCGCCGCAGTCTCGCTCGATGACTGGAAGTCGTACCTGCGCTGGCGGCTTCTCGATGCCCTCGCGCCGTACCTGTCGACCGGGTTCGTCGAAGAAGGGTTCAACTTCAACGGCAGGACACTACAGGGCACGCCCCAGTTGCGTCCGCTCTGGAAGCGGCGGGTGTCGGCCACCGACAACTTTCTCGGCGACGCTCTGGCGCAGTTGTACGTGGCAAAGGCGTTTACGCCGGAGGCGAAAGCGCGCGCTCTCGCGATGGTGAAGAATCTGAAAGCCGCGATGCGCGAGCGCCTCGCCGCGCTCGACTGGATGAGCGACGCGACGCGCCAGCAGGCCTATGCAAAGCTCGACGCGATCGTCGACAAGATCGGCTATCCGGACAAGTGGAAGGACTATTCGAGCCTTCGAATCGATCGCGGACCTTTCGTGCTCAACGTGATGCGGGCTACCGAATTCGCCACGGCGCGCGATCTGGCGAAGATCGGAAGGCCCGTCGATCGCCACGAATGGGGGATGACGGCGCCGACGGTCAACGCCTATTACAACCCGCTACTCAACGAGATCGCGTTTCCAGCAGGCATCCTCCAGCCGCCGTTCTTCGATCCGCTCGCGGACGACGCGGTCAACTATGGAGGCATTGGAGCGGTGATTGGCCACGAGTTGACGCACGGCTTCGATGATGAAGGTGGCCAGTTCGACGCAAAGGGCAACCTGCGGAACTGGTGGACGGAGGCTGACAGGAAGAACTTCACGGACCGGGCAAAGTGCGTCTCGGATCAGTTCTCCGGCTACACGATCGAAGGCTCCAGGGTGAAGGGCGATCTGGTGCTTGGCGAGAGCATCGCTGACCTCGGAGGCGTCACGATCGCGTTCCTTGCGTTTCAGAAGTCGCTCGCTGGCAAGCCGCGGCCGGCCGATATCGATGGGCTTTCTGCCGAGCAGCGCTTCTTCCTCGGCTGGGCCCAGGTGTGGGCCGAGAACTCGCGCTCCGAGTACTCGAAGCTGCTCGTGGACACGGATCCGCACCCGCCTTCGAAGTATCGGGTGAACGGTCCGCTTTCGAACCTTCCGGCATTCGCGAAGGCGTTCGGATGCAAGGCAGGGTCGGCGATGGTGCGCGCCGACGCGGCGCGCTGTTCTATCTGGTAGGCGGCCGGGTTCTCGTGATCGATTCCCCATTGACGAATAGCGCGGCCTCGCCCGCGTCGCGCACGAGGGCGCGGGCCGGCCTTGCCGTCATAACTGCGCGCCAGTTCGGTCGCTCTCAGGCCCGCTCCACGCAAGCAGCGGATGAGCGCCGCGAGGGGGCCAGTTTCCGTCGTTTCGATAAGCCCAATACTCGAACGGGTTGTTGTAATAGCACGCCGTCTCGATGAGCTTCCTGAGTGGTACGTCCCGGTGCCGCAGCCAGACGAGGGCGGCGACCACTACCCCCGCGAGCGCCCACAGGACGTAGGTAAGCTGAAACAACGGCCCAAAGATCCGGTTCTGCCAGACGTGCAGTTCTTCGTGTCTGGACAGGAACTCGTCGTTGAGCCCGTAACCGTTCGGGTCGGCGTTGCTGATCGCCGATCCGAGCGTGAAGGCGAAGCCTCGCCGGATCGAGAAACCGCCGTTGTGCAGGTGCCGGTTCCGCCGGCAAGTCAGTTCGCTTTCCAGGTTCGCCGACGGCATCGCAATGTTTGCAACGATGAGCAGCGTCCCGAGCGCCGTGCCGACAAGTCCCCACGTCGAGTCGGCGACCAGCGCGAACCATCCACGCGGGTGCCGCCAGTCGTATACCCCACGCCAGCCGGCGATGGCGCCGTGGACTCCAGCGACGATTCCGCCGGCCAACGCTCCGACGGGTCCACCCACGAGCAGACCCGCAAGCGTGCCGAGCAGCCCGGCGAGTCCGGCTACGCACATTCCTTCGAGGGGCGAAAGGAATCGACGCGACATCGTTTGGTACTATACGACTGGTTGCCGTCAGGGCGGCCCGATTTCCAAGCCACAGCCGAGGAGTTCCTTCATGGCACACGCGCGACTGCAGATCCCTGTCCCGATTCGACGGTTCGCTTCGTTTGCACTCTCGTCGATTGCTCTCCTGACGATCGCGGCCCCACCCTCGACCGCGAGCGGCGCGGTTCAGGGATGGAGTATCTACAAGTCCGTGGAGGGTCGATTCAGCGTGCTCATGCCGGGCACCCCGACCCTGGACACAAAGTCGACCCCAACCGAAGTGGGTCCGATCACGATGCACCTTGCGAGTTGCGTGGCGGCAAATCGATTAGCGAGCGTGATTTACTACGACGTGCCAGGGACGATGTCGAAATCGGCGGCGGAGTTTCTCTCCGATACCGCCAGTGGATTCATCAGTGGAGCCGGGTTCGTCGAGAAGGCCAGCCGCCAGCAGATCGAGATAGACGGCCATCCCGGCATCGAGATCATCGCCGAGTCTGCGGACGGGCAAACGGTCATGCAGGCGCGGTACTACCTTGTACGAACCCGCGTCTACCTCGTGATGGTGGGCTCGGCAGCCGCGGACGTTGCAGCTCCGGACATCGGCAATTATTTCAGCTCGTTTCAGCTCAACTGATCCGCGTTTCCGAGACTGCAACGGCCGGTGCTACTCGAGCTTTCCCGGCCGGCCAGATCGTCAGTCCGTGTCCCGCGGCCAGCAGCGGCCTTGTGGCAGTTACGGCGGCCTCAGCCCATCCACGGATGTTGCTGCGGCGAATACTGCGGCGGGGCCATCTGTGGAAGCTGAAGTTCCGGAAACACCCTGCGGTAAGCCTGATCGATTGCCGCGAACCCGATCGGCATAACCAGGAACGCGCCGATGTAGCAAAGGAACAGCCCGCAGATGGCCATCAGCATGTTCAGCATCATCAGGCCGAAAAGGCCGCCGAGATTTCCGAGAACCGCCCTTGCGCTGAGGACGACGGAATCCCACCCGCCAAGCCGCCGATCCACTATGAGCTGGAACGAGAACATGAAGATCATCGACACCAGCGTGACGGCAATCATCACAACGATGGCGACGACGAACACGACGGGAAGGATGAGCGCGGCCACCGGCGGCGCGTCGCCCGCGACAGCGCCCACGAAGCCGAAAATGCCGATGAACAGGAAGAGGATCAGGAGGTACAGCGGCACGACGAGGATGAGCATCGGCACCATCTGGAGCAGCGAAACGATCAGACCCGGGACGAAGAAGTCGAATCCTTTGAAGAGCACGTCGAACCCGGCTCTTTCGCCTCGCTGACGGCGAAGAAGGCACATGTGCATCCCGCACATCATCGGGCCGAGAAGGATGCCGAACGGTCCGATACTGCCGACGAGAATCGCCACGATGCAGAGTCCGAGGACCATCCAGTAGTCGCCCTTGATCGACTCGAACCCCGCCTTGACGCACTCGACAGGCCGAATGACGCCGCGATTGAAGGCCAACGGATCTGCGCTCATGACGTGCATCTTCGGCGCTGGACGGCCAATCAGTCAATGCGACGGGACTTGCCGGCGAATCCGGCGTCGATGCCGACGAATCGTGAAGCGAAAACCGATCCGAACCGTATGAAATCGTCCGCACGAGTTGACTTGGGCTGGTATCGAAGCCGACGATGCCGGGCATGGACATGTTGAAACTCTCCGAAGCGGCCCGGCACATCGGTGTCAGCACGACGACACTCAAGCAATGGATCTACAAGGGAAGCGCCCGATCGGTGAAGACGCCTGGAGGCCACCACCGGATATCGCGCTCGGAGGTGCAGCGCCTCGCGGGTGGCAGGCGCTCGTCGCGTTCGCGTACGCCCCGTCCGACGGAACTCGACGCCATAAGCGGGCGCAACAAGCTTCAGGGCATCGTCACGCACATCGAGCTCGAGGGGCTGCTTGCGCAGGTGACCATCGACATCGGAGGGCACGAGATCACTTCGATCATCACACGAGACTCGTGCAAGCGGCTCGAACTGCGTAAGGGTGTGCGCGCTTTTGCCCTCATCAAGGCCACTGAGGTGATGGTAATCAGGCCGTGACTTGCGTTTCATCCACTGCTTTCGGACTGATTGCCGGGTTCTTTCTGGCAGTTTGCGTCGTTTCGACTGGCTGTTCCGGCACATCGGAGTCGCCGCGCCGGCTCGCGGTCGCCGCTGCGTCCGACCTGCAGTTCGCCATGCCCGAACTGGCGGCGGCCTTCGGTTCGCGCCATCCCGGAATCGTGATCGAGCCATCGTTCGGAGCATCGGGAACGCTGACGGCGCAGATTGCGAACGGCGCGCCGTTCGACGTGTTTTTCTCCGCCGATCGCGCGTACGCGGAGCGACTCGCAGCGGAAGGCCACGCCGACCCCGCGACGCTTACGGCCTACGCGACCGGACAGATCGTGCTCTGGGTGGCGAATTCGTCTCCGTTGGACGTTCACGCACTCGGTCGCCTCGTGCTCGACGACCCGCGAATGCGCACCGTGGCAGTTGCGAATCCGGAACACGCGCCTTACGGCCGCGCCGCGATTGCTGCCCTGATCTCGATCGGCAAACTGGAAGCCGTCGAGCCAAAGCTGGTCTTTGGCGAAAACGTCGCTCAGGCGGCGCAGTTCGCATCGTCCGGCGCCGCGGACGCCGCCATCGTCAGCAAGTCGCTAGCCGTGTCGCCAAAGCTCAGCTCCGAAGGCCGGTGGTGGCAGTTTCCAGCCGATTCGCATCCCGTTGTCGAACAGGTGGCCGTAATCGTCTCGACCTCGCGAGACACCGGCGCGGCTCGCGAGTTTCTGGCGTTCGTAACCAGTGCCGAAGGGCGCGCGGTCCTCGCGAGTCACGGTCTCGAGGCACCTTGAGGAGCGCGAGATGGACTGGACGGCGATAGGGTTGAGCCTCCGGCTGGCGACGGCGACCGCGGTTGTTCTGCTTGTAATCGGCGTCCCGATCGGCTGGTGGCTGAGTACGACACGCTGGAAATTCAAGTTTCTCGCCGAGGCAGTCGTTGCGCTGCCGCTTGTTCTGCCGCCCACGGTGCTTGGGTTCTACATCCTTGTCGCGCTGGGTCCGCGCGGGCCGCTCGGCAGCGTTTACGCATCGATGACAGGCGGATCGCTCGCGTTCTCGTTCACCGGACTTCTGGTCGCCTCGGTGCTGTACAGCCTTCCGTTCGCGGTGCAGCCCTTCACGGCGGCGTTCTCCGCGATCGATCCGCGACTCTCGGAAGCCGGTTGGACTCTCGGGCTCTCCCGGTTGCAGACGTTCCTGCGCGTGGTGCTGCCGCTTTCCTGGCCGGGCGTCGTCGCTGGGCTGGTACTGAGTTTCGCGCACACTCTCGGAGAGTTCGGCGTGGTGCTGATGGTCGGAGGCAACCTGCCTGGCTCCACGCGAACGGTGTCGATTGCAATCTACGACGACGTTCAATCGCTGGACTACGGATCTGCCGCGGCGACTTCGGCGCTGCTGCTCGGCGCCTCGTTCGTCGTACTTTCGATCACGTTCGTGCTGCAGCGGCGGATGGTCTCGGTATGGATGCCTCGCTGACCGTCGACATTGCGAAGCGGTTTCGCGGGGGCTCGAGCGTCGAGGCCGCGTTCTCGACGTCGTCGGTGCCCGCGATCACGGTCGTTTTCGGCCCGTCTGGCGCGGGAAAGACGACGATCCTGCGCGTCGTAGCCGGGCTCGAGCGGCCGGATCGCGGTGTGGTGAGCTGCGGCGGGGACGTCTGGATCGACACGGCAGCCGGTTTGTTCGTTCCGCCGCAGAAGCGCTCGGCCGGCGTCGTCTTTCAGGACTATGCGCTGTTCCCGCACCGAACGGTTGCCGAGAACATTGGATTTGGATTGTCCGGGCTTTCGTCACCGCAGAGGAAGGCGAGAGTCTCCGAGTTGCTAGACAGGTTCGAGCTTGGCGCGCTCGCGGATCGTGCGCCGCGCACGCTCTCGGGAGGAGAGCAGCAGCGCGTGGCGCTCGCCCGCGCGCTTGCGCGCGAGCCCCGGCTGTTGTTGCTCGACGAACCGCTCGCTGCGCTCGACGCGCCGCGACGCGAGGCGCTGCGCCGCGAGTTGCGGCTGATGCTGCGTGAGACCGGAATCGAAACGCTGCTCGTTACCCACGACAGGACCGAAGCACTCGCGCTCGGCGACCGGATAGTCGTAGTCGACGGCGGGCGCGTCCGCCAGGCCGGCGATGTTGCGGACGTTTTCAGCAGACCGGCGGATCTCGACGTGGCGCGCATCGTCGGGGTCGAGACAGTGCTCGAGGGCACGGTGGAAAACATCGACGACGGCATCGCTACCGTCGAGATCGGTGGCGCGGCAGTCCTTGCGGTCGCCCGAACTCCTATCGGCCGTCACGTCGCCGTGTGCATTCGCAGCGAGGACGTGACACTCGAGCGTGGCGAAACGGCGCAGAGCTCGGCGCGCAACCGCCTTGCATCGCGTGTAGTGGATACCCAGCGAGAAGGTCCGCTCGTCCGAGTCACGCTCGACTGCGGGTTCCCGTTGACGGCGGTCGTAACACCGCTTTCGAGCGAGGCACTCGGACTTGCGCCTGGAGCCGCCGTGACGGCGGTACTCAAGGCGCCCGCAATTCACCTGGTGCCGCGCGACTGAATCGGAATCCGGGCCCATCCAACTTCCAGATGGCGTCAGGGCCGAGCGCCAGTCGTTCGCCGCGCTGCCGTTCGCCCACTAGCGGTCGTAAGATCTTGTAATTGCGCCGCTTCCAGCCGCCGTGCTATCCTCACGACGCTCTGCGCTTGCTGACCGCTTGGACTCTCATCGCCCCTGTGTGAAGGCCAGATCTCCGCATGGCGAAACAGATCAAAGCCTATGTAGATGTCGATCCGTACGTCCAGGTGAGCCACGGACGAGCGGCCGACCCCGTTGCGCTTCTGTCTTCGGTGCTTGCAGTCGACGACTTCGGATTCACGCTCGCGCACCTCGCGGAGGCGGCTACCGGCATCGCCGCGCCGGCACGCATCCTGTCGGGGCCCCACGGTGCCGGGAAGAGCACGTCGCTTGCCGTCATTCACGCCCTGGCGGCACACCCTGACCTCAGACAGCGGTCGCAGCACCAGCAGATCCGCGGCGCGGCGTCCATTCTCGCGGGAACCCGATTGCTGCCGGTATTCGTGGATCCTTCGGAGACGCCCGTCGAGGATTTCGAGGCCGCGCTTCGCGAAGGTTTCAGCGGTGCTTCGGGCCTTGCCGCGGCTCTCGGCATCGCATCCGCGGAGTGGAACGCAGCGGCGCTCTCGGAAGACCCACTAAAGGCGACTTTCGCCCTCATCCCCGCCGAGACGCGTCTCGTACTCGTCGTCGACGGGCTCTCGGCCTGGCTGCCGACCGCCGACCGCGAAGCCGTGCGACGCGCCGTTGCGACGCTCGCAGCGCTCGGAGAACGCGCGCCGTCCGAGTCGATATCGCTGCTGGTTGCGCTCGACGAAGAGAGCCTCAACGCAAACACGGCGTGCCTTCCGCTTCTCAAGGCTTTCCAGGTCGAGTACCTGCCAATCGCCACGCTCGCGAAGCTCGTCGACAAGTTCATCTTCCGGAAGGACGCGAAGCAGCGAACCGAACTCGGCCTGGTGTACGACTCGATCCGCCGGATACTTCCCACGTTTCGCTGGAGCCGCGAAGATACGACGATGCTCTACCCGCTCCATCCGTCGACGATCGACGTGGCGGGAGTGCTGAGCAAGTACGCGCCGAGCTTCTCGTTCCTCAGATTTGCCGCAAATTCGGGCAATCGCGCAAAGGGCCGGCGTGAACTCTCGCTCGTCGTATTCGACGAACTCTTCGATTCGTGCGAGTACGAGCTGAGAAAGGCGCCGGAGCTGTCGAGCGGGTTCGAGCTCTACGACGACCTCGTTACGGCCGTCGTCCCGACGTTCACCGAGAACCAGCAGAGGTTCTGGTCGAAACTCGTCGTGAAGGGGCTGTTTCTCGAGTCGCTTGCCGGCCGTTCGGTGACCGCGTCCGAGCTTGCCGACGCGATGATGCTCTACGAAGAAGCCGATCCCGAACTCGGCGGCCGCATCGTCGAGAGCATCCTTCAGGCGTTCGCCGAACGCGCGCCTCGACAGCTCGTCGTCGAGTCGTCAGGCGTTTCGCCGACGTACCGTCTGCCCGTGGCCGAGACCGGTTCCGGCACCCGCGTCGTCAACGAAATCGCTAGTTCGATTCGCGGCGACGATCCGCGGCTGGGAGACATTCTCGTCGGCCTTGGAGCCGCTCGCTTCCCCGACTGGCCGGTCGATCTCTCGGACGACGCAGGCTACGCGCACATCGACGTCCCTTGGAGGGGAACCTGGAGGCTGGGACGGCTCTCCTACCGTGTCGAGACCGAACTTGTCGAGAATCCGCCGCTTCACACGGTGGTTCCGATCGAGACCGTCGAGCCCTCTGGTGACGGCTCCGGCGACGGGGCGTCGGCTGCGGCGATGGCGGTCCAGCCTGGCGCGACCTCGGAGGTCACGTTCGCGCCCGCAACCGTACTGTGCGAGCTCGACTGGGAAGTCTCACTCGTGCCGATCGGATCGCCGATCGATCTGCGCGAGGGGCCGGCCTCGCTCGTGCTCTGGGTGCCCGGCGAGCCGGAAGAATCCGACATGCAGGTGTTGCGGCGGCTCGCGGCGCTTCGGGCGCCGGACCCGCGCCTCGACGCGCCGGGACTCGACCGCGATGCGGTCCTTGCCGAAGCCGAGGCCGAAGGCGGATTGGTCTTTCACCACCTCTACCTCGAGAAGGGGCGATTTCTCGGACCGGCGTGGGAGGTCTCTGGCGCGGAACAGGCTGTTCGCGAAACGCTCGGAGGACTACTGGCGAGAGTGCTCGACGTTCCGCTAGCCGAGCGATATCCCGAGCATCCGGTTTTCGCCGGCGAGTTCGACGACGCGGCGACGAGGTTGCTGATCGAGAAGTTCTTCGTCGGCGGCGCTGGCACCCCGAACGTCCAGCAGGCCGCCGCCTCGCTTGCTGCTCCACTCGGACTCGCGGAATCTTCCGAACACGGACACTTCAGCTTCAATCCGAACAGCGAGTCGGCGCTCGCACTGCCTTGCAACATCGAGCCAATCCGGCTGGCGGAAGCCGCGGGCGAGTCTGGCGTGCCTGTCGCCGCGATATATCAGGAATTGCGGCGCGAGCCTTACGGACTTCAGCGCGCTGCACAGCGATTGATCATCGCGGCGATGGTGGCGAGCGGACGCCTCAAGCTCGTCGGGCCGAACGGCGAATTGACGGCCGGAGGGCTCGAGACTGCCGGCGATCTCGAAGAGTACACGCACGTGTTGCGGTCGGGCCTGACGCTCTACCCGAACGCGACGCTTCTGGAGTGGGCGCGACTCGTAACGGACGTGGATGATCTCGACGACCTCGTGACGTCCGAAGGCCGGCAGTCAGTCAGGCGTGCGCTCGAAGCGTGGCTCGAGCGATGGCAGGAGATGGACCTGAAGGCGCGCTTCTCGGATGTTCCTCCCGAGGCCGCTACTCGCCGAACCTGGCAACTCATCGCGGCTTCCAAGCAGTACTTCGACTCGAGCGCGCGACAGATACAGGCGATTCTCGCCGAGGAAGCCACGCTCGAGGACGGCCTGGGCCGAATCGTGACGGCGTTCGCGGCGAACCCCACGATCTACCAGCGAGCCCTTCGCGATCTTCGGATGCTTACGTCCTTCATCGACTGGACACCGTACTTCGTCGCGGCGAAGGAGTATGTTCTGAGCGCGGACCGCACGTCGGAGGCCCGCATCGAAGCCGAGCGCGTCGAGTTGCTCGACTTCATCGCTTCGCCGCACAGATTGCTCGACGAGAACAAGCGGCGGCGCTTCGAATCGGTTTACGAGGCGTTTCAGAAGGACTACACGGACTACTACATCGCAGCGCACGACGTGCACGTGGGCTCGCGCTCCGACTTCGAAGCGCTCGACTCGTTCATCGACACGAACCAGTGGATGAGCTTCGTGCTTCTGTCGAACGTGCGCGTCGTCAACGAGAGGTACTTCAGCCTCGCAACGGAGATGGTCCAGTCGATCCGCGACATGTCGTGCGAACTGCCCACGCGTGAGTTGCTGATAGAGCGACCTTCGTGCGTATGCGGGTTCCGTCTCGGAAATCCAGACGGAGTTGCCCGAATGATGGAGCGGCTCCGGCTCGTGGTGGATCGCGGCACGGCGCATCACATTTTGACGGTAAGGCAGTTCCGGACGTCGATTCTCGCGGGTCTGCGGCAGGTGCAGTCGGACGCTGTGTATGCGGACTCGTCGGTGCCGCTCATCGCGCTTCTGTCGAGCACCGAGGCCTCTGGCGTGGAGATCACTCCCTCCACGATCGACCTGATCAACAGGTGCGTGGTCGATTCTCCGCAGCCTCTCGCAATCGCTTCGCCGCCGGTGCTCGAACCCGGGCAGCCGATGACGAAAGAGGCACTGCGCGCTCGGCTGCAGGAATGGCTCGAGGGATTGCCGGGCGACGATGGCGCGCTGATCGAGATAGGCCGTCTGTTGCCGGCACTGACGGATGAGTAAGCCGAGGCCGACGCTCGCCGTGATTGGCGCCGGGAAAGTCGGCCGCGCAGTCGGTTTCGCCCTGCGCGCCGCGGGCTATCCGATCGGGAGTGTCGTGTGCCGGTCTTCCGCCGCTGCCCGCGAAGCGTGCCGATTCATCGGGGGCGGCATTCCAAGATCGATGAGACAGCTCGATCGAATTGCAGGAGACATTCTGCTCGTTTCGACTCCGGATTCTGCCATCGCTGCCGTAGCCCGACGGCTCGCGGCTCTCGATCAGGAGTTCGACGGCCGGGTCGCGCTCCACGCGAGCGGCTCGCTCGACTCGCGGGAGCTTTCGGCGCTCAAGGCGCGTGGCGCGTCGGTCGGGTCCTGCCATCCGCTTCAGTCCTTCACGTCGTCCCAATTCGGAGTGAATCTGATCGGGGGCAGCGCGTTCGTGATCGAGGGAGATCGCGAGGCAGTTGCCGTTGCGACGCGGCTTGCGCGCGATGCCGGTGGAAATCCTGTCCGAATTCGAGCAAGCCGGAAGCCGATCTACCACGCCGCGGCCGTGATGGCGTCCGGGCACGTCACGACGGTGATCGACGCGAGTGTCGAGGCGATGATGGCCGCCGGGTTCGGCTATGCCGAGGCTCTCCGCAACCTGCTCCCACTGGTTGCGGGAACGCTCTCCAACATCGGCAGAGTGGGAACGCGATTCGCGATGACAGGGCCGTTCGCACGCGGAGACGAGGCCACGATCGAGCGGAATCGCGCGGCGCTTGCCGCGGAGAACGAGGAGCTCGCGGAGCTTTACGACGCGATCGGCGTTCGCAGCAGAAGGATGGTTCGTCGGTGCGAACGGCTCACCGTCGAGCCGCCTCGACCGCCGTCTTCACGCAGTCGCCCACGGACACGCCGTGCAGGTAGTTGCCGATGACCGAGAGGCCAATGCGTTCGCATTCGGCCTCTATCGCCGCCACACGCTCGACGTGACCGATCGTGTATTGCGGAATCGCCTTCGGCCAGCGTGACACGCGCAGCACCCGGGGTTCGCCGCGCGCTCCGACGGCCAGCTCGAGGTCGTTCGTCACGACATCGGCGATTTCGCCGTCGTCCAGCTCGAATGCTCCGGGATCGGTCGCTCCGCCGGCGAAGCACGTGAAAAGGTGCCATCCGTCCGGCGCGCGGCCCGTGAATATGCTGGAAGGCAGGATGCCGCCGAGAATGCGGAGCCCGGAAACTCGAGGTGCGAGAAATCCGAACCCGGCGCAGTCTCGCGTGACGTCGTCTTTCCGGAATGCAACAGATACGGAAACGAGTGGCGGATACTCGATCCTGTCCAGATCGTCCGCGAGTAGCGCGGAGAGCGGCCTGACAAGAGACGAGGCGGCGTAGGCGGGCGTCGCAATCACGACCCTCGTCGCGGAGACGTCCTCGCCGGCGACCGAGAGCGAGAAGCCATCGTCCGACTTCACGATCCGCTCGACTCGGGCGCGGCAGCGAACCCGGTCTCCGAGCCGCTCGGCTAGACCATCGGTGAGTCGCTCCAGGCCGTCCGCGAACGACACGATCGTTAGCGGGCGCCGGGCGCGCTTCGCTGGCGCCTCGGAGGCCGGCGCGGCCGACGCCCGGCGCGCGCGACGGCGGGCGCGGAGTTCGGCAATCCCTCCCCGAACGATGCTTCCGTGTTCGCGCTCGAGTTCGACGAGCTTCGGCAGGATCGCCGCGGCGCTCAGCTTCGTCGTGTCTCCCGCGTAGACGCCCGAAATGAAGGCCGACACCAGGATGTCGTGCACCTCGCGACCGGCGCGACGAGTGACGAACTCGGCGATCGTCGGTTCCGAGAGGTCGCGAGGACGTGGAATGAAAGGCTCGGCGAGAACGCGGAATTTCGCCCTCCAGGACAGCACGCCAGTTGTGACCAGAGACGCCGGACCCATCGGCGCCCGCACGAGCCGGCCGTCCCGATAGATGAATCGCGCGGCCCTTGGATCTCCCGTAACTAGCTCCCCGGTGAGGCCGATGGCGTCCACGAGCGATTCCAGCTCGTCGGTAATCCGCACGCTGTTCGGTCCGCACTCGACCAGGAAGCCGTCGTCGCGATGAGTTCGAATACTGCCGCCTACGCGGTCAGCTGACTCCAGCACGACGACGCTCCGCCCGGCGCACTGCGCCTCCCAGGCGTATGCGAGACCGGAAATGCCCGCCCCAATGACTGCGACGTCCACGCTCATCGATCGGTCACGCGGTGGCCAAGCCGCCGTTCGACCATTGAAGCCAGCGACTCGATGAAGCCCGGATCCAGCCCGAGTGCCTCCGTGCGGAGGAAATGCGCGATACCCGCATCGTCCGCCAATTGCCGATAGAGGATGTCTATCTCGTAGAGGGTTTCGATGTGGTCCGAGACGAAGCTGATCGGAATCGCGAGCACCTGCGACACGCCGCGCTCGCCAAGCGAGCGGATCTCGCTCTCCGTGGAAGGCTCGAGCCACTTCACCGGTCCCACTTTGCTCTGGTACGCGAGCGAGTGCGGCAACCGTCGTCCGAGCCGCTCGAGAACCAGCTCGACCGTCGCGTGCGTGTGCCTGAGGTATGGGTCTCCGCGTTCGATGTAGCTCATCGGGATGCTGTGGGCCGTAAACAACAGGTGAACGCGCCCGGGATCGGGGAACTTCGGCAACTGCGCTTCTATCCGGCGTGCGACGGCGTCGATGAAACCCGGGTCGTCGAACCACCTGGTGATATAGCGCCGCCGGATGTCACGGACTCCGCCGCGCTTCGTCACGACGCGATAGAGCTCCTTAGTCGAAGACCCGGTCGTCGAAACCGAAAAGTGCGGGTACAGCGGCAGGACTACCGCTTCGCGGATGCCGTCGCGCCGCATTGCGTCGACGGCTTCGCCGATGAACGGATTCCAGGCCCGCATCCCGACGTAACTTCGCGCCGGGATTCCCCGCGCCGCCAGTGCGGCCTCGAGCGCGCGGCCCTGTGCCTCGGTATCGCGTCGGAGCGGCGAGCCGCCGCCGATCTTCGCGTAATAGCCGCGGGATTTCGGCCCACGCGTCAATGCAATCAGCGCGGCGATCGGAAGCCGGAGAATTGCCGGCAGATCGATGATTTCGCGATCCGAAAAGAGGTTGTAGAGGAACGGACGAACGTCCTCGAGCCGCTCGGGCCCCCCGAGGTTGAAGAGCAGGACGCCTATCATTGCAATCGCCCGTGGAGGCGCAGGGCTTCACGTAATTCGTGCATTCTAGAGCGTCTTCGAAAAGACGGGCTTGGCGGCCGGATCGCGGCGTCGAAGATACGCGTCGAACGGCATTGCGAGGTTCCGGATGAACAGCCGGCCGAGCGGCGTGACCTCGATCCTGTCGTCGGAGATTCGCACCATTCCGTCTCGCTCGAAAGCACGCAGGTCTTCGAGCGAATCGGCAAACGTTTCGGCGAAGTCGATGCCGAATTCAGCCTCGATTTCCAGAGTGTGAAGCACGCAGTGGCAAAGAAGCCGCTCGATGACCGCCGAACGCAGCACGTCGTCGTCAGAAAGCCACATCCCGCGCATGGTCGCGAGGCCTCCGGCGTCGATCCGCTCGTAGTAGTGTCCGGTGTCGCGGTAGTTCTGCGCGAACGCTCGGCCGATCTGGCTTATCGCGCTGACACCCATCGCGTACAGGTCGCTTCCGGCTTTGGTCGTGTAGCCCTGAAAGTTCCGCCGCAAGCTGCGGTCCGACTGGGCAAGCGCCATTTCGTCGCCGGGCTTTGCGAAATGATCGAGACCGATGAACACGTAGCCGGCCTCGGTGAAGCGTTCGATTGCAGCCCGGAAAATCTCGAACTTCTCGAGGCCGACCGGCATGGGCATCCGGCGAAACGCATTCTGTGCATGCCTTAGGGAGGGAACGTGAGCGTAGTTGAAGAGGGCAATGCGGTCGGGCGAGAGTTCGATGACGCGTTCGACGGTCTCGCGGAACGAATCGATCGTCTGGTACGGCAGGCCGTACATCAGGTCGATGTTCACGCTTGCCATCCCGCGCGATCGCGACTGGGCGACCGTCGCAGCGGTCTGGTCGAATGTCTGGTTGCGATTGACAGCTTCCTGGACCTTCGGATCGAAGTCCTGCACGCCCATCGACACCCGGTTGAAGCCAAGTTCGGCCGCGGCAGCGATGTGTTCGGCTGTCGTTACCCTTGGATCGACTTCGAGGCCGATCTCGGCGTCCGGCTCGATGTGGAAACTCGCGGCGGTGTGACCGTACAGGTCGCGCATCTGTTCCGGAGTCAAGTAGGTCGGTGTACCGCCTCCCCAGTGAAACTGCACGGTGGGGCGGTCCGCGGCCACCGAGGCGGCGAACCGGCCGATCTCGGTCTTCAGCCGGCTGAGATAGGGATCCGAGACCGCCTTGTCACGGTTGATGATGACGTTGCAACCGCAGAACCAGCAGAGCTTTTCGCAGAATGGGATGTGGAAATAGAGCGAGACCGGGCGGCGCTGCGCTCGATTCGCCTCGACGAACGCGCTGCGAAGATCGTCAGCGCCGAACTCGTCGTTCCACTCCGGAGCCGTCGGATAGCTGGTATAACGCGGCCCGTGCACGTTGTAGCGTTCGAGCACGTCGATCGGCAGCGAGGCGATCTCGTTCTCGATGCGGATGTCGATCGTGTGCGCGCTCACGCCGGTTGCCCTATCGACGCGCGAATCGTCGAGATGAAGGCCTCCGCGTTCTCCACCGGCGTTGCCGGAAGGATGCCGTGGCCGAGATTCGCGATGTAGCCGGGTTCGCCGGCGGACGCATCGAGCATCCGGAGCGTTTCGGCGATCACGCGGTCGCGCTGACCGAGCAGCACGCAGGGATCGAGATTCCCCTGAATCGACACGCGATTTCCTGTTCGCCGGCGTGCGCCATAAATGTCGGTGCGCCAGTCGATTCCCAGACAGTCGGTTCCCGCCGATGCCGCCTGTTCGACGAGATGCGAGCCGTTCCCGACGTAGTGAATGCTGCGCACGCCCGCCGTGGGAAGCTGTTCGACCACGCGCCGTGTGTAGGGAAGTGCGAATGCAACGTAATCGTCGAGAGAGAGTTGCCCCGCCCACGAATCGAAGATCTGGACGGCCTCCGCGCCAGCCTCGATCTGTGCCGACAGGTAGAGCGCTATCGTGTCGGCGAGCTTCTCGGATAACCGGTGGAACAGCGCGGGCTCCGAGTACATCATCCGCTTCGTCATCGCGTAGGTCTTCGAACCGCCGCCTTCGATTGCGTACGACGCGAGGGTCCAGGGAGCTCCGGCGAAGCCGATGACCGGGATAGAGTTGTCTAGTGCGCGTCGCAGGCCGCTGATGGCGTCGAGAACAAAGCCGGTTGACTCGACGGGGTCCGGAATGCGGAGGCGGTCGACGTCTTCAGCCGTGCGGACGGGCTCGGCGAGCACGGGAGACGGGTTGAACTCGACCGGTACCCCCATCGCTTCTACGGGCACGAGGATGTCCGAGAAGACGATCGAAGCGTCCATACCGAACCGGCGAATTGGTTGCATCGAGACCTCGATGGCGAGGTCGGGCGTCTTGCACATCTCCAGGAAGTCGTGTTTCGCGCGAACCGCGCGGTACTCCGGAAGGTACCGTCCTGCCTGCCTCATCATCCAGACGGGCGGGCGGTCGACGGGCTCGCGTGCAAGAGCGCGGAGCAGGCGATCGTTCGTTGCCATGGCGCGGAGTATATCCCGCGACGGAGGGACCGGCCATCGAGAGAGGACGAGGCGATGCGGCCCCGTGTCGCGATGCGGATCGCGGCGGGTGATTCCTCGTGTGGCGCCCGGGACTCGCAAATACTGGCCGCTTGTGGCAAGAGAGTGGCCGTGAGCGCGACTGCTACGACACCGGCCATTGCGTTCGAGGGCGTGACTGTACGCTTCGGCGACGCCGTGGCCGTCGCGGATCTCACGCTCGACGTTTCGGCCGGCGAGACGCTGGTTCTGCTTGGGCGGAGCGGGTCTGGAAAGACGACGACGCTCCGGCTCGTCAATCGCCTGATCGAGCCGTCGTCCGGCCGAGTGGTCGTCGGCGGAATACCGGCCACCGAGTGGGATCCAATCCGGCTGCGACGGGGAATCGGATACGTCATTCAGGAGGCAGGACTGTTGCCTCACTTCACGGTCGCGAGAAACGTCGGTCTGGTGCCTGAGCTCGATGGCTGGGATCCGGACCGCGCCGCAGCACGTGTGACCGAGTTGCTCGTGCTCGTCGGCCTCGATCCCGGGACTTATGCGGAGCGATATCCCCGTGAGCTGTCGGGCGGGCAGCGGCAGAGAGTGGGAGTGGCGCGAGCGCTTGCTGCAGATCCGCCCATCCTGCTCATGGATGAGCCCTTCGGGGCGCTCGATCCGCTTACGCGCGCCGAGATGCAGCGTGAGTTTCGGGAGCTTGCGGCGCGGCTCGGCAAGACGATCGTATTCGTCACTCACGACGTCGGCGAAGCGTTCGCCCTTGCGGCTCGAATCGGACTGTTCCGCGACGGCCGTCTCGTCGAACTTGCGACGCCTGAGGATTTCAGGACTTCGCAGCATCCGGAAGCCGCGGCGTTTCTGGCTGCGGGTAGGCTGTGATCGACCTGAGCCTCATCGTCGAGCACGTGATGCTCGTCGCCGTTGCGGTTGGCGCCGCGGCCATCGTCGGAATCCCGGTGGGCGTGGTGCTGACGAGGCGTCCGGCGATGAGCGGTCCGGTGCTTGCGCTCGCCAACGTTTTCCAAACGATACCGAGCCTCGCGCTCTTCGGATTTCTCATACCGCTGCTCGGTACGTATGGCATCGGCCGGATTCCGGCTCTCATAGCGCTTTTCCTTTACGCGCTGCTTCCGATAGTCCGGAACACGTTCACGGGAATCGAGGGGGTGGAACGTTCGATCCGCGACGCTGCGATCGGAATGGGAATGACGGACGGCCAATTGTTGCGACTCGTGGAGTTGCCGCTCGCCGCGAGCGTGATCGTCGCGGGCCTGCGCGTCGCGACGGTGATCTCGGTCGGCACGGCGACGATTGCGGCGGCGGTGGGCGCAGGGGGGTTGGGCACGCTCATCTTCCGCGGTCTTCGGATGAACGACAACGAGTTGATCCTGCAGGGCGCGCTGCCCGCCGCAGCGATGGCGCTCGCCGCGGATGCAATTCTCGGCTGGCTGTCGGGATCCATCGTGCCGGGAGTTTCACGGGGAAGAGTCCGCGCGGCGCGCCTTGTCGCGGCTGCGGGAGTTGTGGGACTTGTTGCCGCTACGGTCGTCTGGGCCTGGCCTCGAACCGGCGGGCACCTGGCGGGCCAGTCGGCCAGGAAACCGGTCGTAGTCGGTGCGAAGGACTTCAGCGAGCAGGTGATCCTGGGCGAGATCGTCGCGCAGGCGCTCGAGTCCGAAGGTGTACCTGTCGAGCGGCGGTTCGAGTTCGGCGGGGATCTTTGTCATCGTGGCTTGCTGGGTGGTCAGATCGACGTCTACGTCGAGTATACCGGGACGATGGACGTTGCGATCCTCCATAACGAGCCGTCGACGGATCCGCGAGCTGTCTATGATCGCGTAAAGGAGGGGTACGGGTCGAAATTCGGTCTCGAGGTCGGAAGGCCGCTCGGGTATGACAATACCTTTGCGATTCTCGTGCGCGGCGGCGATGCCCGGTCGCTCGGGCTGGTGACAGTTTCGGATGCCGCGCGGATCGCTCCCACCTGGCGGGCGGGGTTCGGCCAGGATTTCATGTCGAGACCGGACGGCTATGCAGGATTTTCGAAGGCGTACGGGCTGCGGTTCCGCGAGCCGCCACTCGAAATGGATCTGTCGCTGACCTATCGCGCGCTTGCGTCTGGCCAGGTCGACCTGATTGCCGGAAACGCGACGGACGGGCTGATCGAGACGCTCGGTCTGGTGCAACTGGAGGACGACCGGCGGTACTTCCCGCCTTACGAGGCGGTGCCGGTCACCCGGCGCGAGGTGCTCTCACGCGAACCGGCGCTTGGTCGCGTGTTGGAACGCATTGCGGGGAAACTCACGAGTGCGGAGATGCGGAGATTGAATTTCGCGGTCGACGGCGAGAAGCGATCGCCTCGTGATGTTGCGGCGGAGTTCCTTGTCAGAGCGCTTCGGTAGAGGTTCATTGCCGGATTGGAATCGGTTGAATGCACCGGCGCCGTCTGCTCCGGCGTGGTCAGTTCCGTCGCCGCCTGCTCGGGCATCGGCTGCTCCGGCGCCGCCTGCTCCGTCGCCGCCTGCTCCGGCGCCGTCTGCTCCGGCATCGGCTGCTCCGGCATCGGCTGCTCCGGCATCGGCTGCTCCGTCGCCGTCGCTCGCCATTGCGCGATTCGTTTGCAGGCCCGGATCCGCTCCGCGGGCACGGTCACCAGGGCTCACGGGATTTCGGCCCGTATCCGCAGAGGCTGTTCCACGGCGCTTCCAGGAGAAATCGATCTACGCGAGAGTCCGTACGCCAAGGCCAGAGCTGTGTTTCCAGACGGGTTTGCATTTCGAAGAACGAACGAGCCGCCTGGCGGTTGGAAGTATCCGGCGGCATCCGCGCCACAGCCGTTCCGGCCGCTGTTGGGTACGTAGCCCGCGCCATCCCATCCTCCGCGCCACTGCCTGCGTCGCTCGCGTTACCCGCGCTACCCGCGTCGCCTGCGTCGTCTGCGTCACTTGCGTCACATTCGCCGGAACGAACGTGTGCGACAAGCATCCGCTCAGGTACGACCAGGAGCCCGTTGCGAAGCACGCCCGGCGTCCCGTGATCGGAGCGGCTGAACAGGTTTACGCCCTGTCCTCGCACTTGTGCGGCGACTGCCGCCCTTCGTACACTGAATTGGAATTTTCCGGCATCGGCCGTAATTCCACGGCTTAAGGCCAAATCTACTGCGATCGCCGTTGAATTATTAGTTATGCCGCTTTCTTGCCGAGATCTGGTTCTGGAATGACCGAGGCCACTAAAACCTGTTCCTTCTGTGGCAAGGCGCAGAAAGAGGTCCGCCAGCTCATCGCGGGGCCTGCGGTCTATATCTGCGACGAGTGCGTTGGCATATGTAACGAGATTCTGCGAGATGACGGCATTACGCCTTCGGGTCCAGACGGTCGGGCTAGGCCATCTCGCGACCTTGTCCTGAAGTACGTCGGTCAGGCCAGGCTTGAACTCGACGCTGCCCAAGTCCTGCTCGACAGGGGTTTCCACAAGGTGTGCGTCGATGCCGCACGGTCCAGCGCTCGATCGGCGCTCCGAGCCTTCCTGCTTACCCGCGGAGAGGTGTCAACAGACGGAGACGTTACCTGCCTGCTCGGTAAGGCCATGAGGCACGACAGCGACCTTCGCCGGCTTCACGATCTCAACCTGACCTCTCTGATCTCAAGCTACGACTCCGACGATGAGGTCGGCGCTTCAGAGTCCCGATTCGCCTTCGAGACAGCTGCGCGCATTCTTGCGTTCGTTACATCGACGGTGGGCGCGGCATAACTAGCGCATGCAGCGGAGCGCGCGCAGCGAGATCGCTCCGTTTGCCCTTGACGCCGTCGCGCGCGCCCGCTGATGCTTGACGTTCGGCCTCTCCGCAGTTGGACGAAAATGCACCGGATAATAGTGGCGACTTTCCTTGTATTCTTGACGGCCGCCCCTGGGGCCGCCAGTCCCAGGTCCGCGCGCTGGCAACGCTATCTCAACCGCGACTTTGTGACCTTCGACTGGAACTGCGCAGCAGCGTCTCTACTTGATCCAAGAGTGCGTATCAAGGTGCGTCGCTCAATTCCACTTGAGGACCGCGGTGGCCCGGTAACGTATGGTGATCGCGCGGTTCGCGTTTCACTTCGATCGGCACGCCCGGCGGTCATCTTTGTCCCGACTGTATGCGGCGCGACGGGTAACTGTGGCTGGGCGCTCTACGAAACTGGGACTCACAGGTTCCTGGGCAAGCTCGGCGGCCAATTCATCTATGTCCGCACAGCCGTTGATCAATGGCCGATGCTGATTGGGTACACTCGCGAGGGGGGTTGTGATGGGGTCCTCTCGCGCTACGTGTATCTGCGTGGCCAATACAGATGGGTCAATGACGACCTACTTGTCAGCCGATGTGACCCGGCATACGTGCCGCTCCCCGGACGACTCCCGCAGGCGCGAACGCTTTGCGCTAACTACGGCTCTTGAGTTGCGCAACAACGAGGCCGAACAAGCGGTTGCACCGGAGCGCTCGCCGCACACTTTGAACGTTGCTACAGTTTGGTGGCGGCTTCGCGCCCGGTGAACCCGCGCGTTCGGCCCCTTCGCCGCTTCCGGCCTGGTCGCGTACAAAGGCCCTCCCTATGAATCGTGTTCGGTCACATCACATGATGGCGATTCTTGCCTCGATGACGTTGGCTTTAGTGGCGACGCCTGCTGCAGGGCAAGATTCGTGCCCGGAACCTGTGCCTTACCAGGGGTTCGGCGACTCTCTCGACTCCGAGCCGGTCCCTGTGACTGCACTGGCGGGACGCATCGTTGATCCACATGGTGATCCGATTCCCGGCAAGGCAGTTTGTCTCGGAATCTATCGTGATGACGGAAAGACATATGTCGGTTCGGCCCGCGTGGACGAGATGGGTCGTTTCAGCCTTAAGAAGCTTCCGGTGGGTACGTATCGACTCGTTGCACTCATGGCGGGACTCTGGTCGCCTCGGCTTCGCGTTCGACTTGTGTCACGAGGGACGCCGGGCGCAAGCCGGGAAGTCGTCGTTACCATGGTGACTGCTGGCTTCTACGACTGATTCAGATAAGGCTTCGGTCAACGACGGGGCCGAACAAGCGCATTCAGCGGAGTTCGTCTCAGTGCTTCGCACTGACAGGGCAGGCTGAAACTCGGAATCCGCCGAACCTGGAATCAATAACTTACGGGGGAGTTTCTTGAGAGCGCGCGCAGCATGAGCTCATCGATTCTCCTTGACGCCGTCGCGCGCGCCCGCTGATGCTTGACGTTCGGCTGCTTCGCGTACTGATGTTCCGACCTCTCGTCAACATCGCCCTCTCTTTCGGCATT
>JAJTWZ010000079.1 GCA_021463145.1 Blastocatellia bacterium | reverse complement strand
TTCGTGCGCATTGCGACCTCCAGGCGTGGATGAATCCATCGCCCTCAGCCTACGCGCTAACCGCCCCACCCTTCCCGCACTCTTGCCGTCAGGTCACGATAGTTATAGGTTCCACGGCTCGGAGCGCCTTAACTCTATTCTGGAAAACACGATGGAAGTCGTTCAGCCGCCCAAGGAGCCAGCCGTAAAGTTCAGGCCACGAATTCTCGTCCCGCAAATCACATTCTCGTCTCACGGATATGAGACTCGTCTGCGAATGGTCGAGCCGCCGCCATGTCGGGGCATATCCAAGCTCTGTCGCAATGGCATCCGCATCTACCTGCAACTCGTCAAACCAGGGCTTTGAAGCACTGCCTTTCAGCTCGAGTTGAACACGAACTTCATTTGACTCGGCAGAGCGGGTCTCCGAGTTCTTCAGCGACGCGAGCGTGTTGAGTGTGCAACCGGCACGTCCTATCGAGAACGCAAGCCATTGCTGGGGTTGCGGACTCACCGGTCGGACGCGTGACTCGTTGTTGAGCAGGAACTCTCGAAAGCCGGTCCAAAACGACAGCTGCAGCCGTTTGCCCTCCGTCAGGGCCCCAGCTTCAACCCTCGCGGCCCCTTCCGCCACCGTTCTTGCCCAGTCGTTCGGCATACAGACAGCATTGAACTTCGGCGCAACCCGAGAGTCGCCTATGGGCGCACATGTATTGCGACGACGGCGAAGTCATGGTCTGACAGTGGTTTAGCGGCAGCGCAGTTGTAGAGGCGGGGCTCCCCATGCGACGTATCTGTTTGCAAACAAGATATGGACCGCAAAGGAGAGCCCTCGTGAAGACTACCGCACTGCACTGCATCGCCGAAGCACCAATGGCCGCCTGTGCTTTTGTGGACCTCGTCAACTGGATTCTCGGGTGCGACGCTGCATCGAGGAGCCTGCACGAGGTCGAGACCGAAACCAGCGACCGAATCCGCGAGATCGCTCGCCTGCTACTGCAGGAGCACGTCGAATCGCGCGGCACGGGCGATGTCGGTGAAGCGATCGAGATCGACGCCGGTGATGGGATATGTGACGTGCTCTCGCATCGCAGGGTTCGAGAGCGCCAGTACCTGAGCCTCTTCGGGCCGATCACCATCGGACGTCAGACCTTCGGCCGGCGCGGGCGGCCCGGCATCGCGCCGCTGGATGAGGAACTGTCGCTCCCCTCGCGACTCTACTCGTATCCTCTGCAGCGACGCCTGACGACGGGCGTGGCGCGCGGGCCGTTCGCCGAGGCGGTTGCAGGCGTCGAGGAGACGACCGGAACCCGCGTGGGTTCGGCCAATGTCTACGACGTTGTCATCGACGCGGCGCAGGACTTCGAGCTCTTCTACGCCGAGCGTTCGGGCTCGCCGCCCGATGCCGATGCGACGATTCTGGTGGCGACGATCGATGGAAAGGGAGTGCCGATGCGGCCGGCGATGGGCGAACCAAGGCCAGCTCGTGATCGGGGAACGAAGGGCCCGAGACCGAACAGCAAGCGCGAAGCGAGAGTTGCGGCCGTCTATTCCATCGCGCCCTTTGTCCGGACGCCTGTCGACATTCTCGGCGAGATCGGCGAGAAGAGCGGGCCCAAAGCCGTGGGACCTAAGCGGCCGCGGCCGCAAGGCAAGCGGGTGTGGGCAAGCCTCGAGAAGAGCAAAGATGAGATGTTTGCCGAACTGGCCGAGGAGATGCTCAAACGCGATCCGCAGCGAAAGCGGACGTGGGTGTGCGTGACCGACGGAGATCCTGCGCTGCAGAATCGGGCGCTGACGGCGCTCGGCGCCGACGGCAAGGTGATCCTGGTTCTCGACATCTTTCACGTAACGGAATATCTGTGGGAGGCAGGACGTGCATTCCACGGCGAAGGTACCAAAGCGACGCGAGAGTGGGTGGACTATTACCTCGAGAAGATCCTCTATGGTGAAGCGAGCGAGGCCGTTCGAGGAATGAAGCAATCGGCGACGAAGCGGCGGATGCGGGGTGCGAAGCGAAAGGCGGTCGACAGGGCGGCTAAATACATCCTGCGCAACCAGGCATTCATGAAATACGACGAATATCTGGCCGCAGGCATTCCGATCGGGAGCGGTGTGGCAGAAGGAACGTGCCGGCATCTGGTGAAGGACCGGATGGAGCGGACGGGAATGCGGTGGACAGTTCGGTGCGCCGAGGCGGTGCTCAAGATGCGAGCCATCGAGATCTGCGGGGATACCAAGGCGTATTGGGACTTTCACATAGAGCGCGAACAGGCCCGACTACGAGGCGGGACGAAATGGCAGATCGCGGCGTGATCTCCCCATCAGACCGTCGTCGCAAAACAGTTACACCCGTCGCCTATACGCCATAGCTCGACCTCCAGACCGAAGAAATTGAAGCCGCTGTCGGTGATCTCGTTGAGCCAGTCAAGCGCTGCACGATGCTCACTGGTGAAGCGGTTTGCAATCCACACGATCGTCACGGCCTTGAGTCCGGCGGCGTAGGTAAGCAATTGACCCAGATGGGTGTGATCCGTTCGTTCGAGCTGGTTCTCGATCAGCACCCATTGGTTCGTTAACGTGTCCTTGCAGAGAATGTCTGCGCGGAAAGGCCCGACGTTTGCCTCCTGCGCCTCGAGCTCGAGGTCGATGCCGATCTTGTCGCCAAGCAGCTTCAGGTTCTCGGGCTGCGCCAGCCAGGGGGTGAAAGCCGTCGCCTCGTGAGGCCAGACTTGTCGAAGTTCAACGCGCTCCAGTCTTCCGAATTCCATCGAGTCCTCACTGTTTCCGTTTCAAAGTCAGGATTGAATGATTGGCTCGCCCTGGCCACTGGTTACCCTGATACCGAGCTGCAGCTCTGCACTCAGCGTGATTCTGTTTCAATCGATAAATCAAGCGCCAGCCCTGATCTCGCGACGAGCACTGAACGAGCGGCACCCTGGCCACTCCGCGATGAACATCCTGGATTGAACCTATAGTCGTTCGCATCGCCCGATTGTGACCTGCATTGGATTCTAAGACTCATCCACCGGTTCGAGCCCATCGTACGCCGCATACATCCCCGCACCTCGCCACAGCGTATGCGGAGAGCCGTCGTAGGGCCCGTCCGCACCACAGATGCCGACCGAAGCGAAGTGACCCCGCGTCCCGACCTTCGCGCAGGACGCCGCGATGTCCGCCAGGTTCGCAGGCCTTGGTGCGTCTCGCGCCGGATAGCGGACGGCCCGGACGACCACCCACTCCAGGCCGTGCTCGCCCATGAACCAGATCGACGGGTCGACGGTCGGCGCTCCCTGCTTTTGCGTCACTTCGATGCCGTCACGCTCGAGCATCTGCGCCACGATCTGAACCGCAAAGTCCTGAAGCTCCCAGTCGGTCAACTCGATGCGTTCCGTGGTCACAAGCGCCGGGGGATGGATGGGCTCGAGCGTCCGCGCGTGGGCGAGTCCCCACCCCGGCGCGACGGCCTGCCACTCCGTTCCTGCCAGGCGCATCGGCATGACGCAAGGGTGTCCCCGACAGCCGTCAGCGATCCAAAGCAGGCCGGACAGGGACGAAGGCCCGACGACACGCAGGTCCGCGTCCTCAACCCGCACGAAGAAGAGCTGGTTTCCGAGCCGAAACGACAGATGCTCCAGCATCGGCGGCCGGAGGTCCTTCTTGAGCCATTCCAACTCGACGGAAGCGCTTCGTTCCATCCTCTGTATGTGCCTCGCGGCGGCAGTCCAGCACTTGCCGAACGCATCGGTTGTCTGCTGTTCCGGAATCTCGTACCTCATCCAACCTCCTTGACGGTCCGTCGAATCGCGCCCTAGCCACCCTGACCGAAGACCAGCGCCCCCTGCCAAGCCACCTGCATCTGGGCCATCTCGACCCGCACGTGTTCGAGGTCCGACGCGATCCGCCACCACCGGTCGTAATCCGCCGGCGAGTTGGCAGGCGCCGCGGATGCGCCTCCCGACTCCGCCGTTCGCGAGCGCACGTAGCTCCTCGCAGCGCTCACCATCTCCTCGGTCGCCCGGTCCCAGGGCCGTCCCTTGAACCGCTCGAGGCGTTTGGCTGTTTCGCCGATCCCCTCGACGCCGGCTGCAGCAAGCAGCCCGACGGTGAATTGACGAAGGAGATCGATCGTCAGGATTGAATCTCGCGGAAACAGCACATAGGTGGGCGCGCTTTCGAGCAGGATCGGAGCGTCGGGATGGCCGTTGCGCTTCGCCAGAACTGTCAGGCAGCGCCCGACCGGCTCAGGATCTCCGCTCGACGAAGCCGGCAGGAGCGCATACGCCGTCGCCGTCGACTGAAACGGATTCAGCATTGTCGACACGATCAGCGCCTCGCCGGTGTCCGCAACTCGAATGAGGTCGATGGAGAACATCGTCGGACCGTATGGATTGAAGATCCCGAAGCTGATGATCTGGGTCACGTCCGATTCCGGCGCCGTGGCAAGGGCTCGAGACACGTTTGGAATCGGATCGCCAAGAAGACCTGTTTCGGTGTCTGCCACTGCCCGGGCCGCCGTGGCGAGTTGCAGGAGGGGGGCTTGCTCGTGTTTCTTTCGTGGGCTCATTCGGCCTCCGTGCACAAAGTGCTTTTACTGCACGACGGGGACGGCGGTCCCCGCAACGGGCAAGTGAATCCGGCAGCCGTGTACAGGTCGGCCGGTCGCGGGTAGGTATCGTGTCGCTGTCATCGGGTTGTGCTTCCTCCTGATAGGTGGCGGTTCGGTCAATTGCCAGCGAATCCGCCGGGCGGCGCGTCTGAGGGGGTCGTTGCAGTGTTGCCGCGGCGCCCGGTCGAACTCGCTGTTTTTTAACGCGCAATCCGCGTTCGAAACGGCTGATGGTTTCTTCTCGCCGGGTCCGTTGCGCCGTTCGAGCCCATTGTCTGACACGTCATGGGACATGCAGTGGGGGAGGAAAATGCAGGTCGACGGAATCGACGGGATTGCCGGAGGGACGGCCATATTTCGCCCTGTTGAGTGGCAAGGGCGCCCGTCCTCCGCGGGCCGGAATTTGCCCGGATAGCAGGTAGATCCGGGTCGGCGCGGCGAGCCGCCTTACGTGACGCGGCGAGCACGGCGGAAATTTGTTGCTGCGACTTGCCAGCCACTTTCCGGAAGAACTGCGCGTTCCACTGAGAAGGCAGTCAATTCAACAGGAGGAACACCACCGTGCCCGACAACGAGTCCCAACACACGTCAGCGTCAACTTCCCGGCATCCCAGTCCAGCGATCGAGCGGATCCTCGCCTACCCAAGGATCGCCGCCGGCACGAGCCAGATCGTCGATCTCCTCGTCCGCATCGTCTCGCCCGAGAACATCACACCCAACGCGGAGCGCCCGCCTCTGAACATCGGGCTCGTCATCGACCGGTCCGGCAGCATGTCGGGCGCGAAGCTCCACCAGGCCCGTGAGGCGGCGCGATACTGTGTCCGCCAGCTCGGCAAACGCGACCGTGTCAGCGTCGTAGCATTCGACGACGAGGTCCGAATCGTCGTCCACGGACGCCAGGTCACCGACCCGGGCCCGATACTTCGCGCGATCGGCGAGATCGAGGCGGGCGGCTCCACGGCTCTCTTCGAAGGATGGACGCGCGGAGCGGAGGAGGTCGGCTCGGGATTCGTAGAGGGCGGCATCAACCGGGTCATCCTGTTCACCGACGGTCATGCGAACGCCGGCATCACCGAGCCCGCCGCCTTCGAGCGATGGGCGGCAGAGCTTGCGGCGCGCGGCATCGAGACGTCGACCATCGGCATCGGAAACGACTTCCAGGAAGACCTGCTCGAGGCGGTTGCGCGCCTCGGTGGCGGAACGAGCTGGTACGCCGAGACGCCCGACGACTTCCCGCGCATCTTCGAGCACGAATTCGGCCGCCTCGCTGCGCAGATGGGCAACCGGGTCAGCCTCGGCATCGAGCCGGAGCCCGGCGTCCGTGTCGCCGGCGTGCTCAACGGGTTTGCGAAGAACTCGCTTGGACGGTTCAAGCTCCCGAGCCTGGTGCACGGCACGACGCTCGACGTCGTCGTCCGTCTCGAGGTCCCGGAGCTGTCGGAGGGCGCTGACCGCAAGCTTGCGACGCTGCGCCTGGCGTGGACGCCGCAGGGCGCGGCCTCCGACCGGCGCGTGGTGTTGCGAAAGTCCGTGCGCATCGACGTGGTGGCGCCCGAAGTGGCGGCGGGCGTCCCGGCCGACGCCCGCGTCGTCAAGGCCGTGGAATTTCTGCTCGGGGTCGAAATCCGGCGCGAGGCCATCAGGCTGCTCGACCGGGGCGACGTCGAGGGCGCGATCGAGGTCGTCCGGCAGGCCCGCCGGCGGGCCGCCAGGGCGCTGGCCGCGTGCGCCGACGAGCCGGACGTCATCGAGCACCTCGAGCGGCTCGACGAGCTCGGCAGGGAGCTCGTGGACCGCGCGGATCTCGTGCGCAGCCGCAAGCGGATGCGCAGCGAGGCGCACCTGCGGGCGCGGTCGATCCCCGCGAAGGGCTGGCGGTGAGGCGGCGCTGATTATGTAGCCTGGCCCGTGCCGACGCCGCACTGATCAGAGCCGGCAGCGGTAGCGACCGGGTGGTCTATCGAACGCACGTGTTGCGATTCATCAATCGCCGCCCGGTTTGACGGCCACCCGGTCGCTATCGCTCCCGGCTCTGATTCTTTCGGGACCTTCCTCTGGCGCCGATGATGCGCTGACTCGTTCGTCGTCGCGAGCGGGTCGCGCCGTCAACCGTGCCGATCTGGCCAGGCGAGGGCGTCGTCCTCTCGGTGTCTTCGCGCCCTCGGTGGCTCCCACTCGGCATCGCGGAGCGCCCGGCGGAGTTCGTCCGCCCTCCCTCGGTCCCGCTCGACGACGATCACGCGATCGACGTTCATGCCGAATCCCAGCGACTCCTCCGCATTGTGTATCAGCCGCGGCACCAGGTTTCGCACCTGGCCCATCTTTCCCCCTGTCCCGAGCAGCGGCATCGCCACCGTCGCGGGGCTCGTACGGCCATCGGTAATGAACCTCAGGAACCGGAAGAGCTGGTGGATCTTGTCCGCCGGCGTGTAGATGCCCTCGGGCTCGAAGCCGATGATGTGCCGCACTGGAATCGTAAGGCCGGCTGCGTCGATCTCGTGCGAGAGCCAGCAGGAAGCCTGATCGCGAGCCTCGACCTTTTTGTGAAGGGCCAGTCGGCCGAAGTCGACGCCCCGTTCCTCAAGCGACTGGATGAGCGAGCCGTCCGTCGGCCAGTAGTCATCCCGGTACGCCGACACGACGAGGTAGTCAATGTCCCAGTCGCGGGGCATCGCCATCAGGTCGCCGTGATAGAACTCGATGCTCGCGAACCCACGAAACGTCTCGACCTCGATCCGATCGATCGGCTTGAGACTCGCTGGCACGGCGACGGTCCGCACTCGAGACGGCACGCGTGTCCGCGCACTCCCCTTCAGCATGGAGACGAACTCGCCGGCACTCGCCGGCCTTACATCCGGATTGACCGACAGCGCGCGTGTCACCGCATCAATGACGTGGTCGTGCAGCTCAGGGGCGAACTCCGACAGCTGCCGGTGCCTCGCCGCGAGGACGCCTTCGCGGACCTCGTCGACTCCGCCCTCGACCGGCCGCCGCCCGGTGAGTAACTCAAAGAAGACCACCGCCAGGCTATAGACGTCGGACCGCGCCGTGATGCCGGCTCGCCGGTCTCCGTCACGCCGCCACTGCTCGGGCGACATGTACGCGGGCGTCCCGATCCCGATTCCTGTGAGCTCCGGGTCCTCGAGCAGCCGGGACGCAGACTCGTACCCGGCGATGCCGAAATCGATGACTCGGACCATTCCGGCATATGGCCCACTCGCGACGATCAGAATGTTCTCTGGCTTGATGTCGCGATGAACAAAGCCCGCTTTGTGGGCGGCGTCGAGTGCCGAGGCGACCTGCGACACGATGTCGAGCGCCTCACCGAAACCAAATTGCCCTCGCCGGTCGAGCGCCTCGCGCAGCGACGAGCCATTCACATACTCCATCGCGAGGTAGGCGTCCCCGTTTGAAAACATCTTGTGGTCCGTAATCGCCACGACGGCCGGGTGTTTGATCAGCGCTCCGGCCGCGCCTTCGATCCCAACCTTGTCGCTGACCGTTTGGGGAATCACCTTGATCGCGAAGTCGAGCGGAAGGGTGACGTGCCTGGCCTTGTAGACGGCGCCTATGCCGCCGACACCGATCAGCCGTTCGACGAAATAGGTTCCGTCGAGCGTCTTCCCGATGAGGTCGAACGGATCTGTGAGGAACAGTTCGAGCGCTTGGTCTATCACCGGGCTCTCGAAGAGGTCATCCGCTAGCTCGACTTCCGAGAGCAGTTGGGACGCGAGCTCGGCGACACCGGGATCTTCGCGTTCGGCCGCATCGAGGACCGGTTTCCACGCGTCGGTCTCCAGCTCGACCAGTCGGCGCACGAGGTCGGAGACTTTCGCATCGAGATCAGGCGTCGACATCGCCTACCTCCTCTCCCTCGAGCTCCAGATGGAGAAACGCCTTGGCCGCCGCCAAGTCCGTCGTGACCGTCGCCAACTTGATGCCGAGCGCGTCGGCAATTTCCGCTCTATTCATGCCGAGCCAGTATCGCAACTCGATGACCTGCGCCCGGCGCTCTTTGACGGCCCTGAGTCGGTCGATCGCCCGATGGATCGCGATAAAGTCTACATCCGGAGGGCGCTCCGCTCCCACGTTGTCGTCGAGTTCAACCCGGACGGCGCCTCCGCCGTGCCTCACCGCATTCTTCTTGCGTTGGTAATCGATCAGCTTGTTGCGAAGGATGCCGGCTGCCACGCCGAGAAACTGCGCGCGGTTCGACGGATCGACGTTCCGCTGACGGACGATCTTCGTGAAGGCTTCGTTGACGAGCGCCGTAGGCTGCAGGGTGTTGTCGGCAGCATTGCCGAAGTAGTACCGGCGGGCGATCCGGCGAAGCTCGTCATACACCTCGGCGTACATCCGGGAGTTCTCAGTGAATTGCGGCATTCTTTTCGACCTCGTTTTTTCGAGATACCGGTCAGCCATTTCGGTGACGCAATTCGCGTTTACCAATAGCTGCCGGGAAAGCCCGCTGCGGGAGACTACCACAGGATGGAAAACCTGTTCCGGATGCGGGCCGGAATGGCAGTGAACCCGAAGGATCAGACGACAATGACAACAATGGAAAAGAGCATCGCGCAGTTGTTCGAGATCGAGCTCTTTGAAGTCACGTTCGTGAACATCGAGAACGGTGACAGAAAGGAAGTTGCAACATACCTTCTTCCGGACGAAGCCCACGCCGAAATGTCTCCGCTCCTCGAGCCGTACTCCGTGTCAGTCCAGTTCATATTCGACTCGATCGGCGCCGGCCATCTCGCGATGGGCGATGCCTTCGCGTGGCTCATCGTCGCGCTGGACGGCTGCTACGACATCGCCGACGAGATCGTGGCGGCGCGGGAGTGCAAGTCGGACATCAACTTCACGACGTACGGCGACTGGAGGGGACCCGTCGCCCGCGGGCTGCTGCCGCCCGTATCGGTGTTCTGCATCCGGAGCCGCGAGGTGCTCGAGGCCGCGGCGGGAAAGTGCCGCTTCCTCGACGGCATTCGCCAGCTGGTTGGCGACGCGAACGAGTATCTCCACTGGTTGCTCGTCTATCGACCCGAGGCCGGAACGCCGGTGTGGCCGGAGGAGGAGCCGGACTTCTCTACTCGCTGAGAATGTAGTCCCGATTCCTGATCCGGTATCGCAAGGAAGCCAAATAGCGGCTGCGTGCAAACAACGTCGCGAAAGCTCAAGTGCGGCGACACGAATCGTCAGACTCGCAGGCCTCGTGACTACCGATTCGGCGGTCCAAGATTGATCTGCAGCAGCGACCTGAATTCGGCAAGGCGCACGGGATCGATGCGGTCGGCGAGATAGGCCAGGAGGTCTTCCTGGCGGCTCTGGCCAAACACCATTCGATACACCGCCAGTTCACGGCGCAGGGCCTCCATCCGATCTCGATCTCGGCTCAGGGGGAGCATCGGGACGTGTCGCTCGATCGTCGCTCCCCCGTCGATCGGAAACATCCAGAAAGGCACCAGATCCGTTGCTTCGGGAGCTCGCTCACGGACCGCGTGCGCAAAGAGGCCCTCCCACGGGTCCGGCTGTTCGGTCAAGGTCTGCGTATGTCCGTACCGACTGGCGATGTTCTTCCGGACGGCGTGACCCTTGAAGCGGTGGACGCGGCCTTCACGCTGCTCCAGATCCACCGGATTCGACGGAAGGTTCCAATGAACCACGGCGTGGCAGTAGTGATGGAAATCCAGGCCCTCCTGCCCAACCGATGTCGTCGCCAGGACGAACGGCCAGAACGGCGAGTTGAACGCGTCACGAACCTGGTCGGCACGAAAGTTGTCCTGGATCGCAGCCGATTTCTCGTCTCCGTACCGCATCGCGAATCGACCTCGCATTCTGATCGATTCTTTCCGCGTTCGGTCCTCCCGCCGTACAACGTCAACCCCGATCTGACCCACACGGATGCTCAGTCCGTTTCGGAGCTTCTCGGCGATTCCCTGCGCAATGTCGTCGGGCTGCTGGTCGATGAATCCGCCTGAGCCGCGCAAGACGTGGGTGTATTCATCCAGGACAGATTGCAAGCCGCCGTCGACCGAGTAGTCGAGCACGAGTCGCCAGTAAGCGGCGTCCGCATCACCGCTCGCATCCTTTCGAAGCCCACGAATCAGTGCAACGACCTCGCCGACGTTGAACAGGCGTCGGAACGACGACGCGACAGATGCCGCGGCTGTTCGAACCGTCTCGGAAACAGGAGCCTCCTGATCGATTCCCGATGCGCGTTGCAGCGCGCGCAAGCTTGTGACGCCCGGTCCCGCGATGGCGACACGAGCCAGCACTCGGACAAGGTCGTCCGGGTGCCGACCGAGCTCGCCTGGATTTCGCACGACGTGAAGCGCTCGCGCGATGTGCTTGTGCCAGCCATCTCCGGCGTCGTCGCTATTGTCAGCTTCTTCAAGCCCGGCCCAGCGTGTCGCAAGATCCTCCAGCTCGAGCCATTCGCGCGCACCGGAATCTTCATCGGCCACATCGAGAAACATTGGCGCCGCCCAGTACCAGT
Source organism: Blastocatellia bacterium (assembly GCA_021463145.1). Lineage (GTDB taxonomy): Bacteria > Acidobacteriota > Blastocatellia > UBA7656 > JADIYM01 > JADIYM01. Next base: position 7,697 of record JAJTWZ010000079.1, on the reverse strand, counting down.
GTTCATCGGCCGGGCCATCTCCGCTTCCAATCAGTCCCTTGGCGGTGAGACACCGGCGAATGCGCTCCTCGACAACCGCGAGCATTTCATCGAGCTTCGGGATGTCCTGGGCGAGTTGTGCCTGGGCGGCCAACGGCAGCAGGTCGCCAAGCCTGGAAAGTGTGCTCGAAGGGTAGATCAATCCGAGCACCGGCATACCGGCTGGGCGCTCGTCCGAGACACTCAGGCGAAGCAACCCGCGCCTTCGCCGTCGGGCTTCCTCCGTGTTCTGCTCGCCTTCGCTCCAAAGTTCGAGCATCCGGCGCTCGACTTCGTAACTGAGGAGCGCGGCGATTGTCTTTGGCACGACCTGCCACGCCGAGAAGACCAGGCGCTTCGTGAGTGACGAGACACCGTCCGCTGCAAAGGGCCCGCTCAACCGATAGTACGGAAGCGACGGCGGCAGCCAGAGGAGCTTCCACGCGCCACGATCGACGATGTCGGAAATCAGGCTTCGGAGTCTCGAATTCAACGGATCGATTCGCGAGTACGCCTCGATGTCTTCCCGATTGAGAAGGGTTCCCGGACAGTCGCGAAGGATCGTCGCAATGTCGTTGTGCAGGTCTCCACCGTGGATCTCGTCGTTGAAGTCCTCCTTCAGTCGGTAGCCATCCATGAAGCTGAGCGCATATGGCGTGGACTTCCAGTACTCGATCGCATCGCCTCGTTCGAGAAGCGTCGCAATGCGGCTCAGACCGAGATACTCATGAAGATCGGCGCGCTCCAGGCGAGTGATCGAACTCGGTATCTCCTTGAGCATCCCATCACGGTCGCTTGTCGCCGCGAGCCGCTCCGTTCGGACCATCACCTTTCGGAGTGCCTGCTCGATTTCGGTCTTGATCGATGCAAGGCGCAGGCTTCCCGCCTCCGGAAGGCTGAAGAGCTCCGATCTGTAGCGCTTCAGGACTTCACCAAGTCGTTCGCCCGCGGAATCGTCATGGGCAAGAAACGAATATGTGCGCAGGAAGTCCTTGTAGTGGCCCTCTTCGGCCTCTTCCTGGTGCGTCGTGTACATCTTGTACGGTGTCGCCGATAGCAGTACGACGCGGGCCGCATTGTGCTCATCGGCGTAGGTAAACAGACCCTGTGCGAGCTCGGCGCTCTCGCTGTTCGCGGCGAGCAGGTGGCGGAATCGTTGGAACTCGTCAAGGATGATGAGGTCCGGCTCGAGGGCATGGAGGCAGGATCGGGCAAGCAGCCTGCGGGCCTCGCCGATCCAGGCGACGCGATCGTCATCTCGCTCGTACCGCCGCTGTCGCTGGTACCTTGAGCACAGGTTTGCGAACCGGGCTCTGAGACTCTCCTCTCCGCGAGCCTCATCCTTTCGGAGTTCCTCCCGAAATGCGTCGGAGAGATCCTGGTCGATCCTCAACTCGTCGCACCGGTCCATCCAGTCGACTTCGGCTCGGAACGTCTGGGCGCTGGCCATTCCTTGCAGCACGTTCATGGGTGCGACGCCCTTGAGCCCCCAGGCTCGCTCGATGAGCCGATAGAGCAGCGCCCGCTCACGCACAATCCCGAGACTCGACTGAAGATCGAACGACGTCGTCGGCGTGAAGGAGATGAAGTTCACCTTCTGGTGTCTGAGGTTCTTTAGCGTGATCGGCAGGAGCGTGATGCGTGACGCAAGCGAGAACTCTTTCGCACCGGAGTAGTTCAGCCGGTTGATGTTCTGCCGTGCAATCTCCGAATTCGAGCAGATGTAGACGACATCGATCCGTGGAACCTTGTCCCACAGGTAATCGATCGTCTTGACGATCAGTCCCCTTGCGACAAGCGTCTTGCCAAGGCCGACCTCATCAGCGACAAGGAAACGATGCGTTGCGTCCGAATCGAGATAGAGCCGCCGAAACGCATGGTCGACCGTCAGTCGCTGAAAGTCCTTCAGCTCCGCGAGCACCTTGGCAACATCGGGTCGCTCAGCCTGTGCGCTCATTTTGCCAGCTCCTTCCGAGCCGACATGATGGGCTCCCAGATCTCGTTGAGGCGTTCGGGCAGGAGCTCCCGTCCATCGTCCGTCGAATTCAGGTCCGCGACGAGGCGGTCGAGCCGATCGAGCGCCTGCGGGTTTCGGCCGAGCGCGCGGACAAGCGATTCAAGCAGCGGAATGGAATCGATCGACGAACCGGTCGATTCCGACGACGACGCGGATTGTTGCTGCATGAGAAATCCAATAGCCGAGTTGGCGTCGCCTTCGGACAGGATCATAAGCAGGAGACGGAGGACGTCCGACTTGTTTGCGAGCATCGATCGCATCACGCGGTGCTCGCGGTCGGCGGGTGCGCCATCGAGCGGGACGTTGAGCGCGAATCGGATGGATTCCGAAATTCCCTTCTCCGTGATGCGAAGCTCGAACGCGACGAATCGTGTCAGGCTCTCCACGGCGATTCGCTGCCACGAGATATTCGTCATGTTCTCAGGAGAGAGTGGCTGAGCCCATGCGTGCGGCAGGGTCGCAAGCCGAACGGTCGCGGCAGTACTTTGAAGGGAATCCGGGTCAACCGGGTTCATCCAGCCAAGCCTGACCGAATACGTGCCATGTTCGTCGAGGTTGGCGGTGAGGCTCGGCCCGCCCGTCACGATCTCGTCGCGAATGCGATCGAGCTCACGCACGAGCCGCTGTCTTTCGAGGAACTCCGCATCTGGTTGGGGGCCCGGCTCGAATGGATGGAGGAGGTTCCCAAAGCCGACTTCGGTGTTGCTGCTCGAGAGAAGGCTGTCGATCCCGCAGACGCTTTTCTTGTTCGACAACTCAACGAGAAACTCAACGTTCTCGTTAAAGGCGGCCTCCGTGGCGTTCGCAGAGCCGGTCCAAATCGTGGAGGTCCACCCGTCGTCGGCTGCGAAGAGTTTGGCGTGAAGTCCCGTGAGACACGTCTGGCCTTGTGACTCGACTTCCCCTTCCGGTTCGTCTGCAAGCTCCGGTTCCGCCTGAAGGCTGAGAGCGTGAATGCTTTTGAATGCACCGAACCCGTCGGGAGGGATGGAGGCGAGGGTATCGACCCGCGACACCAGGACATTCGGCTCCCGGTCGATTGAGTCTGTGAACCGCCCGAGGAACGCCGGCGTGACGAATGGCGCGAGGACGAGCAACCGACGAACCTTGTCGGTTATCGGAGCGGTATTCTGATAGCCCTCGATCCCCATCGGCCGGAAGGCAACGAGATCGAGTGGTGCTGGCGGCTCAAATTTCACTCGCTGGATTTCGCTCGCGATCGTTTCCGTGATCTGGCGCGCGCGATCCGAAGGAACACGAAGAGCAAGATGCGGAAGTCGGGTGACGAAGTCAGCGAGCGGGCGGTTGCGCGCGAAGCCTGCCTTCAGGTCGTCGCGGAACTGCCCTTCCAATGTCAGTGCCGTATCCCAGCAGCGGTCAAACGTGAGATTTCGCGTCAGGCAGAGGAACCGATAGCGGACTCCCTGGTCGGGTGACGAGAATCGTAGTGCCCAGACTTTGGGATGAAAGACACCCCCCTTGAGCTCGGCTCGGACTTCAACGATCGAGTCTTCAAGATACGCAAACAGGGGATGGGCCTTCGCAGGCGCGGCAATGCGTCCCGCGTGGCAGAAGACCGCGATCTTGCGGGCGTTCCGGCGCACCGACTCCAGCAATGCCAACGGATCCCGCGCTATTTCGCCATCCAGCGCCCAGTCGAACGACGTGAACGAGACCGGTGCAATGAGCATCGCCATGAGGTCGAGCGAGAACGTCGTGCCGATCGCGCAGTCGATCTCGAAGCCTTCAGGCGGCCGGAGTTCCTCGTAGAGTTGTGAGCGGTCGTTCGGCTCAAGCATGGCGAACTCCTTGCTCGAGCGCAGACATGATGTCGATGAGAATCTGCTGGGCGTTCCCCCAACGAAACGTGAGTTGCCCAGTTCCTGCGGCTCCGGACCATTGGTTGAGCGCCTGAGGATTGTCCAGCCGCGACTGCGCGCCCTTGAGCGAGCGCTCCCGGTTTCCAACGAGCGAGCGGGCTGCAGGATTGTCAGAGACACGTGCAGACGCGCCATCGTAAACGGCGATTTTCAGCCACGACTCGACGAACGCTCGCGCGGGTGCCGGTACGCGAGCTCCCTCCCGGGTGACGATCGACCAGAGCCGGTTGAGATCCCAATCGCGAATCGCTCCTGCATCTTCCATGACCTCGACGGACCACGCCGCGAGTTCGCTGTTGTAATGATCGACACGCTCCGAGTTGCCCTGCTTTTCAGCAAGCATGAGGTTGTAGAGCAATGCCGTGCCGAGGATCGTCACCGAGAAGCAGCGAGCGTGCGCAACGACTTCTTCAAGCTGGTCAGGCAGCTTGTTGACATACCCCTGATCCCATGGAAATCGCGACCACACAGGCTGACCTGACTCGTCGCGGGGTACGCGGCCGTCGCTTCTCGCTTGACGAAACCGTTCGCTTTGCCGGGGTGGTCTGTGACGTCCTCGAGGTGATGCATGAAATGGGAGTGGTGCATCGCGACCTCAAGCCAGACAACATCGTCTTCTCGCAGCGCGGAAAGAGCGAGAACATCAAGATCCTCGATTTTGGCATTGCCAAGCTTGCGACCTCTTCGGTTTCAGATCATCTGACGCAGACAGGATCGATCGTGGGAACGCCATCCTATATGTCCCCCGAGCAGTGTCTGGCGGGCCAGATCGACGGACGCTCCGACATCTACGCGCTCGGTGTAATCCTGTTCCAGATGGTCACCGGTCGACTGCCTTTCGACTCAGACAACCTATTGACAATGATGTACCTGCACGTCAATCGGGAGCCCCCTTCTGCGCATGACATTGATCCGAGTGTACCGCCCGCAGTCTCGGACGTCATTCAGCAGATGATGGCCAAGACGCCCGCAGACCGGTTCCAATCTGCCGCAAGCTGCGCGGCAGCCCTCTCAGGAGCTGCCGGCGTCATAATCCCTATTCGGGAAGGTATGGAAACGTCAGCGGCACTTGCGATCTCAGGTGCTTTCCCGGCTCGGATGTCCTCAGGCGCGCAAGTTACTGTGGCTCGGCCGATCCTTCATTCGGCCGAGATTGAAGCGAGTAGTAGCAGCAAGATGGGGCGGGGCCCTTTGGCCGGCTATCTCGCGGTGGGTACTCTCGCATTGGCGGCTTCGGCGGCCGGTTTGTGGTATGCGCCCTCTCTTTGGACCTCGCCGGGCACGAATGCGGTCGAGAACTCAGGCGGAGCGACGAATGGGCCTTTGGGTGTGAGTTCTGTCTTGGCCGAACACTTCGTAGAGATCGCTGGCGGAACCGTAACGATTGGGGCAAACGAGAACGATTGCGGCGATATGGATTTCTGTAGAATCGGACCCGAAGAGACGCCGCCGCATACCGTGTCACTTTCGCCCTTCTGGATCGCCAAACGTGAAGTGACGAATATCGAGTATGCGGAATTCGTCAGTGCAACGGGCTATGGCGCACCATCGAACTGGCGAGGTACGTATCCGCGAGGAACCGACGCGCTACCCGTCACGAATGTGAGCTGGTTCGATGCGATTGCGTACACCGCGTGGCGATCGGAACGCGATGGAATCGCCTACCGTCTTCCGACGGAGCAGGAATGGGAGTATGCAGCTCGAGGCGATGACGCGAGGATGTTCCCTTGGGGCGATTTCTGGAATGCCAACTCGGTTAACAGTGACCAGAAGTCGGACAAGGGCAGTCCTCTTCCCGTGGATCAGACCCCAAACAATACGACCGACGTCACACCGCGCGGTGTAGGTGCCCTTGCAGGCAATGTATGCGAGTGGACGAGTACTCAGTTCGAAGCATACCCAGGTAGCCCCTACAAGCCGACGCAGGGAGATCTGGCGTGCAAGGTAATTCGGGGCGGGAGTTTCAACACGAAGCCCAATGCATCGCGGACCACTTATCGCGCCTGGCAGCCGGCCGAAAAGTCGGCACGCGATATCGGGTTCCGGCTAGCGGCCGACGCATCGTCGAGCGCCGACGGCGCCAAGTAGCAGTCGTCAGTAAGCCTTCCATGAACCGCACTCGCTACATCGAACGCTCCCGTGTCCTGAACGTGAGCTTGGTATTGGTCCTAGCACTTGATCCAGTGACACTTGCACAGAAAGCACCCGATCGTGTTGACAGTCCGTCGACAACTACCGGAGCTCGGCCGCGGCCTACCATCGTGACGAACCGGTCGACGGGCGCACTGTCGGTGGTTGTGGGAATACCAGGTGCAAGGGTGCAGCTCTTCGGTGTGGTGCGAAACGGAAAGACCGTGCCGAGGGAAACGGCGATGGCAGACGGTGACGGATTCGCGACGTTTTCGTTACTCCGGCCCGGGACTTATCGCGTCGTCGTGAGTAGTGCCGACCACGACGACGTGAGTGCGGACGTGAGAGTGACTGCGGGGAAGGTAGAGACGATTTCCGGGAGGCCCGTGCCTCGTTTCGGGTATCTGGTACTCATTCGGCCCGAATTGACGGATGACACAGTTCTCGAGATCGACGGGAATGCAGTTGATCGCACTCAGATCGATCGTCTTGCCGACGGGACGGCCCGTATCAAGCAGCCTCTTGGCACGCACCAGATCCGCATCCTCAAACCTGGGTTCGAGCCGTACGTAGTCACGAGCGAGGTGGTTCCGGGTGGTGACGCGATGGTGGCACCAACAATGGAACGCCAGTGGACGTCGTTTGATGTTCGGGGAGCGCCTGGAACACGCGTCTACCTCGATCGTGCGCCAGCTGGGATCATACCCACGACAGGCCGCATTGAACTTACTCGACTCATGCGCGGACAGACTTACGAACTCCGTTTCGAACTCAACGACTTTCAGCCGCTGCAACGCACGGCGATCGCCGGAATGGGCACGACAACTGTTATCGAAGCAAACCTGGAACCGTTGCCGACAGACGGCGCCTTCGAAGACTCATTTCTGGCGGGTCTGTCGGCGTGGGAAGCGCCTTCTGGCTGGCGCGCGTCGAATGGGGTGCTCTTCGTCGAGGGAACAGGCGTTGGGGTCGCTCGCAATTCTCTTTTCCGCGATTTTGAACTGATATTCGGTGTCCGACTTGCTCTCCCGAAAGGCGCCGCCTGGATTCTGCGGGCAAAGGACGCTCGCAACTACTACCTCTTCGTTCTCGGTGGACCATCGGCCAAATATGCAAATCAGCTTCGAACCTACGTCGTTCGAGACGGGGAGTTCGACCCGGACGCTCCGGCGAGCACTCTACCGCTTGTCGAGTCGCTCACGACCACGGACACCTATCGCATTCGAATCAGTGTGAGCGACAATGTGATTCAGCACTGGATCACCCCTTCTAGTACAGGTGAAGAGGTCTCGGTTGGACTTTTCGCGGATGTGCATCGGCAGTTCACGCTCGGACGTATCGGCTTCGCGGCGCCGTTTGGAGAACGTTTTCAGATTAACGGAATAACGGCTCGACCATCTGCCACGCGATGACTCAGAACATCGCTTTCGAGACACTCATCGTCCAATCTCGGCGGATCCCGTGGATCGCTCTATGCCAAACGTCCGTTCGGCGGGCCCGCGCAGGTGCTTGAGTACCTCGGGCGGCTCGGGCGGCAGGTTGCCGTCGCCGTGCCAGCATAATGGCTGTTATCGGACGCAGCTCCTCCGGCGTCGATCCGACGTCGTCTTTCTTGTCTTTCTTCGGGCGAAGCTCGGGAACATCGTCAGCAG
>JAJTWZ010000078.1 GCA_021463145.1 Blastocatellia bacterium | reverse complement strand
GCGCGACCCACGGCTATTCTATCGACCGCTCCGCGGTCGCGGACCCGTTTGCCTCTCGGAAGGCCAAACTCGAGGCATTTCCACCTTGAAAGGAAACACCATTGCGCCGGCGCTCGAAGCGGGCGGGTCGTGCCATTGGTCGTCCGTGAGATTGACGGCCGGTACGAATGACGGCCGGTACGAATGACGGCCGGTACGGATGACGGCCGGTACGAATGACGGCCGGTACGAATGACGGCCGGTACGAATGACGGCCGGTACGAATGTTGGTTGGTACGAATGACGGCCGGTACGAATGACGGTTGGTGCGATTGGCTACGGCTGCCAAATGCCTACTGTGCCACGGGCTGCGCGCGCTCCAGGCGACCCGTATCATTGGCGACCCTTCCCATTGGCTGAGAGCTCACTCGGAATTCCTCGTCGATCCCGGTGTCGATGTGGACCCGATCGAGTCATTCGGACCGTCGGCAGACGGCCGCGACCGGACACGGCGACCCGGAGCTGCGAGCTGCGAATGGATTCGGGGTCGTATTGGCGTACTTCGCTGTCGCGCTATACTTCGCGATTCGCCAATGAACCCTGACCTGCTCAATGCGATGCTCGTACCGTTCCTGTTTGCGGTCGGGTCCGTCGCGCTTGGATCGCTTCTCGCGCTGCTGCCCGGGGTTGGCGCGCGGTCGCTCGGTCCGATTCAGACGTTCTCGGTGGCCGCCGCTCTCACGGTCGTCATCGTTCATCTGATTCCCGAGTCCGCCGACGTCCTGGGCCTGTGGGCGCTCGTGGGTTTTGCCGCGGGCCTGGTTGCCCCGCTGGCCATCGAAGCGTTACTGGAGCGGATCGCCAGAATGCGGCTGACGGCTTCACCGCTGGATCACGACGTCATCACGGCCGAAGTCGGATTCGCCGGACTGCTAGTACACCAGGTGGGCGATGGAATCGGATTGTGGGTAACCAGCGGCACGGGCGAGTCCAGTCTGAACGCGGCATTCGCGCTCTCCGCACACACGGTTCCTCTGGCGACGCTCTTCGTGCTGCGCTTCGCCACGCTGAAGGGCCGACGATCGGCGCTGATCCACGCTGGAGGGCTGGCGGCGGCGAGCGCCGTGGGCATCCTCGTCGGGACCGTCGTTCCCGCGAGCGTGATTTCGCAGTTCAACCCCTGGGTGGAAGCCGTCGTTGCGGGTCTGCTGCTCCACGTGATCACGCACGACCTCCACATCGAGAAGAACCGCACCACGGTGATCAAGGTCCTCGACATGGTCGCGTTAGTCGTCGGTGTCGGCCTTACTCTCGTCGCGAGCCATCAACACGGTTCGGGCTCCCAGCCGGGGCATCTCGAAAGCGGTCGTGAAGCCTTCCTCCAAGCCTTCTTCGACCTCGCGATAGCGGCGGCGCCGGTTCTTTTCGCCGGACTCGTCGTCTCCGCTGCGCTGCTGGCCGCGAGCCTTCGAATTCGCCGGGCGCTGATCGGCACGAGCGGTCGTGCGCCGGCGTTGCGCGGCGTGTTGCTCGCGGCTTTTTCGCCCGCCGCCGCAAGTTCGTTGACGGGAGCGGCGCGCGAGCTGCGCCATCGGGGCCTTTCGACCGCATTCGTTATTGCGTGTGTGCTTGGGGTGCCGGCTCTTGGACTGGAAACAATTGGCCTGACCTTCATGTTCCTGGGTTGGCAGGTCTCGATCGTCCGGCTCGCTGGCGCGGTGCTGTTTGCAATCGTGGCCGGATCCGTCGCCGCCGTCCGGGCCGGCGGCAGTGTGGACGCCGAGCACCGTCATTCGAGCGAACCTCCGCACTTTGACGGCGACAGTGGCGGCTTGAGCGCGTTCGTACGCGCACTGGATGGACTGCTGCTGCACGTCTCGCCATGGATGGTGGTGGGGCTGATCGCGGCCGCGTATATCCAGACGCTCGTGCCCGCAGCGCAGGTGGGGTCTGTTGTCCAGGCCGGTCTCGATGTGCCGCTTGCCTTACTCGTCTCGATCCCCACCTTCGTAAATGCGGCCTCTGTCGTGCCATTGGCCTCGGTGCTTCTCGAAAAGGGCGTATCTCCAGGCGCAGTGGTGGCAGGACTCGTCATCGGTCCGGCGGTTAACATTGCAGTGATCTCGTTCGTGCGGCGGTCGTTCGGCGCGAGTACCGCCTGGATCCTCTTTGCTACCGGGATCCTGATCTCGCTCGGTCTCGCGTTTGGCCTGAACCTGGCGCTTGCCGGATGGGTGCCGGATAGACGGGAGCACGCCTACGATCACGGGTTCGTCCCCGTTGCGACGGCACTACTGCTGCTCGCGTTCACTGCGCGAAGCCTCTGGCAGACCGGCCTGCGAGCCTGGGTATCGTCGATCCTCGGCACGCCCGCCGGCGAAGCCGAGGCCGGCCACGTCCACTGAAGCGCCGATACGCGGCTATCGGCCCAGACGGCGCGACGGCAGTCCGATGTGAATGTGCGGCCCGGTTGCCTTGCCCGGCACTGCCGTGCGGAACGCAAGAAAGGGAATGCCCGAAGCGCGCAGGTACTCCATCAGGGCGCGGCCTTCAGCGCTGTCCGGATGGGTCGCGACATCTATTGCATTGGAATGGTCGTAACCGAGCCGGGAGTGCAGGGCCGTCTGACCGAACGCGCTGATCGGGGCCCGCCGCCCAAAACGGGACGAAAAGAACCCTTCGACCCTGGAGGCTTCGGCCATGCTCCAGCGAGTGCCCGAATAACGGATCAGCACGCCGGTCGAAACGTATCCGCCCGGACGATCCGGCAAGGTGAGCAGCCTGTCGAGGGCGGCAATCTCTTCGAGGATGCCGTCGGCGTGATCGAGCTCGAGCCGAGTCTTTTCCAGTTCGGCCTTCGCTTTGGCGAGCTCGAGCTCCGCCGTCTCCACCTCCCGGACCGAGACGATCTGCGAGCCCAGCAGGTCTCTCAACTTCACGGCTCGTGCTTCGGCTGTCTCGGCGTTCTTTCTCTGAAGCTCGGCCAGGCTGGCGAGCGAGGCCTTGTACTCGTCAACTGCTTCCGTAAGTTTCTTTCTTGCAGCCGAGGATTCGTCTTTGAGTGCCTTTCGCGTAGGCGGCGGAGCCTTCCTGGCGGCGCTTTCGGCCGCTACTGCGTGCGAGGCCAGCGCCATCGTAAACGCCAAAACGAATGCAATGTGTTTACCGGCCACGGGGTTGGTACGCGATTCGGGCCCACATGGTTCCAGCTCGCATATACTGCGCGCTGGTATCGCGGAGCGAAGACTTCCGACCGGGACATTCTGCCGCTTCAGGCGGATCGAATCCAGCCGATGACCGCCAACTACATTGCGCTCGCCATTCCGGCGTTTTTCGTCCTGATACTGGTCGAGTGGATCGTTGCACGCCGAATGGACCTCGCCGTGTACAGGCTCAACGACGCCGTTACGGATCTTGCGTGCGGAATGGGCCAGCAGGCAGTCGCGATTTTCGGCAAGCTGGTGATCCTTGGCGCCTATGCGAGTCTGTACGCGAACGCTACCCTCGTGGTTTTCGAGGCCGGTTCCTGGTGGCCTTGGGTGATTGCGTTTTTCGGCGTTGACCTCATGTATTACTGGTGGCACCGGGCAAGCCACGAGGTTGCGTTCCTCTGGGCAATTCACGCCGTCCATCATCAGAGTGAGGACTACAACCTGGCCGTCGCGTTGAGGCAGGCGTGGTTTTCGGGCCTGTCGTCGTTGCCGTTCTACCTTCCATTGGCGCTGCTGGGAGTTCCGCTGCACGTCTTCGCGACCGTTGCCGCGTTCTCGACTCTCTATCAGTTCTGGATTCACACGGAAACGATCGGGCGTCTCGGTCCGATCGAGTGGGTTCTCAACACGGCGTCGCATCATCGGGTGCATCACGGCCGGAATCCCCGCTATCTCGACCGAAACTACGCGGCGACGCTGATAATCTGGGACCGGTTGTTTGGATCGTTCCAGATCGAGGACGAGCGGCCGTTGTACGGGGTGATCAAGCCTTATCGGAGCTGGAACCCTGTGTGGGCGAACTTCGACGTCTGGCTGGAACTGTGGAAGAAGGCGCGTCGCACGCCGCGTTGGCTCGACCGGCTCAGGCTCTGGTTCGCGTCCCCAGGCTGGACGCCGCCGGGTGTGGCGGCGCCCGCCGTGCACAACGTCGAATCGGAGCCACGGATTCGGTATCGAACCGAGACCCCGCTGCCGGTCGGGCTTTACGTTCTGACACAGTTTCCGATCGCCACGCTCGCCCTCGTCGTGCTCATGGTTCACTCCGGCACGATAGGCCCGGCGTGGAGTCTGATCGTGGCCGTACTGATAGTGATGGCAGGGGTCGTGTGGGGAGGACTCTTCGAAGCGAAGCGCTGGGCTGTTCCACTGGAGATCGCAAGGCTCGCAGTCGTGGCGGCGATCGCCGCTTATCTGGCGTCGACGGGCTCCATTCCCTGGCAGATCGCGGCGGCGGTGGGAATCGCCGGCGCCGGCTTTGCTGTCGCTGCCTTACGACTGAACGCAGTTCGGAGGCCGGACTCCTGACGATAAACGCTGCCTGGAACCGTGGCCGCTCAGACGAGCAGCCCGGATCCGCGTTCCATCCCCGTTCCATCCCGCGTTCACCCGCGGACGGCTTTGGCACCAAGCGCGCCCGATACGAACCCGAACGCGGCATCGCTCCGGCCGACAAGATATGCCCAACCGTGGTCGCCGTCCGTCAGGTGAAATTCGTGGGGGATACCGGCCTTCGTCAGCACGGAATCGAATGCCCGGTTCCCGGCCGCAAACCCGTACCTGTCCTGTTCGCCGACGTCGAAGTAGATCTTCAGGCCCTTGATCGCACCGGACCGTGACTCCACCAGGCCCAGCGGATTGTTTTCCTTGAAGAAGGCGCCATCGGGCGGATTGCCGAATATTCTCGTCGCGATCTCGTACCGGTAGGTCCCTCGACGATCCGTTGCTGCCACGGGCGGCTTCGGCAATTCTTCAAATATCGCAGCGCAATGAGCAGCTACTGCCGTGAATAGTTCAGGGTGCTTGAACGCGATCACAAGCGCACCGAAACCGCCCATGGAAATGCCCTGGATCACCCTCTCCGAAGGCTTCGCGCTCGTGCGGAAGGTCTTGTCGATGAACGGCAGAAAGTCGAGCACGATAGCGTCCTCGTATCTGGTCCCGTCTTTCGCGTTCAAATAAAAGCTGTTCGCACCGTAAGGCACCGCGACTATGAACTCGCCGATGGCGCCCTCCGACCGCAGGCGATCGATTTGAGCCTGTATTCCGCGGCCTTCCCAGTCACGCTCGCTGTTGAACAGTCCGTGAAGGAAGATGACGAGCGGAAACCGCCGCGAGGGCTCCCGGTCATATGAAGGGGGAAGGGAAACGGCGAATCCGACGTCGGCGCCGAGACTCTTCGACGGAAACGAGCCGTACTCGACCCGCCCCGTAGTCCTCGCCGATCCGGCCGTGGCATCCTGAGAAGCCGCGGCCGGATTCGGGTAGACAGTCACCAACACGGCGACAAGCGACGCCAGGACGAATCGAGGCACGTTACGAGCCCGCATCGGCGCCGTTCACCCGCGCGCCGCTGAGCGGAAGCGGGAAGTGGTTCAGGTCCAGTCGTGACGCGGCTCGATCCGACAGGTCGATCATTGCAGCAGCGTTGATTGCGGCTGCAATGCAGATCGTTTCGCTGATCTCCTCCTTCGTAGCGCCGAGCTCGATCGCCTTCTTCACGTGGCCGTCAATACAGCCCTCGCATTTGGCTACGAGCGACGCCGCGATGGATATGAGCTCCTGCGTCTTCGAGTCCAGTACCCGACGCTCGGGAGTGAAGTAGAGCTCCTTGTAGAACGCTCCATAAACCTTCTTCATCCGTGGCTCGAGCATCGAGTAAGACGTTGTCGGGGCCGCGGAACTTCGAGGGATTGGATTGTCGTCGGTCAAATCGGCCGGAGCCTCGACGATCTCTTCCATTTTGCCGTTCTCCTTGAGTCGAAAAGGTTTAGCGAAGCGCGATTTCTTCCTTCAGCGACCGGGTTCCGTAGTTGACGACGAGCGAAGCCTTCTTGCCCGCCGCCGTGGCCGAGATCTCGAGGTGGTCGACGAGGGGCTTGTCGCGCTCGAACGTCACCGGTTTCGAGGCAACCATGACCGCGTCGGCAGGACGCGCCGTGAATACGTCGCCGGCCACGAGGAACGTCCCCGTTTCACCAGGAGTGAACTTCCACAGCGAGAGGTTCATCGGTGCATCGGCGCTCTTCGGCGTTACCACCCAGACATAGTCGCCGGCCTCGAGGTTGTGCGCCATCCATTTGGCCTTTCCGGCCAGCTTCATGTGGGCGAACGGCCAGTCGCGAGTGCTGTAAAACCCGTTGCCGCCTTCCTCGAGGAAGCTGAACGTCTTTTCGCCCCACGGCAAATTCAGGTACTTGACGGTCACCGCCTGCTTCGCCTTTCCCACATCTAGGGTGATGGTCTGGATTGTGGTCTGCTTTCGCTTGTCTGTGCCCTGCATCTGCGCGAGAGCTGCGGTGGAAGTGAAACAGATCGCCGCGACGACGGCCGTCGTGGCCAGGCGCGCCAGGTTCGAGTATGCCTTCATGATGGTTCGTCCATTCCTTTGAGTTTCTGAAGTTCCGCTTGGGCAGCTATTACGGGGGGGTAAGGGATCCGGTTTCAGAGGGACGGGCCTCAGGGCCGGCGGCAATGCAAATGAAGTCACGGGCACGAAGGCCAATCCTCAGCCGACAGCGCTTCGCGCAGGGCGCGGACTTCGGTAAGCAACTCGCATCCGGCCTCCAGTGCTTCGTTGGAGCCTCGGATCGTGAGCCGTTCGACCGCGTCCGGGTCTCCCAGGCCGCTGTCCCGAAGTTGCCGGACACGTTCGAGAATGGCGTCTCGGATCTCTTCTGCATTGTCCACCCCGCGAAAATAGGCGAGATGCATATCGGTTCCGCCCGACTCGTGCGCCGAGGTAGATGGCCCCCCGCCGCCGGCCGTGCGGACTTCGACATCGGCGATGCCCAGGAGCCGTTGAACGGGTCCCTGCTTAACCGCGATGTTCTGGATATTGGCGAAGCTCATGGTCTTTTCGCTGATGTGCAGCACTCCTTCCCGGATCCGGAGGCTGCGGTCGGTCACCACATACCACCTCAGCCGATAGTCGAGCCGCACCAGGAACAGTGTGAAAGGCAGTGCAGCGATGAATGTCGCGACGCCCAGCCATTCGATAACGTCAAGAATGTAGCTGCCCGGAAAATCGGGAACGACGTCGAGAATCGTGAAGCCGACGATCAGACCGGCAGCCGCCGCAGCCTGGCCGCCGGCCCAGACCAAAAGCTGGTAGTAGTAGCGTCCGCGGGCGGCGCGAAAAGTCCGCGTCGAGCCCGGCGATCCGACCGGCGGCTCGGGAGGCGGCGGAATGCGCAGAGCCCGCACGACGAGCGACTCGGCTCGCGACGTTTCGAGGCGCTCATCCATTCGACGAGTCCGTTCGGCGCCGGGCGAGGTCTTTACGCAGTCCGCGGATTTCTTCAGCTACGTCTCGAAGCACAGAGGCAAGGCCGTCGGCGTCTCCGTCATCCGTTGCCTTTACGCGATCTCCGATCTCCAGTCCCGTCGTTCCGCGCATCTTGGAATAAAGATAGTCACGCAATTTCTCGAACTCGAGCACGCCCTCGATGGTCATCTCGGCGCCGGCATTTCCGCTGGCCGTCTGCACCTGAATGCGCGCGAGCCCGAGCCAGCGCTCGAGGATGTTGCTCGACAGATGAATGTCCTGAATCCGGGCGTACGTCAGGTTGATCTCTCGCCGGAACAGCACCCCCCAGCGCATCGATATTCCTTCGTCGTCGAAGCGGTACCGCATCGTGTGGTAGCGGAAGTACTGATAGAGCATCAGCACCGGAAACCCGGGTCCCGCGAGAAACGACGTAAAAAAGTAGTAGGTCCACAATCGAGGGTCCGGACGTTCGATCGAGTGAACCGCGGTATCGTCGATTCTGGTTGGCGTGCTCATCGTGACGCTGGGAAGTACGGACGGAAACCCGGCTTCGTTCCCGTCACCTGTCGGTTAGCTGGCCGGTTTTCCTCTCGAGGTCCAGAGAGCATCCGCGGACCAGGCTCCGCCGCCGGCTGCCGCGAGATACAGGAAGGTCCAGCAGTAGACTACGGCAAGCTCGCCGCCGTTGACGATCGGATGAAATCCACGCGGCTGATGCGCCATGAAATAGGCCACGGCCATGAGTCCGGAGAGTACGAAAGCGACGGGCCGCGTGAAGAGGCCGATCAATAGTAGAACTCCGCCGAAGAATTCGAGGATGCCCGCAATCCCGGCCAGCGACAGTAGAGATTCGAGCTTGTGGTCGCTCGCGGGGAAGTCGAACAGCTTCTGGCAGCCGTGAGCTGTGAATGTGAAGGCAAGAACGATACGCAAAAGGCTGAGCAGCTTTGGCCTGACGCTCGCAAGGGTAGTATCGAGAGACATCGGCGTCCTCCTCGGTTGATGGTCTGGGTCACGGGATCGGCCGGTGGACGCACCTACCCCGATTGGGAAGCGCCAAGTCTAGCAGTGAACGTCAATCGGAACGCGGTGGAACCGTTCCGGTTGTGCCTTTCTGCCCGCGTGGGAGCCTTGTGCTCCGGTGCCCGGACCGGCGCCTTCGATTTGACGCCGGTCGTCGTCGCCCGTACTCTCGCTCGCTTGGTCGCGGGGGACTGCCATGGACGAAACGCTTCAACACGAGATCGGGCGTCGCAGGACGTTCGCGATCATCTCGCACCCGGACGCCGGCAAGACCACGCTGACGGAGAAACTCCTGCTCTACGGAGGAGCGGTCCGGCTTGCAGGTTCGGTGACGGCGCGCCGGAACGAACGGCACGCTCGCTCGGACTGGATGAAACTCGAGCAGAAGCGCGGCATCTCGATCACCTCGACAGTGCTGCAGTTCAACTACAAGGACCACGTAGTCAATCTGCTCGATACGCCGGGTCACGAAGACTTCAGCGAAGACACTTACAGGACGCTGGCGGCTGCCGACAGCGTCGTCATGCTCATCGACGCAGCGAACGGCATCGAGCCGCAGACTCGCAAGCTCTACGAAGTCGCGCGCATGCGGCGGCTACCCGTGTTCACGTTCATCAACAAGATGGACCGGCCCGGTCGCCAGCCGCTCGACCTGCTGGACGAGATCGAGCGCGAGTTCGGCATTCTGGCGTTTCCGCTCGTCTGGCCGATCGGCGACGGCGCCGACTTCCGCGGCGTCTACGAACGGGCGACGAAGCAGGTCCATCTTTTCAACCGCGCTACGGGAGGCGACACCGCGACTGTGGCAAGCGTGGTCGATACGGACTCGCCGGCTCTCGACCGCGCGTTCGGCGTCGAGAACCTGGCGCGTTTTCGCGAAGAGACATCGTTGCTCGACGAAGCCGGCGCCGAGTTCGACCACGCTGCGTACCTTGGCGGCGACCTGACGCCAGTCTTCTTCGGCAGCGCCGTGACCAACTTTGGAGTGGAATTGCTGCTCGATCGGATCCTGGACCTCGCACCCGCGCCTGGTCCGCGTGCGACGCGCGACGGCGGCCGGGTCGAGCCCGGCGACAGCGCGTTCACCGGCCTCGTCTTCAAGATCCAGGCGAACATGGATCCGAATCACCGTGACCGCGTGGCGTTCCTCCGCGCCGTATCCGGAAAGTTCGAACGGGACATGGTGGTGACGAACGTCCGGACCTCGAAGAAGATCCGGCTGGCCCGGCCGCAGAAGTTGTTCGCCGAGGAGCGCGAGCTGACCGCCGAGGCATTTCCCGGCGATGTCATCGGCCTCGTGAATCCAGGCGCATTCGCCATTGGCGACACGGTGACGACGGGACCTTTGACGCAGTTCGAGAAGATCCCGCATTTCTCGCCGGAGCAGTTCGCGACGATCCGGCCGACGACCCCCGCCAAGCGTAAACAGCTACTCAAGGGGCTGCAGCAGCTAGCAGAGGAGGGCGCCATTCAGATTCTCTGGACCTTCGGACGGACGAGTCCCGACCCGATCCTGGCGGCCGTTGGGGCATTGCAGTTCGACGTGGTGCGTTTCCGGCTGGAGGACGAATACGGAGTCGAGACGCTCCTGCAGCCGATGTCGTACGCTCTGGCACGCTGGGTGCGAAACGATCCGGGCCCCGATGTGCGGATCGAGCAGCGAGGCACGATGGAGGTTGAAGACGACGAGGGCCACCGGGCAGTCCTGTTCGAGACGCAGTGGGCCGCGAGAAGGCTTACCGACGAGCGTCCGGAGCTGAACCTCGTAAGTTCGATCGTGTAGCGAGTCCGGAATCGCGAACTATTTCCTGAACAACCGGTCGAACGCCGCCTTTGCGTCGCCAGATGCCGAAGGCCGAGACGATTCGCCAGTCTTCTTCTCGATCCTGCGCCGCGCTGCAAACGACGGGCACGCGGTTCGCGCGGCTTTGCCTGCTACTCGTGTCGTGATCTCGGCCCGGCATTCCCACCGCGCGGCCGGATCGAACGACACGCAATTCCGGCAGGTACGCAGGTCGGCGTTGCACTTCGTGCACGTGCTGTCAAGTTCGACGCTCGAGAGCAGCTCGACCGTCGTTCCACATTGTGCGCATCGAAGCACGCCCTGAAACGCCGTCATGTTCGGCGATCGAGGGCCGTCTTTCGCGGGTCGAGGACTCTTCGCGGCGGCTCCGCCTTCGGGCCGGCCACCTTGCCTGTCGTCCTGATATCCGCGCTGGCCGTACTTGCGCTCCATTCGACCCTCCGAATCAGGATCTCGACCTCGAGCCGAAGATGCTCGTGAGCAGGCCGGAAATGCCCTTCGATTCGACCCGCATCTCGCCGGTGTAGGCGCGGACGACTCCAGCGTCGTACTCGAACGGACGCCGCAGCACCGCGTGGGCCGGCCACTGGGCGAGAAAGTAGCGGATGATGCCGTCTGGACGGGGATCTATCGCTCGAACCTCGAAGACGTCGTTGTTGAATCCGATCGCAGTGCCGTTGCCGACGGCGCCAGTGCCCCGAGTCGACCGCGGCTGCCAGGGGTACACGTTGCGGCTGATGATGACCGCGTCGAAGTCGGAGCCCTCCGGAAAGTACGCCACCGTGTCGGGCGCGAAGCGCTGGTCGTATCGGACACCCAGCGGCGCGGCCACCGGCGCGGCGGGAACCCGAGGAGGAGGTGCAGGCGCCGGCGCCGGCTTCGGCAATGGCAGTGAGTGAGAGACACGCGTGCTTGCCGAGACGTCTTCGATCTCGTCGTCCCCGAAGTCTCGAAGTCGCGTCGCGATCGTTCGCAATTCGGCCGCCATTTCGAAAGCCGTCCCGAACCGCAGGTCGCGGTCTTTGGCGAGGGCGCGATCGACGATGGCCTGGACCGAATCGGGAATGCGGAGCCGGTAGTTGCGCAGTGGCGGCGGCGTCTGCTTCAACAGCGCCGTAAGCTGCTCTCGCGGCTTCTTGGCGACGAAAGGAAGCTGCCCCGTCAGCATCTGGTAAAGAACGATGCCGAGCGAAAACACGTCGGAGCGTCCATCGACCGCCTCTCCGCCGAACTGTTCGGGCGACATGTATCTAAGCGATCCCCAGATGACGCCGGCCTGGGTGTTATAGAAGTTCAGCGAGTCGAGCGACTCGGGCGACGGGCTCCCGTCTGGCGATGGCTGCTGGTATCGCTCCTTGAGCCGCCCGGGTTTTGCTAGGCCGAAGTCCAGAATCTTCACCTTGTCGTCACGACAGACGAGGATGTTGGCCGGTTTGATGTCGCGATGGACGATGCCCTGCGAATGGGCTGCCGCGAGGCCATCGGCGATCTGGCTCGCGATCGAAAGTGCTCTCTCCGTGTCCAGTCCCTGAGGTCCCACTATCTTCGAAAGCTCCACGCCTTCGACATACTCCATCGCGATGAAGGCGACACCGTCCTGCTCGCCGGCCGCGTAGATCGTGACGACGTTAGGGTGGCTGATACGGGAGGCTGCTCTGGCCTCGCGCAGCAGCCTCTGGGTGTTCTCGGTGTCGGCGGCCTCGCCCTGGTCCGAGCCAAGGACCTTCAGGGCGACCAGCCTCTGGAGGTACTCGTCCGACGCCCGGTAAACGACACCCATGCCCCCTTCGCCGATCTTCGAAACGATCTTGAAATGAGCTACGCGTTCGGGCGCGACCTTGGGACGCGGCGGCGCTGCCGGTTTCGGGGGATCTGCGGGTGCAACCCGCTCAGAGTCGATCAGTCGCGGGGGCGTCGACGTCTCGACGTCGAAAACGAACATGTTCGGCTCAAAGTCGGGGGTCTGACGCCGGCTCTGCGATGACCGCTTCTCGTTGCCATCGGACTCGTCGGTCATGCCGGCAGTATCCGGCCGCTCGTTTCCCAATGTCAAACAGGCCGCCGAAACGCGGAGGGGCAGGTAATCAGACGATGCGCGGCACGACCTGCCAGAGCAGCGTGCCCGTGCCAGGCGCAGCGAAGCGCCAGGACGAGACCGCCAACTCGACCTTGGTTACGTTCGCTGTCGGCACTCTGACGCTTGCCGGATGGCCTTTCCCTCCAATCAGCGCGCCGGCGAGCATTTCGAATCCCGGGTTGTGTCCGACGAGCATTGCCGACTCGACGCCATCGTCGAGCGATCGCACCACGTCGAGAAGCGTGTCCACGCTCGCCTCGTAGATGCGTTCTTCGTGTCGAATCTCCTTCCTGAATCCCGCTGCTTCGAGCGCGAGTTTCGCGGTCTGGCGGGCTCGCACCGCGCTGGAGCACACCACGAGATCGGGGAGCTCGCCTGCCGCTCTCAGGAAGCGGCCGATGCGCGGCGCGTCCTTCAGCCCGCGTGGGCCAAGCGGCCGGTTGAAGTCGGAAAGAGCTGGATCGTCCCAGCTTGATTTGGCGTGCCGAAGCAGGAGGAGTTGTTTCATGGGACGGCATCCTAGCTCATATCGTCGTGGAACATTCCGCAGGCTCGACGACCGCGGCCGCTTTTTCCTTTGCGAACTGCAACTCGCTGTGTAAACTGCCTCTTTGCCCGGGCGCACTCTTATTCGTGCGTTGCGGACATGCAACTACGATTGAGAGGTTCACCAGGATGGGTTCGAGACGATCAAGTGCAAAGCCGTATCGGATGAACTGTGGCAAGTGCGGTTTTCCTTTCACCGTTGTCGCGTTTCTATCGCAGGGCGTAGACAAGGACGCGTGGATGCGCGACACGATTGCCAACAGCCACGACTGCGAAGCCGCCGCTTCGCACCGTGTGCGCTCGATGGGTATCGAACGCGTCGGTCAGCAGAAGCAGAAGGGCAAGAAGTAACAACAACGAATTGCTGGCGCACTGCGCCGCACGGCTTCAACTGGCGTCTCGGAGGGTCACCGGCCCACCGAGGCGCCAGTGGCGTTTTAGATTGACGACGCGTGCTGGCCGGCCTGCGCTTCTCCAGTCGAGAGAACCAGGTCGTCGATCGAACCGCGCATCAGGAACATGCAGCCGATCGTCGTGTCCGCGACGCCGTGGCTCGAACCCTTCTCCGAGTGGATGAAATCGCCAGCCCGGTAGGTCGTCCCGTCCAGAGTCAGGTCGCCGCGAAGCATGAACATCTGCTCCTGAGCGGAGTGTCCGTGTATCGGGTACTGCGCCCCGGGTTGCGCACGAACGAGCACGACGACGTTCCGGTCTGCCTTGTCGAAATGCAGGAGCCGATACTCGATGCCTGGCGCGGAGTAAGGCTTCCAACGGCCCTGTTCCTCGAAGTCGAGGCGCTCTCGCCCAGCGACCGCCGGCGCTGCGGCAGATTCACGCACGGATCCGAGCACGCGATCCCGAAGCGCCGGTGAGGGCTCCGCCGGCGCCGCGGCGAAGGCCAGCGATCGAGCCGCGAACCGCAGGCCGTCTACTTCCGCGCTGCAGATGTGGCATCCCTCCGAAAGGTGCCGTTCGAAAACACCGGCGTCGGATCGATCGAGTGCGTCGAGCACGTAGAGCGAGGCAAGCTCGCAGAGTGTGGAGTGTTCGGTCATTGGGTCGACAGCTCTCCCTCCAGGTGCTTCAGGGCTTCGCGCAGTCGCATCATCGCGAGCCTCGTACGTGTCTTGACCGTCCCGAGCGGGTGTCCGAGCGATTCGGCGATTTCGGTATGCGTCATTCCACGAAAATAGGCCAGCTCGATCACCGTGCGCTGCTCGGGGGGAAGGGAATCGAGCGCTTCGAGCACGATCTGACGCCGTTCGGCGTCAGCCGCGTGAACGTCAGGAGAAATGCTGGCCGCAGCTGCGGACTGAACCGAATCGAGCGTATCGGAGCGCCTCCTGGTCTGTTCGCTTGACCGGAACCGGTCGATGGCGCGACTTCGAGCGATCGTAAGGAGCCAGGCCGACGGGGTGCCGCGGCCCGAGTCATAAGCTCCAGCTTGCCGCCACACCTGTGTGTAAACCTCGAGAGCGACTTCTTCGGCGGCGCTCGGATCGCCGAGAATTCGCAGCGCAAGGCCGAATACCGGCCTCGAGGTCGAATCGTAGAGCTCGCCGAGCGCGGCCTCGTCACCGGCCGCAACGCGCCGGACCATTTCCACGCGCGAGCGTTCCAATGCCCGAAGATCCTGTGTGTGATGGGCTGAGGACACGGGGGGAGTTTCCCTTCGAGACCGGCACACGTTGACTGCCGCCTCAAGGTAGACCGTGAACGATGGAGCGTCAAGGACCGATTGAAGCCCGCTGCCGGGTCGTCCGACGTATACTCGCCGCCCAATGGTCGGCCTTCGTTTCGGTCTACTGCTTGCGATCGCCTTCGTCGCCGGCGCCGTCAACTCCATTGCCGGCGGCGGAACGCTGTTGACGTTCCCGACGCTGGTCCTCACGGGGATGGATCCTGTTGTGGCAAACGCCACGAGCACGGTCGCGCTCTGGCCAGGCACGATCGGAGCGATCCTGGGATATCGGGCGGAGTTGAAGGAAGGCTCCGCGCTTCTACTGCCGCTGGCGATTCCCAGCCTGATTGGCGGGGTTACTGGCGCGGTCCTGCTTCTGCAGACGCCGTCGGATCTGTTCGAGTGGATCGTTCCTTTCCTGATGATGTTTGCGACACTCCTGTTTGCGGTTCACGGACCTATTCGAGACCGGATTTTCGGGGACGCGGGAAGCCGATCGCGGCGCTGGTGGGCCGTCGCCTTGTGCCTTCAGTTCGCGATATCGGTGTACGGAGGCTATTTCGGCGCCGGCATCGGGGTGCTCATGCTGGCACTGCTCGGCGTAATCGGCCTCGAAGACCTGAACGCGATGAACTCAATCAAGGTCGTCAACGGCATGCTCATCAACCTCGTTGCCGTGGCCACTTTCGCCGCCAGCGGCATCGTCGACTGGCCCGTGGCCGCGTCGATGGCAGTCGCGGCGGCGGCCGGCGGCTGGGCCGGCGCCGGCATCGCGCGCCGAATCGGTTCCGGCCGTTTGCGAACCGCAATTCTGACGATCGGATTCGCAACCTCGGTCCTGCTGCTCGCGCGGATCTTCTTCTAGATTCCACTTGACCTCGGTACAACCGGAAGCATACGATGCGCCATCAATGCTTGTATATAAGTTATATAAAAAGGTAGTAAGGCAATGGCACGCGCCAAGGTAAGAACTTTTTCCGCCGTCGATCGCGACGTCGAGATGCTGGAGGCGATAGCCGCGTATCACGGCTTCTCGAAGAGCGCGACGATTACGAGTCTGATCCGCCGTGAGTTCTGGCGGATATTTCCCGCCGGCGCCGCGGGCATCGAGCCTGACGAGGGCGCCGCGATTACGCCTGGCATTACCCGGCCCGTGAAGGCCGCCAGGAAGGAGCGCACGCGATGACTCTCCACGAAGAAATCCGCGAACTTGCAGCCGAGCGAAACGCGGTCATACTCGCGCACAATTACCAATGGGGCGACATTCAGGACGTCGCGGATTTCGTGGGCGATTCTCTCGGCCTTTCGATCGAGGCGCAGTCGACGGCGGCTGACACGATCGTCTTCTGTGGCGTGCACTTCATGGCCGAATCGGCAAAGGTCCTGAATCCCGAGAAGCGAGTGCTCCTGCCGAACCTGGCCGCCGGTTGCTCGCTTGCCGACTCGATCACGGCCGCCAGTCTGCTCGAATGGAAGGAACGCTATCCGGATCACACGGTCGTGACTTACGTGAACTCGTCAGCCGAGGTGAAGGCGCTTTCGGATATCTGCTGCACGTCGGCGAACGCAGTTTCCGTCGTAAGAAGCCTGCCGTCCGACAAGGTCCTGTTCACACCGGACCGCAACCTCGGCCGATGGGTCGCAGAGCAGGTTCCCGAAAAGACCGTCGTCATATACGACGGCGACTGTCCGGTTCACGACATCCTCCGCGGTGCCGACATGAAGCGGACGATCGAAGCCGCCGACAAGGACACGATCGTGGTTGCGCATCCGGAGTGCCGCCAGGACATCGTCGAACTCGCCGACGAAGTCTGTTCGACGACGGCGATGATGAGCGTTCCGTCGAAGTACCCGGACGCGAAGACGTTCATCATCTCCACCGAGAACGGCATCCTTCACCGGCTTCGAAAGAGTTACCCGGGCCGCGAATTCGTCATGGCCGACGGATGCATCGGCTGCCGGCTTCATTGTCCATACATGAAAGTCACGACGCTCGAGGACGTGAAGAGCGCGCTCGTCAATCTCGAGCACGAGGTGACCGTTCCCCACGACGACCTGGTCGGTGCGAGACGATCGCTCGAACGGATGCTGGCGGTTCCGCGCGATAACTGACAGAATCCCGACCCATGGCGAAACTGGGTCAACAGGTGGACGTCTATTGCGGTCGCTGCAAGGTCGAGCGGTATCACACCGTGGCGGCCATCGGCTCCGGCGGCCGGATAGAACGGGTTCAGTGCGACTACTGCAGTTCGACCCGGGCCTACAAAGATCCGTCGACAGTCAGGAAGCCGGCCGGAACACCCCGCGCTCGTCGTACGGCCGCTTCTCAGATGCCGGACGAGTCGACGCCGGCGCGCGCCTACTCGCCCGACGTTCATTTCGACAAGGGAGAGGTGATCAGTCACTCGCGCTACGGCCGGGGCCGCGTGATCGAAGTCAGGGGAAATCGGGTCGACGTTCGTTTCGCCGACGGCAACGATCGCACTTTCCTACATCGGGCGGGTTGAGCCGACGATTGTTTCCGAGCGGGTCCCGGTCCTCGAGGGGTCAGATTCCGGTCCACGTCGTGATCGGTTGCGCCGAGGGCTTCGACGCCGGCACGTTCCTGATGAACGCTTCCGTCGGCGTCGCGATCACGAAGGCGCGCCCTTGCTTGGCCGTCACCGCCTGGACGATGCCGACGACCTCACCTGTCTCGACGAGCACGATCGGCGAACCGGCGAGTCCGCGACCCTTCACGTTCGGATCGATGTCAACTTCATGGCGCAGTGACGTGGCGACTGTAACGATGCCGTCGATGGCTACCTGTGAACTGGATCCGTCCGACGGAACACCGAGAATGCGCACCCTTGCGCCGATCGCGGGCCGGGCGGTCGCGAGTTTGAGCCGGGCGACCGCAGGTGACAGGCCGTCCACGGCGAGGGCCGTCACGTCTTTCGAATAGTCGAAGCCGACGAAGGCCGATCCTGCCCACACTACGCCAAGCGTCCTGCACAACGGTTCGCGCGACACGCCGTCGACGATCGAGACCGACTCCAGTTTTTTCCCCTTGCTCATCGTCGCAACGATGTGAGCGGAGGTGAGGACGATCGGACCGCCCGGCGCATCGACCGCGAAGGCGACGCCACCTGTAACGGTTCGCTGCGGCAGGTACTTCATCTGAAGTCGCATCGCGGCTCGTCCGTAAGTCGCCTCTCCGGTATCGACGACTGGCGCCGCGTTCGTTGCCGCGTTGCCGTTCCCTGAGCCATTGGTCGCAGACGGCGAGCCGGACGAACATCCGATCGAGAACAGAATGACCAGAGCGCTAGCGGCGGCGATTCTCCGGGACTTTGGAAGCATAGTCGGGACGCCAGTTCCCGTTCGTTCGTTTTCCATCTACAATCGCCGCCGTCGGCAGTTCACCAGGGAAAGGATTGCAACGTGCACGTACCACCAGCCACTCGCATAGGCGGACTGAAGTATGCCATACGCAACATCGCGGCCAAGGCCGCAGCCCTCGAAGCGAAAGGACGCCGGATCCTGTATCTGAACATCGGCGACCCGTTGCTCTACGACTTCGAGACGCCTCCGGCACTTGTCGAAGCGGCTGCACAGGCGATGCGCGACGGCAAGAACTACTACGGATCGTCCTACGGTGTTCCCATAGCCCGCGAGGCGATCGCCAACTCACTCGAAGCGCAGGGTGTCGACGTCGCGCCGGGGGACGTCTTCGTGACGTCGGGCGCAAGCGAAGGCATCGAGGCCGCGCTGACGGCGATGCTCGAACCGGGCGACAACGTGCTCACGCCGATGCCGGGCTATCCGCTTTACTCGGCGGTACTCGTCAAGCTCAACGCCCAGGAGCGGCAGTACCGTCAGATGCCCGAGGATGGCTGGAAGCCGGACCTCGAGGCCGCGGAGAAACTCGTCGACGGTCGCACGAGAGCTATCGTGCTCATCAACCCGAGCAATCCGACGGGAGCCGTCTGGGACGAGGCCACGCTTCTCGGTGTGGTGGAGTTCGCGAGGAAGCACAATCTAGTCATTCTCGCCGACGAGGTCTACCACACGCTGACGTTCGGAGCGCGGCCTCCGCGCCTCGCCTCCATCGCGGGCGACGTGCCAGTCATCGCATTCGACAGCATGTCGAAGGGGTTTCTGGCGACCGGTTGGAGGGTTGGCTGGCTCTCGTTGCACGGCGAAGCGCTGCAGGGCGAGTACAAGGCGGCGCTGTGCAGGATTCTTGATGCACGCCTCTGCAGCCCGACGCCGCCGCAGTTCGCCATTCCAGTGGCTCTCGCATCCGATGGCTCGCATCTGGAAGCCGCGCTCGCGAAAATTCGTGCGCGTCGCGATGCGACGGTGAAAGGTCTCAATGCAATTCCGGGCTTCACGTGCGACGAACCTGCCGGTGCGTTCTATGTCATGGCGCGATTCGGGAACCTGGGGGGTGAGACGGACGAGAAGTTCGTGCTCGATGTGCTCGAGTCCGCAGGAGTGCTGTTCGTCCACGGATCGGGGTTCGGCATGAATCCGGCGGATGGGTTCATGCGAGTCGTTTACCTTCCCGACGTGCCGGTGCTCGAAGCGGCTTTCGAAGGAGTTGCCGATGTCGCCGCAAGGTGGACCGAGCGCGCGAAAGCGAGCGGAGCCGCGTAGGGTCAGTCGCGATTGAGGGTGAACGGATAGGACCGCTCGAGTCTGGCCCAATGACCGCGCCGCGCCTGGAGGAGCAACCGCGGAGCAACGGTGTTCCCTGTCAACGTGGAAATGCTTCGAGCTTGGCCTTTCGAGAGGCAAACGGGTCCGCGACCGCGGAGCGGTCGCATTGTCGGCACCACGATGCGCTCGGGGGGTGCGTCATTCCGCAATCGATCCGACTGTGGAGCGATAGAGCCTCCGCTTGCAAACTCCAACCCGGGGTGGATTGGATCGGGCCGCGGCGAGCTGCGGGTTTGACGGTCTGTGCGACCGCTCCGCGGTCGGATCGAGGTGGGGGCGCGTTCCGGGGGTCAGGGCGGATCGCTTCGCTCACCGCC
>JAJTWZ010000077.1 GCA_021463145.1 Blastocatellia bacterium | reverse complement strand
TCACAGACGATAGCCGGGGGTCACGGCGGTGAGCGAAGCGATCCGCCGTGACCCCCGGTCCGCCCACCCACATCGACCCGACCGCGGAGCGGTCGCACCCAACGGCGAAAGCGTGCGCATTGCGGGCAAATCGAAACGATCCTGGTGTGCCTGGCCGGAGCGACGGTGCGACCGCTCCGCGGTCGCTGAGGATGGCCGAGTGTACGGGAACAGCCCGTGCGGCCGAGAAGGTCGTCTTTCAATAAACTCCCATCTAAGTTTTTGATCCCAGGTCCTGCGGATTCCGAGCCTCAGCCTGCCCCGTCAATGCGGAGCAATGAGATGAACTCTGCCGACCCCTGCGACAATACCTCGCCGGACTCCTGCAAGAACGCATCGGGCCTCTCGTTTCCCACCCCGACACAGCGCTGCCGGCCTTGTCTCGCAGGCCCGGGGAACCGATCGGCATTCGCGGCGTCCAAGCACTCGGTAGCACCTGGCACGGTCAGCCCGCAGCCTCTCCGTCCACACCAGGCCAGTGCCCATCACGAGCTGAATCCGAACCCCGGGAGGAACCCACCTATGACTCACATGGGTGCCCGACGAATCGTCGCGTTCGCACTGGCGACGCTCACGACGCTCACGACTATCTCCGCACTCGACGGGACGCTTGCGGTCAAGGCGTGCGGCCGTCCACCTACGTTCAGCGAGACGCTCTCCAATGTCGACACTATCGTCATCGGATCCGTGGAAAGCCTCAGCAGGAAAACCTTCGAATCCGGCGATAACGAAATAGCGGTCTCGATCGCTACCATACACGTCTCCGACGCTCTAAAGGGCTCGGCGAAGCGCGGCGAGTCGATCCAGGTCGTCAACTTCGACGCGGACGATTTCGGAGTGTCTGTCGGCGGCGAGGCATTCCAGACGGGCGATGAAGGTGCATCGGAGGACCGTGCGACGGCCGTTCCCCTCTCGATGAAGACCGGCCTTTTCCTGCTCATCGAGACGGCCGCCGAAGGCTCCGACTCGCCCGGTTACTACCACCACGTCGAAACATTCGACATCACCGGCGAAGCCGCTCGCGTTGGAATCGAGCCCCTCGTCCGCGAGTACGTGACGATCGACGCAATGACCGATCGGGTAAAGCGACGCACCGCGTTCCTGGAGTGGATCGTGAAGTGCGCCGAGAACCCGCTCACGCGGCGCTACGGTTTCTACGATTTCAGCAGCGCCGAGTCGGAACACTACTGGCGAACGCACTCCGAGGACTCCCAGAATCGGGATCACGTGAATGCGGAGATCGGCTTCACGGACGGTCAGGTCGACCGTTTGCTCGACGTATGGCTCGAGGTGCTCGAGGAACGTGACTTGAGCCTGGTCTGGTTCGGAAACGCGCTCGGCGAGCGCCGGGGCGAAATCGTGGAGGCTAAGCTCCTGGAGGCCGTCCGGGCGGGCATCGAGTCCGGCGACAGCAGCCTTGAAGTCCTGATGAGGATCTTCGCGACGATTTCCAGCTGGCGCTCCGGTCATCTTCTCGCAAATCAGTTGAGCGAAAACGAGAGTCCGGAGGAGCGGAACGCCATAGTGAATCGCTTCCTCGAACTGGCGCCACTCAAGGCGGAGATCCCCGAAGCGCTCGACGAGGTGTCGGAATTGGAAGCCACCAATGAAGCTTTCGAAGAGGTCGAATCGGAGGCCGTCACCGAGCTCGAGACCATCGAACGCGAAGCCGTCGAGAGCATCGAGACGGTCGAACGTGAAGCCGTTGAGAACGCCGAGTCGAGCGAACTCGAAGACGTCGACAGCGCGGAGCAATCCGGCGTCGAAGCCGGGGAGACTGAGGGGGAATTCAGTATCTCGGTCCGCCCTATTAACCTTGTTCGCCTCGTGCAGATTTCACCCCAACGGTTGAACAAGCGCTAGGACGCGCCGGAGGCGTCCGTTACGGGCAGGTGCCATTTGCTTGCAGCACCGGCGCAATGGTGTTTCCTGTCAACGTGGAAATGCCTCGAGTTTGGTTCTCCGAGAGGCAAACGGGTTCGCGACCGCGGACCATCCTGCCTCTCGAGAGGCCAAAGCAGCAAAGCGCCGGAGCAACGGTGTTTCCTGTCAACGTGGAAATGCCTCGAGTTTGGTCCTCCGAGAGGCAAACGGGTTCGCGACCGCGGAGCGGTCGATATAATAGCCGTGGGTCGCGCGCGGCGAGTGCAACGAGCAAGCGCGCGACCCGCGGAACCGCCCGCCGCGTCGTACCGACCGCGGAGCGGTCGCATCGTGTATCCCAATGCGCGCCGGTGGCGACGCAATCGACGTTGTGTCCCGGCAAAGAGGCATCTCTCTTTGGCCGAAGATCGAGATTTGTACGGTTCGAACTTAGGACCCAATGCGACCGCTCCGCGATCGGCGCATCTGGGTTCCGGGATCCACGGGTCGCGCGCGGCGAGTGCAACGAGCAAGCGACCCGCGGAACCGCCCGCCGCGTCGTACCGACTTCGGAGCGGTCGCATCGTGTTTCCCAATGCGCGCCGGTGGCGACGCAATCGACGTTGTGTCCCGGCAAGGAGGCATCTCTCTCTTGGCCGAAGATCGAGATTCGTACGGTTCGAACTGCGAACCAAATGCGGCCGCACAAGGGTCGTGGCTGCGGCCGTGCACCGGTTGCAAGCCGAGGGGTTCGACGTCTGGCTGTCCGATGGGGCCGCGACCCGGCTCGGCATCGAGACACCGGACATCGGCCGGACCATCACCTGGCTGGAGGCCCGCACCGGTCTCCAGCAGATCCGCTACGTTCGCCTGGACCCTCCGGAGCCGCTGACGGCGCCGGATTCAACTCTCGAGAATCCTGGCGTCGTCGACTATCCGGTATCTGTGAAGCGGCGACCGGTAGATTCCCATCAGCCAGCCGGCATTCCAATAGGTTCGTTGGCCGGTGGGATCGAGTCGAACCCATGACGGGTGCCCGCGCACCTCGGCGTGTGAAGGCACGGCGCCGTCGGCCTCTCGAAACCGGGTCGCCGACGCCGGGTCGAAGACGTGCCAGCCTCCGTCGTAGAAAACCTCGACAAGCGGGTAGGTCATCGCTGCATTCGCCGGATCGCCGACATCGACGAGCCTCGACCGGAATCCAGCAACACCCGCCAGGGCTGCCATTGCGTCGCTGAGGTCGCTTGCCCGCCCCGAGCCGAGTTCGACCACCTCGCGCGGCGTTCGAGGGTCGAGAGCAGTTGGAACGTAGAGAGAAGCGACGAAGGAATCGATTGCCGCGACCCGCTCTGCGTCCGAATCGCACGACACCGTTATGGCGCGGACCACGCCGGCACCGTAAGCGCCGCCAACATCTGGAAAATCGATTGAAGCGAAGGAGTTCAACCCGGATACACGAACGCGGCCGGCATCGTTGGTGTCAGGCATCGGGACTTCACCGAGGTCAACGCTGCCGTCCGCTGCGATGGGTCCGTCGACAGCTACATCTACGAATGCGGCCGCTTCGTCGTCTGCCGAAACGGCGATACGGTATACGGTGCCGGGACGGTACCAGACTCCGGGAAGCTGGAACCGGCCGTCCGCCCCGGCATAGGCCGCCAATCCGCTACGGGACCCAACGACGTCGACGCGCGCATTCGGCGCGACTCCCCGGCCGGTCAATACCACCAGAGGCGGCTCGGATGGCGATCCGGTTACCATCGCGACCGCCGACCGGAAAGCCCCACGCGACGCCCTCTGCAATGCGCGGCCAGGCGTGGTAGCCGCGACGAATCCGAACGTCGCGACTATCAGCAGGCTCGCCGTAGCTGCCCGGGTTGCCGTTCCGCCCGCCATTCGCACGACGAACGAGCGAATCTGGCCGGCGAGAGTGCCCGGACGTTCTTGACCGGGCACGCCGAGTCGCGATACCGGATCCGATTCGACCGTAGCCGCGCTTCCAACCACGCGATCCGTTGCAACCGGTTCGACGGACTTCTCCAATGGACTCGAGTCCATATGGATTCCCGCGAATGGTTCGCTTGCAATCCGGCCGGCCAATTCTGCCGTCTCCGGACTGGGATCGACGCCCAATTCGGACCGCAGAACGGTCAGGCAGGACGAATAAATTCGCAGCGCTCCCGTTCGATCGCCGCGCCTCCACGCCGCGCGCATCAAGCCGCGCGAGGCCGGCTCGGAACAGGGTTCGATGTCGAGCAGCCGTCTGCAGTGACTCTCCGCCGCGCGTTCGTCTCCGGCTCTCTCGGCCAGTTCGCTGGCGCGTTCCAGCAATCGTGCGGCGAGCGCCCCGAGTTCGGCCTGCATCGCCATCGCGCACGGCAAATATGACCACTCCTGCAACGAACCGTCCGGCAATTTCGCGACTGCGCCCTCGATCCGGCTGCGATCGCCGCTCTCGATCGCCAGGCGCGCAAGCGTTCGGAACTCGTCGACGTCGACACGAACGCCGCCGGGCGCCGTCAATTCGACGAAGCCGTTCCGAATGGCGAGGAATCTGGATGCGGCCCGCGGCGCAAGCTCGGGCTCGAGAGCGCGGCGAAGGAGGTGCAACGACTTCGCAAGTTGATTGGCGGCGCCGTCTCCATCGAGGTCGGGCCAGATGGCATCGGCCAGCCGTTCGCGGCGCACCCGGTGCGCCGGCGCGAGGGCCAACATCGCGACCACGGCACGCACCTTCGACCGGCGAAGCGCCGGCTCATCGACCGTCACCCCATCGATCGCGATGCGAAACGTGCCGCAAAGACAGATGTCGAGATGTCCGCCATCGGGCGCTCGCACGCCCGCGATCTGTGATGAATCGCCTGCAGCCATTCGTAACGCTCCACGTGTCGAGGTTGCGCCCGGAAAGCCGAGACCGGCCCGCGGCGATTCTCGTTTCGACAATGCACGCTGTCAACGAGGACGCGCGTGACGCTTCCGTGTTCTCATTCGCGTTGCCGGCCTTGCTGTGGTCTGCGTGTGCCCGGTATGTCCACGCGTATCGCCGCCCCTCGTGTATTCTCAACGGCCATGCGGCTGATTTTCATGGGCACGCCCGGAATCGCGGTGCCTGCACTCGATGCGCTCGTCGCGGCCGGCCACGAAGTGGCTGCCGTCTTCACGCAACCCGACCGCCCTGTCGGACGGAAGCAGACGCTCGAGGCTCCCGAGGTGAAGGTCGCCGCCACGCGTCACGCCATTCCGGTCCACCAGCCATCGAAGGTCCGCAACGAAGAAACGCGGGCACTCGTCGCGTCCTTCGAGCCCGACGCCGCCGTTGTCTTCGCGTACGGACGCATCCTGCCGCAGTCGTTGCTCGACGTACCGCGCCGCGGCTGCATCAACGTCCACACGTCGCTTTTGCCGAAGTACCGCGGCGCCGCGCCGATTCAGTGGGCGATCGCCGAGGGCGAGACGAAGACGGGAGTCACGACGATGCTGATGGATGCGGGTCTCGATACCGGGCCGATGCTGCTCTGCCGCGAAACACCGATCGCACCCGCCGAAACGGCCGTCGAGCTTTCCGCGCGTCTCGCGACGATCGGCGCCGGCCTCATCGTCGAGACGCTTGCACGCCTCGACGAAATCGATCCCGAACCGCAGAACGACGGCGATGCCACGCTCGCGCCCATCCTCACGCGAGAGCACGGCCTTATCGACTGGAGGATGCGCGCGGCCACGATCGCGAATCGCTGTCGCGGGTTCCAGCCGTGGCCCGGAACGTGGACGACCCTCGACGGAGCCCGGCTGCACGTCTGGTCGTGCGATGCGACTCCGTCCAATGCCGCAACGACTGCAGCGCCGCCAGGCACCGTCGTCGAAGCCGGCCGCGACCGGCTCGTGGTGTCGGCCGGTGAAGGCTCGCGGCTCGCGATTCGCGAACTGCAACTCGAAGGAAAACGCCGGATGCCGGTACGCGAATTCCAGAATGGCGTTCGGATCGAGTTCGGACATCGGCTCGGCGGGGACCTCTCGTCGTGAAGCCGTCACGAGAGCGAGGGCCCGCGACGACGGCCGTCTCGCCTTCGCGCGCTGCGGCGGCCTCGATTCTGCTTCGAACGCTCCGCGACGATGCGTACGCGTCGCCGCTGCTCGCCGCCGAGTCGCTCGACGCGCTCGCGCCCGAAGACCGGCGCCTCGTACAGGAGCTCGTCCTCGGCGTGCTCCGATGGCGCGGCGAACTCGACTACGTCGTCAACGTCACGACGGGCCGCCCTGCCGAGAAGCTGGACGCCCCCGTGCGAATCGCGCTATGGCTCGGCCTCTACCAGCTTCGCCATCTCGAACGTATCCCTCAGCACGCGGCAGTCAACGAATCGGTCGAACTTGTGAAGCAGAGCAGTGCCTGGCGCGGTGCGGGTCTCGTCAACGCGGCACTGCGCGCCGAAACGCGGCAGCGCACCCTGGCGCCCGACGACCGCGTGAAGCAGCCGGCGAATCGGCTGGCTATCGAGCTGTCGCACCCGAAATGGATGATCGAAAAGTGGATCGAGCGCTTCGGTATGGACGAGGCCAGAGCTATGGCGAGCGCCAACAATCAGCCTCCACCGGTCGCATTCCGGATCAACACTCTCCGTGCGCCGTCGGTAGCGCGAGTCCTCGAGGATCTTGCGGAGAACGGCGTGTACGTGCGCGAGTCTGAATTTGCGCGCGGTGCGTACGTCGTCACGGAAGGGCACCTGACGCCCGCAACCCGGTCGATCCGCGATGGTTGGATCTACGTCCAGGACGAAGCGTCGCAACTTGTCGCATCGCTCGTGGACGCGCAGGCCGGCGAGTCCATTCTCGACATCGGCGCCGCGCCAGGTGGAAAGACGACCGCGCTCGCGGCGGCAATGGGAAACAGCGGGCGAATCGTCGCCGTCGATGTCCATCCGTCGCGGCTCGCCACCCTCGTGGCGACGTCCGGCCGGCTCGCTGTGCGAAACGTGACGCCGCTCGCGGCTGACGCGTCGGCCGGACTGCCGTTCGACGCCAGGGGCGTATTCGACCGCGTGCTCGTAGACGCGCCGTGCAGCGGTACGGGCACGTTGCGCCGAAACCCTGAAATCAAGTGGCGGCTCACGCTTCCCGACCTCGGACGGTTCGCCGTGCTGCAGGGTGCGTTGCTCGACACGGCGGCGGCGAGGGTCCGGCCGGGAGGCCGGCTCGTCTACTCGACGTGCTCGATCGAAGTCGAGGAAGGCGAGGACGTCGTGCGTGCATTTCTCGAGCGGCACGGGGACTTCACGCTTGCCGGTCCGAGCGCACCTGCCGTGATGCGGACGGACAGCGGGTTCGTGCGGACGTATCCGCATGTTCACGGGGCGGACGGTTTCTTCGCCGCGGTGCTCGAGAGGGCGCCGGGTTGACCTGGCTCCGCAGCGGACTCCAGAATCCAGGTATGGAACGACCGTGCCCAGCGTGCGGCAAGCCCGCTGCGTGGGAGGACAACCCCGACCGTCCGTTCTGCTCCGAGCGATGCCGCCTGCTCGACCTCGGCGCGTGGGCCGACGAGCGGTACGTCGTCGACGATGACGAGTCCGATGCGGCGGATCGTAGCCGGGAGCAATAACACCGGGTGCGGCGCCGATACGACAATCGCGCCGGAAGCTCACGAATCGCCGGCGTGCCGGGCGGATTCCAGTCGATATTGCGGATTTCGCGCGGCCCCGGCCGCTACCGCTCCCTGCTTCGATCCGGAACCGGAAGGTACGCAATGAGCGACTTCGGCAGTCCGGCAACGCGCTCGACGTGCAGTTTCGCGTCCGGGAACAGCTCCCGCATCTGGGACTCGCCGAGCAGGTTCCAGTCGACGTAGCCACAGTGCTTCACCCACACTCGGTCGCTCACGCGCACGACCGCAACCGTCGCCTGATGCGGCAACCAGCCGACGACCGGCAGCCACGTGTGCGCTTCGATCGGAAAGCCGCGATGCGGCGTCTGCACGAAGTACGACCGTCCCACACGCCGGATCTCGCCGGCGAACTGCCGCTGGCGCTCAATCGACGTCGTCACCCACTCCCGATTCGATATGCGCCGATTCAGACAGTCGTCCTTCGGAAAAGTCACGTGCTCGATGACGGAGTTGCAGAACACGACGTCGAACGCGCCGTCGTCGAACGGCAGCGCGGCATCCTCGGCCAGTGACCGGGTCTCGAATCCACGTTCGCGAGCGACCGCGAGAGCGTCCTCGCCGATGTCTGCGATCGTGATCCGTGCATCGAACCGCTCTCGGACTCGCAGCATGAACGAACCGTCCTGCCCGCCGAGGTCGAGGATCGACGCGCCGGGCCGCGGCGACATCAACCGGAAAAAGAGGTCGGCGCGGGCAGTGTGCCAGGCTTCGCGCCGGCCCGCCGCGAACTTTCGGAGCGCGCCGTACACCTTCAGCGCTCCAGCGCGTCGACGATCCGCGACGCCGTGCGTCCGTCCCAGTACTCGGGAATCCGTCCGGCGAACGTCGTGCGGCCGTCCAGCACTCCGTACGCCGCTTCGACAATTCGTTCGGCGTCAGTGCCAACGACCTGGTTCGTGCCTTCGCTCACGGTGATCGGACGCTCCGTGTTCTCGCGCAGCGTCAGACACGGGATGCCGAGCGCCGTCGTCTCTTCCTGCAGTCCGCCCGAGTCGGTCAGGACGAGTTTCGCCCCGGAGTACAGCTTCAGGAAATCGAGGTATCCCTGCGGCTCGACCACGACGATCCTATCCGTCAGCGTGATGCCGAATTCGGCCATGCGCGCCCGAGTGCGCGGGTGAACGGGAAACACGATCGGCACGCGTTCGGCGATCCTCTCGAGAGCGCCCGCGATGCGCCGGAACGTATCGGCATCGTCGACGTTCGACGGCCGATGAAGCGTCATCGCCGCGTACTGTTGGCCCTCGACACCGAGCCTGCGCGCGACGGTGGACGACTGCGCGCGATCTCGCTGCGCGAGCAACGTGTCGATCATTACGTTCCCGACGAAAACGATGCGCGACGGGTCGACACCCTCGGCGACGAGGTTCGCGTCGGCGTCGCGCGACGGCGTGAGCAGCAGATCCGCAAGCGCGTCGGTCGCGAGACGGTTGATCTCTTCAGGCATCGCGCGGTCGCGGCTGCGAAGCCCAGCTTCCACGTGCGCAACCTTCACGTGCAGTTTCGTGGCGACTAGCGTCGCCGCGATCGTCGAGTTCACGTCGCCGACGACTACGACCCAGTCGGGGCGGCGCTCGGCGATGACAGGTTCGATGGCCAGCATCGTCCGCGCCGTCTGCTCCGCGTGCGTGCCCGAGCCAACCTCGAGGTTCACGTCGGGCCGCGGGATGCCGAGGTCCGTGAAGAACGACTCGGACATGGCTTCATCGTAATGTTGACCCGTGTGGACGAGCACCTGCCTGAAGCGGCCGGACCGCCGGCGGAGCTCGGCCACTATTGGCGCGATCTTCATGAAGTTCGGCCGCGCGCCGACGACGTTCAGGACGGTCCGCATCGATCCGATCACACGGACGATGGCCGCATCTGCCCGGCGGCGAGCGCGATCAGAACGAGGATCGCGAGCGCAGTTGCGAATGCGACGCCCGCGGCGACAGCGGTGTTGCGACCCACGGCGACGGCAGATGGGAACGCATCCCGGCTAGCGGTCTCAGCCGTAAATACCGGAGACTGCAGTTTCGCGCGCAACTCGAAGAGATCACGGCGTGCGACCGGGTCGGCCGCGCCCGTCGCAGGCTCACCCGACGTCGCGAGTACCTTCTCGTAGTCCCGATAGCTCGCGACCGACGCATCGAATCTTTGACGGTGGCGCTCGACGAGTTCTTCGACAGCGGCCCGACCGAGTGTCACGGCCTGGTCGGCGGACGGCGCTATTGCGGTAATGCGGATCAACGTCGGACGTTCGAGCCGGCCTTGGCCTCCCGTGAGCGCTTCGGCGTTGACCGAACCGGCAGCGTTCGGAGAGCGAGCCTTCACCGCTGCGAGGAACCCGGGACTGTTGATCGTCTGGGCGACCGCGTAAGGATCTTCGATCTCTTCACCCATGACACGGCCCATCGAGACGAGGGCCGACGTCGTGAAGCGCGGCGGACCGAGGAGCGTCCATCCGGCAGCGAGCGCCGAACAGACGAGTGCTCCCGCGACGAGCCGCCACTTCCATCGCCAGACAGCCCGGAGACCTGTGTCGAATTCGATCGTGTCAGTCACGCCGGCCGAGTGTAGCTAATCGGGCCGCGGATGAACACCGATCTGGACGGATGGACGCGGATCCCAATCCGAATCCGTGCCTTTCCGTGTTCATTCGTGGACTCGATCGGCCGGGCGGACGACGATGCCGGATGCGGCAAGCTCGCGCTTCGCATCGGCGATTCCGATCTCGCCAAAATGGAAGATGGATGCCGCGAGGACGGCACTCGCGCCGCCGTCTTCGAACGCCTCGCGCAGGTGATCGATCGAGCCGGCACCGCCAGACGCGATCACCGGAATCCGCACCGCGTCGGAGACGGCGCGCGTAAGCCGAATGTCGTATCCGTCGCGAGTGCCGTCGGCGTCCATGCTGGTCAGAAGGATCTCTCCCGCGCCAAGCGACTCGGCTTGCCGCGCCCAGTCGATCGCGTCGAGTCCGGCCCGCTGCCGCCCGCCGTGCGTGAACACCTCCCAGCCGCCGGCGTCTTCGCGCGCCCGCGCGTCGATTGCCACGACGATGGCCTGAGAACCGTACCGGCGCGCGCCGTCCGTGATCAGCGACGGCGTCGCGATCGCCGCGGTGTTGATCGAGATCTTGTCGGCACCCGAACCGAGAATCGCCCCGATGTCGTCGACGGTGCGGATGCCGCCACCGACCGTGAACGGAATGAAGACGCGGTCGGCGACGTCTCGCACCATGTGCATGACGATCTCGCGACGGCTGCTCGACGCCGTGATGTCGAGGAAAACGAGCTCGTCGGCGCCTTCGCGGTTGTAGCGATCGGCTTGTTCGACCGGATCGCCGGCGTCGACGAGCGACAGGAATCGGAGCCCCTTTACGACGCGACCGTTGTCGACGTCGAGGCACGGAATGATCCGTTTCGCGAGCATCCGCGGATTCAATGCCAGGTCCATAGAAGGTGTCAACGCCCCTTCGAGTCGAGCGGAAGCAGCTTTGACCGCCGCCCCGAGCGCTCCCGAACCCGGCAGCGCCAGAGGCGGTCTGGCCAGTCACGGGCGAGCCAGGTCTTTCACTGGACAGGGCAATCGTTGTCAGTCGAAGCGAGCGGCTCCGTTCGCGCCGGGATCTCCACAGGCATCACCGTCCCGTGCCCCAGTACGCGAGCGACGCTTCGAGCATGAAGCCCAGGTCGAGCGAGGCAGCGAGTTGCTCCACCATGAGGCGCTGCTCCGGCGGAAGATTCGGGTTGCGAAGCGCGCTGTCGAGCGATGCCTCGAACTCGCGGACGTCGGAAGGCAGGCTCGGCGTCGGCAACAGGTCGCGGCGGGCGCGGGCCGACTGACACTCTCGGAGATAGGCGGCGAGGACGCTCGAGCGGCGCAACACCCCGACTAGCGCCCCTAACGCGTGGATGACGTCGAGCGCGGACATCCGGCCCACCGCGACGCCGCTCATCCGCGGCGGGACGGTGTCGCCCGGACGAGAGTTCGGGCCCTTCAGGATCGCCGGTTTCTGGATCTCCGGCTGCGGCGGCCCCATCGACGGCTGACGGCGCTCCGAACCTTCGCCGTGCCCGGCGTCAGGCCACGCGCGCAACACCGGCAATGCCGCGACAGGGTGGGCGAGCCGCGCGGTGAAGTACCGTCCGATTGCATTGCGTGCATCGCGCTGGTAAGCGTTTCCGAGGTCGCCCCAGATCCGCGACGCCGCTCTGTTGACCTGCGCCGCGCGGTCTCGATGCGCGGGCAGGTTCGAGGCCGCAAGACGCGCCGCGCCAAACGTCGCCAGCCACAGACTCTTCTCGATTCCTGCCCGGTCTCCAGTCCGCCGCTGCTGAATCCCGGCTAGCAGGATGTGAACTTCGGGTTGGGAACCGAGTGCTCCGTGGGCCGCGGCGTCGAGCACCGTCACGAGCAGATCGCGCGTGTCGACGGATCGAACGGCCGGCTCTACCTCGAGGCCGCGCCGCAGTTCGTCGAGCCCGCGTTCGCGCATGTTCGGGTCGGGATCGTTCAGAAGGCCTGCGACGGCGTCAATCCAGTGAGAGATCTGGCTCTGTGAATCTGAAGTCTCGGCCGGTCCGGAACGGCGGACGCTTCCCGATCGCGACCGGCTACGTCGCGGCGGTTCCCTGCGCTGTGGTCTCTGGTTGGTTGATGGAATTCGCATAAAAATCGGCTCCTTTCTCGATCTGGTGCCCCATGATCGAGATCGGAGCCGATTCGGTTGCGTGCCAATGAAAGAAACTTCGCCGCTATGTTCGCTTGAAGTTGAAGGTGATCGTGCCGATGACCTTCGTCGGGATGCCATTCAGGATGGTCGGAGTGAACTGCCAGCGGCGAGCCGCGTCTACGGCGGCCGTTCTGAGAAGCGGATTGCCCGACACGGCATTCGCATCGATTACGCGCCCGGCCTCGGAAACCGTCACGCTCACGACGACGGAACCGGAGATTCCTGCGTCCGCGGCAGTTCTCGGATAGGCTGGCTCGACACGCCGAATCGCCAGCCCGCTTATGACCCCAATATGCCTCGGCCGAATCTGCGGAGGCGGCGGAACCGGTTTCGTCTCCGCAACCGGGGGCGGCGGCGCGGGAGCAGGAACCGGCGCGCCGGCCTCGGGCGTGCCGCCGCCACCCGGACGATATGGCTGCCCCGGGTCGCCAGGTCCCGCCGAATCCGGATCGCCGTCGCCCACACTGAACGGGACCAAAGGTCCGGTCATCGCAACCGGTCGAGGCGGCAGGACGGTCTCGTTTGGCCGGACGATGGAGCGAAAGCTGGCGGAAGAGTCCGGCGCCGTTGACGTCGTCGCAGCGGGCGTCCGAGTGCGTGCCGCTGCCGGCCCCGGTGGCGAGAGCGCTACAAGGTTGAGCTTGTCGAACCCGGCGTCGAGTTGAAGGTCGGTCAGGATGACGCCGGCGACTGCAACGCCAGCCAGCAATATGGCCCACGTCAGCGAAGACGCGGCGAAGTAGATCCACGTGCGCGCACCACGGCGCTCATTCGTCGATTCAACGAGTCTGTCGAACATTGGTCATTCCTCCAGGCTTGGGGTCGACCGATCGGTTGCCGGTATGGACCCCTCACGTGAAGAAAAGTTCCGGGGCTGAATACTGGGCAGAGCTGCCAGGACCGCAAGCAGGACTCACATTCCGGCAGGTCGGGAAGGCGCACGCGATGTGGCCGCCCCCGCACCGTCCGGGATCGCGAAAACCACTCGAGACTACCCTGTGACTCCCGTCAACTCTCCTCTTCCACCAGGTCCGGTGAGGTCATTCGCCGCCTCCGAGGTCAACCGTCTTCGCGTCGTCCGCGTCGACGATGGTGACACGCACTTCGTCGCCGTTCCCGCGGATCTCCGGGACGTACATCGCGTGGCCCACGACAGGCAGCGCGTGAAAATACCCCGGCACTTCGGCACGCAGGTCGTAACGGATCTCCCAGACGCCTTGCGGCATCCGGCTGGCAAACACGGCGACCTTCCGATCGCGCAACTCACGATAGACGGACTCGGTCCGCCCCGTGTAGTCGGCGTCGTCGCCACGCCGGTCGCCTTCGACCGCGCTCTCCTTCAACTCGCGGGCATAGAGCGGCTCGCCGCTCCGAACCTCGACGGCCTCGAATCCCGCCGGCTTCAGGTCCTCGAAGAGCAGGTACTCGTAGTCGTTCTTCGTTTCGATAGTGAGGACCGTCTCTATTCGCTCTCCACTCGATATGGTGTCGCCGTCCGCGAGTGGAATGCGCCTGTACACGTAGCCCTTCAGCAACGTCGGATAGCCTACGAGCCGGTAGTAACGACGCCGAACGAACAATTCGTTGCCGGCCGATGCTACCGGCTCCTCCTGGCTGAAGAACCGCACCTCCGCAGAGTAATAAATCGGCGCGGTACCACCTCGCCGCAGGATGCGGATGTCGTTCGTGCCTCCGCGCACGAGCTGCGGGTCCACGACGAACCGGCTCGGAGCCGTTATCGCCTGAGCCGCGGTTATCGTTGTAGTCGCAATCGACCGGCCGTTGACGACGAGCTCGTAGTCGAGGTCCGACGTGAGCTCGTTCGACTTCCTGAGGTAGTCGGTCAGCGCGAGGATGGCGATCGCCGTGTCCTTGGTGTTGCTCCATTGCGCGCCGCGACGGTTCTTGACGAGCCAGTTCATCGCGGGCTCGATCAGTTCGTTCTGTGGATCGATCGCCATGAGGGCCTGGAGCACGAACGACGTCGATTCGATACTGCCGTCGGACCATCGCCACCAGCCGCGATCCTCGCCCCAGTGCGCGGTCGCGATCGCGCGCGGCGCAGGCGCGGCCGCGGGATCGGCGCCCGGTGCCGGCGGCGCGGGTGTCTCGGAGGGAAGTGCCTGAAGCGGCGATGCCGACGGATCGAGGTCGATCTCGGCGCCGTCCGACAGGTTGCGCGCGAGCGTCTGCGCCTGCTCGGTCATCGCGTAATTGTGAGCCGCGATGGCGAGCAACGCGCGTGTGTATGCCGTGAGTTTGTCCTTGCTGGTGTAAAGGTTGTCGAACGCCGACAACTCTTCGAGTCCCGCCTGGTCGCCATTCACGGCGCGGTAGCACGACAGTGCGTGGAGTATCCATGCCTGCTGGTCGAGTTCGTTCTCCGACTCGACGATCGTCTTCGTGAGGTAGTCGGCGCCACGGTCGAGCGCGCTTCCCTTGAGCGTGATGCCGGACCGCCGCGCGATCGTCATGCCCCACACGACATAGGCCGTCATGTACGGGTCGCTCTGGCCTTCCTTCCACCAGCCCCAGCCGCCGTCAGAGTGCTGGAAGTCGTAGAGCCGGTCGAGCGACTTCGCCTGCACGTCGGCGAGTTTCGCGTAGCCTTCGCCGCGCTCGGAATGCGTCTCGGCTGCGGTCGCCTGTTCGACGCCGCCGAAGACGCGTCCCTCGACGTCCGACGCCTTGATCCCGAGATCCGTGAGCGTCTTCGAGACGACGGCCGCCGGCAGGAACCTGCTCATCGTCTGTTCGGTGCAGCCGTACGGATAGCGGATGAGGTAGGGCAACGCGTCGAGCATCGTCACGGCAAGGCTCGGCGAGACCTGGACGACCATCGACGTCGTCCCGGGCTTGCGCGCCGACGGCACGTCGATCGTCGCGGCGACGTCGCCGTCGCGCGCCTTGCCCGACGACACGACGAGCTTGTCGATGCCGTGCTCGTAGATCGGCAGCGAGCGTTCCATCGCATCGGCGAGCCGTCCGGCCCGCGCCGTGACGGTGAGCTTCGCTGTGCCGGTTTGCTTCACTTCCGCCGTCCAGTCGAAGCGTGTCTCGCCACTCGCAGCGACACGCCGAGCGGCATGATCAGGACCGGTGGGCCGGCCGTTCACGACCGCGCCCGTCAGTTCGAGGCCTTCGATCGCGAGCGCTGGATCGACGTTTAGCGCGCCACCCGTGTTGTTGTTGACGACCGCCGATATAGTCACGCGGTCGCCGGTCACGAAGAAGCGCGGCGCCTGCAGGCGCACCGTGAGAGGCTTGCGTGTTCGCGCCGACGTCGTCGCGATGCCGAACTCGTTGCCGGCCGTCGCGGCGCGCGCCGTCGCCTTCCAGCTCGTGAGCGAATCGGGGAACGCGACCTTTACGACGGCGGTGCCGTCGGGTCCGGTTACGACGTCGGGCCGCCAGAGCACTGTCGCGCGGAAGTCGCTGCGCACCTGGACGGCCGGGCCAGCCGCACCGTCCGCTCCGGGCATCGGCTCGTTTTCCTTCGACTGCTTCAACGGTCTTGCGAATGCGTCGGCTCTCGACTCAGGGGTACGTGCGGGCGCTGGCGACGCGGCCTTCTCTGCCCTGCCTCCAACAAAGCCAGCCGAGGTGGCTCCGGCCGTTGCGAATTCATCCTCGCTGAGCGCCTGGTTCCGGTCCACACTGTCGAGATCCTTCTTCAGATCCGTCAACTGTACCTTCCGGTAAGACCGCGTCTGGAACGACGAGCTCGTAGAGACACGCTGGCCTCTCCGTTCGCCGAAGTACACCTGGCGCGGATCGCCTGCGTAGTCGTTCTGGATTGCGTACACCGACGCATCGACGAACCCGAGGCCCACTTCGGCCGAGACGGGCTTACCATCTACGTCCTTTGTCGTGACCGTGAGCGTGCCGGCTTCGCGCGGCTCGTAGATCTCGCGGTCCGCCTTCACGTCGACCGTCAGGAAATTCTTCACCGGCGGCACGACGACGTCCTTCGTATCGATGAAGATCTGTCCGTCCGAGACCATCGCCGCCGACAGGAACACGTTCGGCACGTGGCGCTCGTCGAGCGCGACGTCGATGACCTTCACGTTTCCGGTCATCCGAATGAGCTGGTGGCTGTAGAGCTCATCGCCCTCGAGGCTGAAGAGCACCGTCCGGTTGTTCGTCGGCGCCGCGATCATGATCCGCGCGGTCTGTCCCGCGCGGAACGTGTCGCGGTCGACGAGTACCTGGAGGCCGCCCGACCGGTAGCCCAGGTCCGTCGTCTCGTTCGTCGCTGCCCAGACGGTCGTCTCGGCCGTGATCGGCGGTCCGTTCTTCTCGCGGCTCGACCAGGCGATCCGATAGAACCCCTCGCGCTGCGGCGTGAACGACACCTCGGCCTTGCCGTCGGCCGTCGTCCGCACGACTTCCGTCGAGACGTCTTCGTGGAGGTACTCCGACGACTTCAGCGTCCAGGGCCGCTCGTTCGGTTTCACGGGCGGCGGCCAGACCTGGTTCTTCTCGCGTGCCTTTCGGAGTTCCTCGCCGCGGATCTCCTTGCCCTTGTTGTCGAGCCACACCTCGATCCACATGTCGCGCGTGATCTTCACCTGGCCTTCGACGGCAACGGGATCGTCGTTCGCGTCGCGCGCGGCGATCGCGATCTTTGCCTGGTCCTGCGGCCTGAGCACGTACCGGTCGGGCTGCGCATTGATGAAGTAGCGCTGACGCGTCACGCGAACTGTGTTCGTTCCGACAATCTCGCGACGTGACGAGTC
Organism: Blastocatellia bacterium; assembly: GCA_021463145.1. Classification (GTDB taxonomy): domain Bacteria; phylum Acidobacteriota; class Blastocatellia; order UBA7656; family JADIYM01; genus JADIYM01. Next base: position 2,635 of record JAJTWZ010000077.1, on the reverse strand, counting down.
GGTGACGCGTGCCTCGATCGTGTACTCGAAGTCCTGCTGCGCCGACCTTGGCGTGTCGAAGATGATGCGCGCCCGGCCGGCGGTGTCGGTCTTGATCGTGTCGCGCTTCACGATCTGTCCGCCGCCGTAGTAGGGCCGTTGCCGCAGATTCGACTCGCCGTAGAACCAGGGGTAGTCGCGCGGCGTGTACCACCATCTGTAATACGGGTTCTGGCGCACGAGTACTTCGACCGTCGCGTTCGCGACCGCGCCGCCAAAGTAGTAGTTCGCCTCGATGTCGACCTCGACACGTTCGCCGAGGCGGAAGGACTTCTTCTTCCCGTTCTCTTCGGGCGTCTTGATCGTGACTTCGAACTCCGGCAGTTTGTACTCCTCGACGCGGAAGATCGTCGCGCTCCCGATCGTCCGGCCGCGACGCGCCGTCCAGAACGTGATCGTGTACTCGCCGAGCTGCATTCCCTCGGTGAGTTTCATGGTGCCCCACGCGCTGCCGAACTCGTTGAGCGTCGACTTCCCTTCGCCGACCTTCGTGCCGCGCGGATCGTAGATCTCGTACTCGACGGCAGTGCGCGCTGGCGTCGTGAAAACGCCGTCGTTGCGCACGCGGGCCGTGAGCTTCCAGTTCGCCTCGTCGCCGGGACGGTACGCCGGACGGTCGGTGTACGCGTAGATCCGCCACTCGCCGTTCGATTCGCCCTGCAGTCCATAGCTGTACGCGTTGCTGAATGCCTGGCGGTCGTCGCGCGCCATCGTCACGAAGATCGAGCGTGACGAGTCCGTGCTCGTCAGATCGATCGTCGCGAGGCCGTCGCGATCAGCCGTCGCGTCGGCTCGACGCCACGACCACGAACTCGACGACGAGGTGTAGATCGCCTCCCAAAGTGCAACCTTCGAACCGGACAGCGGCGAACCGTCGATTGCGTTGCACGCATAGACGAGCGCCTTCCGGCCGCTCGTCTTGACGACGAGCGCGGCGTCGGTGACGAGCAGCAGCTCACGGTCGACCGTCGTGTCGGAGCGCGCTTCGATGATGTACGCGCCGACGTCGAGGCGTTCCGTCACTCGCAGTTCGGCGCTGCCCGGCTCGTGCTCGCCAGTGTCGCCGGTCTCGCGGTTTGCCGTCAGTACCGGCTTCCGGCCTGTCGTCTCGAACCGGTCGGCCCAGGTCGACGCGTCGTTCGGATCGGTCGCGAACCCAGGATCCTTCGTCAGGTCGATTCGGTAGATAGCGACGTCGATGCGGGCGACGTTCCGCCAGGAGAGCGAGTAGGTCACTTCCGATCCGGGAAGGAACACGTTCGGGACGCCGACGGCGATCGACGGCTTCGTTATGCCTTCGATGGCGGCCTTCGCGTTGTCGACGTACTGCGACTCGCCCGGCGCAAACTCCGACACGATCCGCTGGTAGAGCTCGAGCGCCTTGTTCTGGTCGCGCACACGACGCCAGGAGCCGTCCTCGCCGTAGATCGCGCGTCCCTGGTTCGCGAGGAACTCGGCGTAGCGGTAGAGCGCGTCGTCGTACCATCGCACGGACTTGCCGGGCGCGATCGCGGCTTCGAACGAGTCCGGCACGCGCTCGGCCTGGTTCCAGTCGCCGCTCATCGACGACGTGACCGCAATGAGAAAGTTGGCGCGGGCGCGGTCGTTGTCGGTCTGTGCTATGCGGAGCGCATTCTCCAGCACTTCGAGGTCGAGGTAGCCGCCGTAGTAGCCGTACCGCTCGTAGGGCTGGGCGTTCGGTGGCTCCGACATTCGCCAGACGATTTTCAGGTAGCGGGCGCGCGCGGTGTCGATGTCGGCGTTGCCGGCCCACCAGTCAAGTGCGTTTCTGTAGTAGGGCCAGGCGGCGCCTGAGTTGCGGTAGTCGCGGCGGATCCAGTGCAAGTCGCCGAGCGACTCGTTTGCTTCGGCCCAGACGCGGTCGCGGTCTTCGACGCGTTTGGGCTCTCGAACGAACGCCTCGAGGACTTCCGTCGCGGCCTCGAGCCTCGAGGTGTCGGCGGAGGGTGACGCGGATTCGCTGCGCCAGAGCGTGTCGGCGAGGCGGAATTCGACCCACCGCGTGTCGCTTCTCGGGAGCGTGAGAGTCTTTGCCTGGAGGTAAATCTCCCGGGATCGCGCGTACGAGCCCTCGGCGTACAGCCTCTCGGCGTCGGAGCGGAGCGCCGCGTACTGTGGGCTCTGCGCGGAGGCCGAAGGGGCGAAGACTGGGAGGAACACGGCGAGCGCGAGAACCAGGGCGAAGAATCTCATTCGGGTTTGTCCTTGTCGGGTATCGGAGCCATCCGCGATCTGACGGAAGCCTACCACGGTCATAGGGACGCAATATCGGCGTTCGGGTTCCCTGCGTTACGTGCTACTGGCTATCTGAAGCCTTGGGCCGAGCGGCAGTCACACCGTCAAAGTGTCGCACCGTCACTTTCGCGATGAGCGCGGGGGATGCGCGTCTCGTCTGATTCGGTGCGACCGCTCCGCGGTCGGCGCGGTTGGGCATGCGGTTCCGCGGGTCGCGCGCGAAGGCTCGTTGCACTCGCCTGCGCGCGACCCACGGCTGCTATGAAACACGGCCGTGCGCTGACACCTGCACTACGCCCGTTTCATCCCGGGGGGTACGCCGCAGGCGTGTGGGGAACTA